>NZ_JRAO01000009.1 GCF_000768875.1 Porphyromonas sp. COT-239 OH1446 | reverse complement strand
ATTGGAGAGACTCTCAAAGGTCTCTCCTTTTCTTTTATCTTGAACCTACATCAAGCAGGGGGAGGTTTCCCCCTGCAACCCCCTCTAGGTATTTAGGGGGCTAAAGCCTGTATCCCACTGCCAAAATTTGCACTTCTAAGTTGAATATAGCAAGCCCTCGAGAGCGGATTTGCTGTGGGAGAGATCTAAAAATACTCCTCAATAACGGCAAAGCATTCGGAGCCACTCGACGCTTAAGGTTTGATCACTGCCTAATGATCCCCCCACTCTCAGCTTTTTCGATGCGCAACAGAATACAATAGAGATCCAATGTAGGGCGTCTATCGAGGGTTAAATAGGATCGCAGTGGAGATCCAAATAGGAGCTCAATAGAGGCTCAAGTAGGATCGCAGTGGAGACTCAAGTAGGAGCTCGGTCGAGGGTTAAATAGGATCACAATGGAGAACTAAGAGCGGTCGTAGTGAAGGTCTAAGTAGGAGCTCTATGAGAGCTGGGTAGGAGCGAGATCGAGCATGCGGAAAAGGTTGTCGGCAGAGTGAGGCATTTTGCCCTCGTTATTCTGCATTGGCTTGGCCCTTACGAATGTTAATGCTAACTTTGGGGCTAATTGCAAATGATAATACGAACTGATCATGGACATCAATGAAGAAATGCTTCATCACCCGGAGAATGACCCCTCCTACCTAGGGCTCAAGGTCAATCAGGGTGTCGATAAGAAGCCAATGGTCAATCCTCACCTCCGCCGCATTGCACGGCGTCGCTATAGTGTAGACGAATTTGTCGCTGGGATATTAGCCTCGGATATTACTTGCCTGAGTCAGGCTGTAACGCTCGTCGAGAGTAATCTGCCCGAGCATCAGGTCATCGCCCAAGAAATTATCGAGCGTTGCCTCCCTCATACGGGCCGTTCGATCCGAGTAGGCATCACAGGCGTACCAGGGGCGGGTAAGAGTACCTCGATCGACACCTTCGGGATGCACCTCGTCAAGCAGGGCCGCAAGCTGGCTGTCCTGGCCATTGACCCTAGTAGCGAGCGTACCAAGGGAAGCATCCTCGGCGATAAGACACGCATGGAGGCCCTGTCTCGTGAGAAGAATGCCTTCATTCGGCCCAGTCCCTCAGCAGGCTCGCTCGGCGGTGTGGCCCGCAAGACCCGCGAGACGATCATGCTCTGCGAAGCCGCTGGCTTCGATACGATCTTCGTCGAGACCGTGGGTGTAGGGCAGAGTGAGACGGCCGTGCACTCGATGGTAGACTTCTTCCTCTTGATCCAACTGGCTGGCACTGGCGACGAGCTACAGGGCATCAAGCGAGGTATCATGGAGATGGCCGATGCAATCGTGATCAACAAGGCCGACGGAGACAATATAGACAAGGCCAACCTGGCCGCAACGCACTTCCGCAACGCTCTGCACCTCTTCCCCCCCACCGAGTCGGGCTGGAAACCCAAGGTACTCACCTACTCCGGCTTCTACGGCCTAGGGATCAAGGAGATTTGGGACATGGTGGACGAGTATCGCCACTTCGCCATGGACTCGGGCTACTTCGTCGAGAAGCGGCAACGGCAGGCCAAGTGGTGGATGTACGAGACGGTCAATGAAGCCTTGCACCGATCCTTCTATGGCAATCCCATCGTCTCGAGCCTACGCCCAGAGATTGAGGAGCAGATCCTAAGAGATCAGATCTCCTCGTTCGTTGGGGCGCAGAAGCTACTCGATGCCTACTACGACACCCTCAAGGGTAAGCCCTAAGCCCATCTGTGAACTTTCATCCAATATTATATTATCCAAAACCAGTAGGCTGTCGCCTCGACAGAGTAGACCGACAAGGGATTGCCTCATCGAGGCACTCGGCTGAGGTCGGCTTACTGCATCTAACCCAAACCAACTCAAAACAATGAAGCAAGATCAAACGAATCGCATCAGCGATAACGTAGTAATGCTTGGCGAACTACTCACCGATACTGTGCGCAAAGCACTCGGCGAGGAGATGACCGAGCGCATCGAGCGCATTCGAGAACTCTCGCACGAGACGACGACACTCGGCTTTAGGGCAGAGAATAATCCGCTCGACTGCCTCGAGACCCTCTCGGATCAGGAGCTGCTGCACATCGCTCAGACCTTCAACCAATCACTTAATTTGCTCAACACGGCTGAGCAATTTAATGCCATCTCTCTCATCACCCGAGGCGACAGCAACCCCATCCGCTTTGTCTCCCTATGCGGAGAGCTCAAGGCCAAGGGATGCTCCAGAGAGGAGATCATCACTGCCCTCGAACAGATGAATATGGATCTCGTCCTCACGGCACACCCTACAGAGATTAATCGCCGCTCGTTCATCAACAACCTCAACGAGACAAGCGAATGTCTCGAGGAGCTCGAGCGTGCTGACCTGCCAGAGTACAAGAGGGCTCAGCTGATGCGTCGTCTGCGCCAGCTCATCGTACAGTACTGGTACACGGACGAGATCCGCAAGCGTCGCCCAACCCCCATCGAGGAGGCCAAGTGGGGCAATGATGTGATCGAGAACAGCCTCTGGCATGCAGTGCCTAGCTTCATCCGAGAGCTCAATGTTCAACTCGAGCAGACCCTCGAGGGCTATACCCTACCCATAGATGCTCGTCCGATCCAGTTCACCGCTTGGATGGGGGGCGACCGCGATGGCAACCCCAACGTAACGGCCACCGTTACTCGAGAAGTTCTCTTGCAGAACCGCAAGCGTGCCGCTCAGCTCTTCTTGGCCGACATTGAAGTCCTGGTACGAGAGCTCTCGATGAGCAAGTGCACCGAAGAGTTCCGAGCCTATCTAGGCGACCAGGAGGTGCAGGAGCCCTATCGTGAGCTGATGAAGCGGCTGCGCAGTCAGCTTCGCCATACCATCGCCTTCCTCGACAAGCGCATCGCAGGCAAGCAAGGGCCTATATCCGAGGAGGTCATCTACTACGATCGTCAGCTGTGGGAGCCCCTCATGCAGTGTTACCATTCGCTCATTGCCTGTGGGATGGATAGCATTGCGGGAGATAAGCTCACTGACACACTCCGTCGCATCTGCTGCTTTGGTGTTACGCTCGTGCGTACAGACGTTAGACAGGAGAGCTCTCGTCATGCAGAGGCGATCTCTGAGATCACTCGCTATATTGGCCTCGGAGACTACATGTCCTGGAGCGAAGAGGAGAAGCAGGCCTTCCTCATCCGCGAGCTCTCATCCAAGCGTCCTCTGATCCCCAGCAATTGGACTCCTAGCCCCGAGACGGCAGAGGTACTCGAGACCTGCCGTGTGATCGCCGAAACCCCCGAGGGCGTTATCCCCGTCTACCTTATCTCAATGACGCAGACCCCCTCGGACATCCTGGCTGTACATCTCCTACTCAAGGAGACGAATTGTCCCTATCGCTTACCCGTAGGGCCTCTCTTCGAGACCCTCGCAGACCTCAAGGCTGCTGCCAGCGTGATGCGAGACCTCTTCCACATCGGCTGGTATCGGGGCATCATCGACAACAGGCAGATGGTCATGATCGGGTACTCTGACTCTGCCAAGGATGCAGGAGCTCTAGCCGCAGGCTGGGCTCAGTACTGCGCCCAGGAGGAGCTCATCGAGGTCTGCCGTGAAGCAGGCGTACAGCTGACCCTCTTCCACGGACGTGGGGGCACGATCGGTCGAGGTGGAGGCCCTGCCAAGCGAGCACTCTTCTCTCAGCCCCCAGGCTCTCTACAGGGAGGCCTCCGTGTTACGGTACAGGGCGAGATGATCCGCTTCAAGTTCGGCCAGCCTGCTATTGCCATCCATACGCTAGACCTCTATCTTGAGGCTATCCTCGAGGCTAACCTCCTCCCCCCTCCAGTGCCTCAGCCTCAGTGGCGAGCCATCATGGACGAGCTGCGGGATAGCTCTTGCCAGATCTATCAAGGTGTCGTGCGACGCAACCCCGACTTCATCTCCTACTTCTACCAGGCAACCCCCGAGGCCGAGCTCGCCAAGCTACCCATGGGTTCACGCCCTGCAAAGCGACGCTCTACCCCAAGTCTCGAGAGCTTGAGAGCCATCCCTTGGATCTTTGGTTGGGCTCAGAACCGTCTGATGCTGCCCGCATGGCTGGGTGCAGGCGAAGCTCTGCAGCAGGCCATTGACCAAGGACAGGTAGAGCTGCTTGAGACCATGTATCGGGAGTGGCCCTTCTTCAACAGCCGCATCAGTATGCTCGAAATGGTTTATGCCAAGAGCGATATTGCCGTGGCTGAATACTACGATCGTCAGCTCGTAGCCCCAGAGCTACAGTATCTAGGTGATGACCTGCGCGAACGCCTCAGACGAGACATTGAGACTATCCTCTCCATCTCTCACGATGCCGTACTGATGGAGGACGTCTCCGACGGAGCGGCTGACCATGTACAGATGCGCTCAAGCTACACGCTTCCACTCAACCTGCTACAGGTAGAGCTCCTGCGTCGTTCGCGCGCAACCGATACCCCAAGCCCAGCCCTCGAACAGGCACTCATGGTAACTATCTCAGGTATCGCCGCAGGAGTGCGTAACTCTGGCTAGGCCGTAGGACTTGGACTTATATAGCACTCAGCCCCGCTCGATCTCCAATGGAGATTGGGCGGGGCTGAACTTTGGGAGCTTAGGGAGCTCTCTCTCCTAAGGCTCACTGAGGACGAGCGAAATGGGGCAGTGATCGCTGTGCCGAGCCTCAGTATCTATCGATGCTTCCAACAGTCGTCCCTCCAGCGACTGAGAGAGGATGGTATAGTCGATGCGCCAACCCTTGTTCCGCTCTCTGGCAGCTGTGCGATAGCTCCACCAAGAATAGGCAATACGCTCTGGGTGCAAAGCCCTGAAGGCGTCGATATAGCCCTCTGCGAACCAGGCTGTCATCCAGGCACGCTCCTCTGGCAAGAAGCCACTTACTCGAGCATTGCGCACTGGGTCGTGGATGTCTATAGCCTCGTGGCAGATATTGAAATCGCCGCAGATCACCACGTCTCTATACCGCTGCCTCAGACCTCGGACGAACGAGGAGAAGGCCTCAAGCCACTCTAGCTTGAAGGCAATGCGCTCCGCTCCACTAGAGCCAGAGGGGTGATACACACAGATGACACACAATCCCTCGAGCTCGATGTACATGAGCCTAGCCTCTCTGTCGTAGAGAGGCATCCCCATGCCATAGACGACACTCGTGGGCTGATGTCGAGAGAGGATAGCCACACCGCTGTAGCCCCGCCTCTCAGCGGGGAAGAGATAGAGCTCGTAGCCCATTGCCTCAAGGGGGGCTCGGTCGATTTGCCCGAGAGTGCACTTCGTCTCCTGGAGGCAGATCACCTCGGGACGCTCCTGCTGTATCCAGTCTAGGAGTCCATGCCTTAGGGCCGCACGCAGGCCGTTAACATTGTAGGAGGAGATCTTCACGGCCCTGTTATCTCATCTTGAGTAGGCTTTGGATTTCGCTCAACTTGTTGAGAGCCTGTAGAGGAGTCAGGTGGTTGATCTCGACCTTGAGCAGCATCTCTCGGATCTGCTCGAGTACAGGATCATCAAGCTGGAAGAAGCTCATCTGTACTCCGTGCAGGTTCTGTGGACGGTCGATGTGCAACAGCTCTTGGCGACTCTTACTCTTGACCTTGGGCTTGGGTTCGCTTGGGTTCGCTTGCCCGACGGAGGCATGGTCGGCCTCGAGCTGAGCGAGGATTGAGCTTGCCCGATCGGTTACGGAGAGGGGCATTCCCCCGAGCTTAGCAACTTGAATACCAAAGCTATGTTCACTACCACCTCGCTCGAGTTTGCGTAGGAAGAGCATCTTGCCCTCAATCTCTCGGGCCGACACATTGTAGTTCTTAACCCGATCGAGCCTTCCCTCTAGCTCATTGAGCTCATGATAATGCGTGGCAAATAGAGTCTTGGGGCGACCATGCTGATTATCGTGCAGATACTCCACTATGGCCCAAGCGATGGAGATACCGTCGTAGGTACTCGTCCCTCGCCCAAGCTCGTCGAAGAGGATGAGGCTGCGAGAGGTAAAGTTGTTCAGGATGCCTGCTGCCTCCTGCATCTCTACCATAAAGGTGGACTCGCCTCGAGAGATGTTGTCCGAAGCTCCCACTCGAGTGAAGATGCTATCGACCACTCCGATCTCGGCCTTACGGGCTGGGACGAACGAACCTATCTGCGCCAAAAGGGTAATCAGAGCAGTCTGTCGCAGCAGGGCAGACTTACCGCTCATGTTAGGCCCAGTGATCACCATGATCTGAGTCTGCTCGGTATCGAGACAGACATCGTTAGGGATGTAGGGCTGGCCAAGAGGTAGTTGTCGCTCAATGACGGGGTGGCGGCCAGCCTCGATCCTAATCGAGAGGTTATCGCTGACTTTGGGGCGGGTGTACTCATACCTCTGAGCACAAGAGGCAAAGCTCTGCAAACAGTCAATGCTGGCAATCAGCTGGGCATTGCGCTGTATGGTCTGTGTATGTAGGCCAATACGCTGCACGAGCTCGGCGAAGAGCCTTGCCTCGAGGGCGGCAATATGCCCCTCCGCCCCGAGGATCTTCTCTTCGTACTCCTTGAGCTCGGGCATGATATATCGCTCAGCATTGACGAGGGTTTGCTTTCGAATCCAGTCGTTAGGGACTTTGTCCTTGTGGGCATTACGCACCTCGATGTAGTAGCCGAAGACATTATTGAAGGCGATCTTGAGACTCGTGATCCCCGTACGAGAGCTCTCTCGCTCCTGCAGCTGTGCCAGATAGTCTTTGCCTCCCGAGGCAAGTGAGCGTAGCTCGTCCAGCTCTGTGTCTACGCCAGGGGCGATCGTATCACCTCGGCCAAGGGCTAGGGGGGGCTCTGGCACGAGTGTCTGCGAGATGATCTCGCAGAGCTCGAGACAGGGATCTATCTGCTCGGCAAAGCGATGCAGCACCTCAGCGGGAGAGCTCTGGCAGATCTCTTGTATGCTCGCCAGAGACCTCAGTGAGAGCTGAAGTTGATTGACCTCTCGAGGGCCAATGCGTCCTACAGCAGCCTTGGAGATTAGTCGCTCCACGTCCGAGATCGAGCTCAGGGCCTGTTCGATGGCCTGGAGCAAGGGCACATCACTGGCCAATGCCTCTACAACGCTCTGACGCTCCTCGATCGCCTTGACATCGATGAGGGGGAAGGTCAGCCAACGTCTCAGCGATCGCCCTCCCATCGGGGTTCGGGTATGGTCGATGACCTCCAGGAGGCTGCGTCCCTCATCCGAGTTCATCGGGCTTAGGATCTCGAGTGAACGCAGGGTGAAAGCATCCAGGCGCACGAAGCTCGAGCGATCGATGCAGCGCAGCGTCGTAATATGCCCGATCTTGTGGTGGCTGGTCATCTCAAGGTAATTGAGGATCGCCCCCGAGCTGGAGAGGGCATAGCTCAGATGATCGATGCCGAAGCCCTTGAGGCTCTGTAAACCAAAGTGTGCCAGGAGCTTCTCACGATTGTTCAGCTCGGCAAAGCACCAGTCGTCTAGGTCAAAAACGAAGCCTCGCCAGTCGAACCTACGGGCAAACTCCCCCTTCTGCTTCCGCTCCACAAGTACCTCCTTGGGCTGATAGCTCTCCAGGAGCTTGTCGATGTGATCCAGGTCTCCCTCGGAGCAGAGGAACTCCCCCGTAGAGATGTCTAGAAGAGACAAGCCTGCACGGGCAAAGTCGGAGCTCAGATAGACGGCCGCAAGGTAATTATTCTCCTTATGCTTGAGGACATTGTCCCCCATGACAACCCCTGGGGTTACCAGCTCGGTAATACCCCGCTTGACCAGCTTCTTGGTCAGCTTCGGATCCTCGAGCTGATCGCAGATGGCTACACGTCTACCAGCACGAACGAGCTTCGGTAGATAGGTGTCTAGGGCATGATGAGGGAAGCCTGCGAGCTCGACGAACTGAGCAGAGCCATTGGCTCGACGTGTCAGTGTAATGCCGAGGATCTCAGAGGCATCTATCGCATCCTCGCAGAAGGTCTCGTAGAAGTCTCCTACTCGAAAAAGCAGGATAGCATCGGGATGCTTCTGCTTGATCTGGTAGAACTGCTGCATCATCGGGGTCTCGACAACTTTCTTAGCCATGGCTTCTGGAGGGTGAGAGGGGATGAATTACTTATTGAGCACGTCCTTAAGTAGCTCCTGGAAGTATTCGCCTCGGGTAATCACGCCGTCCTGCACTGCGACTACCTCGACCTCTCCGCTGGCAGCCACCGTGCCATCCTCGAAGAGAATATCCTGGTCGAAGATTAGCTTGGGCGACTTGATACGACAGCTCAGGGCCGAGCGGAAGCGGTCGCCACTGCGCAACGACTTGCGGTAGGTGATCGTTACCTTATAGACAAAGGCATCGAGTCCAGCCTCGTGCATCTGTCCGAAGTTTGCCCCGAAGCTCTCCCAAAACTCATGTCGGGTATGCTCCATGTAACGCTGATAGTTGGCATTGTTCACCACTCCCTGTAGGTCGCATTCATAGTCGCGTACCTTCATGTCGAGAGAGAATAGATACTCTTTTTGCTTCATTGCAAGTAATTAGGGTAATGAAATGATTTATTGCTTGACCTCTCGGTCGATGAATAGATATAGTCTATCGCCTGGACGCACCTTGTCGGGAGTGGCGATCGAGCAGAGCTGGCCCTTGATGGCCTGCTGCACAGGCTCTAGGTCTACTCGGATCTCCTCGACACGATAGCGCACCAGCCCTGTCGTTGGGCCAGAGATGAGGACCTCGTCGCCGACCGTGATCGCTCCACTCTCGACGAGCAGTTCGGCCACACCGATCTTGCCGAAGTACTTCGTTACCTTAGCCACATAGACCTTCTGCTTGGTGGCGGAGGAGCCATAGTTGGGTGTCCATTCGCCGAGGCGTTTACCCAGGTAATAGCCATCCCAAAAGCCTCTATTGAAGACCTCCCCGAGACGTTCGTCCCATACCTCGACGGCTGCCTGGTTGTACTCCCCACGGCAGTAGGCATCCACGGCCCCTCGGTAGGCACGTACGACGGCGTCTACATACTCAGGCCCTCGAGCGCGCCCCTCGATCTTGAGGACTCGCACTCCGGCGTCGAGCATCTTGTTGAGGAAGTGGATCGTCTTCAGATCCTTCGGCGACATGATATACTCATTCTCGACGGCCAGCTTCATGCCGCTTACCTTCTCCGTTACCTCGTAGGATCGGCGACAGATCTGCGAGCAAGCCCCACGATTGGCACTCTTGCCCTGCTCGTGCAGGCTGAGGTAGCACTTACCCGAGACAGCCATACAGAGTGCTCCGTGAGCGAACATCTCAATGCGGATCGGTTCGCCCCGAGGCCCAGTGATCGGCTCGTTGATGATCGCCTTGTAGATCTCGGCCACCTGATCCATGTTCAGCTCTCGGGCCAGGACGACGACATCGGCGAACTGTGCGTAGAAGCGCAACGCCTCTACATTGGTGATATTGAGCTGTGTCGAGAGATGCACCTCTACCCCCACCTCTCGGGCATAGAGCATCGGGGCGACATCTGCTGCTATGATGGCAGAGATCTCAGCATCCTTGGCAGCATCAATGATCTGTCTCATGAGCTGGAGATCCTCGTCGTAGATGATTGTATTGACCGTCAGATAGCTCTTAACCCTATGCTCGCGGCAAATGCTGGCAATGCGGTAGAGGTCTTCTGTGGTGAAGTTGTTGGCACTCTTGGAGCGCATATTGAGCCCCTCGATGCCGAAGTAAACGGAGTCTGCCCCTGCATGGATAGCAGCCATAAGCGACTCATACGAGCCCACAGGGGCCATGATTTCGTACTCGGATACGTTCATTATTATAGTATAGGTAAATAATCCTCCCTCGGGGTCTCTAGCTATGAAACAGGGAGGAGTACAAAGGTACAAATTATTGCCCAGCCCCTCTCAAGCTCCTCAGACCTCGACAGCTGGGCTGGGCTCTATGCCCTACACGAATAGCCCCCTTCGACGGGGCTCATCGGGCCTGGGGCGTAAGGTATCGCCTTCGTCGGGATCGTTATCTCGGCCTCGAGAGGGTCGCCCCTCCAGGCTTGGGAGGGCCCAGCTGCGAACGCTCGGTAGAGCCTCAGCTGAGCTGCTAGATAGGCCCTCAGCAGAGATCTCGATAGGGATGCTGTAGAGGTATAGATAGGATCGCCATCGAGATATAAGTAGGACCTCAAGTGAGGTATAAATAGGAACTCCATCGAACTGCTACCTAAGCCTCCATTGAGAAAACTATAGAGCTACAAAAGCTCCCCACCGAAGGGGAGGGAGGAGAGCTAATCGGAGGAGGAGAGGAGGCCTTTCGGCAAATAAGAGCAAATCTCTGAGGTATTTTCGTAAGGCTTTTAGTACCTTTGCTTGGGCGAGCTCATCGGGCTCTTGGGCCGCATGATCGGCCGAGGCCGAGGGTGCATCCATCGAGGGTCTCCCCCAGCCCCTACGATCCTGGCCGAAGAACCGATAGAGGCTTCCCCATAGCTCTCCGCCCAGCAGAGGGGGCGAGTCGCTCCGAGAAGTTCCTCGACGAGAGACAGAGCCGAGCCCCTGCAACCCGACTGTTTACTTAGAAGGAAACAAACCACCTATTTATGGAAAGACATAAGATCATCCTGGCTACGATCCAAGGAGAGGACAAACCAGGCGTTACCGCCACACTGGCAGCAGTGCTAGCCGAGTACGATGCATACATCCTCGATATTGGACAGGCCGACATACACAACAACCTCAACCTCGGGATTCTCTTCCAAACGACGGAGGAACGCTCGGGCGACATCCTCAAGGAGCTGCTCTTCAGCAGCTACGAGCTGGGAGTGAAGATCCGCTTCCGCCCCATTACCGACGAGGCCTACACCCGATGGGTAAGCCTACAGGGCAAGAACCGCTACATCATCACTATCGTAGCCCGCAAGATCACAGCACAGATGATCGCCAGCGTGGCGCGCATCAGCGCAGAACAAGGACTTAATATCGACGATATTAAGCGTCTAACGGGGCGCATCTCTCTACGTCAGGAGGAGAACGGGCCGTTGGCCAGTGTCGAATTCTCTATGCGTGGCACGCTCGAGGATACTGCCATCCTACAGCGTTCGCTCATGGATTTGGCCTCGAAGTATAGCATGGACATTTCCTTCCAGCGGGAGAGCATGTACCGCCGCACCCGAAGGCTTATCTGCTTCGATATGGACTCGACCCTCATCCAAACCGAGGTCATCGACGAGCTGGCCGATAGAGCTGGCGTGGGCGAGCAGGTACGAGAGATCACCGAGCGAGCCATGCGGGGCGAGCTGGACTTCACAGAGAGCTTCCGTCAGCGGGTAGCCTTGCTCAAGGGCCTGGACATCTCTGTCATGCAGGACATCGCCGAGAGCCTCCCCATGACCGAGGGGGTTGAGCGTCTGATGAAGACCCTCAAGGTGGTCGGCTTCAAGATCGCTATCCTCTCGGGGGGCTTCACCTTCTTCGGCAATTATCTCAAGAGTAAGTTCGGCGTGGACTATGTCTATGCCAACGAACTGGAGATCGTCGATGGCAAGCTCACAGGTCGCTACCTCGGCGACGTAGTCGATGGTAAGCGCAAGGCAGAGCTCCTGCGCCTCTTGGCTCAGGTCGAGGGCGTAGACCTCCTACAGACTGTAGCTGTGGGCGACGGGGCGAATGACCTGCCCATGCTCTCGACAGCAGGGCTCGGGATCGCCTTCCACGCCAAGCCCAAGGTCAAGGAGAACGCCAAGCAACACATCAGCAATGTGGGGCTCGATGGCATCCTCTACTTCCTCGGCTACAAGGACAGTTTCCTCGATGAGGAGGCCATCAATCGTTCTAAATAATCCACACCTCGATCCCTATATCCCTCAGTTATGCTACGTCATATCGTCCTATTTGCCCTCGAGGGCTTCGAGAGTCCCGAGCAGCGGGCAGCACATCTAGAGCACATCAAGCAATCCCTTGAGCGACTGCCAGAGGTCATTGCCCCACTAGAGAGTCTCAGCGTTCACCTGAATGAGAACCCAGCCGAGGCCTACGACTTCGCCCTCGAGGCCGTCGTCCCCTCGCTCGAGGAGCTGCCCGCTTACGCCCAGCATCTAGAGCACCTGCGCATTGTCCAGGAGCTCATCAAGCCCTACCTCAAGCAGCGTGCTTGCGTGGACTTTCGCCTGAGCTAGAGGCGAGGTGAGAGCTCCCTTCACCAGGGCATGATGCCCTCGGAGGAGGGGGAAGTGTTGCTGTCTTTCAACTGATATATTATCCACAGGAAACAATCTTTGCTTGGTCATAGTTATTATACTTGAAGGCCTCTCTAGAGGGCTTTGTACGTTCATTCAATTCACTCACCCAAGCCCGAGGGCAGTAAGGCTTCGCCTCGGGGATCAGACTACATTCAACACATGGCCAAGTACATCATCGTTGGCGGGGTAGCAGGAGGTGCTACCGCAGCCGCACGCCTCAGGCGCATCGACGAGCACTCCGAGATCATCCTCGTCGAGAGAGGAGCGCATATCTCGTACGCTAACTGCGGACTCCCTTATTATATCGGGGGTACGATCCGAGAGCGAGACAATCTCTTTGTCCAGACCCCAGCCTCCTTCGGCCGCCGCTTCGCTCTAGATGTGCGCACCGAGCAAGAGGTCATCAGCATCGATGCCGAGGGGCATAGCGTCGAGATCCGCCGCAAAGACGGATCGCTCTATCGCGAGAGCTATGACAAGCTGCTACTCTCCCCTGGAGCTTCACCCTTCGTCCCCTCGATCGAGGGGATACAGAGCCCAGGGGTCTTTACCCTGCGCAATGTCTCCGACACTGATGCTATTAAGAGCTTCATAGAAGAGCACCACCCTCAGCGAGCAGTCATCGTCGGCGGAGGTTTTATCGGCCTAGAGATGGCGGAGAATCTCCACCATATCGGTATGGAGGTCAGCATTGTAGAGCTGGCTCAGCAAGTCATGGCTCCCGTCGATTACTCTATGGCGAGCTTCGTCGAGGCACACCTGTTGGATCAGGGCATAGGCCTCTACCTCGGCAGTGCCCTAGAGCGTATCGAGAGCCTCAAGAGAGGTATGCTACTGCATCTGTCCTCTCGGCAGACAGTCGAGGCCGACCTCGTCATCCTCTCGATCGGGGTACGCCCCAATACGACGTTGGCGCAAGCAGCAGGCCTACAGCTCGGTGAGCGTGGCGGCATCGTCGTAGACGAATATCTACAGACCTCGAAGAGGGATATCTATGCCGTCGGCGATGCCATCGAGTATCCTCATCCGCTCACCGGTCGCCCTTGGCTCAATTACTTGGCTGGCCCTGCCAACAGACAGGCTCGCCTCGTAGCCGATACCATAGCGGGCCTAGAGACCCAGCCCTATGAGGGGGCTATCGGCACTTCGATTGCCAAGATCTTTGACCTAGTCGTGGGGGCGACGGGCTTACCCGCCAAGGCCCTACAACAGGCAGGTATCGAATATCGCTCGGTAACCCTACATCCGATGAGCCATGCGGGCTATTATCCAGGCAGCCATCCCCTAACGCTCAAGATCACCTTCGACCCTAAGAGCGGTCGCCTCTATGGGGCACAGGCTGTCGGGGCAGAGGGTGTAGACAAGCGCATCGACTCCATCGCACAGATCATCAAGCAGGCTGGGGGGATCAACGAGCTCATGCGCACCGAGCAGGCCTATGCGCCCCCCTTCTCATCGGCCAAGGATCCTGTAGCTCTAGCCGGCTATATCGCAGACAACATCATCCAGGGCAGGGTGCAGCCTGTCTACTGGAGAGAGATCGAAGCCCTCAAGGCCGAGGGAGCTATCATCATCGACGTGCGTACGCCCTACGAATTCGAGCTAGGCAATATCCCCGGGGCAGTGAATATCCCTGTCGATGATATGCGCGAACGCCTGAGCGAGATCCCTAGGGACAAGCGTATTGTCCTCTATTGTCAGGTGGGGTTGAGGGGTTACCTCGCCTCGAACATCTTGCGCCAGAGAGGTTACACCCAGGTGTACAACCTAGTGGGTGGATACAAGCTATGGAGCGTAGCCACGAAGGACTACTCCGCCCCCGCTCGCCCTCGCAACCATTGCCAGCGAAGAGAGGAGACAGAGACGAGGGAGCACTCAGACTGCCTCGAGATCGATGCCCGAGGGCTATGCTGTCCTGGCCCTATCGTAACGCTGCGCAAGGCTGTAGACGGGCTTTGTCTCGGCCAAAAAGTACGTATCCTCGCCACCGACCCAGGGTTTGTTCGTGATGCCGAGGCCTGGACACAAACCACTGGACATCGCTTTGTAGAGGGAGGAAGCAGCCACGGGGAGTACTATGCCATCGTCGAGAAACAGGACGTTGCGGCGGCAAGCACATCGGGGCAGAGCTCCGCTGGGGGCAAGGGCAAGACCTTCATTCTCTTTAGCGATGACCTAGACAAGGCCCTAGCCACCTTCGTCCTAGCCAATGGAGCTGCAGCCACGGGGGAGAAGGTTACGATCTTCTTCACCTTTTGGGGGCTGAATGCGATCAAGCGTTCGGGCATTATCCCACCAAAGAAGGATCTTTGGGGCAAGCTCTTCGGCTTCATGCTCCCGAAGGACAGCACGGGCCTGGGACTGAGCAAGATGAACATGGGAGGCATGGGAGCGTGGATGATGCGCCGTGTGATGCGTGAGCGAGGGGTAACGCCCCTAGAGCAGATGAGAGACCAGGCCCTCGAAGCTGGGGTCGAATTCATCGCCTGCCAAATGTCTATGGATGTGATGGGTATTAGCCGTGAGGAGCTCCTCCCCGAGGTAACAATCGGCGGCGTAGCCACCTACATGCAACGTGCCGACAAGGCCAATATAAACCTCTTCATATAGTATTATCTAGTAAAAAGCGTTATGGAACAGATCCAGTCGATTTGCACCCTAAGAGAGATCGTACGAGCGTTTCGTCTGCTCGAGACCAGACTGATAGAGCAAACAGGAGTAGACCTCAACGAGGCTATGATCATCTGCGCCCTTGCGGGCGAGAGCCGATGCTCGAAAGACTTGGCCCAGTGCGTAGGCCTACTGCCTGCCCACACCTCCAAGGTACTGGCGAGTCTCGAGACCAAGGGCCTGCTCTCTCGGACGAATGCAAGGGAGGATCGCAGGCGCGTCATCTGTGCCCTGACAGCCCAGGGCGAAGAGACCCTGGGTCGCCTCCGCAGCCTCGAGCTCGACTTCGCCTCGCTTCGGGAGATGCTCTAGGGGCGACTGGAGAAACCATACCGACCTCAAGCATATCGCCCCCACAGAGCCTCTAGCTCTGTGGGGGCGATATACGTTGCTCGGGGGCAGACTTACTTGATCACACCCAGCTCACGGCCAACCTTGATGAAGGCCTCGATAGCATGATCGAGGTGATGCTGCTCGTGTGCAGCGGAGAGCTGAACACGGATGCGAGCCTCACCCTTGGGAACTACGGGGTAGTAGAAGCCCGTAACATAGATTCCCTCCTCAAGCAGACGTGCGGCATAGTCCTGCGAGAGCTTGGCATCGTAGAGCATCACAGCGCAGATGGCAGACTGAGTTGGCTTGATGTCGAAGCCTGCTGCGATCATCTTGTCGCGGAAGTAATTAACGTTCTTCATCAGCTTAGTATGCAGCTCGCTGCTCTCCTCGAGCATCTTGAAGACCTCGAGCCCTGCACCCACCACTGCGGGGGGGATGGAGTTGGAGAAGAGGTAGGGGCGAGAACGCTGACGCAGCATATCAATCACCTCCTTAGGCCCTGTAGTGAAGCCCCCGACAGCACCGCCAAAGGCCTTACCCAGCGTACCCGTGTGGATGTCAATGCGACCATAACAGTTGAACTGCTCAGCGACACCACGACCCGTAGGGCCAACGACACCGGCAGAATGGCACTCGTCCACCATAACCATGGCATCGTACTTATCTGCCAAATCACAGATCTTGTCCATAGGAGCGACATTACCGTCCATAGAGAAGACACCATCGGTTACGATGATGCGGAAGCGGGCCGACTGCGCCTCTTGCAGGACACGCTCCAGATCAGCCATATCGGCATTGGCATAGCGGTAACGCTGAGCCTTGCACAAGCGTACGCCGTCGATGATGGAGGCATGATTGAGGGCGTCGCTGATGATGGCATCTTCAGGGCCGAAGAGGGGTTCGAACAGACCTCCGTTGGCATCGAAGCAAGCGGCATAGAGGATCGTATCCTCAGTTTTGAAGTAGTCTGCGATGGCACGCTCGAGGGCTTTGTGAATGTCCTGCGTACCACAGATGAAGCGTACAGAGCTCATCCCGAAGCCATGGCTGTCCATAGCCTTCTTGGCCGCCTCGATGAGGCGTGGATGGTCTGAGAGCCCTAGATAATTGTTCGCACAGAAGTTCACCACGGGCTGCCCTTGGCCAACCTTGATGTCTGCGGACTGAGGAGTGATGATGATGCGCTCCTGCTTGTAAAGACCTGCCTGGCGAATGCCGTCGAGCTCGCTCTGCAGGTGCTGCTTGATTGCCTTGTACATGGGTTAGAGGTATTACTTGATATTGGATGAATATGTCCGATCTTTACTCCGCCTGCTCGGTGGCAGCCTCGGGAGCAACGAAGCTCGTGAAGCCAGCCTTGAGGAGTAGGTTGTACCAAGTGTAGAGTTTCTTGATGTCTGTAGGGTAGATCCGTTCACGGTCGAAGTCGGGGAGCACCTGTGCGAGCAGCTCTCTCAGGGCGTCGCTGTCCTTCAGAGCAGCCATCTCTACGGGTGCACCACCCTGGTGCTTGTAGAGGGACTCGAGGACTTCGGCCAGGGGCACATCCTCGGCATGGGTAAACATAGCGATGTCTCCGAGCGAGACTACACGGTCAGCTGCATGTATGGGCATACGACGACCGTCTGCAAGGGCTTCGACGATCAGATTGTTCTTTCCCTGCGAAAGCAGGCGGTACAAACCAGGCTTGCCCGAGACAGACAGGATAGTTTTGAGCATTGTTTCGTTGTCGTTTTGTTTCGTATCTAAATGTTTGGCAAATATACTAAACACTTTTGGATTAGCCCTCGAGCTGAAGATCTCTCTTCGTACGGCCTATACCCTCGGCGTGAGGGGCGGATAGGAGGGGCGCGCACCGCTCCTCGTTCGACAGTCCAATGAGGGCGATCTTGAGGCCCAAGAGGGCATTCGATAACACTCCCGAGAAGCACTCCGAAGCGATCCTATTTGAACCTCTAATGAGACCCAAGTAGGACTTCTGCTGCGATCCTATCTGAGCCTCATCGTCGATCCTACTTAGATCTCTGTTGCGATCCTACTGACACCTCCAGGGAAGCCCTACCGAGAGCGTAACTATAGTCCTCTATCTAGGAGCTTAGTTGAGCCTCTATCTAGGACGCAGCGAAGAGCCCCCGAGAGGTATATCGAAATGCCTACCCCCACTCTCGGGAGTTGGCATAGGGGAAGGAATACTCCTTGATCAAGAAGTAAAGCCCATACGAACTCCTAGCCTTAGAGAAATAATCAGGGCAAGCCTCCTCCCTAAAGAGAGGGCTTGCCCTGATACACATTCGGAGATAAAGCTTTCCTAGAGCTTTGGCATAATTTAAGGGAAGGTTCTCAAATCTTTGAAGAGACGCACCGATGCTCGAGGAGGTCCAGGAGCTGTAAAAGGGGCTGAGACAGTAGATAAATGGCCAGCTAAACCAACTCGATTCTCAGGGAATTCAAAAAAGAAAGTTCCAAAGTCTAGGTAACGACTATAGTTAGCCCCAGGTTCAGAAATCCAATATACACCATACACTCCATCAGTTAATCGACCATCCCCCCAACGTATAAAAAGATCGTTTCCAGTTGCTCCATCTAATTGCTTCGCTCCGATAGTGGGCAGAGTTACTGTCTGCGAGAAGCGACGGCCAGGGCCAGGAGTCCAAAAGCCAGGTTGGCAAACATGGGTCTGAAGAATGTTCTGCCATTGTGATTGAGAGAGAGTTCCTCCACCAATCCCAAGAGAAGCATCTCTACCGACATAGCGCGAGCTAACCTCCACATAGGAATTACTAGGATTCGGAGCAGTTCCTCCAACAAAGCGATAGCGATAGGCCAGGACATGACAGTTATTCCTACCCGTCAAGCGCACCGCATAAACTACTCCATCTGTATGACGATACCAATAAGAGCGATATACTCCCTGGGAGTCTCCTTGAAACATTCTTCCTCCAGGCCCTCCTACACGCATCCGATCCTGTCGGACATTAAACCATGTTCCCATAGGAGATACATTGAGTTTATTCTCCCCCATAAGGAATAGGCTCCACATATCGACATCCTCAGGGATATAGTAGCGATCGGTACCGATCAATCGACCTTGAGGAGGGGCGTTATGTCGGAAGCTCAGAACGTCTGCGAAGGGGAATATTTGGTTATTGGGAGAGTTCGGGATAGTATTGTCACTTTGGAGCTTCCAAGCACCAGCTACTTTAGCCAAATTTTTAGGGGCAACGAAATCGAGCGGCAACTTACCGAAAGGAAAATCTGAACAGCCAGGAACTTCAATCGGGATTGCTCCTAGTTTGAGAGTCTCACGAGTACTTGAGAAGACTTGTCGTTCTGAAGCATTCGTTTCTAAGACAGATATCTTCGTTTCGAAACCACCCGAGGGGGGGGGGAGACCTGGCTTACGAGACATCACCCAAAGGTAGTACCATGGGGACTTGGGATTACTACTCGAGAGCGTTACAGGTTGGGGGAAATTATAGAGCTCCTCTAAGCGAATCTGGCTATCATTGTCCACATAGCCTTGAACCAAATTACCATCAGCAGTCCCAGTTAGCGAGTTACGAGTAAAACAATAGTTCCAATGCCTCACTAAGACATTGGATTTAATACGTATAGCACTAATTGTCCGAGGCTGTGTGCCACTGTAGGTAAACCTCAAGCGCAAGAGCGTACCGCTGGGCCTAAAGATCAGACATTTCCTTAGGTCAGAGGAGCCATTATCGACCTCGATCTTCTTGTTGACAATAGTCATGGGCCTCCATTCGGAAACGTAGGGAATCCTCGTGCGGACTTTCTTCCTCCCCCCTGGGAGCGTTTCCATGACAGTCAGGATCGGATTGATCGGAGCCGTCCTAACAACATCAACACTATTGTTATGGACCTGCATGAACTCTTCGCCTCCAGCACCTTCTTCAGCCAAGAGGACTGCGGCGATCTCCATATTCCCGGGGCCCTTGGGCGTTATGAGTTCACCAGTGAAGGTGGCTCGATTCTCTCCACTCACCTTGTTAAAGATCAGCGTCTGATAGGCATACTTCAACCCCTCAGCTGTATGCCTGCGCACCACGACACGGATCTTCAAATTCCTCTCCGACATGAAAGGGGTGGCGATCCGGCCAGCCTCCTCTCCCCCAGGAGTTGATTCTATGTATTGATGCAAGCGCACTTCGTCGGCAACGGTGTACAGCTCCGCAGGAACAAGAGTATACTCATCAGTATCTGGTGGTCCAGGACGAGGCCCTTCATCCTTCTTACACGATGGGAAGAATAACATCAATAGCATCAAGAAAGCAAAAAACTTCTTCATAAGTTGCAAATCATTTTTGTTTGAAGACCAGACTACCAAACGGCATCGGAGTCAGACATCCATTCATCTTCGTTGGTCATGCTCTCAAAGGAAGCACACGAGTCAGAGATCTCATGCGTAGAATACTGCTGTAACAAAGACATTTGCCTCAGAAATAAGACCCTAATAGAAGGAGCAATATAAGTCTCTCCCATCCCTATTCTATTTGCCTTCATAATCACCTCAATCAATTAATATTATACACTAATACATTTACGGCAACAAAGTTACACATTTTATCTAAAACAAAAATAACATAAACAGAATTTATCTAATTGGAGAGAGGAAGAATTGTACTAACTTTGATGGTCATTTTGAGCCGTGAAGTGGCAGATGACTTAACACAATAGAAATGAAGGAAAAGAATAAAGACCAAGGACGACAGCAAGAGCTCTACACCCGACTGGTCAAGGCCGGTACGAGGAGCTACTACATAGACGCAAAAAAAGATAGCGCAGGCTCACACTACATCGTCCTGTGCGAGCGCAGACAGAGCGATCGCCCAGGAGGAGAGCGTCAGCGCATATTCGTCTACGAAGAGGATTTGGATAAGTTTACCGCTGCCCTGCTGGACGTCATCAAGTTTGTGCGTAGTGGGGTCAGCGACAGTACCTCGGGAGAGATGGAGAGCAGCGATCGGCTGAGACTCGAGGAGCTAGATGAGCTTAACCTCGACGAGTTTATCGGTAAAGAGGGGGACTGGGAGTAGTGGATAAGATATATGTATCGAAACGAGGCCTCTACTGGACGGCCATCGGTCTTTGGCTATTCTCAGGGGCTAAGGTACTCTCTATCGGCATCCCAGCATGGATGGGCTCGGAGGTGGTAGTGTGGAACTATGTTTGGCTCGTAGTAGCCCTGGTATTCTTCTCGGCAATTATCTTCCCCCCTGTAGCCCGAGAAAACATCGGTTTTGTCTCAGCCCTACCCTCAGGCAAGCATCCACTATGGAGCTGCTTCAAGCCCTCCTCTTGGCTTGTGATGGTAGTGATGATGAGCTTTGGCATCCTGCTCCGCCTCTCGGGCTATGTGCCCGAGTCTTTCGTTGCGGGCTTCTACATAGGTTTGGGGATCTCGCTCCTAGGCGTTGCCCTACATTACCGAGCAGCTCTACGAGAGGCTTAGGCTAAGGATATATGACAGACCCGACTGTATTCGAGCACAAAACAGCTGCCTACTATACATTAGGCTGCAAACTCAACTTCGCAGAGACCTCTACCATCGCTCGCTCCCTGCTGGAGCAGGGGGTGCGCACGGCTAGAGAAGGGGAGCGGGCCGATATATGCGTCATCAATACCTGCTCGGTAACAGAGATGGCAGATAGGAAGTGTCGGAACATCATCCGCAAAGCTCATCGTGAGCACCCCAAGGCCTTCATCATCGTAACAGGCTGTTATGCCCAATTAAGCCCTGAAGAGGTCGCAAGAATAGATGGGGTAAACCTCGTCCTAGGCACAGAGCAAAAGCTCGACCTGTATCTCTGGCTCGAGAGGCTAAGCAGCGAGACTCCCCCCCTGGGAGAGATTGAGACAACCACGACGACAGAGATCAAGACCTTCTACGGAAGCATCTCGACGGACGAACGCACTCGGCACTTCCTCAAAGTTCAGGACGGATGCGACTACCATTGTACCTACTGCACCATCCCCCGAGCCCGAGGACGAAGTCGAAACGCCCCCGTAGCCACACTCGTCGAGCAGGCAAAGCAGATCGCTCGCTCTGGTGGGCTAGAGATTGTCCTCACGGGGGTGAATATTGGCGACTTCGGGCGATCTACAGGAGAGAGTCTGCTAGACCTAGCCCGAGCACTAGACCGAATAGAGGGTATCGAGCGCATTCGTATAAGCTCAATAGAGCCTAACCTGCTGAGCGATGAACTGATCGACTTCTGCGCCTCGTCCCGAGCATTCGTGCCCCACTTCCACCTTCCTCTGCAGAGCGGCAGCGACGAGGTTCTTCGCCTGATGCGCCGGCGCTACGACACCCACCTCTTCGCTCGCAGACTGGAGCGCATCAAGTCAGTCTGGCCCGAGGCCTTCATCGGTGTCGATGTGATCGTGGGCACGAGAGGAGAGACAGAGGAGCTCTTCGAGCAATCCCTAGACTTCATCACGAGTCAACCCTTCTCCCAGCTACACGTCTTCACCTATTCCGAGCGGGCTGGGACTGCAGCACTGCGCATTCCCCACATCGTCTCACCGAGAGAGAAGCAGCGACGTAGCCAGCTACTCACACATCTATCTCAGGAGCGGCTCAAGGCCTTCTACCTGTCGAACATTGGTCGAGAGCACCGAGTAATCTGGGAGATGGGGCAAACCGAAGGGTGGATGACTGGTCTATCGGACAATTATATCCGCATCGGTCGATCCTACGATCCAAGCCTCGTCGGCACTTCGTCGAGGCTTACCCCTACCGCCCTACACAAAAGCGAAGCATTTCTGATATAAAAATGACGAACCAATACACCCTCACCGAACGAATACGCTACAGAGCCTACAAGACAGCACTGGGGCTGTGTGCTAGCTTGCCTTGGCCCTGCATCCACGCCTTGTCTCGAGGGCTGGGATGGGTGCTGCACCGAGGTGTAGGCTATAGGCGGACAGTTGTGCAGGAGAATATAAGGCGCAGCTTCCCCGAGCTCGGCCAGACTGAGGCGGAGAGGCTAGCGAGAGAGTTTTATCGCCGCTTCGTCATGCAGTTCATCTCCGCCGCCAAGATGCTCTCCCAACCGAGCAAGACCATCCTCCAAAGGCATCTCAAGTACGAGGGCCTGGAGCTATTCGAGCGACTACTCCGACAGGGTCTCCCTCACAGCATTCTCCTCTTAGGACACTGTGGCAACTGGGAGTTGTTCAGTGCTGGCTCTCTCTACCTAGCCCCTATGGGCATCACTCAAGATCAGCTCTACAGGCCACTGCGAGATCGAGCCGCCGACCGCCTCTTCCTCGAGATGCGCACCCAACATGGTTCACTCGTAGTACCTAAGTCTGAGATCGGGAGACGTATGCTCTCGGAGCTCAAGGAGAGCAATCCTCAGCCTAGGTCTTGGCTCTTTCTCTCTGACCAAAAGCCTAGCCGAGACCATGTCAACTACTGGACACTCTTCCTCAATCAGCCCACGGCCTTCCTCGATGGGGCCGAACGACTGGCCCGCAAGTACAACCTGCCAGTCATCTACATGGACATCGAGCGCCTCTCGGATAGGCAGTACGTAGGGCATATGAAGCTCATCTGCGAGAACCCCAAAGAGGCCAAGCCCTATGAGATCACGGAGAGCTACGCCCGAATGCTCGAGGCAACGATCATGCGAGACAAGGCCGGATGGCTCTGGAGCCACAAGCGTTGGCGGTATGCCCTCGAGGACTACCCCAAGGCCGTAAGGAGCGAACGCCTTACGGATTACCTTAACCAGCAAAATGTCTGAAGAGAAGCCCTCAATGGATACTCCACAAGTAGCCGTCGTTGTCCTCAACTGGAATGGTCGAGCATTGCTGGAGGACTTCGCCCCCTCCTGGGTCGCATACACCCCTCAGCCCAGAGCCGAGCTTATCATCGTCGATAATGGCTCGACTGATGGCTCTGTGGACTACCTTCGAGAGCACTATCCAGCCGTTCGGCTCATCTGCTTCGAGGAGAACTATGGCTTTGCCGAGGGTTACAATCGCGCCATTGCTTCACTTCCCCATCCAATCATCGTCCTGCTCAATAGCGATGTGCGCCTCTCTGCCGGTTGGCAGGAGGAGGCCCTAGAGCTCCTCGAGGCAGACCCCTCCATCGTAGTCGTACAGCCCAAGATCCGATCACTGCGAGCCCCCCAAGACTTCGAATACGCTGGGGCAGCAGGGGGGTATATAGACCGCTGGGGGTATCCTCTATGCCGCGGCCGCATCCTAGACACTCTAGAGGAGGATCGAGGACAATACGATGAGGTGTGTGATATATTTTGGGCCAGTGGGGCATGCCTCATTGTCCGTCGAGAGGCCTATCTATCGGCCGGAGGGCTCGATGCCCGCTTCTTCGCCCATCAAGAGGAAATCGATCTCTGCTGGCGACTACAGCTACAAGGAGGCCGCATCGTAGCAGCCCCTCGGGGGATTGTCTACCACCTAGGTGGAGGTAGCCTAGACATGAATAACCCTCGCAAGTGCTACCTCAACTTCCGAAACAACCTGCTCATGCTCTACAAGAACCTCCCACTCAAGCGATGGAGGCAGGTAGTCGTCATGCGCTTCATCCTTGACCTCTTGGCCTCAGGGGTGTACCTTCTGCGAGGACAACGCCGCCACGCTCGGGCAGTCCTGGCCGCCTGGCGAGATGCTAGGCAGATGTTTCCCGACTTTGCGGGCCAGCGAAATAGAGGCGAGTCTATCCCCTCAACTATGCTCCGAAAGAGTGTCCTCTGGCAGTACTATGCCCTCGGGATCAAGCGCTTCTCCGAGTTCAAGAGATAGCCTAATCCAAGGGCACAAGCATAGCTCCCTGCAACTTATACCGAACTCACGTTAAGTAAGGATTTAACCCCATAGAGCTATACCGAATTAAGATAGGGCCTCAATCGAGGTCTAAGTAGGATCGTCACCGAGGCTCAAGTAGGACTTCACTCGAGATCTAAGTAGGAATGAAAGTGAGGCTCAAATAGGGACTCGATCGAGGTCTCAAAAGGAGCACAATAGAGACTCAGAGCGGAGCGGCCGAGAGGGGTTTCGTCAGGAGGAATGAGGTTGCACTTTTTTCCCTATTTTTGTCCTCAACCATCATCAAACAGATATGAGAATGAAGGCGAGAACCCTATTCACCCTGGCCCTCCTTTGGGCCTCTGCGACGCTCTCGGCACAGAGCTTCAGCGACATCAACCCCACTCCCCAGCAGATTACGGCCGACAAGGCTGGTAAAACCATCGCTTGGCCCCTTGAGGCACGACTCTCGGCCTCGAGCAAGACCCTCTCGAGCCTCGCTGGGCAAGAGCTCAGCCAAAGAGTGCGACACCATGCCAAGGCCCGCACAGAGATCCTCCTGGGCATCCGAGGCGACAAGGCCATACGCCGCTATACGAACAAGATTCCCAAGCACAGCGAGGGTTACTTCCTCAGCATCGAGCCCCAACGCATCGTACTGGCTGGGCACGACGAGGCAGGCCTGCGCTATGCCGTCCGCTCGCTGCTCGAGGCTGAGCACGAGGGGCAATTGCCCTGTGGAAGCATTGTTGATTACCCCGACGTGCGCTGGCGTGGGGTCGTCGAGGGCTTCTACGGCACACCCTGGAGCCACGAGGCACGCCTGAGCCAGCTCCGCTTCTACGGCCGTAACAAGCTCAATGTCTATATCTACGGGCCTAAGGATGATCCCTACCACAGCGTCCCCAACTGGCGCAGACCCTATCCAGAGGTAGAGGGGCAGCAGATCCGCACCCTCGTCGAGGAGGCCAAGCGCAATGGGGTAACCTTCTACTGGGCGATCCACCCTGGTCAGGACATCAAGTGGACAGCAGAGGATAGAGACCTGCTGCTGCACAAGTTCGAGCTCATGTACCAGCTCGGCGTACGAGGCTTCGCCGTCTTCTTCGACGATATCTCGGGCGAGGGGACGAAAGCCGACAAGCAGGCCGAGCTGCTCAACTACATCAACCGAGAGTTCGTGCACCGCAAGGGCGACGTAGCCCCTCTAGTCATGTGCCCCACCGAGTACAACAAGAGTTGGTCTCGCATCGAGAAGGGCTACCTCCCCACCCTAGGTCGGGAGCTTGACCCCGACATCGAGATCATGTGGACGGGTAATCGTGTTGTGGCCTGCATCGACAAGCCCGATATGCAGTGGATCAATGGCCACATCAAGCGTCGGGCCTATATTTGGTTCAACTTCCCCGTCTCTGACTTCGTACGCAACCATATGCTCCTCGGGGCGACCTACGGCAATTCGCTCGAGATCGCAGAGGATCTGTCAGGCTTCCTCTCCAACCCCATGGAGCATGCCGAGGCCTCCAAGATCGCCCTCTACAGCATTGCGGACTACATATGGAATATGAAGAGCTACGACAGTCAACGCTCCTGGGAGCGTTCGATCGTCTCGCTGGCAGGGGCTCAGTCCTCGGCCCTGCGTTGCCTGGCCGAGCACAGCTCCGACCTCGGAGCCAACGGGCATCTCTTCCGTCGTGAGGAGAGTTCCGAGCTCAAGGACTTGCTCGGACGCATCGAGAGGGGCAGCGAGGTGAGCCTAAACGACCTCCGCACCCTGGGCGATGAGTGCCTCAAACTCGAGCGGTCGGCTAACATCCTACTGAGCAGCCGAGACAACCCTGCCCTCATTGCCGAGCTAGCCCCCTGGCTGCGCATGGCTAGGCTGATCGGACGCTACGGGCAGGAGGTTATCTCCCTCGAGGCTGCCCGAGAGGCTAAGCCCAAGGCCTTTGCCGAGATCCACGCCCACATCCTCTCTCTGCTCGAGCAGATGTACGAGATCGATAGCTCTGAGAACCAGAACCCCTATCAGCCAGGGGTGCGCCTGGCGACGCTACGCCTCTTGCCTGCCCTGGACGCCACCTTCGCCCGATCGGTAGCGGCCTACAATCAGGCACACGGCACGCAGCTATCCTCGGCCACACGCTACCTCCCCTGCTCGCTCTCGAGCGACGTAGCCCAGCTCTCGGGCCTAGCCCTCTCGTCCCGAGGCAAGCAGATCACCATCTCCCCCTCCAACGAGGTGATCCGCTGGGCCAGCGGTGCTACCCTCGAGCTACAAGCCGTCGAGCCCCTCGAGCTCAAGAGCTTAGAGTTTGACCTCGGCACGAAGGATATTGCTCCCTCCTTCACCCTCGAGGTTGAGCAGGGCGGGCAGTGGATCGCCCTCCCCCTCATGCAGAGAGCGGGCAAGACGCTCCTTCGAGCAGACATCGCCCCCATGAAGGCAGGCCGCTGGACACGCCTACGCCTCAGACAGACGACAGCCACCGAGCTACAGGTGTACTTCAAGTCTTGGCGACTGGTACACTAAAGGCCGAATAGAGATCGCCCTACAGCCTCCAAAGATTTTGGGACTGTAGGGCGATCTTCTATTGTCTATGTATCAGATTATGGTTACATTTGCTGCGGCTTTGTGCCAAAGTTCTCGATGAGTCTAAAGCCTCTCGAGGGCCTTGGCTTAAAAGGGAATACGAGTGAGAGTCTCGAGCAGTCCCGCTGCTGTATTTGGTCTACAGGTAGGTTCGCTCAATTAGCCACTGGAGGTTCTGTGTCTCTGGGAAGGGAGCGCACCGACGGCCATAAGCCAGAAGACCTGCAAAGCCTTTCTATGCTTCGAGGAAAGCAACAACCCGTCCCCTCCTACGCCAGGGAGTGCCGAGGGGTTGCATTATCCCGAGAAGAGTCCCTATCCACTCTTCATCAACTCCGGATAGGTATGGTTTACGAGCCATAGTAATTTAGTGTCTGAGAGCCTTGGCCGAGGGCTCGAGAGTTGATCCGTGGGTTAGCACTCGAGTACTGGCCGAGGCTCTTTGGCATCTGTAGTGTCTGTAGGGGTATTCTCTCCCTGGAGACACTTGCCCGAGGGCCTAGGGCACGAAACTACTTCTAAATAGAGCGCATAGATATAACACAAATTCTTTAGTTATATCAAAATGGCTATCTTTGCAGCTCATTGCTAATTACTCTCACATATTCCAAACTTATGATCGTACATAAGCATTCTAACCAGGCCGTATGGACTGATGTCTATACCTATGCCAAGCTCCCCCAGTCGCTGGCCAAGCTGGATGAGCTGACTCACAACCTCTGGTGGGTATGGTCCCCCGAGGCACAGGCCCTATTCAAGCGTCTCTCCCCCGAGCTTTGGGAGAGGACCGAGGGCAACCCCGTACTGATGACTCGTCAGCTATCGACCAAGCAAATCGACACCATCGCCCAAGACAGCAGCCTGCTCTCAGAACTCGACAGAGTGTATGCCGACTTCCGCCGCTATATGGACGAGCCCGCCGATGAGCAACGTCCCTCGGTGGCCTACCTGAGCATGGAGTACGGTCTGACCAACGTACTGAAGATTTATTCCGGAGGCCTTGGCGTACTGGCTGGGGACTACCTCAAGGAGGCTAGCGACAGCAATGTCCGCCTTAGTGCCGTGGGCTTCCTCTACAGATATGGTTACTTCACCCAAAAGCTAAGCCCCGCAGGCGAACAAATCGCTCACTACGAGGCTCAAGACTTTACCCAGCTCCCCCTGACTCAGGAACTCAATGCCGATGGATCTCCCCTCGTGCTCGAAGTCCCCTATGCCAGCCACACCGTCTACTGCCATGTATGGCGAGTGGCTGTAGGGCGCATCAACCTCTACCTACTCGATACCGACATCGCTCAGAATAGCGAATGGGATCGGACCATCACCCACCAGCTCTACGGTGGGGACTGGGAGAATCGTATGAAGCAGGAGTATCTACTCGGTATCGGAGGTGTGCTGCTGCTCAACAAGCTGGGTATTAAGAAGGATGTCTATCACATGAACGAAGGCCATGCTGCCTTCATGAGTGTACAGCGTCTCCTGGACTATGTAGAGGGACAGGGCCTTGGCTTCGACGAAGCTCTCGAGCTGGTACGAGCCTCTTCGCTCTACACCGTACACACACCCGTGCCTGCTGGGCATGACTACTTCGACGAAGGGCTTCTAGGCAAGTACCTCGGACACATCCCTCAGCGCCTAGGCATCTCTTGGCAGGAGTTCATCGATATGGGGCGTGAGACGCCTGGCAACGGAGAGAAGTTCTCCATGAGCACCTTCGCTCTGAACACCTGTCAGGAGGCCAATGGGGTAAGTAAGCTCCACGGTCGTGTCTCGCAGGAGATGTTCGCCTCTGTGTGGAAAGGCTTCCTCCCCGAAGAGCTCCACGTAGGTTATGTAACCAACGGCGTACACCTACCTACCTGGGCTTCTCCTGAGTGGCAGGAGTTCTACCGCAAATACCTCGGAGCAGACTTCGTCAAGCACCAGAGCAGCGAGGAGCTATGGGGTAAGCTACAGCAAGTACCCAATGGCGAGATCTACGAGATCCGTCAGCAGATGAAGCAGCGTCTGATAGACCATATTCGCTCGCAGTACGCAGACCGCTGGATCCGCAATAGTGGCAGCCCCGAGGCTACAATGGCACTGCTCAATAGCATCAACCCCAATGCCCTCTTGATCGGCTTCGGTCGTCGCTTCGCCACCTACAAGCGTGCTCATCTGCTCTTCACCGACCTGGAGCGTCTCTCCCGCATTGTCAATAACCCTAAGTACCCAGTGCAGTTTATCTTCACGGGTAAGGCTCACCCAGCAGATGGTGGCGGCCAAGGGCTCATCAAGCATATCCTGGAGATCAGTCGTCGTCCAGAGTTCCTCGGCAAGATCATCTTCCTCGAGAACTACGATATGCGTCTAGCCTCGAAGCTCATCGCTGGCGTAGATATTTGGATGAACACGCCTACTCGACCTCTAGAGGCCTCCGGTACCTCTGGCGAGAAGGCCGAGATGAATGGTGTACTCAACCTCTCAGTCCTCGACGGCTGGTGGTATGAGGGCTATAGGGCTGGAGCTGGATGGGCCTTGACAGATAAGCGCACCTTCTCTGACCAAAGCCTACAGGACAAGCTCGATGCCTCGACGATCTACGATATGCTCGAGCGAGAGATCATCCCTCTCTACTTCGATGCTAGAGACGGCAAGCCCTTCTCTGATGCCTGGATACAGGTGATCAAGAACTCGCTCAACTTCATCGCCCCTCACTACACGATGCGTCGTATGATGGACGACTACTTCGAGCGTTTCTACTGCAAGCTGGCTAAGCGTTCGGCTCACCTGCATGCAGAGGGCAATCGCATTGCCAAGGAGCTGGTCGAGTGGAAGCAGTCCGTGGCCGAGCACTGGGACAGCCTACAGGTGCTCTCAGTAGAGCATGACAGCGAACCTGCGGCCCAGCTCAACCGCCGTGAAATCGGGACAACGAACCGAGTGGAACTGGTGCTCGATCGAGGTACACTTAATTGCAAGCTCGAGGTCGAACTCGTCTATGCTCAGCAGAGCGACGAGGCTGGAGCTCTGCGCCTCGTAGAGGTCTGCCCTCTCTCCCTAATCAAGCAGGAGGGTTCTCGTGAGACCTACGCTATCGATCATCTGAATAGCATCCCTGGACAGTTTAAGGTCGGCATCCGCATCGTGCCCATGCACGAGGAGTTGCCCCACCGTATGGACTTCGCCTACGTTCGCTGGATCGCTATCGCAGGCCGATAGAGCGCATATCCATTGAACGCAACCCTCGCCTACCCCTCAGGAGTAGGCGGGGGTTGTGTGTTTATAGTCCCTGTACGAGGCCAATGGGCCAGGAAGACTACTTGCGAAGGGGGGGATAAAAGAAAAGTGCCGAAGGATCCGTAGATCTGCCCTCGGCACTTAGTCTGTTGCGATGGTGACTCCGACAGGATTCAAACCTGTAACCTTCTGATCCGTAGTCAGATGCTCTATTCAGTTGAGCTACGGAGCCTCCTTGTTCTCTGTTTCGAATGCAAAGGTAATACAAAATATAGAATTTGCAATAGGTAGAGGCAAATTTCTTTGGAGGGTGAGGCTGGCTAGAGAGGGCAAGTGGGATGTTTTGTATCTTTGTGAGCCACTTTAAGCGATACGAAAACAATGAGATCCAAACAACTAATGATAGAGCTGCTGGAGTATATCGATCTCTTCGAGCAAACGGTAGAGGCTTCGGATGAGATGGGGATGGAGGCCTTCCTAGCCTTCGTCAATAGTCTGCACCTAGATAGAGCCTCACAGAGGAGGCATACTGAGCGCAGCCCCTCTATGGCAGAGGTCGAGATCGCTCGTCATCTCAGTCTACTACACCGCTACTCTCGCTCCTATATCAAGGCGGCACTCTCGGCTTCGGAACATCTACAAACCGAAGAGGAGTACACCTACCTAGTAAGTCTCATGGCTCACGAAAGCCTCACCAAGACCGAGCTACACCAGCTCAATGGACTAGAGAAGACTTCGGGAGCAGAGGTCATCCGCCGTCTGAAGCGATATGGGCTCATCGAGGAGCACCCAGACCCTAGGGATGGACGCAGTGTATGTGTCTCCATCCGCCCGGAGGGGCGTGCAGAGCTTATGAAGGTCTTCCCTCGACTTCGGCTAGCAGCCGCCATTCTCTCGGCACCACTACAGAAAGATCAACAGAATTCGCTGCTCTTCCTACTCAAGCACCTATGTAGTCGCCACTCCAGCCTTGTACGACAGAGAGGCAATGGTAACGACCTCGAAGAGCTCCTCGAGAGCATCAATTCGACCGAGTAGGGGGCTTTAGTAACGGATATCCTGCTGGACGAAATGCCAAAGCTGCTCGAGCGATAATCCTCGAGCCTCCCTAGGAGATGCGAATAGGAGGGCATGAGCCGCCTGAGAAAGCATAGGCAGATCGTTAGCCCCATCACCAATAGCCATGACTCGAAGAGGGAGGATGCCTCGGGCGATGGTGCGAAAGCGAACGTAGTCCGCCTTATAAAGATCATCGACCAAGGGCTCGGTGAGAGTGCCTGTGAAGTAGTCTCCCTCGAAGAGGGCCGCAGAGGCACAATAGTCCCTGACTCCAAGGCGCATACAGAGCGGAGCGACTACCTCCCGATAGGCCCCACTGACAACCTCCAGTCCGATACCACTACGCTTGAGCGTACCGATCCATCGCAAGACATCCAGGGGGATCTCCACCTCATCCACAACCTGGGCAACCTCTGAGAGACGCAGCCCCTTAAGCATGCGGCTGCGCTGGGCGAAGCTCTCGGCGAAGGAGCTCTGCCCGAGCATAGCCTCCATCGTCAATCGGCTCATGGCCTCGCCCAGGCCTCTCTGTCGGGCTAGGGCGATCATCACCTCGTCAGGGATGAGCGTGCCGTCGAGGTCAGCAAAGACGTAGCGAATAGGCCAAAGAGCCTCCGAACGAGAGAGGTAGAGAGCCCCTCTACCATGGCGCACCAGGGGCAGTAGGGCAGTCAGTAGCCTCAGGGCATCGGCATCCTCGAGGGCGGGCAGACTGAGCGAAGCAACCAAATAGCTCTCAGTACGAGTACAATACCCCTGCCGAGCCTCTAGGCCCAGCTGCTCGAGACTAGACTCGACCTGTCGGAAGAAGTCCTGCCGACCAGGCAAACAGACCATATGCAGTCCACACCCGTTCATTTGCTTAGCATTCATACCACAAAAATATCTATTTCCCCGACTTTTCCTCTCTCTTTTGGGAGGAAGTCGCGACACGGAGAAAAGACTATCTTTGCCCTGCAAATACACTAGATCCTATTCATGCAAACAGACTTCTCCAATCAGCAGATCTCGTCCCAGGATCTGCCCCAGAGCGAGGCCGTCCATTGGCAAGCTCTACTTCCCTCCTATCGCAAGGTACAGCGCATCTCCATCGCCCTCGTTTGGGGGGGTATCCTCGTCTCAGGAATAGGTCTCTCGTGGGTTATACTCGAGGAGTTTAAGCCCTGGATCGCTGGGCTCATTGCCCTCGTAGCCCTAGGGAGTGGTGCGATCAATCTGCGCCTAGTCGATGCTGCCTATCGTGTCAAGGGCTATGCCGTGCGAGAGCATGACATCTGCTACCGAGAGGGATTGATCTTCCGCAAGAGCTCCACTATCCCCTACCGTCGCCTACAGCAGGTTACACTGAACCAGGGGCCTATCATGAAGCTCGCTCACTGCCACTCGCTCGAGCTCTTCGTCCCTGGGCAACTGGGGGTGCTGACCATCCCAGGCCTCTCGCTCGAGGAGGCTCAGCGCATACGAACCTTCGTACTGAGCCAAATACGCCTAGATGAAACCCATTGATTTCTCCCGACCTAGACGTATGGGGGGCGCAGCCCTCGTCGTGCTCCTGTGGGAAAACGTCAAGGGCTCACTGCGCGCCATCCTCACGCTCTCCGGCGTGGCTATTGCCCGGGCAATACTCAACGACGGACAGATCAAATGGGATGCCCTGAGCATCCTCACCTTTGTCATCTTCGCCCTCTACATCATCTCTACGCTGGTCAAGTATTTCAGCTTCCGCTTCCACATTGCTGACGGGATGATACACACCGAGCAGAGGGTGCTAAGCCTCGCGCGCAAGCACCAGAGCATCCCCATCGACCGCATTCACAACATCTCCTCTCGCAGCAATCTATTCTATCGCCTGGTCGATATGGAGTATATCAGCATCGACTCAACAGCGACCAACGAGGCCGAGATCACCCTCATCCTAACCGAAGCCGAGGCAAAGGCCCTGCGCAACTACATCGGTCTAGAGGAGAGGGAGCTACACGCTCCCGAGGTCGAGACGACGGACGGAGAGATCTCTCGAGGCGCAGAGATCCAGGAGGGCGAGGCCACCCTCGGGAGCATCTCGCTCACCAGGCGAGATCATCTGCTCGGGGCACTGTCTCAGAGCCACGTCCGTGCCATATCTCTACTCATCACCTCGCTGCTGGCCCTGGGCGATGACCTCCTCGAGCTCTTCGGCGACAAGGTACTCGTTCGCATATCGGAGACCTTTGCTCAGAGCACTGTCGAGGAGTGGAGCGAGGGCAACCTCAGCCCCTGGTCTGTACTACAGGTCGTGGCCGTACTCTACCTCATCCTCGTGGTGCTGTGGTCTATCCCCCAGGTGCTGCGCCAGTGGGGGGCACGGGTTGACCTCTACTCAGACCGCCTGGAGCTCTCGGCAGGGCTCATCGCTAGCATTCACCGACGCATCCGCTCGAGCCAGATCGTATTCCTCAGCCTGAAGACCAACCCCATCGAACATCTTCTCGGACTCTCGAGCCTGCGCATCACACAGGCAAGCAATGCAGGCAAGCAGGGGGAGAAAGAGGCACAGGGTGGACTACTGCTCTACGGCTGGCGAGAGCGTGCCCGGCTCTACCGCTGGTGGGGCATCGATACCGAGCCCCTCGAGGAGCTACGCCCCAATCGACGCATGCTCTCCCTCTACGTCGGCGGATGCCTCGTGCTGCATGGCCTAGCCTTCGGGGTGATGTGGTTCACCGAGGTCATCGAATGGGGAATTCTGCTCCTGCCGACGCTCCTCCTAGCCCTCGGGGCTACACGAGGGGCCTACTACCATCGTCGTCTAGTGCTTACCTCGACACATCTATGCGTCTATCATGGGCGGATAGCACAGATAGAGAGCTGGATCGCTCTGAGGCGTATCGAGAGGCTGACTCTCTCTCAGACCCCCATGCAGCGTCGCTCGGGTCGCTGTACCCTCAAGATCGACACCATGAGCGAGACGTTCAGCATCCCTTTCGCCTCGCTCGAGGAGGCCCGCCACATCCAAGACCATACTCTCTACCTCATCGAGAGATAGAGAGCTTGTAATCAACTTATTAACAGAAAGGTCAGAGAGGTATCAAAGACCTCGATAGGGTCTCACCTATAATCCTAATTGGATCGCAGGTGAGACTCAGATAGGAGTTCGATCGAAGTCCTACTTAGACCTCCATAGAGACCCAAGTAGGAGCGCAAGAGCAGCCCCATCTAGGGGCGCACCGAAGAGGTCCATAGGCTCTCAGCTAAGGTCTCGGGGAACGCAGGCACAACCATCCTCGAGGCCGATCGATGAGCTCCTAACGAGATCGAGGGAGAACCTAATCGTCCCAAGCAGAGTTATCAAGCTATATGGATTCAATTATATTCAAGCCCGTTTCCCTTGCGGATCGGGCAGAGATTACACGATTTACCCTCAACGGATCATCTCGCATCTGCGATCTAGCATTCTGCAACCTCTACGGTTGGGGCGAGCATTACGGCACCAGTTGGGCTATTGTCCGAGACACCTTAGTCATCCGTTTCCAGTCCCCCTTGCGCAACCATCCCACCTACCTCATGCCCGTCGGGGGCGAGGGGTGTAACCTCTCAGTCGCCATGACCGAGTTGCGCCGTATATCTGAGGCAGAGGGCTATCCCCTCGTACTCATGGGCGTTGCTCCACAGTGCCGAGAGGCTCTCGAGACCTCCTGCCCAGGGATGTTTCGCTTCACCAGCAACGAGGGCAGCCGAGACTATGTCTACCTACGAGAGCGACTGGCTAGCCTCTCGGGCAAGGCTCTACAGTCCAAACGCAACCACATCAACCGCTTCGAGCGACTATATCCCAACTACAGCTACGAGCCGATCAGCCGAAATAATATCGAGGAATGCCTAGCGGTCGAACGCAGCTGGTTCGACGAGCACGGAGCAGGTGAGGGACGGACATCGGAGCTCAGAATGATCGAGCGCGTCTTCTCAGCCTTCGATGAGCTGGAACTCATGGGCGGAGCTCTGCGGGTGGATGGACGAATCATTGCCTTTGCCGTCGGCTCTCCAATCAATCAGAGCACCTTTGGCGTGCATATCGAGAAGGCAGACCGTGCCTACGAGGGAGCTTTCACCATGATCAATCGAGAGTTTGCCCGCCGCATCCCCGAGCAGTACACCTACGTCAATCGAGAGGAAGATCTCGGGATCGAAGGTCTCAGACAGGCCAAGCTCTCCTACAAACCCGACATGTTGCTCTACAAAGACACCGCCGTCCTGCACCATGAGAGCTAAGTGCGACAGCAAGCGAAGCGAGGCGAAGCGGCTCTGGAGTACCTGCTTCGAAGACCCTCGGCCCTTCGTCGAAATGTACTTCGACAGAATCTATCGAGACGAGGAGACGCTCCTGGGTTATGATCCCGAGAGCGGCCAAGCTATCAGCCACGTCGGTCTACCAACCTATAGCCTTGCCCTATCGGGCGAGACCCTCCCAGTAGGCTATATTTCAGGGGCTTGCACCCTGCCCGAGTATCGAGGGCAGGGCGAGATGCAGCACCTCATGCGCCGAGCCCTTAGGCTCATGCACGAGCGGGGCGATGTGGCCAGCTTCCTCATCCCAGCCTCAGAGAGCCTCTACACCTATTACCGCAAGGGCTTCGGCTACGGGACGGCCTTCTTCTTCGAGCTCAGCCACAACCTCGACGAGAGCGATACGATAGGGGTGAGGGCCTCGGAGCTGATCGACTTCCTCATACTCTGTGAGGCGGAGAGCAAGGGCCATAGCATTCGCCACAGCCGAGCGCAGTGGGAGGCCGTCCTCGCCGACTACTCCCTCGCCGAGGTGAGCCATACGCTCATCGAGCGGGATCGTGAGGGCTCGATCACGGGGGTAGCCTTCTACCTCATGAGCGACGAGGCTCTCGAGCTCAGAGCCCTCTATGGCTTCGCCTATCACCGAGAGGAGCTCCTCCAGGAGCTTCGCCGTAGAGCCGAGGGCCGCAGCCTTAGGCTCATCCACCCTGTCCGAAGCCACACCCCTACCCTATGGCAACCCAAGGGAATGCTTCGTCCTCTACGCCTACTCCCCCTCCTGGAGCATTGGACAGGCAGCAAGGGGCAGACAGAGCTCCACGCCTATATCGAGGATGACCTCATCGCCGCCAATACTGGTTCGTACCTCATCACCCCTAGCGGCATACGCTACAGCCCCACCCGAGAGCCTGAGGCCAAGCCCATGTCCCTCTCGACACTGGTAGAGCGACTTGCCCACGAGCATCCACTATCCATGGAGCTGATGATGGAATAGCCCCTTGAGGCCAGCTCTTCACCCTCTCTCCATAAGAGCAACGCCCCCTGCTACGGACTGAATAGTCGTAGCAGGGGGCATCCACTCTCTAGAGGTAGAGAGGCTTAGATCGAGACCTTGTCCAGGATACCCGTTAGGTGTGCCAGGCAGATACCATAGTTCGTGATCGGCACTTGCTGGGCCGAGGCTCGGGCGGTGCGCCTGAGTACATGGGCTCGATTGAACATACAAGCCCCGCAATGAATGATCAGGTCGTACCCGCTGAGATCCTCCGGGTAGTCCATCCCCGAGACAATATCGATACCGAGGTCCTCGCCATAGCGTTTGCGCAGCAGAGCGGGGATCTTGACACGACCAATATCCTCCGTAGCAGGGGCATGGCTACAGGCTTCGGCGATGAGCACTCGAGAGCCCTCACTCAGGCTATCGAGAGCCTTTGCCCCTTCGACAAAGAGGTCTATATCCCCCTTGTAAGCTGCGAAGAGAATCGAGAACGAGGTCAGCAGGCTCTCCTTTGGCTTGAGCGCATACACCGCCCCGAAGGCCTGCGAGTCGGTGATGATGAGCTTCGGAGGGGCATTCAGAGCCGCCAGTGCTACCTCGAGCCGCTCGGGGGTACAGCTCACGATGATGCAACCCTTGTCCAGCAGCTCTCGTGTCGTCTGCACCTGCGGCAGGATGAGCCTACCCTTCGGGGCAGCCTGATCCTGAGGCATCACGAGCAGGACGACATCGCTAGAGCACACTAGAGAGCGAGTGATCGTCTGCACCCCAAAGTCCTCCGGTACCAAGCGGGGCAGGAGCTCATGCAGCTGTTCGAGCCCCTGGCCGGTCTTGCTGCTGAGGGCCAGGCATTCGACACTCGAGGGGAGGTCTAGGCGGGCCTGGAGCTCTCGGCACAGCTCCTCCTCCCCTCGCTTAGCCAAATCGCTTTGACTGACGAGGAAGGCGAAGGGGATGCGACGCTTGCGTAGCTCCTCCAGCCACCTGCGCTCGGGGGCAAGCTCAGCATCCTCCTCGAGAGAGGGCGCAGAGACCAGCACGAGAGCTATATCGACCCGCTCGAGGGTCTGTAGGGCTCGCCCTACTCGCTGCCCTCCTAGCTCGCCCTGATCGTCATCATAGCCAGCTGTATCGACGAGGACGCATGCCCCCAGATGGGGCAGTTCGATAGCCTTGGCCACAGGGTCGGTCGTTGTGCCTGGAGTGGCAGAGACGAGCGAGGTCTCCTGACCCGTAAGGCGGTTGATGAGCGAGCTCTTGCCACTATTGCGGCGGCCGTAGAGGGCGACGTGTAGCCGCTCGGAGCGAGGGGTTTGTTGCATAAATCAGCGTGAGAATAGTTTATTTTCAAGCGGTACAAAAGTACTGATAATCTCCTGAGCTCACGCCCCCGAGCCTCGAGGCTATAGACGAGGCGAGGTGGGCGAATTACCTTCGTCCACCTCGCCTATTGCTTTGTACCTATACCCCGAGCTCAGGGCATGCCCACTCTAGGGCTCGTGGCGTTTGAGCAGCTCTGCGCCCTTTGCCAAGGCCTCCATATTCATGGGGATGAGCTTGTGGTGTCGCTCGGGCAGAGACTTCATCAGTCCCTTCTGCACACTATTGATCGAGAGCATGGGTCGGGCCGAGAGCAAGGCCCCGAGGATGAGCATGTTGAACACCTTTTGGTTACCCATCCGATTGGCCTCTTCCGTAGCATCTACCTCATAGATCTCAATATCCGTCCGCCCAGGGACGTGGTGGATACCATTCGTATCATAGATCAGCACCCCGCCAGGCTTGACCCTAGGGGCGAACTTGTCGAGAGAGGGTTGGTTGAGCGCAACGACAATGTCGTAGTCATTGACCACAGGCGAGCTCACAGCGTCGTCGCTCACGATGACAGTTACATTCGAGGTACCACCTCGTTGCTCTGGGCCATAGGAAGGCATCCAGCTGACCTCCTTGTCCTCCATCAGTCCAGAGTAAGCCAAGATCTTACCCATGGATAGAACGCCCTGGCCTCCGAAGCCTGCGATTACAATCTCGTATGTCATAATGTTTGTCTTATGAGGTGAGTGTCTAAATATCCTTAAGGTCTCCAAGTGGATACTGCTTAAACATATGCTCTTCCATCCACTTGTTCGAATCGGCAGGGCTCATCTTCCACCCAGAGTTACAGGTCGATACGATCTCCACGATCGATGTCCCCTTACGTTGCATCGAGTTAGTAAAAGCCTTATCTAGGGCCTTCTTCGCCTTGCGCACAGCCGCTGGGGTATGCACAGACTGACGGGTTACATAACAAGTGCCCTCGAGCAAGGCCAAGAGATCAGCTATCTTGAGCGGATAACCATTCATCTCTGTATTACGACCGTCGGGACAGGTCGCAGTCTTCATCCCTGGGAGTGTCGTGGGGGCCATCTGACCACCAGTCATTCCATAGATACCGTTGTTGATGAAGACGATGACAATATTCTCTCCCCTATTGGCAGCATGGATCGTCTCTGCCGTACCAATGGCGGCAAGGTCTCCATCGCCCTGGTAAGTGAAGACCATCTTGTCAGGGTTCAGACGCTTAATCGCTGTAGCTAGAGCGGGTGCACGCCCATGAGCAGCCTCCTGCCAGTCGACATCAATATACTTGTATGCAAATACTGCACAGCCTACGGGAGCGATACCAATAGTCTTCTCCTCGAGGCCTTGGTCTTGAATGACCTCTGCAATCAACTTATGCACCACCCCATGGCTACAGCCTGGGCAGTAGTGCATATTGACATCGTTCATCAGATCTGGTTTCTTGTAAACCAAATTCTCGGGCTTGATAATATCTTGAATGTTGAAGTTCGTTTCCATCGTGCTAAGTTTAGTGTTTGATCAGACGAAGAATATAGGAGCAGAGACGCACCAATAGGGCTGCGATACCGAGGCCAATGAAGACCCAGCGAGCCTCATGCCTTAGGGTGAAGAAAGCCACCAGACACGAAGCGGCCAAGATGTAGAAGGCTACTGTGAGCCAATACTCTATGCGCTCGAAGCGTGCCTCTCTGTCCTCTTGAGCTCTCATCATCATGCGATTTACAGGGAGAAGAGCTTCTTGAGGTTGTCTAGGATCTCATTAGGAGAGAAGAGCATCCCTCCCATACGTCCGTAGTGCTCTACGGGCACACGTCCATTGACCGCTAGGCGCACATCCTCGACCATCTGACCTGCATTGAGTTCGGCCACAAGGAAACCCTTGGCTTGATCTGCGAGCTGAGAGATCGCATCCTGGGGGAAGGGCCACAGAGTAATGGGTCGGATGAGCCCCAACTTGATACCCTCTCGTCGAGCCAACTCGACAGTCTTCTGACAGATACGAGACGAAGATCCGAAGGCAACCAAGATGTAGTCGGCATCGTCCGTCTGAATACATTCGTAGCGGACCTCATGCTCCTCAATGAGCTTAAACTTGGCCTGGAAGTGCTCGTTGTTGCGCTCCATGATAGCAGATTCGAGCTCAAGCGAAGTGATGATATTGGGCTTACGCTTGTCCTTGCGACCGAGCGTTGCCCAAGGGCACTGCTGGCGGATCTCTTCGTCGCTGCGGCGAGGGGTAAAGTCTGGCAACTTAACCTTCTCCATCATCTGTCCGATGATCCCGTCGGTAAGGATAATCGCAGGATTGCGGTATTTAAAGGCGAGCTCGAGACCTAGGGGGACAAAGTCTGCCATCTCCTGCACCGAGTTGGGAGCTAGGGTGATGAGGCGATAGTCTCCGTGCCCGCCACCCTTGACGGTCTGGAAGTAGTCGGCTTGGCTGGGTTGAATAGTCCCGAGGCCTGGTCCTCCACGCATCACATTGACCAACAGACAGGGAAGCTCTGCCCCTGCGATATAGCTGACACCCTCCTGCTTGAGGCTCATACCGGGGCTCGAGGAAGAGGTCATCACACGCTTACCACAGCCTGCACCACCATATACCATATTGATAGCGGCCACTTCGCTCTCTGCCTGTAAGACAACCATCCCTGTAGTCGTCCAAGGACGCTCCTCCATCAAGGTTTCGAGGATCTCGGACTGAGGGGTAATAGGATAACCAAAATAGCCATCGACGCCACAGCGGATGGCCGAGTGGGCAATAGCTTCATTGCCCTTCATCAACTTGATTTCTTCTGCCATAATATATTGGTATTTATAGCGTGGGAGTTAGATCTTAACTTTGTAGACAGTGATGCAACCATCGGGACACACCATACCACAGCTAGCGCATCCGATGCAGTCATCATAATTCTTGAGGCGAGCATAGTGATAGCTCTTTTCGTTAACCTCTGTAGGGTGCAGTTCGAGTACCTTCGTAGGGCACGCCACTACGCACAGGTTGCATCCCTTGCAACGCTCGGTGTTTACGACGACCGTTCCTCTTACTTTTGCCATTTATAGAAACTGTTTAAGGTTATCACCACGACCGTCGCCAGGGCCAAGGCCTAGGTGGGGTCATTATTGATCTCTCTTCTTTCAGTAAACCGATCCAGCCACAGCGAGGCGAGGGAAGGAGATACTCCTCGCCCTGCAGATAGACCTTAATTCTGCATCAAATATACCACTAGTTTTTGATACTCCACCTATAAGAGAAAGAATATTTTCTCCCAGGAAGGGGAACCATTTTATCTAAGAAGCAGAAAGGTTTAATCAAGCCCTATTTACCCGAAATTTCAGGTATTGAAGGGTAGAGATTTCATTATTATTTAAGAAACTATGTCCCTACCCTTGAGCTGTGGGCGAGGGGCTACCTGCGCCCATGGGGACGGCGGGGACGTAGCTCTAGCGTCGGATAAAAGGCATTGGGGATGTGCTCGACGGTATAGGTCTGATCCGCTGCGATGTCGATAGCAATAATATCGTAGCGTACAGGGAGGCTCAGCCCATGTAGACGGATGTATCTGTCGGCTGCCTGAACGAGGCATCGTCTCTTGTCTCGATCGACGGTCTCTCGAGCACGCAGACGGCTACTAGAAGAGCGTACCTTGACCTCGACGATGATGAGCTCTCGGGTGTTCGAGGCAATAATGTCCACCTCCCGAGGTCGGTCGTACCAGTTGCGCTCGAGGATACTGTAGCCCTGTCGCTCGAGATAGCGACAGGCTATCTCCTCACCAACCCGACCCGTCTCAGAACGAAGTCCCATAGGCTACGACGATGCTCTCGAGTCAGTCGGAAGCTCAAGATATGCCGGGCTCGCTTCTCCTCGAGGATCTTATCCACGGCAATGAGGATACCTGTCTCCTCCACCTCTCCGAACTCATGATTGATCGCAGTGCCGAAGACCCTCATCTCGGGAGAGAGAGACATATAGGCACTTACCAGTGGGGGGATATTGATCCCGAGCCTACGCACCTCCTTGTTGAGAGCTCGATAGTTCTGCTTGAAGTTGTCCGAGGGGAAAAGGCTAGCCACACAGTCTGGATCAACCTCGATAGGCAGCGGTTCGATGGGAACAACCAAATGCTCGTGATCGTGGAAGTGTTTATCTAAGAAATAAAGTATGAGGTTACGGGCATAACGATTGTAATTGCGATACATCGTTACCTTGCCATAGAAATACTTCATATCGGGGTTCAGAACGGTGAGCGCACCGATGCCGTCCCAAAGATTGTCGAGGGCAAACATCGACTTCGCCCCCATGAGCGTGGACTGATAGGGCAACGAGACAAACGAGCGACCCAACTCGATCGTGTGCGGCAGGTACTCCTCGACGAACTGCGGGCTGAAGTGGAACATCTCTCCCGTAGCCAGGTGCGGACGCCCATCCGAGCTCAGCCTGACATCCGAGCCAAAAATAAAGCGATAGCCTCCGAGGATAGCCTGCTCAGCAGGATCCCAAACAATAAGCTGCATATAGCCCTCAGGGTCGGTGTCGAACTCATCTATATCGAGCTCTCGACCCGTACCTCCGCCATAATATCTGAAAGCCTCCTCACGTAAGCGGCCGACCTCACGCATCACGTTGGGGGCATCGGCAGCCTTGAAGATGTAGATCTCGTTGTCGGCCTTGTTCGTCGTGCGCAGGAAGAGCTTTCGAGTGAGCTCTCGCCGAATAAGATCGGCGGGTACAGGGGCGATGATGGGTTGTTCTTGCATATTACTAGGGGCTTGATCGGGGGAGCAAGGAGGGGGGCTATATCATATCTCTAAACTAGGGGCGAAGCTCGGTGGCCAGGGCATAGCTCAGAGAGCGAATACGCTGAGCCTGAGCGTGGGCAGAGCCCTCCCACTGGGCAACCTCCTGCCAGGGGATGGGTGAGCCGACGATGATCTCGAAGCTGCGGCCTCGGGTACGAAACATCTCGTCAGGCAACAGAGCCGTTGAGAGGTCGAACCGAATCCCTAGCCTGCGGCGCAGACGATCGACGAGGTAGAAGTGCCGAGAGTTGCGCCCGACGAAGTGCAGGGGGACAATATCCCGCTGGTAGGTCGTGGCCAAGTGGATGAAGCTCTTGTGCCAGTCCCGATCCTGCACTCGACCCGCAAGGTGTCGAGAGCAATAACCCGCTGGGAACGTCCCGATGGGCAGATCGCTCTGCATCGCCTCTTGGAGCATGGCCACCGACTCTCTGCGCTGCGCTCCGTAGGTATTCACAGGCAAGAAGATCGAGCGCAGGGGTCTGAGGTTGTAGAGCATATCATTGACCAGATAGCGCACATCGCCATAACGCTCAGCTAGGAGCAACGAGAGGCCTACCCCATCTATTGCCCCGAGGGGGTGATTGCAGACGAAGAGATATCGTCCATGCTCGGGCAGGGCCTCAGGGTTGCGCCAGCGTACCTGGACGCTGAGATCCTGCAGCAGGGCACGAAAGAAAGCAACACCCTCCTTGTCGCTATGTCGCTTGAGGATGTCATTAATCTCTCGCTCGTGAATGAGGCGTTGTAGCAGCCTGGCAATCCAGCGGGGAAGTTTCTTGCCACTCTTGGCCTCGACGACCTGGGCAATATCGATCTCGATAGGGTTGCTCATCTATGTATGGGGTAGGATGATCATCGTCTTATAGTAGGACAAAGGTATAAAATCTGTTCCTTTCTCCTACGCCCTCGATCCACTTTGCTCCGTAAGAAATAGGGCCTGGAGAACTAAAACTCGGCTTAGAAGACCCAACCTCGGCTGAAGCAAGACCTCAGGAGCGACCGGGGAGAGCCTTCCTGCTCTCGAGATGAATGCTGTTGAGGCTTCGAGACTATCTGAATAGGCACTCGACAGAGGTTCAACTGACACCTCAACGGAGATCCTACTTAACCCTCGATCGAGATCCTATCTGAGTCTCCAATGCGATCCTACTTGGATCTCCAATGAGGCCCTACCGAGCCTTCAACTTAGGAGCGAGTGAGAGCTCTAGGACATTCCCCTCGAGAGCTCACCCGGACCCCACCCGAAACCTCGATGAGGGCTCTATCAGGATCTCAATCAAGCCCGGTGGCATCTCTAGCACAAAGCCCGAAAAGCAAAGGGTGCAGCAAAACGCTTCGTTTTGCTGCACCCCGATGAATGGTATATCTTTATCTCTCGAGAGGGCTTGCAACCCTACTCGAGGGTCAGACTAGTGAAGAGCCTTACCATCACCTACGGTTGGCCACCCTGGGTTCTGGTATAGGTTAGAGTTATTCTCATCCTTGGTAGGAGAGCAGAGACGAAGCTCCTCTACAGAGAAAGGCGATAGGTAGTGTGCCTGCCAGAAAGTATAGCCGTCGTACATATCGTTGTTGGCCTTGATCTTCTGATAAGGACGCAGGTAAACACCTAGATCCTTGCTTGAGAGAACAGACTGAGCACCCCCATCAGCGATCACCCCAGAGAAGGAGGGATCTTTGTAGGCAGAAGTCCAGAAGTTCATCCCTTCGATCTGGTAGTTTCGCACCTGATCCATAGCTCTCCAGCGGATGAGGTCATCCATACGGAAGCCTTCGCCAGCGAACTCGCTACGACGCTCACGGCGGATACTATAGAGCGTGGCGTCAATAGGCGTACCAGCCGAGAATGCTGCCCAGTCATAGGAGGGACGATCGAGCTTAGCCTCTGTACCCATGTCAGTAGCATTGATGGTTACTTCGATCTCGGCCGTGATACCAGCACGACGACGGAGCTCCGTCCAGTACTTCTTGGCATCGGCATCGAGAGTATTCTTCCTCAGATAAGATGCCTCGATATAGTTGAGGTAAGCCTCAGCACTGCGGAAGAGGATGAGCGCAGTCTCGTCCTTCTGTCCCGTACCAACCATATCGGGGTCATAGTTGTACCCCTTACGCTGACGATAGCCCGTGCTCTCACGTATTTCGGGCTTCTCGATGAGGGATGCGAACTGGAAGATAGGATTTACACCATCCAAATTCTGAAGATCGCCATCGGCGAAGATGAAGAGCCGCAAGCGCAGATCACTATTATCCTTGAGTTTGGATATCGTCTCATCACCTTGATTGAGAGTAGGAGAAGCATAGCGAGGCTTACCATCGCTCATAAGGAAGCTCTCTACCAAACCACGAGTCCAACCCGTCTGCGTACCAGTGCGCATGCGCTCGGAGGAGTGATGTACGAGTTGAACCGCCTTGCCATACTGCCTCCAAAGCAATACTTCGGAGAAGCCTGATGGATTTACAGAAGCGAAGAGGTCATAGTAGGGATTCCAACCGTTAGGCTTGCCACCTAGAATGGGGTTTGTCTTGTCCGTGCTGGCAACTAGTGGGTAGGCATCTGCAACCATTTTAGACTCCTTCATAGCCTCATCGAGGAAGAAATTGACCTCAGAGGCTTGGTCGAAAGTCTTGCCCTTATTCCATTCCTTATCCTTACCAGGCCAGTTAGCATCCCCAGGCACACGTCCAGAGCCCTTATGATAGAGCTCGAAGGTTGCTTCGAAGAGTGCTACCCGGCTCTTGAACAGACGAGCTACATCCTTGTTAATGCGCTGCTTCATATTTGTCTGTGCAGGCAGCAGAGCAATAGCCTCGTCAAGTTCCTTGAGGATGAAGCGTGCCACCTGGTTGCGAGGCATACGCTTAGCATTCTCTACAAGTACTGCTTCGTCGTCGGGCAACGGCTCGGTAATGATCGGATAATCTCCGAAGCTACGCAGCTTATCGAAGTAGAGGTATGCACGGAAAAACTTGGCCTCACCCAGGTTCTGATTGATCAGATTACGGTCTCCAGAGATCTTACCAGCCTTGTCCTTGGTCGTAACGTCTGAGAGGAACCAGTTAATGCTGCGGATCGTATTGAAACCCAAACCGCCTGTAGCCGACACCTTCCAGTGATCATTGGAGAACATAGCCCTATTGGGATCGATAGCCGCTTGGTTGTCCGTCCCATTATCCCTAGTAGCAATACCTGCACCCCAAGAGCCTGCATAGTTGGGGAATACCCCATACATATTCATATTGAAGCTATTGAGTTGCTCCGCAGTGGAGTAGAATACATCAGGGCCTACCTGGTCGAGAGGCTTGCGGTCTAGGACATCGTCCAGACGCTGGCACGAAGTTGCGCTGAGGATACCAAGACCTACAACCGCAATGAGGGTTTTACCTATTATCTTTTTCATAACGTTATACTTTATCTAAGATAGAGAGATTAGAAGTTGAGGTTGAGCCCCAGAGACCATACACGCTGCAGTGGGTAGATCTTACCAGGCCCCCAGTCTCCGCCAGTAGCTTCTGGATCGAAGATCTTACTGAGCGAGGTGAAAGTAGCCAAATTGTCCACAGAGGTGTAGACACGCAGACCGTTAACGCCTAGACCCTCTACCAGGTGGCGAGGGATCGTATAGCCCAGCTGTACATTCTTGATACGCATATAAGAGGCATCCTGTAAGAATCGCGTCTGGGTTTGGAAGTTCTTACCCGCAGAACCGAAAGCTACACGAGGATAATAGGCATTCAGATTAGCCCCTAGAGGGTCTCCCTCTGGACGGAAGAAATCCCAATGCTCTTTGAAGCCAGCACTCTGCCACTGCCCGTGGTTAGCACCAGCGAAGTAGGGAGAGCTGTCATAGAAGTCTCGCTTGCCAACACCTTGCAGCATGATGCTGAAGTCAATACCCTTGTACGAAGCATCTGCCGTGAAGCTGTAAGAGTAGCGAGGCGAGCTGTTCCCGATGATACGCAGATCACCATGATCCTCTAGGGTAAAGTTGCCACCACTTACGACCATATCCTGCTTCTCTCCAGTACCAGGATTGAAGTTACGATACATGATGTCTCCAGCGGCCCAGTTGTTGCCCCAGCTAGGCTTGCTATGCTTCAGATGCTCGGTCATTTCCTGATCAGTCTTGGCGATACCTACAGTCTCATAACCCCAGATCTCACCCATCTTACGACCCACATACCATTTGTTCAGAGCACCAGTTGGGTTATAGAACTTAGTGATCTCTACCTGGCTGTCCGAGAGCACAAACTTGGCTCCATAGCGCAGGTCTCCGATCTGGTCGCGCCAGCGCAGCTCAAGCTCCCAACCATAGGACTTCAAGTCGGAGTTGTTCACAGGAGGTCTGCCAGCCCCCAGCAGAGAGGTAATCGGCTCTGAGGGGCCTACCATATCGCGCGTATTGCGATTATAGAAGTCAAACGAACCCTGTAGGCGAGTCTTGAAGGCAGAGAAGTCAAGACCGATATTCCAGCTCTCTACACGCTCCCAGGTCAGACTGTTAGACACAAGACCAGGGGCACTGGAGATCGTCTGCCTAGATCCATTAAGCAACCACGAAGAGCCTGATGTAGTGCTCGCAGGTGTAAATGGCATAGAGAGGAACCATGGGTAGAGAGCCTGAATGTTGGTGTTTCCAAGCTGCCCCCATGAGCCACGAAGCTTAAACTGTGAGATCGTCCCACGGAGAGGCTCCCAGAAGGCTTCACTGGCAGCATTCCATCCAAGAGAGAAAGAAGGGAAGGTCGCCCAAGTCTTATCCCCGATGAAACGAGAGGAACCGTCTCGACGCACCGAGAACTCGAAGAGATAGCGACTATCGAAGGCATAATTGACACGAGCAAAAACACCCATCGTAGACCAATGGCTATAACCACCACTAAGGCCAGGCTTATCGCTCGTAGCGGTATTGATCGTTGGCACGAGAGGTGTGATGAGGTGCTTCTTAGTTCCAGAAAGATTGCGCGAACGGCTAATGTCCATATCGAGACCAGCGGTTACCTTAATGTCATGCTTATCCGCAAAGATCTTAGCATACTCGGCAAAGTAGCGACCAGAAAAGAAGTTTGTCTTGTAACTAGACTCTCCGACCTCCGTGTAGTTACTGATGCGACCATCATCCCACTTCGTTTCTACAGGGTTACCATTCTTATCGTGGTTGTAGATCGTCTGAACATCCCAATGGTTATAATTCACTACAGTGTTGTAGTTCTGCTCGAGTCTGATAGTCAGGCCATCCAGGGGCGTAATGATCGCCGTGAGCTGCTGATTATAGAAGTCCTTTTGATTTTTATCACGTCCACCATTGATAATCTGATTGGCTTCGTTGTGAGGCATTAGATAACCGAAGGGGTCGTAGTAAGGATTGGTTGGCCAACGACGGGCAATATTGTGAAAGAAGAGCCCTGTTAGATAACTAGGACGTTCATAGTCCTCACGAGTGAAGCGGCTCTGATAGTTCACCATCAGCCAAGAGGCTACGTTTGCGCTGATCTTAGCAGAGAAGTTGTATCGTTGGAATTCATCCTTAGAGGGTTTGAGAATACCTCTTTGGTCTAGCAGCGCACCACTGAGATAATATTTGAGTCGGTTCGTACCACCGCTGATAGAGAGGTTGTGCTCATGAGAGGGAGCGTTCTTCTGATAGAATTCCTCAAACCAATTTGTATTGGCCCAAGCCCCAGAATAGAGACTCCACTCGCGGTCTTTAGCATTCCAGTCGGTACCAAACTTAATCTTCTCATCCCTAGAGCCAGCCTTGAACTTCTTGATCTTTTCCATGATCTCGGCATTGAAGACGGGGCTACTACCAGAGTTCTGAGCAGCACGATTGAAATAGTTCGCAAACATCTCAGAGTCCATCATATCGGGCACCTGAGTAGCTGTCGAGAAACGCACATTACCATTGTAGCTCACTCTAGTCTTACCCTCACGACCGCTCTTAGTCGTAATGAGAATCACACCAAAGGCTGCTCGAGAACCATAGATCGAGCTCGAAGAGGCATCCTTGAGGACAGAGATATTTTCGATATCATTAGCAGACAGCGTATTCATATCACCCTCAACTCCATCGATCAAGATCAGTGGACCAGAGTTAGAGCCAGCACCGATTGTACCTGTACCGCGGATGTTAATGTTCAGGCGGCTATTGAGCGCACCTCCAGAATTACCTACGGTTAGGTTAAGACCAGGGATCAAGCCCTGCAGTGCATGAGATACAGTAGCCACTGGACGGGCTTCGATAGCTTTAGAGTCCAGACTGGATACTGCTCCTGTCAGATTCACCTTCTTGGCCTTACCATAGGCCACGACAACGAGCTCATCGAGGAGTTTGTCGTCCTCCTGCATCACGATGTCAAACGAAGTCTTGCCATTGACAGGAATGTTGAGAGTCTTCATCCCCGTAAAAGAGATCACGAGTCGCCCTCTAGATGGGACACCTACTAGGGTAAACTTTCCGTCCACATCCGTCGATGCACCCTTGCTGGTTCCATCAACGCGAACGCTCACACCGAGCAAGGCATCCTTGTTTTTGTCCGTAACTGTCCCACGAATCGTTATCGTGTTCTGGGCTAAGGCTGGCAGTGCATAGAGCATCACGGCCAGTAAGCTCAGAAGGGTGAAACCACCCCTGACAAACTGAATTCCTTTTCTCATACTACTAGAAAAAAAACGTTAGTAATTAATTATCATAAATCGCTAGTTTAGCCTATGAAAAGAATGCCAAAGCCGTAGAGTCGAGTCCATAAAAAAACGGCTCTCAGCTCTACGGCTTTGGGGATGGTTGAAGAAATGGGCAGGGTATCTATCTAGATACTCAGATGCACGCCCCCCGTTCAGATCCCAATAAGATTTGACGGGACGACAAATACCATTACCTCCTATGCGTTTCATTGTCTTTAGGGCCAATTATGGCCAATTGCTCCTCGCAAAGTTAGAATAATTTGCTTATGGAGCAAAACTTATGTGAAATAAGTTTCAAACTTTAGCAAAGCCCAACAAAAGAGGCGTACGCTCTCGTCTAAAACGAAAGCGCACGCCTAAAAGATCAAGTTTATTCGAAAGGGATCAGGCGACCTTATCAAAGGACTCCCTGGGCAACCATAGCATTAGCTACCTTGAGGAAGCCAGCAATATTGGCACCCTTAACGTAGTTAATATACCCCTCTTCACGACCATTCTTGACACACTGCTCGTGGATATCATTCATGATTTGGTGGAGCTTAGCATCTACTTCTTCGTTCGTCCAACCGAGGTGCATAGCATTCTGAGTCATCTCAAGGCCAGAGGTAGCTACACCACCAGCATTGACAGCCTTACCTGGGCCAAAGATGATCTTGTGCTCTACATAGTACTCAGCAGCCTCGGCAGTACAGCCCATATTGGAAGTTTCTGCTACGAGCAGCACCCCATTCTTGTGGAGTGTACGAGCATCCTCCTCGTTCATTTCGTTCTGAGTAGCACAGGGCATAGCGATGTCTACCTTCTGCTCCCAAGGCTTCTTACCAGGGAAGAACTGAGCGTGAGGGAAACGCTTCACATAGTCAGACACTACGTCGTTGCCACTAGAGCGCAGGTCGAGCAAGCACTGAAACTTCTCCTCTGTATTGATACCCTCAGGATCATACACATAGCCGTCAGGGCCAGATACAGTAACGACCTTAGCTCCGAGCTCTGTGGCCTTCTTGGCTACCCCCCAGGCTACGTTACCGAAGCCCGAGATAGCTACAGTCTTCCCCTTGAGTTCGAGTCCATTGGCACGGCACATGTGGTCTACAAAGTACACTGCTCCGTAACCCGTAGACTCAGGACGCAGACGAGAGCCCCCAAACTCGAAACCCTTACCAGTGAAAGTACCCGTGTGCTCGTTGGCCAGTTTCTTGTACATACCGTACATATAGGCTACCTCACGACCACCTACACCAATATCCCCTGCGGGGACGTCAGTGTCTGGGCCTACATGTCTCCAAAGCTCGCACATGAAGCTCTGGCAGAAGCGCATAATTTCTCTGTCGCTGCGGCCCTTGGGGGAGAAGTCTGCTCCGCCCTTACCACCACCCATAGGTAGGGTTGTCAGAGCATTTTTGAAAGTCTGCTCAAAGCCAAGGAACTTGAGGATAGAGAGGTTCACCGTCGGATGGAAACGAATCCCCCCCTTGTAAGGGCCGATGGCATTGTTGAACTGCACACGATAGCCGATATTGACATGTACCTTGCCTGCATCGTCGATCCAGGGCACACGGAAGGTAATGATCCTATCGGGCTCTACAAGACGCTCGATGATCCCTTCTCTTTCGAACTCAGGGTGCTGGTTGTAAACTTCTTCTACGGATAGAAGTACTTCTTTCACGGCCTGGAGGAATTCTTTCTCTCCTGGATGCTTAGCCTCTAGGGCTGCTAAAATCTCTGCTGATTTCATAGGAAATCTTTTTAGGAGTTAGCGGTATGTTAGCTTGAATGTGGATAATTCAAGGGCAAATATAGGCAATGATTTTGATATGAGGACGCAAAGTCGCTTTTATTTATTCAAATAATCTATTTCCCCTAAACCGACCTTCGAGTAAGACGTACAGGGAAGCTCGAGATGAGCAGCGAAACAACTACCGAAGCCAACAAAATAAGCAAAATATCCTCCAGCTGGACCTGTATAGGGAAGGGCATCATTCCCAACCCTGTACCACTCATCAGAGGCTCCCATTCGAGCTGTATCCAACAGAGGAGCAGACCCAGCAGCGTGCCCAGCAGCGTGCCTGAGAGCGAAATCAGAAGCCCCGTCGAACGAAAAATCCCTGCCACCTGAGACGCACTAGCCCCGAGGGCATAGAGCGTAGCAATATCTCCTCGCTTCTCAATGACCAGCATCGCAAGGCTACTAGCCATATTGCTGGCAGCCAAGAGGAGGATAAAGAGCAGCACTGCATAGGTAATCACCTTCTCCATCCGAATGAGGTACGAGAGCTCAGGATGCTGCTCGGCCCGATCTAGCACTCGATAGTCAGTCCCTAAGAGCTCGGAGAGGCTGCGCTTCGTCTGCTCCAGCGAAGCCCCCTCCTCGAGCGAAAGGGCGATGGCAGAGGCTTCGTCGGCATCATAGGCAAGCATGCGTTGCAGCCGCTCTAGGGGGAGATAGATGGTGTGGTCTATATCCTCCCGCAGAGGCTTGAGGCCAGCCATCACTCGAGCAGGCTCTCGGACAAAGGCCGAGGCTGGGCTTAGGGGATTGATCAGACCCTTGCGCCGAGGGAAGACAAGCTGTAGTTCCTCTTCGTCCTCGACATCTGCACCGCCGAAAAGGAGATAAGCCCCGAAGCAGAGCGGGACATTCACCTTCGCCTCAGAGCCTATAAGCCAATCGAATTGTCCATGAGAAAGCCCCTCCGAGAGGTCTACGACCTCCAGGTAGCCAGGCGCAATACCTACGACCTCGACCACCCACTGGCGAGCACCACTGCTGAGGAGGCCTTTGCTCCTCAGCACCGCACCATGGCCCTTGACCTGGGGCTGTGCGAGGGCTTGAGAGATCCTAGGGTCTCTTGTCAGCGAGAGCGTCTGTCCCTGAGCGGGGCGAATAAGGAGGTCTGGGTCTGTATGCTCCGTCCCCTCGAGGATGAGCTGTACATAACCATTATAGACCGAGAGCACACACACCAAGGCCATCGACACAATGCCGATGGCCAGTGCAGAGATACCCGACACCCAGTTGATGGCGTTGATGCTTGATCGGCTGAAGAGATACCGAAGCCCAAAGAGAACAGAGAGCCTCATAACGAAGCCAAGGGCTTATCGTTGCAGCAGACTGTCGATACGCTCGAGATAATCGAGAGAATCATCAATGAAGAAGCTCACCTCAGGGATCTTGCGCAGCTGTGTCCGTACCCGCTGTCCGAGGGCATAGCGGATCGCCTTGGCATTGTCTCGGATATTCGCTAGAAGCTCCTCGCCTCGATCGCTGGGGAAGATGCTCAGGCGAATGCGAGCAATACCTAGATCGGGGCTCACCGTAACCGAAGTAACCGAGACGATAACCCCAGGCATTGCCTTAGTTTGTTCTCGAAAGATCTCACTGATCTCTTTTTGTATTAGTCGATTGATGCGACTCATTCTTGTATTGTCCATAACTGCTATTATTGAAGTATATGTAGTAATGTACCTCCCCTCTATCGAAGGAAAGAGGATTCGTTTGGAGCGTTTTACAAAGATATGAATTCATTTTGTGTTCCCTCGCCTCCATCCCCGCACATCGAAGCCCTCGGCAAAGGACTAAGGGAGTCGAGGGAAAGCTCGGGGAGAGCTCGACGGAGGACTCGATAGAGACTCGATAGAGGGCCTATCTAGAACCTCCGCAGAGGGTTAAGTAGGACTCCACTCGAGGCTCAGATAGGATCTCGATGGAGGTCTAAGTAGGAGTTCGGTCGAGGGTTAAGTAGACTTCACTCGAGGGCCTACTTGTGCTTCGATGGCGGCTCGCATGAGCATTCGGCAGAGAACGAATGGAGAGGGGAGCGAGGGGCTCTCGGAGAGCAAAATCAAGCCCTGGGAGGGGAGCCGAGGAGGATCGAGCCGAGGGCATAGGACAGTCCTAAGAGGGGTATTCGACGAGGCTTAGGCTGGGGTTTAGCGACGCAATAGCTTATGCACAGCTCTTTTGAGGGCAGGCACATGCACCTCGAGACGAAGGAGCGTCAGCAAGAGAGGCAGCAGAATCAGCGTCCCCAGGGGCAGACGCACCCACAGAAGATCGGGGGTATAGCGACGGATCAGAGCTAGGAGGATGAGGCTGCCCAACGTGATGGCCGCATAGAGGCCCATCCGAGGGAGCTCGTAGGGGACGGGGTAATACCTTCGTCCGAGGAGGTAAGAGAGTATCATCATCGCCCCATTGGCCACCACCGAGGCATAGGCGCAAGCCTCGAAGCCAATCACAGGCGTGAGGAAGTAGATAACTCCCACAGTCAGGAGGCAGCCAATACAGGAGAGGATCGCCCCCCAATGCGTCTGATCCGTTAGCTTGAACCATATAGAGAGGTTCGAGTATAGGCCGAACATCAATTGCCCCACCATGATGTAGGGCACGACGACCAGGCCACTATAATAGCTCTCGGGGATGAGCAGCTTGATCACATCCAGGTAAGCCATGACGGCCAGCATGATCACTAGAGCCGTAATGAGGTAATACTTCATAGCATCGGCATAAGCCCTGCGTGCAGCCTCGTCCGAGTCTCTGCTCTTGGCGAAGACGAAGGGGTCATAGGCATAGCGGAAAGCTTGGGTGAAGAGCACCATGATCACTGCCAGCTTGTACGAAGCCCCATAGATCCCAAGCAGCCGATCGGCCTCGAGCCTATCATCGAAGAGATGGGGCAGGAGGAGCTTGTCGGCTTGATTCGTGAGTGTCCCCACAAGACCCAACAGGAGGATGGGCCAGGCATAGGAGAGCATAGGTCTGAGAAGCTTGGTATCGAGTCCTCCTCGCCCCTGAGCTATTGTGGGCAGGAGGAGACCTAACTGGACAAGATTGCCCAGGAGATTGATGCCGAGGATGTAATGCAGATGATGCTCGGGACGATACCAGCCCGCGAAGATCGAGGGGAAGGTAGCCTCCAGGAGGGGCAAGCCGTAGAAGACACCGAGGGTCAAGCTGATGGTCAAGAGGATAAAGCTCATCCGCACCGTCATGAACCACCAGGGCCGACGCTGGTAGCGCAGATAGCCCAACGGGATAGCAGTGAAGGCATCCAGGGCCACGATACCTACCAGCATCATCACGAGCTCTGGGGCGTCGGGCTGCCCTAAGAGTGGAGCGACCGTCTCCGAGGTCAAGATGCCCAGGAGGACGAAGGCGGAAGAGCTAATCCCCAGTGTCCAAAGTGTCGATCCGAGTACACGCTCGGGTTCATCGTGCTTGCTAGCAAAGCGGAAGAAGGTCGTCTCCATCCCATAGGTCAAGAGGATAAGCAGTACAGCCGTCCAGGCATATAGATGGGTCATCTGCCCCATCTCCTGCTCGAGCAAGACACGGACATAGACGAAGGTCAGCATCCAATTGAGGAAGCGACCTAACATACTGCTGAGCCCGTAGACGGCAGTGTCTTGGAGGAGGGAGCGGAAGGTCGAAGCCATAGGGTTCTCGTCCGAGGGGTGCGGTCTGAGGGTTATTCGTCGAAGAGGCTTGATGGACGAGGGAGGAAGGTTCTGCCCAGATGTTCGTAGGCCAGCATTGTCGCCTCACGTCCCCGAGGAGTACGTTTGAGGAAGCCCTCCTTGATCAGATAGGGCTCGTACACCTCCTCGACCGTACCAGGATCTTCCCCAAGGGCTGTGGCAATAGTGGTCAGCCCGACAGGCCCGCCGGCGAACTTGTCGATGATGGTCTCGAGTAGCTTGTTGTCTATGTAGTCCAATCCGTGCCGATCAATATTCAAGGCCTCGAGGGCGTAGCAGGCGATGGCACGATCGATCGATCCATTACCCTTGACCTGAGCAAAGTCTCGCACTCGCCTAAGCAGCGCATTGGCAATTCGAGGCGTACCACGGCTGCGCCCAGCGACCTCTCGAGCAGCCTCGGGGGCGCAGGGGACGCCGAGGATCTGCGCCGAGCGACGTAGGATATTGCTCAGAGTATCGACGTCATAGTACTCGAGGTGCAGATTGATCCCGAAGCGAGCCCTAAGCGGAGCGGTCAAGAGACCACTACGGGTCGTCGCCCCTACAAGAGTAAAGGGATTGAGATCGATCTGGATGGAGCGGGCACTGGGGCCCTTGTCGAGCATAATATCGATGCGATAGTCCTCCATGGCCGAGTAGAGGTACTCCTCGACGATGGGGCTCAGGCGATGGATCTCATCGATGAAAAGGACATCATTGGGCTCAAGTGAGGTAAGCAAGCCTGCCAAATCCCCAGGCTTGTCGAGCACAGGGCCCGAAGTGATTTTGATGCCGACCCCTCGCTCGTGGGCGATGATGTGCGAGAGGGTCGTCTTGCCTAACCCTGGAGGGCCGTAGAGCAAGACATGATCCAGGGCATCGGAGCGCAACTTGGCGGCCTCGACGAAGATCTTGAGGTTCTCCACGGCCTTGTCCTGACCGCTGAAACTATCGAAGGAGAGTGGGCGCAGGGCCCGATCTACCTCTTCCTCCCGAGCATCGAACCTCTGGGCATCACGTATATCAAAGTCATTCATCTGCTATTGGGTATGCTGTATGGGGGCTGGGCTACATCTAGGGCCTCCTGGGTGCAATGCCCCCTCACAGGCGCAAAGGTACGGCAAATAATGCTTGCCTTACCTGCTGGGTGGAGCTTCGAGGCGAGCAAGGATAGTCGCTCGCAGCTCATCGTAACGATGCTCCAGCTCTTGAGGCGGAGGCTCTGCGCTGTGGCGTAGCTCGGAGAGGCTGTGGCGCAGCTGAGCCAGTTCGTCCAACTCTAAGCTCGAGAGCGAGGGCAAGTGGGCCAAAAGATATTGCCCTAGGGCACGTGAGACTTCGGGCAAGGCCTGATCGGTGTGCGTGGCAAGGCTGATGCCCTCCTGCTTCGCAGACCAAGCGAAGTGGAAGTTACCGAGGCCTCGATGCCCCAGGTGCGCATACAATTGCCCCTGACGTGCGGCCGAGAGGCAGATCCATCCGTCGAGAGCCTCATCGCCCGTTGCGGCCACTACGATGCTGTAGTGAGGGGCAACCTCCTCCCCTTGTCCGAAAGGGCGAGCGATCCAGCGGCATCGCCCCTTCAGGATCGCCTCTGCGAGCTCGGGGCAAACCTCTGGACTGATGACCGAGACCTCGACACCTCTGTCGATAAGCCCTCGGGCCTTGATCCACGCCCCCGAACCTCCACCGATGATGAGGGCTCGATGTTTCGACGAGGCGAGGAAGAGTGGCAGGCTATAATCCTCCGAAGGCGAGGGGATGAGGGATGTTGTGTCGGGGTGCAGAGGTTGCATCGCCCTCACAGGGCGCAGGCTAGCTCGTCTGAGCAGAGCCTCATCGGCGAAGACCTCCTCTACCGAGGTATCGGCGGCGATGCTGCCATCAACGAGGACGACGGCACGCCTACCCCAGCGGTAGGCGAGCTCCATGTCGTGGGTAGAGAGGAGGATGGTCTTACCCTCATCATTGAGGCGGCTCAGCAGGTCGATCACTCGGTCTGTAAAGTAACAGTCCAGCGAGGCCGTAGGTTCGTCCAAGAGGAGGATCGGGGGGTCGAGGGCCAGGACAGAGATGATCGACACCCACTTCTTCTGTCCCTCGCTCAGCTCGTGAGGAGGGCGGTGGCGTAGCTCCTCGAGCTCGTAGTCTGCGATAAGGGCTTCGACCCGCCGACGCACCTCCTCGTCCGAGAGGCCAAGGTTGCGTAGGCCGAAGGCCAATTCGTCCTCGACACTGGGGCAGAAGAGCTGATGGTTGGAGTTCTGTAGGACAAGGCCCACCTGTCTGCGCAGCTGCGGCAGATCACTTCGCCCACGTCCGAGGGCGTGCGTGCCGAGCAGGATCCGCCCCTGAGTCCATAGGCGCAGGCCTGCGAGCAGGTACATGAGGCTGGACTTGCCTGCACCATTCTTGCCCAGCAGGACAATTCGCTCTCGGGCGAAGAGCTCTAGGTCGATGCCCCGAAGGGCTGCTTGTCGGACTTCGTAGGCAAAGCCTATGCCACGGAGGCTGACAAGGGCCGAGGTCGTATCCATCTGTATAGGGGGTTGGTCTGTGGGGGAAGGCGAGGGGCTATCCCCCTCGGCATAGGCACGTGAAAGCAGACCCTCGTAGAGAGCCTCAGCCCCGTGATAGGTCAGGATGAAGGTCTGCGAAAGCAATAGCGGCAGATCTCGGAGCTTTGCTCGCCAGCCGAGCCAACCGAGCCGAGCGGTCTGTGCCAGGGCAATCTGCTTCGTCGTCTCCTGTAGGACGTGGATGTAGCGGTAGGTCAGCTCGAAGAGCTCGACCAGCAGCTGCGGTACGCCGATGCGCCGCAGCTCTCGGCAGAGCTCGTAGATGGGCACTAGGCTCAGCAAGAGGAGGAGTGAGCCCACAGCACTCATACAGCGTAGCCACAGGACAAGGCCGAGGGAGAGGCTCTCTCTAGAGACACCCCACCCCCAGAGGAGCTCAAGCACGGCGTCGCTCTGGCGGACAAGCATCACAGGTAGTATGCTCACCGAGACGAAGGCTGCGAGCAGGAGGAGCTGCCTGAGGCGACGCATCCTCGAGCCCGGTGGCTCGAGGTACAGCAGCATAGGGTATAGGGCAAGGCTGAGCAGGGCCAATAAGATGGCCCTGCTCAGCAGGAGCGACAGCACGAGGCTCACAAGAGGGAGGGCGAGCCTGAGCTGTGGCTGACGAAGGGGGAGGGGGAGGGAGCGTATGCCCGAGTTCATCCGAGGGGATATTAGGCCTTGCTCCTACGCCTGATGGCTCGGTAAGCCAAGGCGAAGATCAAGATACCGATACCGACCTGTAGGGCGAAGAGCCAAGGCTCGGCGGCCTCGCTGGGCTCGTAGCCCTCGAAGAAGGGGGTAGGCTCGTAGCCCGTAGCCAGAGCCTCAACCATCTCGCCCGCCTGGTCGTCTGCACCCGAACCGAAGTCCACATATCCGCCCACCACAGGCAGAGCGAGACAGACGAGGGCCAGCAGCGAGAGGCCTAGGGTGCGCAGCGTCTGAGCCCGATCGACTACCGCCAGGGCAGAGCGACGAGTGCCCTCGAGCAGCTCGATCACCCCGACGGTGATGATCGCCTCGAGCACCGATAGGGGCAGCTGCGTTACTGCGAAGATACCGAGGAACTTACCCGCAGCCCCCACGAAGCCCATCTCGGGATCGGGGAAGACGATGGCCAGCTGGATCGAAGTCGTTACATAGGTCGCCATCGAACCGATGAAGGTCGCCACGAAGACCACGATGCTGCGGCGGGAGATCACCTTGCTCAGCGACACGTACACGAGGTAGGCGGCCTGAGGGCCGATGATGGCCAGCGAGAAGACATTCGCCCCGAGGGTGCTGATCCCCCCGTGTGCCAGGAGCAGCGACTGGAAGATGAGGACGATCGTCCCAATAAGTGGCATGGCCATCACGCCCACCGTGAGCGTGCCGAGCGTCGTCCCCGTTAGGTGCGAGCTACTGCCCGTAACCGAGGGTAGCTTGAGGGCCGAGAGGATGAAGACAAAGGCCGAGGCCAGGGCTAGATCGACACGACGGCGAGGCTCTCGGCGCACCTGAGCGGCGATGAAGCGATAGCTCAAGAAGACGAAGGGCACAGAGACAGCATACCAAAAGATGCACCAGCCCAGGGGCAGATACCCCTCCATGATGTGCATGGCCTGTAGGGGCTCGAGGGCAATGAGGAGGATAAGGGGTAGGAGGTAGAGCTTACGTAGCATAGAGGATCCGATATATATGGGGTAAGACAAATGCAATAGCTGGGTCAAGACACTAACCTAGGGCTGCCTCGGCACGCTCTAGGTGGGCCAACCAAATGGAGCAGATGGCATCGTAGTCGCCCAGGCCGTGCAGATGACAGTTCTCCTCTCGGTCGCTAGGATAGCCCTCACAGAGCAGACGGGTGCGCCAGCTCTGCTCGTGCATGGGCTCGTCCTCGTCGTAGTCGCCGACCATATCGTTGAGGGCGTGATCGCCCGCCACGGACATGAGCGGGAGGAAGTTGAGCGTCGTCCCCGAGGCACAGACCCGATTGAGATACTCGAGTACATGATCGTAGAGCAAGGCTTCGTAGTCCACCGTCCCGATGATGATCTTGGCATCGAGGCTCTGTAGATAGGTATTGAGCTGGTCATACTTGCCGTTAGCCTCGGGAAACTTGTCAGTATGATTGCCATGACCCATTAGGACGAGGGCTTCCCCTGCGCTCAATCGAGGGGCAAAGGCCTCGTAGATGACATTACCCACAAGACGAATATCTTCATCATCCCAAAGCAAGGGTTCACCTAGGCAAACAGGGATCTCAGGATAGGCCTCACGGAACTGGGGAATGTAGCGATCGGTGATGAGCGAATACTCGAGCCCGGGGATAACGTGCAAGCTTTGGATGCTCACACGCTTGTAGCCTGCAGCACCGATCGCACTGAGCCACTGATCGGCAGGGTAGTACTGCTCGCCACTCTTCTCGAACCAGCGACGCATGCACATCCTCGAGGTGAAGGCCATGTAAATATCCCTATCGGGGAAGCGATCCGCAAAGAACTTACGGATATGGGCAAAGGTACGGTGAGGGCCAGGATAAGTGCTGCCGAAGGTTACGAGCAGCAGAGCCTCATCCGTGCGACGGACGAGTTCGCTGGGGGCTAGGGGTTTGGTCGTTTGCATCATTGTAGGCGTTTTGGGGATCGAGGGCAAAGGCTTTGTGGCTCTGCACGCTGCCTGTCTCTTGTTTCGGACAAAAGTACTGCTATTATGCCAAAGAGCCAACGCCCTCACGGGGCAAGCCCTCTAGCTCTCGAGTGGGGCTCTCGTCCAAGGTCAAGATAGTCCCCAGTAGGCCCTCGGCCGAGGTCTCGATAAGCTCTCGGGTGAGCCCCTATCTAGGGCTGTCCCTGAGATGCCGATAGGATCGCAATAGAGATCTAAGTAGGAGCTCAAGAGAGACCCAAATAGGAGCTCAAGTGAGATCCAAATAGGATCGCAACAGAGGTCTAAGTAGGAGCTCAAGCGAGACCCAATCTTGAGCCTCTAGAGAGATATAAGTAGAAGCTCCACGAAGAGGGATAGAGACCCATCGGAGGAGGTCGAGCAAAGCCGTCCCCAAGAGCCCACTAGAGATCTTAGTCGTAAGAAGCTAACCTATCGGGGAACAAATATATTCAAAATAGACATTTAGAAATCAGATGTTTATACACCACACCGCTTATTATTAATCAAGGGACTAATTGCTATCACACAAAAACCTTTCTCGTTACGTTCCGACGCATCGCATTCCAATCAAATCACCAAAGAAGTAAACATCAAAATGATTACCTTTGGACATTAGAATTAAATAAGCATGAAGACTTTAGAAGTATTATTTGCGAACTACCCTGACATTGTCAAGGAGGTAGTTCTACCAATGGGCACAGCCATACTAGCAATCGCTTTCCCTCTGTTACTGCAAACGATAACTCGAATTGATGACAAATATGGCTCAACAAGACTAGTCGATACTTTTATTAGGAGAGAATGGATTACTCGCTGCTACATTGGGTCTTTAGTGATACTAATCGCTGGATGCATCTTTTGGATGCTACAACTACCAAGATGTATCGAATTAGGCTTTCTCAACGAATGGGTTGATCATTCAGCTTTGATATTACTCGTGGTTTCGTTAGCAGCTTTGCTTATCCTCACATTTGCAATTGCCTATCAAATATATGTCTTCTACCATCCACTCAAGCTCTCTCAGCACTTAGAAAAAAGACACGACTCGAGCACGAATAAGAAGGAGAAAATTCTTTTCTTCACTAGTATATCTGACCTTCTCTTTTATGCGATACAAAAAGACGATGAGGAGCTAAGTCGGTTTTTACAAGAATTTTATTATAGGGCTATCATCCGTTATCGAGAAGAACGACGAGGAAGCATCATTGAATATCCACAAGAGTACTATAACTCCATGTTTGCTGCGAATGAAATGGTCTGCCAACGAAAAAGGAAAAAGATCTCCCTTTGGAATGCATCTTTTTTTGTGGAATTGGTCTTGGATCAACATCAGAGAACAATCATGAGTCCCCAAACCAACATCTTTATTTGGAAGTGTATTTTACAAGCTCTATCCTACGACAAAGAGGACTACATCATGTCATATTGGACGGTAGCACATCAATTTTATGATCTTACTCTGCTTCATACAAACATGGATCATAGTGGCGGTGAGGCCAACGAAGAAAATAGGGCTGAGAGGGAGAAAGCACAAAAAGCTTTTCTAGAACTCCACTATGCCCTCGGGGGGCTATTGATGTATCTGAGAAAACACAAATTACTGCGGAAAATTTTAAGATATTCTAAGCAAATCCCCCCCAAGTACGTCCTTGTTCCCGAGAGCCTAGAGGATGTGATTGATCAATACATGGCAACATCCGAACGTTTAGAACAGGACCCTTTTTATTACGCAAGAAACTACCAACACCCAGACATGGATGCTCCTTTTGGAGATACTCTTGAGAGTATTCCAAGGTGGATCAAGTATTATCTCGGGGTACTCTTCCTCCGACAATATACCCTAGTGGGAGAGGTTGGTCTATTCCCACCCCGACTAAAACTACTAACTCCTCCCAAAGACCTGCACAAACTGAGGTATTGGGAAGAGGGGCTTGACGAGCTAAGACAGCTTATCAATGATATTCGTAAAGACAAAGATCTCTTATCCGAACTTGGGCTATCTGATCTGTGCTCAGACGACTGGTTTCGAGAGAGAGAGAAAAAGCTCCCAAACGACCTAATTGACGAACTCCAGGAGTCTGTCAATAGAACCAAGGAGGAGATCCAAAGAACTCAATCGTTGGATAGTCAAAAGGTTGAAAGATTCAAGCAATCTACAAAAGAGATACTAGGCCCAGTACTTAAATTCTGCTCCCAAATATCTAGAGATGAAACTAATCCTACAACTCCAAGTAATGAACATTCATCAAGTAAAGAACACTCATTATTTATTGGGGGGGGCAATATCCTCGTAAAGAAGGAAGCCTTCGGGGAAAGTCAAGGAATTGGATACGGAGAGGTAGATACCATTACCGCCGAACAAATTGCCTTGAATATATCCAGGTCTCTATCTAATGGATTTCAGCTAATGTCCGCAGAAAAATACGTACTGCAAACGAAGGATGTCTTCAACGCTATCGACCGTCTGAATCTTGATCCCGAACAATTCATTATCGTTGCCATGGGGGTAAATCTTCCATTTTTCCTAGCATCAGGCATAACAAATTTGGAGGAGGGAGAGGGAGGAAAAGAGTGGAGTTACAAAGGTATGAGGATCATATGTATTGATAGCAATGAATGGATGGGAGTCTCTATGCTCGTTCTCAGAAAAGCAGATATGCCATTGATAAGACACGAAAAGACCAACAAAGACACCATTTCGAGATATGGGTTAAAAAGCATTGATGAAGAGGATAGAATTTACACTAACATCATTGACTTGAATCAGCATCAGGAGTTAAAGAAAGAGTTGGAGAATGATAGAAATGAAGATCTCGGGGATTATGTATTAGTCTGTGTCGAGCTTAAGATCGAAATGAGATACAAACTAAATGCTCCCTGCATTCAATTAAAAATATTTAGCTCATTTGAAGATAGAGGGAGTACCAACACTCCTTCTGAGGTAAAGAATTTATGGCGTTAGAAATCAACGGGCAAAGAGCTTATCTTTGCAAATAAGCTCACTCTAGGCTGTTCACAGCCCCACTCTACCCTCTACCTCTATGAAGAGAAGACTACTACTGCTACTCCTAATCGTCTCGACAGTTCCCCCACTCCTAGGCCAAGACCTCTCGAGGCGGAGGATTTATGGCCTCATGGACATCAGCGGCACAAACCCCTACGAGACCGTAATCCTCGACGACTATAGCCGACACTATGGTGTACCCGATGTACGTTTGGCCATAATGCTGGCCTATCGTCCCCTGCCTCAGCTACAGGTAGCCGCTGGGGTCAATCTAGCCGTGGATGGAGGAGCGTATCAGCTCTCCCCTCGGTCGCTGCTGCTCGACGGGCGATACTTCCCCTGGTCGCATCTGCCCCTCTACGCCAATGCCCGTCTCGACCTCCCGATCGCAACCCCCGAGATCAAGACCAAGCACTATGGCTCGATCTCGCTGGGGATCGGCTCGAAGTTTGACTGGCTGGCCATCCCCCTGCCAGCCATCCTCGAGGATCTAAGCATCTTCTTGCCCTACGTCCATATCACCCTAGGCGTAGGGGGACGGCTGGACCTCGTCTCGACGAGACCCTCAGGGGGGCTGGAGGTACTCCCAGCATTTTATGTACGTATTGGGCTCGATATATAGCTGATTTGCCTTACCTTTGCCCTTGATGAAGCAGCTCCTCCACTATAGTCTCTGCCTCTACCTCCTCCTGCTCGCGCTCATGCCCTGCACCGATCGTCTGAGCTCGGGGGAGATCCTCGCCTCCGATCGAGGCGAAGCAGCCCTCTGCGTGGCTACAGAGGGGGCGGAGGGGGCACATCATCGAGATGCCTGCTCACCCTTCTGCTTCTGCTCCTGCTGTGGGCTCACCCTAGGCTCGACTCAGCTCAGAGGGCTCACCCTAGAGCTCTCGGCCCTGGAGCAGGTAGACGAGAGCTTCATCCCCACCAGCCTAGGCGTCTACATCCGTCGGCCTAGGGAGATATGGCAGCCGCCCAAGATCTAGCGCACACACCGCATTAGACTATAGCTTCATTCCCTTAGTTTACGCACAGAGGCATCCTATTCCCAGCTTGGGGGTCGAGGGCCTTTGGGCTCATTATACATTGCCATATCAATATGTTAAACTATATCATCAGGTACAGCATCCGACACAAAATGCTCATCGGCATGATGACCCTGCTGCTCATCATTTGGGGCGGCTGGAGCATTAGCCGTCTGCCCATCGATGCCGTGCCAGACATCACCAACAATCAGGTGCAGATCATTACGACCTCGCCCTCGCTGGCCACTCAGGAGGTCGAGCAGCTCGTTACAGCACCCATCGAGCGCACCATGGCCAATCTGCCCGAGCTGGTCGAGATGCGCAGTATCTCTCGCTTCGGGCTCTCGGTCGTAACCTTGGTCTTCGAGGAGGGGACGGATATCTACTTTGCCCGCCAACAGATCAGCGAACGCCTCCCCGAGGCAGCAGAGCAAATCCCCAACGGGGCTGGCACACCCGAGCTAGCCCCCGTGAGCACGGGCCTAGGCGAGGTGTACCAGTACATCCTGCGTCCCAAGGCCGAGGCCGAGGGGAAGTATTCGCTTCAGGAGCTGCGCACGATGCAGGACTGGATCGTCGCTCGTCAGCTCAACGGCATCCGAGGCGTAGCCGAGATCAATAGCTTCGGCGGCGAGGTCAAGCAGTATGAGGTCTCGGTAGACCCCAACCGCCTGCGTGCCCTCGGGGTCAGCATCTCGGACATTTTCACAGCCCTAGAGCAGGGCAATGAGAACACAGGCGGAGCATACATTGACAAGCGTCCGAACGCCTTCTTCGTGCGTGGGATCGGCATGGTCTCCTCCCTCGAGGACATCGGAAATATCAGTATCCGACACAACGAACAGGGGCAGCAGCTCCTCATCCGAGACGTCGCCCAGCTACGCCTAGGCAAAGCTATCCGCTACGGAGCTCTGACCCTAGATGGGGAGCAGGAGACCGTCGGGGGTATCGTCATGATGCTCAAGGGGGAGAATAGCCACGAGGTTGTCCGCCGCATCAAGGATCGCCTCGAGCAGGTGCGACAGGCCCTACCCGAAGATGTCGAGGTTGTCCCCTTCCTCGACCGTACTGACCTCGTCGATCGGGCCATCAGCACCGTGGAGAAGAACCTCATCGAGGGGGCTCTGATCGTGATCTTCGTCCTAGTCCTCTTCCTCGGGAATATGCGGGCTGGGCTCATCGTCGCTTCGGCCATCCCGCTCTCGATGCTCTTTGCCCTGGGGATGATGAACTGGCTCGGCATCAGTGCCAACCTCATGAGCCTCGGAGCTATCGACTTCGGTCTGATCGTCGATGGGGCTGTGATCGTCGTCGAGGCGACGCTGCACCACCTATCGCTCCGCACGAATAGCCAACGCCTCACGCAGGCTGAGATGGACGAGGAAGTCTTCGCCTCGGCCTCGAAGATCCGCAGCAGTGCCACCTTCGGTGAGATCATCATCCTCATTGTCTACATCCCCATCCTCACGCTCGTAGGGGTCGAGGGTAAGATGTTCGCCCCCATGGCCATGGCCGTCTCACTGGCCATCATCGGGGCTCTCATCCTCTCGCTGACCTATATCCCGATGATGTGTGCCCTCTTCCTAGACAAGAATCCTCAGCGTCGAGAGACTCTCTCTGATCGGATGATGTGCCGTCTACAGGGCATCTATGCCCCATTGCTCGAGCGCGCCCTTCGCTTCAAACGCTATGTGCTGCTAGGCTCTGTGGGGCTCTTCGCCCTGTCTCTCCTGGGCTTCTCGAGCCTCGGGGGGGAGTTCATTCCACAGCTCCAAGAGGGCGACTATGCCTTCCACTGCTTCCTTCCCCAGGGGAGCTCCCTGAGCCAAAGCATAGAGACCTCGATGCAGGCCTCTCGCATCATGAAGAGCTTCGATGAGGTTCGCATGGTCGTTGGCAAGACAGGCTCGGCCGAGGTGCCCACAGACCCTATGCCCCCCGAGGCTACGGACATCATGGTCATCCTCAAGCCTCGAGCAGAGTGGAGCGACCAGAGTAAGAGCTATGAGGCCCTAGGTGATGAGATCGAGCACGCCCTCGAAGTCTTGCCAGGCATCTTCTTCGAGAAGAACCAACCCATTCAGATGCGCTTCAATGAGCTGATGACCGGTATCCGCCAAGACGTGGCTGTCAAGCTCTTCGGGGAGAATATAGATAGCCTCAGCATCTATGCCGAGCAGATCTCCGCCATCCTCTCCGAGGTCGAGGGGGTTAGTGCCCCACAGGTCGAGCAGGTGACAGGTCTGCCACAGATCAACGTCCAGTACGACCGTCTTAGGCTCGCCACCTATGGCATTACGGTCTCTCAGGCCAACGACGTCCTCAGCACAGCCTTTGCGGGCAAGGTCGCAGGGCAGGTCTTTGAGGATGAGCGTCGCTTCGACCTCGTAGTCCGCCTCGACAGCATCCACCGAGGGGATATAGAGGACGTGCGCAACCTGCCCGTCCCCAGCCACGATGACATCCTCATCCCCCTCTCCTCACTGGCCGAGGTGGGCTACCAAAGTGGCCCTGCACAGATCAGCCGAGAGGAGGGTAAGCGTAGGATTGTCGTGGGCTTCAACGTCTCTGGACGAGACGTCAAGAGCGTAGTCGAGGAGATCCAAGAGCGGCTACAGAGCCTGCGCCTGCCCACAGGCTATTACATCACCTACGGGGGGCAATTCGAGAACCTGCAGGAGGCTCAGAGCCGTCTGCTCGTGGCCGTCCCTCTATCGCTGCTCTTGATCTTCGCCCTGCTCTACTTCACCTTTGGCTCGGTGCGCTGGGCTCTGCTCATCTTCACAGCTATCCCGATGAGTGCCATCGGTGGGGTAGCGGCTCTGATGCTGCGAGGGATGCCTTTCAGCATCAGCGCAGGGATCGGCTTCATTGCCCTCTTTGGCGTGGCTGTGCTCAACGGGATTGTGATGATCGGTACCTTCAACCAACTAGAGCACTCGGGAGTGCGAGATGTGCTCACACGCATCCGCCTCGGGGCTACCGAGCGTCTGAGGCCCGTGCTCATGACCGCTATGGTGGCGAGCCTCGGCTTCCTCCCTATGGCCCTGAGCACTGGGGCGGGGGCAGAGGTGCAGAGGCCTCTGGCTACGGTCGTGATCGGGGGGCTCATCTCGGCCACAGCCCTGACCCTCTTTGTCCTACCACTGCTCTATCTGCTCTTCAGCAAAGGCAAACATCAACCCCAAATACAAGCTACAGATGATTCGGAATAAAAATCTCCTAATACTCGTCCTAATACCTCTTCTCCTCGGAGAGGCTAAGGCACAGGCCAAGGACACCCTGCACCTAGAGAGCCTCGCCCAGGCGATCGAGCTCCTCGAGGGCAAGCACCAAGGGCTCGAGGCCGCAAGGCTGAGGCATCAGGCTGCCCAACAAATGCGCCATACGGCCTACGAGCTGCCTCGCCTAGAGCTCGGGGGGCAATACGGCAATATGGGTGGTGCAGAGCGAGATCTGATGCTCGAGGTGAAGCAGAGCCTCCCCTTCCCAACGGTCTTCGGGGCTAAGAGACGATTGCTGCGCATACAGAGCCAACAGCAAGGTGCACAGCTAGCTCTCGATAAACAAGAGCTCATCACTGTGCTGCGCACACTCTACGAGGGTATTCGCTATCAGGAGTATCGGGCTCGGACAATCGCCCAGCTCGACTCGACCTATGCGGACTATGTACGGCTGAGTGAACTGCGCCATCGCAGTGGGGTGGCTAAGAGCTCGGAGCTGCGCCTCTCGCAGCTCAAGCGAGGGAAGATCGCTCAGCAGATGAGCGAATGCCTACTGACCCTCGAGGAGACCTCTCGGCAAATGGCTAGTCTGCTCGGGCACAAGGGTGTCGTGCGGATTGCTCTCGATCGAGAACTCATCCCCCTCAAGCTCCCTCGAGAGGTCGAGCTCAATAGCCTCGAGCACAACGCAGGCCTGCGCCTCTCGAGCATCAGGATCGAAGAAGCTCGGGCCGAGCGTCGCCATACGAAAGCTTCACTACTGCCCGAGATTACCCTGGGCTACGAGAATAGCTCTGCCGTCGGAATGCACGAGATCGGAGGGCGAGAGGTATGGCAGGGGCTCGGCAAACGCTTCTCTTCCTATTACCTAGGGCTCTCGATCCCCCTCGACCTGGGGACTAGCCGAGCTAAGCTACGGGCCGAACGGCTGGAGATCCAAGCCCGAGAGCATGCCCACGAGCAGCTACGCAGCGACCTCGAGGCAGCCCTCTGCTCGGCCCAGGAAGCCTACCGAATGCGCCTCAAGCAATACGAATACTACAAATACGAGGCCCAACCCACAGCCGAGGAAGTCCTCAGAGTTGCAGACCGCAACTTCCGCTCGGGCGAGATCAGTTACCTCGAGTACCTCGAGGCCCTCGAGACGATGACCGAGGTGCGCCTGTCCTACCTGGAGAGCTGCTATCAGCTGAGCCTGGCGGTCATCCACATCCATTCACTCACTCACCTCTAAATGTATCCTAAGACTATGTTCAAGCCCTATAGCCTCATCCTTGTGCTGCTCTTTGCCTGGAGCAGCCTCTTCCTGGGCAGCTGCACTGGCGGCTCAGAGGACAGCCACGCCGAGGCCACACAGACAGAAGAAGACAAAGAAGACGAACTCATCGCCATCACTGCCCAGCAAATGCGCAGCGTGGGGATCGAGCTTCGGGAGATCGAATACAAAGACCTCAGTGCCACCATACGGGCCAATGGCTCGATCCACGTCCCCAATAGCCACAAGGCCTATACCTCAGCCCTCTACGGAGGGCTAGTGCAGAGCCTCTCGGTGCACCCTGGCGATCGGGTACGCAAAGGGCAAGTCATTGCCCGACTGGCCAATCCCCAGTTCGTCCAACTGCAAGAGGAGTATCTAACGACACAGAGCCGAATCATCTATGCTAGAGAAGAACGCAAGAGGCAAGAGATGCTCGAAGCAGGAGCTGCAGGGGCGGCCAAAGATCTCCAGTCGGCCATCGCTGAGCTCGCTTCTCTAGAAGCACGACTGGCTTCGCTGAAACAACAGCTATACCTCATGGGTATTACCCCCGAAAGCATATCGACGAGCAACATCCGCCCCTATCTTGACATCATCAGTCCACTCTCAGGTGTGGTCAGCAAGGTGATGGGTAAGATCGGGGCGTATGTGGATGCCTCCACACCACTGGCCGAGATCATCGACAACTCGGGGATGCACCTAGAGATCAACATCTACGAGCAGGATCTAGCCAAGATCAAGCCAGGGCAAATTATCCACTTCCGCCTAACGAATTGCCCCGACAAGGAATACGATGCCCGCGTCTACTCTCTGAGCAATACCTTCGAGCCCGACAGCCGCACGATCGCAGCCCATTGCGATCTCTTGGGCGATATCTCGGGCTTCATTGACGGGATGAATATCACGGGCATCGTGAGCCTGGGGCAAGTCTCCTCGCCCGCTCTGCCCGACGAGGCCATCATCCACACCTCGGGACGGGATGTGATCTACGTTCTAGCCCCTACCCCCGAGCATGAGCATGAGGAGGGCGAGGGACATGACCCCGAGAGCGAACCCATCTACTTCCGCCCCGTCGAGGTCGTCCGTGGAGCGTCGCAGATGGGCTACACGGCCCTACAGCTGCTCGAGGAGCTGCCACAGGGGACGAAGGTAGCCTGCCGAGGAGCTTTCTTCGTCCATGCGAAGAAGGATAAGTCCAGCGAGCACGCCCATGCCCACTAAAATCCGAGTATAGGGGGCGAGGGGGGCCGAGCCCTCCGAGAGAGCCCCTATGCGCCCAAGCAAAAGCCCTTTCGCCAGGCGAAGGGGCTTTTTGTTTGCGGAAAGCGATCGACTCGCCTGCGGACAAAATTGGATTTGCTTGCGAACAAAGATCGACCTGTTTGCGGAGGGAAATTCGCTTGCTTGCGGGCAAAAAATTGGACGAGTGAGCAAGCCCCCGAAGAGCCTTGCGCAGAGACAAAAATTTCTGTGCGCAAGGAAATATTTTTTCGTGCGCACGAAAATAAATTTTCTTCCGCAAGAAAAAATATTTTCTTCCGCAAGAAAATTTGGCCCTCTCCGCCCCCCTCCTCAACACACTATATACCAGCACTTAACGAAAAGCCTCCCAAGAGGTGGCCCGAGGGCCTATCTCTTGGGAGGCTTTCATGCCCCCGAGGGGCTCGGCAAGGCCTATTGCTGGGCGGCCTTAGCCATGCGCTTGCGCTCGTTCTCGTCGAGCAATATCTTGCGCATGCGCATCGAACCAGGGGTTACCTCTACATATTCGTCGATGCGGATGTACTCGAGGGCGTCTTCGAGGCTGAAGGCCACGGGTGGGGCAAGAGAGACCTTGTCGTCGCTGCCCGAGGCGCGCATATTGGTGAGCTTCTTGCTCTTGCAGACATTGACCGAGAGGTCGCCCTCCTTCGTATGCTCACCGATGACTTGGCCCGCATAGACCTCCTCCTGCGGAGAGATGAAGAAGCGGCCTCGGCTCTGCAGATTGTTCAGCGCATAGGCATAGGCTGTGCCGGTCTCCAGGGCGATGATTGAGCCGTTGTTGCGGCGGTCAATCTCCCCCTTCCAGGGCTGAAACTCGAGGAAGCGATGCGCCATCACGGCTTCGCCCGCTGAGGCAGTCAGCACGGCATTGTTCAGCCCGATGATCCCTCGAGAGGGGATGACAAACTCGAGGAAGGTGCGTTCATCCTTCGTCTCCATCATCGTCATCTCGCCCTTGCGCCGAGTAACGAGGTCGATGATGCGGCTAGCACTCTCGGCAGGCAGATTGACCGTTAGCTGCTCGACGGGCTCATGCTTCGCCCCGTCAATCTCTCGGATGATTACCTGTGGCTGCCCCACCTGTAGCTCGTAGCCCTCACGGCGCATCGTCTCGATCAGCACCGAGAGGTGCAGCACGCCACGGCCATAGACCAGCCAGCTGTCGGCACTCTCGGCGGGCTCGACACGCAGGGCGAGGTTCTTGTCCAGCTCCTTCATCAGTCGGTCGTGGATGTGGCGAGAGGTTACGAACTTACCCTCCTTGCCGTAGAAGGGGGAGTTGTTGATCGTAAAGAGCATGCTCATGGTGGGTTCATCAACAGCAATCGGATCAAGAGCCTCGGGCGTGGCAGCATCCGCAACCGTCTCGCCAATCTCAAAGCCCTCGATGCCTACCAGGGCGCAAATATCCCCCGAAGAGACCGCCTCGACCCGAGAGCGGCCAAGGCCTTCAAAGATATTGAGCTCCTTGATGCGCATCTTCGCCACCGAGCCATCTCGCTTGCACAGAGCGACCTCTTGCCCTTCTCTGAAAGTGCCTCGATGCACTCGCCCCACAGCGATACGTCCTACGTACGAGGAGTAGTCCAGCGAGGTGATGAGCATCTGTGCGGGGCCCTCAAGACGACGAGGGGCGGGGATCTCAGCTAGGATCGTGTCTAGGAGCGTAGAGATGTCCTGCGTAGGCTCTTTGTAGTCCTTGCTCATCCAGCCTTGCTTGGCCGAGCCGAAGATCGTCTCGAAGTCGAGCTGGTCTTCGCTTGCCCCGAGGCTAAACATCAGGTCGAAGACCATGTCCTGCACCTCCTCGGGACGGCAATTGGGCTTGTCCACCTTATTGATCACAACGATGGGCTTGAGGCCCATCTCGATGGCCTTCTGCAGGACGAAGCGCGTCTGAGGCATAGGCCCTTCGAAGGCATCCACAAGCAGCAGACAGCCATCCGCCAAGTTCAGGACTCGCTCCACCTCTCCGCCGAAGTCTGCGTGCCCAGGAGTATCGATGATATTGATCTTAACATCTTTGTAGCGAATACTCACATTCTTCGACAGGATCGTGATCCCACGCTCTCGCTCGAGGTCATTATTGTCGAGGAAGGTATCCACTTCGGCAGCTTTATCATCCCTGAATAGCTTACCGGCCAGCATCATCTTGTCCACGAGGGTCGTCTTACCGTGGTCTACGTGGGCGATGATAGCAATGTTTCTAATATCTTGCATATTCATTGTCTAATTGAGGGAGGCAAAGGTACACAAATCACCGCAGAGGGAGTGTATCTCCGAAGCCATTCCCCTCGAACCCCTTACCCCCGCCGAGCCTTGCTGATGATGATGCTGAAGTAGGGGAATTTGCGCTGCGAGATCTCTGCCACATCGCTCGAGCAGTACTCCCCCTCTTGCCCGACGAACTCGAGGTAATGCCACTGACGCTCTGGGTAGAGGGCCATAGCTCGCAAGATCTCCTCCTGGCAGAGCGAGCCCTTCATCACGACAATTGTGTGCTTGCCCTGCCAAGCCTCAGCCCATTCCTCGGCTGAAGCCTCTCCAGGGATCACCCTGAGCTGCTCCTCCAGCTGCACCAGCTGCCCTCCAACGAGGGCATTGCTGGCAATGAAGGCAGGCACACCAGCCAATTGGCGGATCTGAAGCCCAGCCTCCAACAGGTGATCGCCAATATAGGCCGAAGAGGAATAGAAGCCACTATCGCCCTCGGCTACGACAGCAATACGCTCCGTAGAGCCCTCTCGAGAGAGGCGGATAATCTCATCGGCAACCATGCGATAGGCCGCCTGAGCCCCATCCCTCTGCTTACTCATCGGCAGGTCATAGCTCTGCAGTTGCTCGGGACGAATGCCGAGGCTGAGCATAATCTCTGAAGCCTTGGACGAACGCCGCCCCGACGGGGCAAGGGGCACTGGAGTGTAAATGCGATCGCAACGCTCCAGGAGGCGTAGAGCCTGTAGGGTAATCAGCTCGGGATCTCCTGGGCCGAGCGAAACGAAGTATATAGGTTCTCTCATCATGTATCTGTAATCGAATGGATAGGAATAACGTATCTGCCCCTCATCGTCAATGAGCAGGACGGTCAGCTCACTCTCGGGGACGAGCCTCTGGCTGACCTCGAAGCAGGCTCGGGTGATGTGGCGCATGAATCGGCCAAGATCGTCAGCCGAGAGGTCGCTCCACAGCTCTCGAGCCAGAGTGATACGATCGATCAGCCCCTCTGCCTCGGCACTACAGCCAGAGGATCGGGCGACCTCGTGCAGGAAGGCTCGGTTCATCACCACCTTCTTACTATGCGTATCCATATTGCCCTCGGCCAACTTGACAGCCTTGCCGAGCATGATGCCCATGATGATCTTGGGGACAGAGTGCTCGGCAAGCTTGGCCAGGGTCTCCCCGATGAAGTTACCATACTGGACGAAGGACTGCGGCGGCAGCTCCGAGAGGGCCGCCCTCAGATACCCCTCGCTCTTAGCCCCGCTATTGATCACAATCGTGTCCGCCCCGAGCGATAGGGCAACGCTTGTCTGTCGAGCTATCGAGGCGACGAAGGCTTCACTTGAGAAGGGCTTGACCACCCCCGACGTACCAATGACAGAGATGCCGCCCAGGATACCCAGGCGAGGGTTGAAGGTCTTCTTGGCAAGAGCCTCCCCCTCGGGGATGCTGATCATGATGTCTACCCCACCCTCGGGATAGAGCCTGCGCACCTCGCTGGTCATCATCTGCCTAGGGGTGGCATTGATCGCAGGCTCGCCTATCGGGATGCCCAGGCCTGGGAGCGTTACCACCCCCACCCCTGGGCCCTGGACGAAGCGCACCTCTCGATGCTCGTCGCTGAGCCAAACCTCGGAGCAGATCTCTGCCCCATGGGTAACGTCGGGATCATCGCCCGAATACTTGAGGGCTCGAGCTCGATAGCCTCGTGGAGTTGCCTCGAGGCCCTCTATAGGCAGGCGTACAGGTTCGCCGCTGGGGAGGAAGATCTCGGCCTCTGTGGCCTCCTGATCGCCCAGGAGAAGGGCCCTCAGGGCGGCCACCGTAGCAGCTGTAGCCGTCGAGCCTGTTGTGAAGCCCGTCTTGAGGGGGAAGAACTCGGGGACAAGCCCTTCGACGGCCTTGCGCAAGCCCACTGGGCCGTAGACTGTCTGATAATGCTCGGGCAACGGAGGGCGAGTAATCATATAGACCGGCACGCCAGCCTCGAGGGCTGGGGCGACCTTCTCGTCGAAGAAGCCGCTCTCGCCGCTCTCCTTCGTTGCCACAGCATCGGGCTGGATCTCGTCGAAGAGCAGCTGATCCTCCCCTTCGGCGAAGTAGCGAATGTGGGAGGCGGGGAAGCCCGCGGCCTCGGCCTTCTCCCTCGAGTCGTCTCGATCGAGGATGCGAAAGAAAGTCTCCCTCTGGCTCCAGAAGGCCTTCAGGTGTGTGATCGTATTGACCCCTGTCAGGGCGAGCAGACGGCGAGCAGGTTGAGCGAGCAGTCGCTCGGCCATCTCGGCATAGCTCTGGCACGAGATAATCCGCTCGTCCAGGGCGGGGTAGCGACGCTCATACCGCACGACAGGCACACCCAGGGCTAGGGTTACCTCGCCGATCGTACGGTGTAGCTCGGCAGCGAAGGGATGAGCCGCATCGACGACGAGGTGGATCTCCTGCTCCTGAATGAAGGCTTGCATCATCTCTCGGGTCATTGCCCCCATGAGGCGATGCCCATGCACGAGGTCAATCTCTTGGGCATCCCCCTTGGTCGAGTAATAGAAGTCCCGCCCCGACTGCTCGAGCACGGAGCAAACCGCACGTCCCTCTGTCGTACCTCCGAAGACTAGAATCATCGACGGAAAAGGTGTTTGAACTCATCGGCATAGAGCCTGGAGAGTCCCTTACGATTGTCAATAGCCTCCCCGACGACGATCATCGTCGTAAGGGTGAGGTTATTACTCTTGACCAAATGGGCCAGCTCGTGCAGCTCGCCTCTATAGATGCGCTCATCGGGCCAGGTGAGGTGATAGCAGGCAGCCACTGGCGTCGTGGGCGGATAATGCTCGAGGAGCTGTGCCTGCACGTCGTCTACGATGCCAGCTGAGAGGAAGATACACATCGTGCTCTGAGAGCGGGCCAACATGTGCAGCTTCTCCTTGTCGGGCATGGGGGTGCGCCCCTCGCCTCGGGTGAGGATGATGGTTTGGGTCTTTTCGGGTATAGTAAACTGAGATCTCAAAGCCGCCGCAGCTGCCTGAAAAGAAGAGATCCCAGGGGTGATATGGTAGCTCATCTCATACTCGTCGAAGAAGGCCATCTGCTCTTGGATAGCCCCATAGATACAGGGGTCGCCCGTATGCAGGCGAACGACCAGGAGGCCTCGGTCGTAGAAATCCTTCATCAAGGCAAACTGCTCCTCGAGATTCATCGAAGCGGAGCTACGGACTGTCGCCCCAGGCTTGGCACAGGTGGTCAAAGCCTTGGGCACGAGGCTACCAGCATAGAGGATCAGGTCGGCGATCTCGAGGAAGGCACGCCCTCGGATCGAGCAAAGCTCAGGGTCGCCAGGGCCTGCCCCAACGATCTCGATGTGTCCCCTGCGCTCGGCCTCTCGATCTATAGCCAAGGCGAAGGTGAAGTCATTGCCCTCATGCAGCATCCCCTTCTGCTTCTCAATGACAATGCTGCCCATACGGGCTACGAGCCTGGCCGAGCTCTCGGCCACACCATAGACCCCAGTTACCTCAAAGACCTTAGCCGAGGGGTTGGGGATCTCTACAGGAGCGAGATCTGCGGCTGTGTAGATGGTCGGGCTCTCGAGGTGCAGATAGTCCGCCATCTGATGCAGGAGGGGCTCATTCTTCTTGAGATCTATGGTCGCCAAGCGGCCAATAGCCTCTGGTAGGTAGCCCATGCGGCGGACTTCGGAGACGATATACTCGGGGATCTCTCGAGGGTCGCAAAGATAGCGGCAACCCATCCCGAGGGTCAGCACCCGAGGGCTGTACTGGATCGTGGGGCGAGAGCTCTCGAAGCGTCGGGGGCTGACCACGAGGATGAGCTCGTAGTCCTCAGGAAAGAAGTCCTCCCGACGGTAGAAGATCTCCACATGAGGGGCTCGGGTACGCTCGAGCTCAAAAGTGCCCCGATCCTTGACCTCGAGTAGGAGGGCAGTGCGAGCACCATTGGTATAGAGAGCGATGGGGCGATTGAGGCCATCTGTATTGGCCTCCTCATGCCAACCATATCGCCGCCCCAGTAGATCTAAAGCCCAAAGGCCGGTATTATCTGTTTGGGTGCTCACTACAGGCTCGGCCCCTAGGATGCGAGCCACCTCGAGAGTCAGCTCGTTAGCCCCACCGATATGGCCTGAGAGGACAGAGATGGCGAAGCGTGCCGTACTATCGACACAGATGACAGCAGGGTCGCAGTACTTGTGGCCGAGGTGAGGGGCAATGCTGCGCACGCAGATCCCCATAGCACCGACGAAGATGAAAGCATCGAAGTGAGTAAAGTGCTCGGCCAAAAAGCTCTTAATATCTGCGATCTCGAGGACACCCGAGGTCTGATGCGTCGAGTAGATCTCGACCGCCTGCCCCAGCTCGGGGCGGAGCGTCTGTGCGACCTCGATGCTCTGAGGCGAGACGGCTATGATAGCGATCCTATTCATGCAGGGAATAAATGTATATGTCCTAATTGTTCGGTGGGAGGGCCTCCTGGGACAGGCCGAGGGTGCCTTTCTTAGGTAACAAAGGTAGGGCCTGTATAGTTACGAGCGGATAAGGGCTGAGAGGCAATGCCTAGATAGCGGAAGGGGTGCGGCGAGACCATTGTCTCGTCGCACCCCCTAGCGAACATGAGGATAGCTCTCGATCGAGAGAGATGATTAGGCTTCGACTGCCTGCATCAGCGCACCGAACTCCTCGGGGCTTACGCTCTTCTCCTCGAGGGTTACGAGGGTCTTGGCGATCTCGGCAAACTTGTTGTCCATCACACGGGCAGCGATGTTGCGGCGAGTATCTTCCTTCTCGAGCATACTCTTAGCATACTGGGCCAGAATGGCATCGGGCACAGAGCTCATACCATACTGGGCGAACTGGCTCTTAGCCACCACGAGGGCGAAGGCCTGTAGGTCTGCATCGGTAACCTGCACCTGGTGCTCGGCCAGCAGATCGTCCTTAACGAGCTGATAGACGAGGCCCTGGATCATCTGAGGGTACTCGCGCTCGATCTCCTCGTCGGTGAGCTTGCCTTCCTTGCTAACCTTGAGCCAACGCTTGAGCAGATCGTCAGCTAGCTCTACAGAGCCAGCCTTCTCCTCGATCTTCTGACGCAAATCTAGGAGGAACTTGTAGTCGCTCTCGGGGTCGAACTGCTCGCGGAAGCCAGCACGTACCTGGGTACGAAGAGACTCCTCGTCCTTAATCTCACTCTCCTGACCAAAGGCATTGACGAAGAACTCTTCATTCAGTTCAGCAGGCACATGGCGGCTGATAGAGGTGATCTCGAAGCTGAAGCTCTTGTCCTTGTACTGCTCGACCTCTGTCTTGTCTATATGAAGGAAAGAGGCCAACTCGTGCTCGTTGCCCTCATAGGCTGCATAGGGGTCGAAAACAACTGTCGTCGCCTTGGCCGCTCCAACGAACTTGGCCTTCTGCTCCTCGCTCTTGATATAGGAAGGCAAGAGCATAGCATTCTCGACACGAACACCCTCTTGCTTAGTGGCATCACCTTCGAGCTCGGTGAGAATCCCCTTGACGAGATCCTTCTCTTCGATGATCTCCGCCTCGATCTGCTGGCCATGACTATTGAGCATCTGCTCAATGTGCTGAGAGATCATCTCATCGGTAGCCTCGATGCGGTAATAGGGGATCTTATCGCTTTTGGTGAGCTTGACCTCTACCTTGGGGGCAAGAGCGATGTCGAAGGAGAAGACAAAGTCCTCACCCTTCTCCAGATCCTGCTCAGGTGCGTCCAAAGCGGGCAGAGGCTCGCCTAGGACATTGAGTTTATTAGTGTTGATATAATCATAGAGCTCTCGGCCTACGAAGCGATTAATCTCTTCGATCTTGATTCCTAGACCAAATTTCTTTTGGATCATCCCCATGGGAGCGTGCCCACGGCGGAAGCCTGGGATGTCCGCACGCTGGCGATAGTTTTTGAGAGCCTTGTCGACCTCGGGTTGGTAATCAGCCTTAGTTACTGGGATAGTAATCACAGCAGCGGCATTGTTCTTGGTGTACTGAATGGATACAGCCATTTGTGATAGTCGTTATTATTTCGTTAGACCAATTGAATTATCTCTCGTTGCTTAGTTCAGTGCTACATACAGAGCAGAGCGACCGCAAAATTAGTCCAAATCGTAGACTTGTACAACTGAGCTCCTCTCGAGCGAATAAGCACAGCGAGCAGGGCAGATCTTGATCTGCCCTGCCCGCTGTGCTACGGCACAAGCCGAAGACTACTAAATCCTTCAGTTTAGAAGCTGAAGAAGTAGGTAATCATGTCATAGACCCCCTTAGCTCCAGCATACTGCTCAGCCTCCTCGGGGGCTAGGGTGCGCTGCTTCGTCGAGCTCATCAGATAACGACCCGACCAGATGGGGGTGAAACTGAGTTGCCCCTCTGGATAGCGATAATAATTCTTCGCCCAACCATTATCTCCTTGGATGGTTACCTTGAGCCCCTTGTACGAGCCACTGTTTACTACCACCGGGAAGTGCGTCTGACTCCCAACAGCAAATCTAGGCTCTACAGGAGGCAAGAAGGTAATCCCCTGACCGAAGGGGCTCTTGCGCTGAGCCTCGGTAACAGCCTCCGAAGGTTGACCGACATAGACCCAGGCAAGCGACTGATAGCGCAGCTGTGAGCCTCTCCAAAGCTCGGGGACTACGATCGAATAATGAATGCGATACCAACCCTGCTGCTGTGGGTGAAAGGTCGCCACATAGCAACTGTCCATTGCATGGGCTCTGAGGTCGATAAGCTCACCCGAGGGGGTAAGCACCTGCCAGGTGCCCTCATGCATTCCTTTGAGCCAACCTTTAATTGGAGTGCGGTCGGCCATGCTAAACTCCCCGAAGTAGAGCGATACCTGGTGGGCTCGACCGATAGCACCTCGTGTAGAGGTCTCGAGCCACATCGTGTGCGCCTCGGCAAGCCCCGTCATGAGGATCAAGCAGAGGGAGAGGGAGAGTAGTCTCAGAAGTTTCGTAATGTTCATTGTCATTGGTTTTGTGGTTATTGAGTTAGAGTTGTAATCTAGGAGCAAAAGAGCCCTATGCTTAGCAGCATCAGAGATCGAGAGGTAGGCAGCCTATCAACAGCTCCACAGAGCATCTCTATTCAGATGTCGGGTAGACAAATTGGTGACGGAGCTCACTCTTTGGCAACAAAGTTCGCCAAACTTGACTCCATATACAATAGCATAGATTAGGTAAAAACAGACCCTAACATCACCTTTCATATCGAGGCAACGTTGTGGATAGGAACATCAAGGCAAATACCACAGAGCCGATCCCTAACCATAGCTCCCGTCAAGTGCCTCGGTCTCGACAGGAAACGCAAGTGCCACAAGTGCGGCAAAGACAGGCATCGCATCTATAGCTAGAGAAAATCGGGAAAGGAGAAAATACTATCTCTGCGAAAACATTATATTGACTTCACCAGTTATAAAGTCAGTGCGATTGGATAGAGCACACAAAAAACTTTATAACTCATTATGAATAAAAACTTAACCGCCCTCATCCTTGGGATAGGGCTACTGAGCCTGAGCTCATGCTCTGGCAACAAGAAGGAAACGACTGCTACACAGGAGCAGCAACCCGTGTCTACGTCCTCAAACAGCAGGACTTCTCCCATAGACCTTGAGGGTTCGACCCTCCTATGGAAGGGATTCAAGCCTGCAGGCGAGCATTATGGATCAATCGCATTGAGCGACGGACAGATCGAGCTGCACGAGGACAAGCTCGTCTCGGGCTTCGTCGAGGTAGATATGGGAAGTATCAAGGTTACCGATCTGGAGGGTGAGATGGCAGAGAAGCTCAAGGCACACCTCGAGGGTGAAGACTTCTTCGATGTAACGCAGCATCCAAAGGCTCGCTTCGAACTCACAGATCTGCCCGAGGAGGGGCTTCCTCTGCTGGGTCTCACTGAGATCAAAGGAAATCTCACACTCAAGGGTATTGTCAAGAATATCAGCATCCCTATCGAAGACGTCCTAATGGATCAATCTACTCAAAAGTATCAGATCCGTAGCAAGAAGTTTTTGATCGATCGCTCGGAGTGGAATGTACGCTATGGCTCGAAGAAGTTCTTCGACAACCTTGCCGATAAGTTTATCAACGACGAGATCGAGCTGCAGTTCGTCCTCAGCACCCGTTAGAGTTTCAAAGACAGGAGAGTAGAGGTTCAACTCTAACTCTCTCAAAAGAAGGCCTCGCCCCCTCGTCTGGGATATACCCTACGAGGGGGCTAGCTATATCTCCCAGAGACCTCTAGCCTAGGGTTATAGCTCACCCCAGGCTTCCCCCTCCCAATAGTTTTAGGGAGCGGCTATCTAGATTGCGGATGTGTCCCCGTCTATATCCCCATACAAGACTCTATTTGGATCTCGATCGAGACTCAAATAGGAACTCAATCGAGGTATAGATAGGAGCTCACTCGAACTCCTACTTAAGCCTCTACAGCGATCCTATCGAAACCTCTGAGGACATCAAGCAGCCTCCCCACCCGAGGCCCTACACCCTCCCCTGATAGCCTCCCCTATCGAGGGATAGGCAACCCAAAGCCCCCGACAAGTGTTGTATCATTACAAATAGACGAGTCGCTCCCTAGTCGGCACTTCCTCTAGGGGGGGGGCAGCTCGCCGCAACTATAGGGCTGTGAGGTTACTCGCAAGCCCTCCCTCTGCTCTATGACGCATCAGAAACGACTTCGCCCTCTGCCCCTCATCGGGCAAGGTATAGATCTACTCATACTGCCAGTAGCACTCCTCGTGCTACTGCTGCCCCTCACACCCGAGCTACAGATAGTTGTGCTCGTCTTGCTGCTCCTCTCGAGCATTCTATCCATTACACCACGACGCTATTGGTGGATCGTCTTCTTCATTTTCGCACCTACCCTGGGGCTAGGTATATGGTCTGCCCCTACCCTCTCGACCCTCTCGGCTCAGCTCCTAGGCCTAGGATTGTATCTCATCGTACGGCTTACGAACTTCGCCCTCATGACACGCCTAGGCGACCTCTCACCCGAGATCGAGGGCGAGAGCTGCTGCGGGACGCGACGCCTCAGAGCTTTGCTCGCCGAGCATAGACGCTTCCGACGGATCATCTTCCGCTACTTCTGTATCGTCTCGGGCATAGGTTGGTCTCTTGTAGCCTTGCTCGAGAGCAGTCCGCTGCTCGAGGTGCTACTCTCGTGGTTCATACCCCTCTTCATGCTGCCCATGTACACCCTTGAGGGCACACATCTTCGGTGGATGGAGCGCAGGCTTAGGGCCGAGCGATGGCTCACCATCCTGGACGATCACAATCGCCCCATCGGTCGCATTGCTCAGACGCAGTTTGCCTCGGCACAGGGGCGACTCTCTGTCGTGCGCCTCGTAGCCGTCAGCCATGGGATGGTCTACCTCGAGCGTACGGCTGGGTTGTGCTCGGGCGAGGAGCGTTATGACACCCCCTTCGTCGATTGGGTCTGCGAGGACTACCGTCCGCAGGAGATCGCCCAGAGACTCATAGACGAGCGATTCTGTGGTGTACGCCGCGCTCGCCCACACCTATCGCTACAGTACCATGCCGAGGAGGGAGGCATGCGCCTCGTAGTCTATCTCTACACTGTCCAGATCCCCGAGCCCGACCTGCTGCTCATCGACTGTAGGCCGATCAGAGGCAAGTGGTGGAGCTTCAACCTCTTGTTCTCAGAGCTAGGCAAGTCGGACTTCTCGCCTCTACTCTCGTGCGACATTCCTTACCTCGAGCAGACCATGCTACTGGCCGAGCGGCTCAAGCAGGAGGCTTCTCCTCTGAGTTGCTCCTAGCGAGGTTGTCAAGAAGTATACAAATCCGAAGCAAAAAATCCTGCCTAAGAAGCAATATTATCTCAAGCACACATATAGAAACACCAAAACTGCACACAAGAGCACACACAAACGCAACAAAACCCCAACCAAGCAGATATACTCTCATAACAAAGAGCTATATTTGTGCAGCTAAATTCATTATTTACCAATCAACAATCAGTATGAGACTACGAGCAAGATTTGTGTCATCGCTCCTCTCTTTGGCCCTCGTGGGGATTACACTGCTATCAGCTTCGGCCTACGCCCAGCAGATGCCCAAGCTCCCCATTGATAGTGCTGTGCGCATCGGGAAGCTAGAGAATGGACTGACCTATTTCATCCGTCACAATGCCCTACCAGAGGGTAAGGCCGAGTTCTACATCGCTCAGCGTGTCGGTTCAATGCAGGAGGAAGACTCCCAAAGCGGGCTAGCCCACTTCCTCGAACACATTGCTTTTAATGGGACGAAAAACTTCCCAGGTAAGGGGATCATCAATTACCTCGAGACGATCGGAGTGAAATTCGGGGAGAATATCAATGCCTACACCGCTTTCGACAAGACTGTGTATACGCTGATGAATGTCCCCGTGGCTCGTAAAGCCACCATTGACTCCTGCCTACTAATCCTGCACGACTGGAGCTGCGCCATCTCCCTCGAAGATAAGGAGATTGATGCCGAGCGTGGTGTAATCCAAGAAGAATGGCGTTCGCGCAACAATGCCAGACAACGTATCGGAGAGAGCCTCATCCGTCAAGCCTACCCCAATAGCCGCTATGGCGAACGTATGCCCATCGGACGTATGGAGGTCGTACGCAACTTCAAGTATCAAGAGCTCAGAGACTACTACAAGAAATGGTATCGACCAGATCTACAGGCTATTATCGTGGTCGGAGATATCAATGTGGACGAGGTAGAGGCTTCACTCAAGCGCATCTTCGCCGACATTCCTAAGCCTGTAAACCCTGCCGTGCGTGAATACCTTGAGGTAGCCGACAACCAAGAGCCCATCATAGCCATGGGGACAGACCCCGAGGCTACGAGCACGAATATCTCCATTCTCTTCAAGTCCGACGCTACGCCCAGGGAGATGAAGGAGACCAACTTCGCCATCGTGGAGAACTACCTCAAGTATGTCATCGCACACATGCTCGATCGTCGCTTCTCTCAGATTACGAAGAAACCCAATGCACCCTTCCTCTCCGGAGGAGCATCTTTCGGAGACTTCCTCGTGTCCCCCACAGAGCAGGCGATCTCCTTCGACATCGAAGTCAAGGAGGGCCAGTACAAGCGTGGTCTCGACGCCCTCGTGGCCGAGATCGAGCGTGCACGTCAGCACGGCTTCACCCAGAGCGAGTACAAGCATGCGAGCAAGGAGTATGTCTCCATCCTCAAGGCTCGCAATGCCGAGCGAGACAAGCGTAAGAACGGAACCTATGCCAACATCTACGCTGACTACTTCTGCGACGGAGGCAACCTGGCAACTCCCGAGACCTGGTACACCTTGGGCTCACAGATCGCGAATGCTCTGCCCCTGGAGGCTGTCAATGCGACCTTCCAGCAGATCATCACCGACAACAACAACGTGATCCTCTTCTCTGCCCCTGAGAAGGAAGGGCTCAAGTACCCCACAAAGGCCGAGTTCGCAGCCCAGTACCTAGAGGCACGCAAGCAGCCAGTAGAGCCCTACAAGGAGCAGATCAGTAGCGAGAAGCTCATGGATAAGCTGCCCACCAAGGGCAAGATCGTCAAAGAAGCGAAGAACGGCAAGTTTGGCACGACCATCTGGACACTCAGCAACGGCACAGAGGTCATCATCAAGCCTACAGACTTCAAGGCTGACCAGATCAGCCTATCAGCTGTACGCCCTGGTGGTCTATACGCTCTGAATGTAAACAAAGACAACAAGACGCTCCGTCTACTCAACCCGCTGGCCAACCTCGGTGGTGTTGGAGCATTCGACGTGAATGCCCTTGATCGTGTGCTCTCGGGCCGTGTAGCCAGTGCCAGCACCGGCATTGGATCGACAGAGGAATATGCTAGCGGCAGCAGTAACCAAGAAGACTTGGAGACAATGCTACAGCTACTCTACCTCCACTTCACAGCTAAGCGCAAGGATGTAGAGGCCTACGAAGCATTCAAGGAGCGTACCATCAGTGAAATCAAGGCCGCTGAAGCTAACCCTCTCTCAACCATTGGTGATACCATCAGCATTGCTCTGACTCCTAAGAACCCCTTCGGTGGATCACTTAAGGAGAAGGACTTTGAACAGGTCTCTTACGATCGTGCTCTCGAGCTTTACAAGCAACGCTTCTCTAATGTCCGTGGCTTCAAGTTCTTCATCGTAGGTAACGTAGACCTCGAGAAGCTTCGTCCACTCGTAGAGCAGTACATCGCCTCTCTGCCCTCAACCAAGAAGGTAGAGAAGTCCACCGAGCACCTCCTGCCTAAGTCTCGTCGCGGAAGCTATATGAACCACTACACGAAACCACTACAGACACCTATGGGTCTCGTGGTGAACTTCTTGGTCGCAGACATGAAGCATGACCTCAAGAATTCGATAACGGTCGATATGCTCGGTCAGATCCTCGACATCGTCTACACGGCCTCGATCAGAGAAGAGGAGGGGGGCACCTATGGTGTCAGCACCTCTGGCTCTATAACCCTGGCTCCAGAGCAGCGTGCACAGCTACGCATCATCTTCCAAACAGACCCCATCAAGGCCAAGCACCTCAACAGTCTTATCTTCAAGGAGCTTGAGGATATTGCCAAGAATGGCGTCAAGCGTGAGCACTTCGACAAGGTGATCAGCAGTGCCAAGGAGTCTCAGAAGACCCATCTCAAGGAGAATAGTTATTGGATGAATGTACTGCGTACCTACTTCTACAGAAATATGGATACGCTCACAGACTTTGATGCGACCCTTGATGCGCTTACTCCCGAAGACATTCGTCTGGCAGCAGAGCAGCTCGTCAAGAGCAAGGATCGCATCGAGGTGATGCTCCTGCCTGAAGCTAGAGAGGAGAAGAAATAAGCTCTAAAGGCTTACTCCGCCTACAACAGACAGCCTGGGCGCGTGAGTTAGAGAGGATTATACCTCCTGACTCATGCGCCCAGGCTGCTGTCATAGAGGAGCATCGTTAAGATTTTTATTATCTTTGCCTCGTCAATGAGGCTAGAGCAAGCGGCTCTTCGACCCTTGACCTACTCTCCCGAAAGCCGGGAACCACAGCCAAGTGTGCCGCCTGCACAAGGCCCATACGAAGCTTTGGGAAGTTGAATCTAAATAATGATTTATGAAGCTAAAAGGAATTCTTTTCGGCTTAGTCGCAGGCCTTGTCCTACTCGTAGGCGCATCGGCCACCTCACCTATGGACCAATCTCATAGTGGTCTGGCAGTGGGCAACGTACTACCCGAAATGAAACCTCTACAAGAGCAACCGTATCAGCTCCTCCCCCAGTCGGGCCGCTATAGCCTAATCCACTTTTGGGCAGCTTACGATGGAGAGAGCCGTTCAGAGCACATTGCCTGGAGCAACCACTTTGCACATACGGTCAGCGACAAGATTGCCTACAGAGCCGTCTGCCTAGACCTCGACAAGGCTGTCTATGAACAGACGTTGCTGCTCGATGGGATTCCTACCAACCAAGCGGGGCAATGCTCCCCCAACCCTCAAGTCCGCCTCGAGATAATCGACCGCTATGCCCTCTCGGGTAGTATGCACAGCTATCTAGTCGATGAGAGAGGAGTGGTACTAAGTGTAGACCCAGCGTTAGAGGAACTCAAAAGATTCTATTTGCGCTAAATTATCGAAGCAATTATGCCTCCACCTCGGCCTTCGGGCACAGATAAGAGGCGATCCAATTATCTATTGAGGGTGTGCTCAGATCTTAGTATCTGGGCACACCCTCTTTCGTTTGGCCTAGGGGGGATAATCGTATCTTTGCCCCAAGATTATTCGACACTATTCATCACCGTATAGATATATATCCTGCATGAAACCTATAAGAACGAACCAGGCAGACGTGATCAACGGAGCACATGTGCTTCGCTTCGCTGATATAGAGATCCTTCGCTACGAAATCACTGGCTTCGAAGCCCTTCCTCTTGAGCGCAAGCTATTGGTCTATCACCTCAGCGAGGCAGCCCTCTCGGGGCGAGACATCATCTTTGACCAAAACGGAGTTTATAACCTGCGTCTAAGAAATCTGCTCGAGGGCATCTATCGTCATTATTCGGGGGATAGACAATCGGTAGACTTCCTCGCCCTCGAAGAGTACCTATATCGTCTATGGTTCTCCTCAGGCATCCATCACCACTATGGTTCGGAGAAGTTCGAGCCAGCCTTCAGTGAAAGCTTTCTGCGTAGGGCAATCGCTGAGATACAGATCGGGTCTGCAGAGCTGTTGGAGTTCACCTCGGTAGAGCTAGATGAGCTTAGCAGGGTGATCTTCTGTCCTGAACTAGAAGCTCGTCGGACACAACAGTCGGGCCAGGAGGATCTCCTGCTCGCCTCATCGGTCAACTTCTACGCTCCAGGGATCTCACAGCAGGAGGCAGAGGAGTACTACGAGGCGCAAGAGAGAGGAGCAGATGAGCCCGAAAGCCCTGCCTCCTATGGGCTCAATAGCCGCCTAGCTCGCACGAATGATGGCCGCCTGTACGAGGAGACCTATCGCATTGGGGGACTGTATGGAGCAGCCCTGGAGCGCATCTCTACCCACCTCAAGGCGGCTCTCGCCTACACCGACACCCCCGAGCAGCGAGAGGCCATACTTGCCCTCCTGGAGTACTATAAGACGGGCGACCTCGGGGCCTACAATCGCTTCTGTATCCTATGGGTACAGGACACGTCGGTAGAGGTGGATTTCATCAATGGCTTCACCGAGACATACAGCGACCCGATCGGTCTCAAGGGTTCATGGGAGGGTCTCGTGCACCTGCGTCATAGGCAAGCCTCGGAGCGCAGCGAACGAATGTGCCGTGAGGCTGGATGGTTCGAGAGAAATGCCCCCATAGACGAACGCTTCAAAAAGCCTGAGCCCAAAGGTGTATCAGCCTCAGTTGTTACGGTTGCGATGCTAGCAGGCGACTCATACCCTGCTACCCCTATTGGTATCAATCTACCGAATGCAGACTGGATACGAGCACGCTATGGTTCGAAGTCCGTTACCATAGACAACATCCACCGAGCCTACCACTATGCCTCGAAGCATAGCGGGATGGATGAGCTCTTCGTCCCCGATGTCTCCGTACGGGCGATGCTTGAGCGATATGAGGAGTACACCGAGCAGCTGCACACTGACTTGCATGAGTGTCTCGGGCATGGATCAGGACAGCTATTACCAGGGGTATCACCCGATGCTCTCGGGGCCTATGGCTCGACGATCGAGGAGGCACGAGCAGACCTATTCGCCCTCTACTATATCGCCGATGCGAAGATGGTCGAGCTGGGACTCCTACCCGACCGAGAGGCTTACAAGGCCTGCTACTACCGCTATCTACTCAACGGATTGGTAACGCAGCTCGTACGCATCCGCCCTGGGCACGAGCTTGAGGAGGCACATATGCGCAATAGGGCTCTGATCGCCTACTATGTCCTGGCCCGAGCAGCGGAGAATAAGCACATCGAGCTCAGAGGCATCGAGCTGATCATCCATGACTATGAAGAGGTTCGTCGCTCGATCGCTTCACTACTGGGCGAAGTGCAGCGCATCAAGAGCGAGGGCGACTACGAGGCCGCCCGCTCGCTGGTCGAGGGCTATGGTATCAAAGTCATGCCACACATCCACGAGGAGGTACTCAGACGCTATGCCACACTCGATCTAGCTCCTTACAGAGGCTTTGTCAATCCACGCCTAGAATTGATCTTCGAGGATGGTGGCATCGTGGACGTTGTGGCTGACTACCGAGAGGGCTATGCCGAGCAAATGCTCCGCTATAGTCAGGAGTACGGCACTCTAGGGCTGAACCCCACAGAGCTTCAGGGTATGGCGCAGAGCGAACCGACGGCCGAGACCCTCGAGCTGGCTAAGCGACTCAGAGGACGACTGCGAGAGGGGATGGATGGGGTCGTCTCGAGCTCGATGCGGGACAAAGGTCTGCACTATGGGATCAACTTTGGCCTGACCCAGGAGCACCTCCAACGCCTGGCCTCGAGTCTGCCCAAGGATCTAGACCTGGCAACTTATCTCATGAGTCGAGATGTGCGTGAGCTCAAGCTCATCGCTCAGATCATCATGCCCGAGGAGGCGATGACCTTCGAGCGGGCAAGCTATCTCGCCTCCGTCTCCTTCTCCAAGGCTGAGCTGAGGGATTGCCTGGCCAAGAGCCTCTTCGACCGCTGCCCTGCTGCTCCTCAGTGGGCAATGGCATGGATCTTCAAGACCTCGGATGGGGGGCTCTACAGCGACCTCGTCCCTCTAGGTTACATCATACTGGCTCGACATCTGACCCGTGGCTATCACATCGAGCACAAGAGCTGGCGCACGAGACTGATGCGCTCAGCTCTCGAGAGCCTCAGAGGTCGAGACGAGGACGAAGGTCTCAGTGCAGAGCGGGAGGCAGCTCTGCTGCTCCTGCGTCGCTGGGCCACTCGAGACTCAGAGGCTCGAGCCGAGACGCTCGAGGCCCTGGAGCGAGAGGGCTGGCAGAGGTCTCAAGATGCAGTCCTCCGAGAGATCGCCGAGGTGCTCCTCTTCGACCTTGAGCAATAGATTATTCTCTAGAGATTGTCGTGTACTGAAAAAAGTTGACAGTGGGTGGAGCCCAATTCCTATTGATTATGCCCGCAGCATCTAGCGATTTTGAACGCCTTGCGATCATCGAGGAGTACCTGAGTGGTCCACAGAGCAAACACGCCATCGAGAACAAGTACAACATTTCCCATGGTGTACTTCTCGATTGGATTCGTAAATTTGATCTTGAAGACAAACCTCATTCCTGTCCTATGAAATCGTCCCAGCCCCCCAAGAGCGATCTAACGCTCAGTGAGAGAGAAGAATTGCGCCAACTACGCAAGGAGAACCGTGTACTCAAAAGTCGCCTCAAGCGCGAGAGCTTGGGTCATGAAGCCTATAAGCTCTTGGTGGTATAAGCTCTTGGTGGATTTGGCCGAAGAGACCTACGGCATCGAGATCGTAAAAAACTCCGCAGCCAAGTAGTTCATCGTTTGTCAGATGCGGAGCATCAGCATCCTGTCGCTCCTCTCTGCGCACTGCTTGGCTTTAGCCGTCAGGCCTTCTACAAACGCCAATTCAACGCCTTTGCTGGTCATGAGGAAGATGTCCTCTGCACGAGCATTATCCTTTACTGTCAGTATCTTAGGCAGCAGGAGAACCTACCTTCCTCGGGCTTTCGAGAGCTTTTTGAGCTCTGTCGCTTAGAGCCAATGGTTTACTTCTACGCCAACGCCGCTTTCGCCCTAGGACGACGAACTCTCAGCATCGTTTTCATAAGTATGAAGACCTGCTGAATACCGAGCCCAAGCTCGTGCCTCAGAAGGCCGGCGAGCTGGTCGTGGCTGATATTACCTATATTTCTTACAAAGAAGGCTTTGCCTATCTTTCCCTACTTACCGATGCCTACAGTCGCTGCATTGTCGGGCATTGTTTGCACCCTACTCTAGAGGTGGA
>NZ_JRAO01000008.1 GCF_000768875.1 Porphyromonas sp. COT-239 OH1446 | reverse complement strand
GTATCTGCTCAAAATGATAAGCGAAAAGCTAAGCGAGGGGTCATCCATGAATGACTCCTCGCTTAGCAATGCTTTTTAAGGGACGACTACATAGCCTACTCAAACGTCCAAACTACAACCTTAGTCAATGCTTTTTCGGAGAGCATCTTCTTGATGCCGACAAGCAGAAACCAATCGCTCTGGTTGAGAGCGAAAAGACGGCACTCATTGCGTCTCATTATCTACCTCAATATCTGTGGCTGGCAACTGGCGGAAAGCACGGATGTTTCAAAAGCAGCAATCTCGTTCCTCTCTTCGAGCGTCAAGTAGTTCTCTTCCCCGACCTCGGAGCAACGGACTATTGGCAGGAGAAACTAAAGATGATGCAGAGCCTCGGAATGGAGGTGCAGCTCTTCGATTATTTGGAGAAACACGCTCCTCTTCAAGACCAGCAAGCTGGCTACGATATCGCGGATTACCTCCTCCAAATCAAAACACAAACGAGTGTGCTGAAAGACCTCATTCGGCAAAATCCCAACCTCCAACTTCTGATCGATAAACTCGGACTTCGGGTCGTGAAAGAGCAAAGATTGGCACAACTTCTTCCACAGAAGAGAAGACTGCATAGGTAGAGAAGCAAGTTTGTGTTTTGGATAACCCAAAACCTCCTTGACGTCCATCAAGCAGGGTGAAATAATCCCGATGGTCTCATCAATAAAAACGAAAGAAACAATGACAACAGAAGACAAAAAGAAAGGGGGACGCCCCACTAAAAAACTATCCGAGAAGAGAAGCTATTCCGTCCTACTCAAACTGAATACGATGGAGTACTTCACCCTCAAAAGTAAAGCCTCAGAGGCTGGTATCAATAAGAATGAATTTCTGAGAATGCTCATCTCAGAAAGTTCCATCAAGCCCAGAGTTACGCCTAAGCAGATGCGAGAGATACGCCAGCTTTCAGGCATAGCAAACAACATCAATCAAATTGCTCATCGCCTTCACACTTTTGGGATCTCTACCATACCGAACGAGTTACGAATGCTCAAACATTTAGTCGATGAACAACTCAAAGCCCTGAAATCATGATAGCCAAGATAATCAAAGGAACATCCTTTTCTGGAGTTCTTGCCTATATTCTCGGGAAGCAAGAGGGAAAAGCGAGGGTTCTCTATGCAGAAGGAGTTAGGAGGGATGCTTCGTCTCACGAGATAGCTAACGACTTTGCGCTACAAGCCTCAATGCGTCCTAATGTTAAGAAACCAGTCTGTCATACCATCTTGAGTTTCTCGGCTGAAGATGCTGAGCGACTGGACGACAAGACGATGAAAAACTTGGCACTACAATACTTGCAGAAGATGGGCTATGGAGATACACAGTACCTCATTGTACGCCATCTCGACAGAGAGCATCCCCACGTACACATCTGCATCAATCGTATAGACAACAACGGAAAAACTATTTCCGACAGCAACGAAAAGTACCGCTCAACAAAGGTCTGCAAAGAAATCACCGAGGCTAACCAGTTGAAATGGGGCGAAGGGAAAGAGGTTGTAAAACGTCATAGGCTTCGAGGGAATGACCGACTTCGGTATGAAATCTTCGATACCATCAAAGCCGTATTACCTCGATGCCAGAATTGGGACGAACTTTCTTCTGCTCTGAGACGCCAAGGGATAGACATACAATTCAAGACAAAAGGACAGACCGATCTGGTAGAGGGCGTACTCTTCAGCAAAGAAGGCGTAAGTTTTAGTGGTTCACACATCGATCGCTCATGTAGCTACTCCAAACTCACCTTTGCTTTAGAACAGAATGCAAAGCAAGCTCTTTCTTCGCCTCACCCCTCTTCTGAAACAGAAAGTTTTATCGGAGAGCTGGGTGAAGCCATAGAAGACCTTGGCGAGGGTCTTTTCGATAGCAATGCGCCTGCCGTAGATGTCGCAGAACTCGTATTCCAACGTAAACTAAGAAATCAAGCTAATAAGAAACTAAAAGGTAGAAGATTATGAACGACCAAATGAACATCCTCCTAGAAGTACTCGAGGAAATCAAGCAACAGAACAGAGGACTCAAAACGAGTATCTCCAACCTTGCATCTCAACCAATCTCAACAACTGCATCATCAGAAGAGGACGGCATCTCTCTTACAGATGTAGCACGCCTCATCGGGCAAAAGATTGAGATAGATGGCAAATTCAAGAATGAACTAACAGATGTCGCTATCGTCCTTGGTAAACGAATCCGAGAAATCAAAGATGACATCACAAAGACTCAAGAGCGACAAGCCGAAAACATTGCCTCTCTATCCGAGAAAATCCAAGAAACTCAATCTCCTCCAGAGATCAAGAAGTACTACCTCTTTGATGTCAAGCGATGGATGGAGTGGCTCATCTGGGGTACATCAATCATTCTCCTCACTTGCACTATCGGCTGGGCAGTGTATCTTCGCAATGCCAATCAGACTCTCGAAAGCTATGCTCTCCGCTACCGCATCATACGTATGGAGCAAGGCTATAATAGCCCCACTATCGCCCATCTCGACAGTCTCTTCTCTTCCGAAGACTCCTCCGACTCCATTCACCAACTACGCCACCAGGTCAGCAATTACGAACTCGCCATCGAACGCCAAGCTGAACTACACCTCCAACAGCAACGCCTCTCCCAAGAGCAAGAAGCCCTCACTCAACAACTCCAGCGGTAATAAGACGTGAGTTCGATATAAAGAAATGGCACAACACATTGGTTATTAGTGTGTTTTATTTTCCACACAGTGTTTTTCAGGCACTTATATTGCTTTCAGATGGCTTTTTATCTACATCTGAAACCCAATGACTTAGAAGCCGCCCCTTCTTCCCGATCATTATGCAGCCGGAGAATCACAAAAGAGTATGATTTACAGCTACTTGTTATTTTTATGGTATGTTCGCTTAGATCGAACTGGCGTTAATAAGAAGTTGCCTAACAGAATCTTAGAGAATGCTGTTAGGCGACCGTCTTACTTGTCAGCAAAAATATCATGTAGTTCTCTTAAGAGCTCTTTCTTTTTGATGAGATAAGAGATACATTAGAAAATAAATCTATTGCTTTGAAAGAAGAGTTATGGTGTTAGCTGAATATGTAAATTAACTACTGATGTAATTAAGTTAATCCCCATTCTTCTGAAATGATACAATTCTTACTGTTCGGTTCTGGATCTGCTTTAATAACCTCAACTTGCAGTGGCATAGGAACACAAAAGCCAAAGATCAATGCTTCTCCAGCAGAAGCTTGCTTAATCTTTACGAGGTAGTCTTCGGAAAAATAGGGTAATACAGAGTAGATGTAATCTAGGTCTATTTTGTTCTGTGTCCTATGAATAATGTAGTTAGCACATTGAGACAAAACGGTGGGGGATAATTCCGAAGGGCGTTGAGAAGAAATAAAAAGATAGCATGCATATTTACGTCCTTCTCTTGCCACTCGCTCAAAGAGATTTTCTTTCAAAATGTACTCCTTATCCTTACGTATATATCGATGAGCCTCATCAAGGATCAAATGTATTGGATTTTTCCGTCTGTCTTCTCCACTACGCTCTTTCCTATAATCGAAAATCATTCTAGTAAGGACTCCTGTAACGAGTTCTAAGGTGTCATTCCCTAGGGCACTGAGTTCTATTGTCAGTAAAAACTTGTTGGATGGCTCCTGTTTAATAACACCAATATTCCGTAGGTATTCATCTCTATTATTTCCCATTTCAGAGGAGTCGGTTCTCATAAAAGCACACTCGAGATTTTCCAAAAAGTAGTCTAAACGAGAGAACATAGTCGATGTATACTCTCTGATACGACTATTACCTTTGGCTTCCTCATCAATAAGGGTCATCTCTGCTGCAATTTTGAGAAATTTATGGTTATAGTACTGACCGTGAGGGAGCCGAGTTTCTAGTACATCTCTTATTTTCTCAAAATCAATTTCACCAATCTGTGCTTCAATTTTCATGGAGAGTTTATTGTCATTCTTACCATAATCTATTGTACAGGCATCTTGATATTCTTTAATTGTGGTGATTATGTTTGCTAAAGCAGATCCATTCTTCTCATTCTTCAAAGAAGTCAAAATGGCTTGGATACTTGCTAATAAGCCTTGAGAAGATGTTATTTTGGATGTGTCACTATCTGTTCGAGAAAGTATTCCTGCTAACATCTGAGAAATTCTCCAGCGTATATAAAGCTCAAACTTTTCAGTTTTTCCTGTGTCCTCTTGAGCAAGACTTATCCAATAGAATCGATAACATTCTTGAAGGACTCTATCCCAAAAGGGACGTTGAGTTCGTTCTGAAGCCATTAGAAAAGCAAGCCACTCATCAAGATTCAATAAATAATAGGGCAAATAGAAGGGAGAGTACGCAACTTTATCCTCCTTTGTTTCCTCTACAGTATTTCCCTCTGTAATATTTGGACATAGGTGTTTAGCATCAGGGAATGCTTGTGCATACTCCCCATTCACATCGAATAAGATAGTCGTGTGTTTTGCCCCCATAGCTCCTATCTGCTGGAGTATCCGCGCTATAGTATAAGACTTTCCACTACCACTATTCCCTAATATGGCAGTATGTATTGAGAATAACTTATCTATATCAAGATGTATTGGGTAACCTTGAAGATTTCTACTATTCCCCAAATAGACACCTCTATTGGAGTTTTTCTGAACAGCATCTTTGAGAGCATCATTGAGGTCATTCTCTGTAACAACATAGACATCTGCATATACGGATGGATAAGTCACTATACCCAATTTGAATCCATCTGTTCGATATGATCCAATAGGCTTCATAAATAAGTCTCTAGGAGAGTCAAGACGAAACTCTTGTCCTAAAGCACTATCAGTTGTAATTCCTTGTTCGTATATTGCCGTGACTTCACATAGAATCATCTCGTTGGCATGGTTACTTACCTTTAGATAGCTCCCGATATTGCCAAAGTGATAAACCTTCCCTTTTATGTTGATAGAGGCAACTTTTGCGTCATTGAGTAGACGAACTTTAAAGCGATCATACTCGATGGATATTATTTTCCCAACTATCATTTTAGCTCTTTATACTTAAATATTTCGTTGGAGAATTTATTCAACAACTCTTGACTATCATCCTGCTGAGATATTATGTCTGATATGAGCCTCACAAACTTAGAAAAGTAGTGAATTGGAGCGTTCTTTTCAGTAGGACCTACTTCTCCCGACGAATCCTTTTCTTCATCTGATTCTGAAGAATTGAACTCAGTCTTAGGGTCTTGATTTTCTTCCCAAAGGTGATAAATACGTCGGTCATCCACGTTTTTGATTTCCTTACTCTCGTCAAGTTTATTTACGACAACTATATTTAAGCTACTATTGGCAGCTAAAGCCTGATAGATAATTCGATTGAGGTGCTCATCACTAAAGGAATATCCACATACAAAGAGAACACTATTGGGTTGTAGTAGTTTGTGATGGAAAGCTCGTATAATATCTGTATATGGGCTACCTAAGCTCTTATTCTGTTTGGTAGGAGCTGGATAGATCATTACTCTTTCACTTTGTGCAGAGAAACTAGATTGTGTTGCATCAATTTCTACGATGTTGTAGAACTTATTTCCTATGCTTTCTTGTTCTACCCAATTGACAGAACCATGAAGCTTATATAGATAGACCATATTATCTACTGGCTCATATTTATCAATGGATGTGTCCATTCTCTTAGAGTAGCTGTAATGGAACAAAGAGGGATTAAAGTATCGTTTTATACCAGGAGTGAATCCATTGATATACATCGTATTCGTGTTGTCCATCGCCGTTTCATTGAATAGATCATTATTTGTTGTGAACACTGACAATCGAGAAAGTTCCTTAGATCGAAGGGCTAGAGTACGATAGAATGTTTCATACACTTTTAGAGTGGAAGTAAAGCGATCTTCCTTTTGACTTATTTCTTCTCTACATTTATCAGAAATATTTTGATTCAATTGAGTTAAGATGTACCCCTCTATTTGTTCAATCAGGCTTTTTGTTGTGTCATATTCTTTAGTTTCGCCTTCATCTTTTTCAATGCCTAAGTAATAGGAAAGACGAGCATAAAGCAATCCCAGAATTTCCTCAAGGTTCTCTTGAGCCTTGTTAGAAACTTTATCGAATAACTGCGGGTTTTGGGGAGACCGAGGAGTTGTCTTTATCTCCTCCTTCACTCCTGCATATAAGCCTGACATCAGAGGAAGTGCTGGGGAGCTGGTACCAGAACCGAGTAAAAAGGACACATTTTTGAGTTGAAGTTGATCTCGCAAAAACCGCACAATATACTCTTCTTTTTTATCCGGGTCATCATTGCATACAGGATCTTTACCCTGAGAGAATTGCACATTTTTCCAAAGCAGTTCATTACGACTGTCCATATCAAATTAAATTTCTATTAGAAGTTTTATTTAGGACTTGTTTCGTTGCCTCAATCTCTCGGTCGGCATAGAGAACCACTTCCTTAATAACTAATTTCTGAATTGCAGAAATGAACGTCTTCATACCAGAGTAGTCAGGAGAGCCTTGATGTTCCAGTAAAAACATTTGCTCTTTTAAGCTCTGAGAGCTTCTAAGTTTTTTCCCAAATGAATACTTGCCGACTAACGCTCTACTCATTGCTGTTGTAAAGAAGAGCATTAGCTCTTGGGAATAGTTTTTTTGATCGTCCCAATACACCCCTGTATCATCTCCTGCCCCAAAGCCATAGTTTCGATAGAATGTATTGCCAAAAATATCTATTGTAATAGAGTTGGGAGGGAATGTAGCGATAGGATTGGAAATATAATTAATCACCCCGGTATTAGATGTACCAGCCATAACAAATGGAATAGCTCCTTCCTTTTGGTCATCCTTTTTGAGTCGACGTCCTTGTTTGATATGATTAAATACTTTCTCAAAACGATACTTTCCCCACTCGACATTCCCAGCCTCAAAATTCTTAATAGCTTGTTCTTCTTCGGGAGTAAGGGTATAGTCCTTGAGTCCTGTCACAAAAAGATAAGCCTTTAGCTCTGCTATACGCAGAGCCTTTAGCTCTGCTATAAACTTTTCCATAAACTCGAAGTCTATCTCTCCATTATGAGTTGGAAGGAGGCAAGTTTTATTGCGAAAAACGGCATCAACATCTCTCACTAATACAGACAACAATATAGGCTTCTGCTTATTTAGTATCGTTGTAAAAAAGGAGATACTACTATCTGTTAGTTCGATTTTAGGGACAATTTTTCTTACAAATTGCCCAGCATACCAACATTTTCTTCGATAAAAGAAATCCATCTGAAGTAGTCCGAGACTCCAAGTTCCAGCTTCATTTAGATTTTCCTCATTGACAAACCCTGTCGTCTGCAATATGCCTTGGTCTTGCGAAGTTCTTGTCACATAATCATACTCACTACCTAGAGTCAACACCTCCTTATTAAAACTAGAAGTACTCTTAATTTCAAACAAATCACCAAGTCTGTATTCGCCCCACTCAACGCTCTCAAGCATTTTGTTGAGTGGGGCATCTATTTTCCCAAGCTATTCTCTCCATCTGTTTGTTGTTTGAGTAAGTTGGAAACCTCCCAAGCAAGGTAATCGGCTACGGTCTTCTTGAAGTCGGCAAGCGTTGGGTGGGTGTCCACGGGGGTAGACTTATTCCAGTCACTCCCATTTTGGGGATCAATAGTTGCTTCGTAGTATTCCTTTTCGGTGAAAATTTTCAGGTACTGCTTACCATAAAGAACAAGATTTACTAGCTCATCATAACGTTCCTTGGCTTGGTCTGTATCACGCAAATTAACACTTGCCTTTTTACGATTAGTGCGTGTATATCCATCATTGGAGAAATCGATAAACTTTACGATATGCTTAGGATCATGCTTCTCTGCGACCTTGAAGACATAGATATTCGTTTGCACACTAGACTTGCCGAGGAAGAGGTCTATCGGCATCTTGATACTCGCCACAAGTGTATTACGCTGGAGTATACGCTTATTGATTTCTCGTGCCTTACCACTGCCTGCAGAGTTCTGAATAATCACTGCAGCATATCCCTTACTCATCATACTGAGAGCACGCTCTACGAAATTCATTCCGTTGCCATCAGCCGAATAAGGCGGATTGAGGACAAAAGCATCGGCAGGGAAAGGTGTGTTATCCTTTCCAAAACCATACCTACCATCGAAGTCCGTGAGAGAGTTTTTGTTGAGGATGTTTGAGCTACCATCCCCCATCAATATCATGTTGAGGATAGCCAACATATATACACTCGAGAGAAGCTCTAGACCGAGAAGTTGCTCCGCCTTAATGAGTGCTTCTTTTCGAGCTAGCTTGTCGGGTGAGTTTATAGTACGACGAGCATCATTGAGCATTTCATTCATTGCAGCTACAAGTAGACCAGCAGAGCCAGTTGCAAAATCCCAAACATAAGAGTCTTTGTTGACTCGTGCTAAGCGAACGAGGAGCTGTGCTACGTATGAAGGTGTCAGTACTACATCATTGAGCTTGTCCTGCGTAAATCCGAGCCACGAATACATTTCATTAAAGAGTTTACCCGTGAAGTCTGTTGTCAGGCCAATCTTATAATAGATACCGAGATCATCTACAATTTTACAGAAAACACGCTTGAGCTGAGTTTCTCCGTTTTCGACCCTATTGATATTTTCCGTCGTAAGGGTGTTCTGTAAGGTCCTTAAGATAAGGTCTTTCTTCTCTGTGGGGATGGCTTTCTCTTTGAGAAAGGCTCGTATCTTGCGCATAATAATCTCTCCATCCGTGCTACCGGCCTCTTGTAACGACAAGAGCTCTGCTTTTTCAAGAGGACGTACTTTACCCGGAATACCAAGAGTCGCGATAATGGAAGCTGCAACGAGGTAGACTCTGTCATTTTCTCCAAGTCCCTTTTCACTCTGATAAATGTCGTTGTTTAACTTCGCAAGACTGATGTTTATTTCCTGCTCTCGCTGCTCTTTGAGACGCTGTAGCTCCTCGGGAGTAAGGCTTAGTTTATTAACACGCTCAATAAATGAATCGAAGTTCTCAGCCTTTAGGAAAGATAGATCCTCATACTTGCCGACCTCCTGTCCGACTCCAAGATTACCCTTGGACACATAGTAGACCCCGATCTCGTACTGTAGCTCCCCTCTCTCATCTCGATATCCCGTTACCCCGATTGAGATGATGTCAGTATAACCAGTATGGTGTAGTATGGCATTGGCATAATGAATAGCCCCATTGACTGCATAAGAGTTGATATGCTTGAAGTTAGGCTCATTCTTGGCCTTCTTATTATCTACAATACCCTGTGCATCGAGCTTGACAAGCTTATCCTTATAGCCTTTGTATTCAATCAGAATAGGATAGTAGTTGAGTTGCTTATCTCTGAGTAGGAGCTTTGCATCGGGGCGATTAGCACCACTACCTCCGTTTTTGGTAAAATACTCATTCAAAGCCTTATCAATCTCAGCATTGAGACTCTGTTGCTCTAGTTTATAGTCTAACTTGTAGGATCTGAGCCAACCATTCACTAGGTCAGCTATATTAGGCTCTACAGATTGAATACCTTTTGCCATATATCAAATTTATTTTTATTCTTAATGTTATTACTACTACTCGATAATGAAACTAAGTCGATTTCTAATCAGTTGAATATACTGTCCCTGCATATCCTCAGGAAGGAAGCTCTGACGGATGCAGGCTTCCCATTCGGGGAGGATGTGTTGGAAGCGAGCGAAAATATTGTCACACACTTTCTCATCTAGTCCTGAGGCTGTCATCGCTTCGAGGAAGTGTTGGCGAGTGAGTTTGCGCTTTTTGCCACAGAGGGTCAATGCAAGTTCTTCTGTATCCTCAGGAATAACAAGTGCCGTAGACAGCAGGTCGTAAGCTGGAGTGAGTTGATATTCATTTCCCTCTGGAGCATAGAGCGAGTAATTCTTGAGGTGCATATCGGCATTACCTATCAGCCACGAAAAGAGTACCTGCTCCCAGTACTTGACAAGATCAAGTTTTGGCACAGAGCTATACTTGGAGATCAGTTTGGCTACCTGCTCGTGTGAGCCTTTGTATTTATATTCGGTCAGACGCTCTGAGAGCTGGCACATATCTTCCATTGGGAGCTTTTCCCCTTGCCCTGTTCGGTCTATGCGACGAGTGATATAGCATAGTTCGCCATCGCTAAATCGCATCAGTCCATGAGGAACTGTTTCTATCTTGGCAATCTCTGCAAGGTGCATTGACACATCCTCCAATTCAGGGAGATGCGAATAACGCTCTGTTTGAGGTTTAAGAATAAACCGTCCCCACAAGCCCACGATGGTAAATCGCTTGGGCGAATTGCTCATTTGGTCAAAGTCGAGAGATAGCTTGGGTTGTACTCCTGTCACTGTGGTTTGCGAACGAACGACCTCGTCAGCCAACGCTCGTACTTCGCTACTTGTATAAGGCAATATAGGAGCTTGGGGCGTCCCAAACAATTTGCGACAACACTTGGCATGGTAATCCATCTCTCCATCAACCAAAGGTTCGTAGCAGTATAGGCATCTATTCTTCATCTTCAATCGTTTTTAGAGGTTCGATACTTACCGCTCCAATGCAGTCTCGGCAACAAGCCAACAGCAAAGCCATTCGATCCCTTGCGTCTATCTTCCAATTCTTCTGAGCAATATCTAACAGCCATCCCTCAGGGATAAGTCCGTCAAAAAATGGATGAAGCATATTGCTTTGGAAAGGTTCTTTTCGCAAAGGCATTGTTAGGCTTATGCCTTGAGCTTCGGGCATAGTGAGATAGTCCTTGTCGTAAGCAAAGGAATAGCCTTCATCACTTTCTGTGAGGATGCCTGCCTTGAGGCTTTTCCAATAAACAATTGCCTGTTTCATACGTCATCTCCTTCTCGTTTCATCGGCACAGGACCACACTCCGAGCCAAAGAGTTCAAAGATTTTATTGACCTTGTCGAGGCGGAGCGTGGTCTTACCCTGCTCGAGTTCACGCACGAAGCGTAGCCCCACTCCTGCTTTCTCGGATAGGTTTACTTGTGTCAGTTTATATTTTTTGCGCATTTCCTTCACGTACTGCGCTATGATTGTCCTCGCTACCATTTTATATCAATTGCTGCTTGAAGTGTCACACTCTGGATATGTACCCAAAATGCCGTTTTCGGGTACACGTCCCAAAGATATGTACCCATTTTGTCTCTTTTGGGTACATATTCAAGGCATATCACTATGCACGACTCACTCCGCCAAAGTCATTATATACCTTATCAGTGGCAAATATAAGGAATGGGAATCTATTATGCCCCTTTTCGGGGGTATTATTTCAATGAAAGAAGGAATTATACCCAATAAGGAGGACTATGATATTTTCCTTACATCACTTTGCTTTGATATGCTCCGAAATGGGTACCACTAAATCCTATCTGTATATTTATTCCCCATTATCTATTTCTTGCTAAGGCAAGTAATTAATCCATTTACCGAGCATAACTTATGAGTACTATTACTTTAGATAAACTGATTCAGGAGGGAAAAGAACTAAAGTCCAATCTACTTTATGAGAGAGGATCTATGGGGTGGAGCTGGTATGAATGGGAATCAGACGAGTCCCAATCCTTGTATACTTCTTGGAAAAATACCTGTAAACGCTTTCTTGCTGTGAATTTTCCAAATGATATCAGTCGTAATGACTTTGAAGGAGCTATAAGAGCATTTGAGCAAGACACATCTCCTCAGAACTTTCAAGAAATAATCGGAGTATTGCAGGGGTTATAATACTCCCATAGAACTAGACACTAGCAGTAAAAAGTATTATTAACTTTAGGGGTATTAAAAGATATCAGAATTATGGGACGCCCAAGTAAGTACAGTTCGGTCTTCAAGGCAAAGGTAGCGTTGGAAGCGCTACGAGGAGATGTTACTCTTCAAGAGTTGGCGCAACGCTATAGCCTCAGCCCCTCAAAGATTAGTGAGTGGCTAAGTGAATTAGAGACGCACGCCCATCAAGCCTTTGAGCGTAGTAGCGTCAAAGATAAGGAACTGAAGAAAGTTCAGTCGGAGAACAAACGCCTCTTAGAGAAAGTGGGTCAACTGAGCATTGACTGTGATTTTTTTGCGAGCGCCTGCGAGGCATCCGGACTCAAAGTGAGATAATAGAGATGGAGGCATCTCGCACCTTGAGGCATGAGTCGCAAACACTTTTGTGTATATACGAGCCTCAATCGTTCAAGTCTTTACTACAAAGCTAAAGGCGAAAGTTCTGAAAACCTAGAGCTTATGCAGGAGATCGACCGCTACTACCTGGAGCATCCTAGAGCAGGTGTGTTACATATGCAGTCGATACTGACACTCAAGGGTTATCATGTTAATGTCAAGCGAGTTCGCCGCTTAATGCGCTTGATGCACTTAATGCCCATTTACCCGAAGCCTAGCCTCTCAAAAGGGACTATTCCGAGGTACGTACACCCTTATCTGTTGCGTGGTCTAGACATTCAACGCCCCAATCAGGTATGGAGTACGGACATCTCGTATATCCCTGTAGAAGGAGGATTTATGTATCTCTATGCGGTGATAGATGTGTATAGCCGATATATCTTAGGTTGGCGTTTGAGCAATACGCTCTCAGGGACGAACTGTATTGAACTCTTAGAGGAATGCATTCGTCAGCATGGCACACCTGAGATTGTGAATTCGGATCAAGGCGTGCAATATACCAGCCATCGCTGGGTAAGCCTTTTGGAAGGATATGGTATTAAGATCAGTATGGATGGGCGTGGGCGATGCAAGGATAATATTTGGATAGAGCGTTTTTGGCGTACTATTAAGCAGGAGTACATCTATCTCAATCCCACGAAGGATGTGGCGGTGCTGCGGTCTGGCATAGCGAAGTTCATGCGCTACTACAACTACGAACGCCCTCATCAGAGCCTTGAGTTGCTATTGCCAGCAAGGCAATACGGGATTATCGTTGCTGCCTAGCCAAGACCGCCAAAGAAAAAGAAGTAACTTTACGAGAGATTAGAAAGCAAACAACTAAAAACAAGTCAAACAACCCCGAAACTAGTTGTCGATTTTTGGGGAGTAGTATATCGCTTCTTTTCTATCTATGGGAAGATATGAGACCAGATATGGCAATCAGTTTATTTACCTCGGCGATATATCACGGCAAACCAATCACTCTCTATGGAAATAATGCTACAGCTCGAGATTTCACCTACATCAAAGATTTAGTTTGTGTGATAAAACAGATTACTCAAAAACTTCATGAGGGAGAAACTCTTGCTCCGATATACAATATTGGGAATCAGTCTCCTGTGCCTATAGAGAGGGTCGTTAGAATACTAGAGAAGCTATTGAATAAAACTAGTAAAATCACACATAGCCCATTGCGTCTAGGGGAAGCACAACTGACCTATTCAGACTCCTCACTATTATATAGTCGTCCCTTAAAAAGCGTTGCTAAGCGAGGAGTCATTCATGGATGACCCCTCGCTTAGCAACGCTTTTTAAGGGACGACTAATTAACTGTATCGACATGGCAACCAAACCAACCGAAACAGCTCCGAGCTTCCTACAAGTATATACTCAGGTTCGTCGCGACCGCATGAAGCACTCCTTTCTCCGCCAAATCAATGCTTGCGTTGATTGGAGAGGTATCCGCACGCTGCTGAACAAGAAGTACACCAAGACACAGAATGCCGTAGGTAACCCAGCCTACGATGCCTTGCTGATGTTCAAGATTCTTTTGCTAGAGACATGGTATGGTTTGAGCGATTATGAGGTTGAGGAACGCATCAATGATTCTCTGCTTTTCAGCGAATTCCTAGGCTTAGACCTTGGCTATCCCTCTCCCGATCATAGCACCATCAGTCGCTTTCGCTCGGAGCTAACGCGTCTAGGGATTATGGATAAACTCCTTCGAGAGTTGAACAAGCAGTTCAAGAAACATGGCATTAGCCGTATTGACCAAGGCGCCATTGTGGATGCCAGTATTGTAGACAGCCCTTATGCTCCCGATACGGTTGCTTTGCCCGCCTTGATCGAGAAGTCCGAGTTGTCATCAGGTGTAAGTGTGCTAGCGGACAAAGGCTATTGTAGCAAAAAGAATTCGGAGTACTTAGCTGGTCATGGCTTGGTGGACGGCATTATGCTCAAGGCTATTCGTGGGAAGACTCTTAGCGAGAGTCAGAAGGCATTCAACCGTGTGATCAGTAAGACAAGGTGCTTGATAGAACGCACCTTTGGCAGTATTCGTCGGTGGTTCTTGGGCGGACGCTGTCGCTACCGAGGGTTAGAGCGAACGCATACACAGAATATTCTTGAAGCTATGGCGTACAATCTCAAACGTATGCCAGGGCTGCTTGTGCTTCAAGCTGCCAAATAAGCACAAAATCCCCCGACCTTGTGAGCAATGAGCCACAAGGTCGGGGTAAAGGGGGAGGATAGCACCACTGAAAAACACAGCCTCAAGCAGCAAAAAACGATTGGAAAGAACATGGTGATATGACCCTAGCATTGCGCAATAGTCTCTTTATGCGGATTCCAGAGGTGAGGGAGTTGAGTTTCAACTTTTTCTTTTTTCCCTGCTTCTCGCATATCCGACATTTTTTATGCGTTTTTCCGTCGGGTCGGTCGTTTTCGTTTCAGGGGTGTAAAAAGGTAGAGCTTAGGACAAACAAGGTTTTACGGCGAGAATACTACCTGCAATGAAATGGAAGTGTGGAGATTGTCGTCTAAACGGCTTGCCGCCTCGACCTTTATTGTCCGTAAAAGCCCGGAACTACCTTTGCCGCTGACAACGAACAACCAATCCCGACATGATACACAGGCATAAGTGGAGGATGTGCAGACAGAGAAGCAGGGCGAAAACAGAAAACGCAGTCTATGGGGGGACTGCATTTATCATAGAAACGAAATACACGAAAAACAAAAAGTCGCCCCAACGGACGGCTTTACAAAAATAATTCGGAGAAAATTCTTTTTTCTCACGGTATACTGTTATCTTTGCAACAGACAAAGTGCTTTTTTGACACGGCAAAATAAGATAAAGTATAGAAGCTCGCTGGTTTCCTTATCGTTACCTCCCTTTATTGACAAACAATATAATCTATTGATTATTTGGTGTTTATAAAATTCTCTATGCCTTGCCATGTGGCAAGCTCGCCAGCGACCCAAAACTCGCCTGTGCTAACTTCGTTAATGCTCTGGAGCGTATCCCCAAAGTCATAGAGTCGCACGAGAAGGAACTTGCCAAGGCAACGGCAGATATTGGTGTATACACGACGATTGCCAATGGGTCGTGGAAAAAAGAGGAAGAGTTGCGCTTGCTTAAGGGGCAGGTAGCGGAGCTCGACCGGAAAATAGCTCTCGAATTAGTCCCTCCCGAGACAGAGAAAGAAGAGGAGAAAGCTAAGCAGGAACAAGATCAAGGCTCAGCTATAAGAGATACAAAGCAAAAGGAGATTTCCTCTTCTACTCAATATATGACAACGCCCCAGTCTACGGTGTCCACTCCGAAGAGTGGACCGGAAGACCAAGGCGTGATGAGCCGTGTGGTGATTTCTAAGCCGAAGTGGAAGATATAGAATAAAAAATACAAAAGGGACTGTGTAGTAAAGTACACAGCCCCATCTTTTCCATTTTATAGTGCTAATAGTACGATAAGAGTATCTATCGGCACTTTTCCACTGCAAAGTTAAGCTTTTCTTCTATTCTATACAAGAGCCTCATAAAATCAAAAAAAATCAGACAAGATGAAACTGAGATACAAAATAACGTGAGTTCGATATAATTTTAGAACATTCTTAGTTGCCCGTCATTTATGTAACTCACATCAATAGCGGGTTTCTTTTCAAAGAAACAATATGCTGCTATTGCCGAGAGTGCGTTTGCAATGAAGTTGTCGAAAGATCGGTGTCTGGAATGCTCAATCTGTGCGATGTTCTTCAACTCGTCATTAACCGTTTCAATCAGTGCCCGTTTCCTGAGAATGATTTTATCAGTAATACTCATAAGGGAATTCCTCATATTATTCTTGACTTTGGTTATCAGTTGTGTTCCATTCATGAATAGATTTTCAAACAATGCTTGTCCGATATATCCCTTATCACCACACAATTTCCCTTTTACATTCTTTACGAACCGACTCTGTTTCAAAGGCTCTCTGTCATCCACGTTACCCGGAGTGAATATAAAGTTCAGTATCTCTCCCTTATCATTGATAATCAGATGCAGTTTAAACCCGAAGAACCATCCCATGGAACATTTCCTCCGTTCGGCAAGGCCCTCGAATGTTTTGTGAATCAGAACCCGTTGATTACGGCAGACGCGTAAAGGGGTAGAATCCACGAAACTGATTCCGGTATATTCTCCCAACAGAACTTGCTTTATGAAGATAGTCAGCGAGAGCAACACTTCCTTTTCCAGTTCCACAAAACGGTTATACGAAACTCTCTGGGGAAATAGGTGTGTCAGATGTTTGCAGACATATTCCTGATAATAGTGTTTGAAGCAACGCCCCCACGAATGGAACAGAATCAGAATGACCATAATTTCCGCATCGCTCATACGATTGGGCTTATTGCGATGCGGGAGTGAATTATCTTCAACCAGATATTTTTCTTGTTGAACTGCAAATTCCTTGCAAAAATCATCTGCCATACAATAAATCTCCGTAACCCCAGACTCTGGGAACATGCTATATTCAACTTAGAAGTGCAAATTTTGGCAGTGGGATACAGGCTTTAACCCCCTAAACACCTAGAGGGGGTTGCAGGGGGAAACCTC
>NZ_JRAO01000007.1 GCF_000768875.1 Porphyromonas sp. COT-239 OH1446 | reverse complement strand
ATAAAGATACTAAATATCTCCCACTCTTGCAATAAAAACACCTCCTATTTTGAAACCGAAAAGACGGCAGTCCTTATACCGAACTCACGTCTACTTAGATCTCTGTTGCGATCCTACTGAGGCCTGTGCTGCATGCCTCCTGAGACCTCCATCAAAGGCCTATCTAGGGCCTCACTCGAGGTCCTGCCGAGCATTCTTTAGAGGGGCTATCGTGGCCTTGATCGCCCCCTGATCGAGTGTGGGAGAAGCCTTTCCAAGGCGAATGCCTACCGCAGAGCCTAGGGCAGGAGGTCCAGCAAGCCAGGCCAATCCATCGCTTGAGAAATTTTATCATGGAAGTTTCTCCCCATTCCTCCCATCGACCCTCCTGGTGCTACCTACATTGCGGTATGATTGTTGATGGGGGTTATTCCAAATACCTAATAATGGGGATACCCGGAGCCTCGGGCTTGGGGTAACTTTGCACCCGATTTATGCTTCCCTCGAGGGGATAGCCCTCGTAGCCAAATCATCTATATGCAACGAATATTAATCATTTTACTCTGCTCTGCAGGCATCTGCTCTCTTTCCGCTCAGACTAACAAATACCCCAAGGAGCAGGAGATCGCAGATTCGACACGCGTCCTGCAGGAGCTCGTCGTACAATCTCGACAGATCCTCGGGAGCAAGTTTCAGGCACAGAACCGTACGGGCTCGGCCTACTATATATCCCCTCTAGAGATCCAAAAGTTAGGGTACACAGACATCAACCGCATGCTCAAGGCCGTCCCTGGGGTGAACCTCTACGAAGAGGATGGCTTCGGCTTGCGCCCCAATATCTCCCTGCGTGGTACTAAGGCCGAGCGTAGTGAGCGTATCACGATCATGGAGGATGGCATCCTCGCAGCTCCAGCCCCCTACTCTTCTCCTGCGGCATACTACTTCCCCAACGCAGCCCGTATGCAGGCCGTTGAGGTGCTCAAGGGGAGTAGCCAGGTACAGTATGGCCCCTTCACCACTGGGGGAGCGATTAATATGGTCTCGGCTGCTATTCCTCATCGCTTTGCGGGCAAGCTCAACACGAGCTACGGGAGCTATGGTACATTCAAGGCGCATGCACAGCTCGGGGATAGCTTTCGCCACTGGGGCTATATGGTTGAGTATCTTAGGATGCAGAGTGATGGTTTCAAACGCCTCTCCGATGGGCAGAAGGCTGGCCTGGAGCGCAATGACCTCATTGCCAAGCTGAGGGTGAATACCGATCAGAGCGAGGATACAAACCACGCCCTCGAACTTAAGTTTGGCTATGCGAACGAAGATTCAGACGAGACTTATGTGGGCTTGACAGAGGCGGATTTTGCCCTCAAACCCTTCGTCCGCTATCTCGGTTCTCAGAAAGATAATATCAAAACGAAGCATGTACAGCTCGTGGCGACCTACCTCCTCTCTTTGGGCTTCAATACCAAGATCACGGCCAATGCCTATCATAACTACTTCCATCGTAATTGGTACAAACTTAACGACGTGCGTGCTGGCCATACCAAGGGCGAGAAGAGATCGCTCGAGCAGGTACTCTCCGAGCCAGAGATCAACTCTGTCTACTATGAGATCCTCACAGGGCAGAGAGATTACCTGGAGGATGGGCTCATCATGCGGGCGAACAACCGATCTTACTATTCTTCTGGACTACAGGCTAAGGCTGAGCACAAGCTACGTCTAGGGGGCGTCTATATGAATCTAGAGGCGGGGCTGCGCTATCACCAAGACCTAGAGGATCGCTACCAGTGGGATGATGCCTACTCGATGAAGGGTGGTGTGATGACTCTCTACCTCGCCGGTATCCACGGAGCTCAGGCCAATCGTATTACCTCGGCCAATGCCCTGGCGAGCCACCTACTGGCCAAGCTCGCCTGGGGTAATATTACGCTTACTACTGGGCTGCGCTACGAGGATATTCGCCTCCTTCGCAACGATATGGGGCGTGAAGATCCGCGCCGTACGGGGATGCGTCGCCATGAGCTGACCAATGCCGCTCGAGTGCTGATCCCTAGTGCTGGGATCAGTGTCAAGCTCTTTCGTGGAGCTTCGGTCTTCTTCGGTGCGCACAAGGGCTTTGCCCCTCCAGGCATCACGGACATCCCTCGGATAGTTCCCCATCGTAGCCTCATCCCCGAGGGGGGCTTCCAGCAGCAGAAGCCCGAGGAGAGTATCAACATGGAGCTCGGAGGCCGCTTCACTAGAGGCAATCTACATGTCGAGCTCATTGGCTTCTACAACAACTACAGTAATATGCTCGGTAGCGACCTGGCTGCTGCAGGTGGGTTGGGGACGCTTGAGCAGTTCAACATCGGTCGGGCCATTGTGCACGGAGCAGAGTTCTTAGCTCGCTACCAGCCACTGCCCGAGAGTTGGCGCATTGGCCTTCCTCTACAGCTCTCCTATACCTATACTGATACGGAGATGCGCAATGCCTTCGTAAGCAATTCATGGGGTAAGGTGGATATTGGGGACGAGATCCCCTATATCGCTCAGCATACCCTCAATGCGCAGATCGGCCTCGAGCATCGATGGGCAGATCTCCACCTAAGTATGCGCTACAACAGCGATATGCGTACCAAGCCAGGGCAGGGGAGCATTGCCGAGCGTGAGCTCATCCCCAACCACACTGTTTGGGACGCCTCGGCACGCATACACCTAAGCCGCAAGATTAGCCTGTCGGTCAATGCGATTAATATTACCAACAAGACCTACCTCACCTCTCGCCATCCATCGGGCCTCAGGCCTGGGCATCCTAGAGGCTTCTATCTAGGTATGAGTGCTAAGCTATAGAAGACCCATTGCTCGATATGAAAACGCTATTATATAGATTGATCCTTTCCCTCGCTCTCATCTCTAGCTCTCTGACCCTCCTGGCACAGGAGCGGCAGAGGATCACTGGGGAGGTCAAGGACGAGTTCGGGGAGCCTGTTGTCGGTGTTTCAGTATTTGTTTCGGGGACTAAGCTCGGGACGAGTACTGATGCCAATGGGCGCTTTACCCTTGTGGCGGAGATAGGCCAAAGCCTCAAGCTGAGCTCTATTGGCTTCGCTACCCAGATCGTCAAGATCACCAAGCAGCACCTCAAGATCACAATGCGGGAGGATGTAGCCTTGACCGAGCAGCTCGTAGTCAATGGCTATCAGAAGGTCAAGAGCCGCGTCTACACGGGTGCTGCGACCTCGGTCAAGATGCAGGAGATCAAGCTCGATGGTATGGCCGATGTCTCTCGTATGCTCGAGGGACGTGTGCCAGGGCTATCCATACAGAATATCTCTGGGAGCTTCGGTTCTGCCCCTCGTATCAACATTCGTGGGGGGGCTTCGATCATCGGCAACGTCCAGCCCCTTTGGGTTATCGACGGCGCAGTCTACGAAGATCTTGTCTCTCTGAGTCTTGACCAGCTCACCTCGGGAGATGCCGTTACCCTTATTAGCTCGGCAGTAGCAGGGCTTAACCCCTCAGATATAGATGATATTCAGGTGCTCAAAGATGCTTCGGCAACATCCGTCTACGGGGCTCGAGCCCTCAATGGTGTGATCGTGGTGTCGACGAAGAGTGGTAAGCGCAATACTCCCAATCGGGTGTATTACTCCTCGGAGTATAGCTTCCGCCTCAAGCCTAGCTACGACGACTTTGGCCTGCTCAACTCGCAGGAGACGATGTCCATCTACCTCGAGATGCAGAGCAAGGGACACTTTGGCCTTCGGGAGTCGCTCTATGGCCGTCGCTCAGGGGTCTTCCATCAGCTCTATAAAGCTTACACGAAGATAGATCCCAGCACTGGGAGCTTCCTCCTGCCCAATACGCCTGAGGCAACAAGGGCCTTTCTCAAGCGTCATGAGTATGCCAATACCGATTGGTTCTCCGAGCTCTTTACCCTTACGCCTACGGCTAGCCACAATCTGAGCTTCTCTGGAGGCTCAGATCAGGTCGCTACACGAGCCTCGGTGAGCTACTTCCACGATGGTGGCTGGACACTCTCGGATCAAGTGAAGCGTATCACGGCAAACCTGAAGACAGATTTTTTCCTCGCAGAGGCCTTTACCGCCTCGCTCTCGGCACAGGGCAACTTGCGCCAGCAGAAAGCCCCTGGTACAGTTCCTCAGAGGAAGAATGCAGCCCTGGGGAGCTTCGAGCGAGACTTCGATATCAATCCCTTCGCCTATGCTTTAGGCACGAGTCGGACGCTGCGTCCTAGAGATGAGCGAGGGCAGCTGGAATATTATCGAAACAACTGGGCTCCCTTCAACATCCTCAACGAATACGAGAACAATAAGATGGGGATTGATTTGCTTGACTTCAAGCTACAAGGGGAGCTCTCCTACAAGGTCAATAAGCACCTCGAAGCCAAGGCCCTGCTCTCGGTGCGCAGTGCTTTTACAAGCATTGAGCATCAGATCCACGAGGGCTCTAATGTCGTGCAAGCCTTCCGAGCTAACGAGACCCCCGACGTCGCTCGGGAGAATATCTACCTGCTGCACAATCGGGAGAACCCCCTCCTACAGCCCCAGGTCGCCCTAACCCACGGGGGAATCTACAACAAGACCGAGACCAAGTTGCGCAGTTACCTCGGCCGTATTGCTCTAGACTATAATAGGAGCTTCGGAGAGCATGACCTCAAGGGGTTTGCCTTCTTCGAAGTGCGCTATGCCGATCGTAGCATCAACCCCTTCCAGGGCTATGGCATCCAGTATGACCGAGGCAATCAGATCTTTAGCAATCCTCTTATCTTCCGCAAGCTCATCAGTGAGGGTAGCCATTACTTCTCTCTCAATAATCGCTATGAGAGAGGTGTTACAACCTCTTGGAGCGGAACTTATGGCTATGCTGGTAAGTATATCGTCAACGCTGTACTCAACTACGAGGGCTCGAACACCGCTGGTCGTAGCTCTCGCTCTCGCTGGTTACCTACCTGGAATATTGGGGGGAAGTGGAATGTAGATCGAGAGGATTTCTTCCAAAAGAGCGAGAACCTCTCTAGGCTCTCCCTGAGGGCAAGCTATGGTCTGACGGCCAAGATGAACGAGCAGGCCCTCAACTCGAGTGCAGTCTTTGAGAATACGATTATTAACCGCCTCTCTCTAGAGGATCGAGAGAATGCCCTGCGCATCCGCCATTTGGAGAATAGAGACCTCAGCTGGGAGAAGATGTACGAGCTCAACCTCGGCCTCGATGCCGCCTGGCTTAACAATCGCATCACAACCACGATAGACCTCTACCAGCGCAATGCCTTCGATCTCATTGACCTCGTGCGTACCTCTGGGATAGGGGGCGAGTACTACAAGTATGCGAACTTCGGGGATATGCAGACCCGAGGTCTCGAGATCGCCCTGCATACGAAAAACGTTGTCTCTAGTCTCTTTAACTGGTCTTCTTCCTTGACCTTGAGCTACATGAACCAGCGGATTACCCGCTTGCTCAATACGCCCAACACCTTCGACATGGTCTCTGGGCGTGGTCGAGGCAATATCGAGGGCTTCCCCAAGGGATCGCTCTTCTCCTTCAACTTCCAGGGGCTAAGTGACCAGGGGCTACCGACATTTGACTTCGGCCGCTATCCGCTGAGCAGTCATCGCTTCGCCCCCAGCACTGGGGCTGATTTCCTCGATACTCAGTATTCTAAGAGTTACCTTCTTTATCACGGCCCTATCGAACCGAATCTGATTGGAGGACTGTCAAATACCTTCAGATACAAGGGCTGGGAGCTCTCCTTCTTCATCACGGCTCAGGCTGGGAATAAAATCCGCCTCAACCCTACTTTCGACCCCGCCTTCGGAGATCTGAATGTCTTCTCCAAGGACTACTACGACCGCTGGCTCGTACAGGGAGACGAATACAAGACCGATGTGCCTACGCTACCCTCGGTGGACCTTATCCGAGAGGTCGGTCGAGAGAGCCTCGAGAGAGCTTACAATACCTACAACTTCTCTCAGGTTCGGGTAGCCGATGGTAGCTTCGTCAGGATGAAGAGCATCTCGCTGGCCTATGCCCTGCCTGACAGAGCTCTGAAGGCTCTGCATCTGCACTCGGCCAATATTCGGCTCAACATTACCAATCCGTTCTTGATCTATTCAGACCCTGCACTCAGAGGCCAAGACCCCGAGTTCTACAAGTCGGGTGGGGTAGCTCTGCCTACACCTAAGCAGTATACGCTGACTTTAAACCTCGGCCTCTAAACCTATTCGAGACAAAGATGATGATTCACTACAAACGCTATATCCTCCTCCTCTTGGCCGTTACCCTCTTCGGGGGGTGTGGCAAGTACCTTGACGTAACGCCCGACTCCTCGTTCGACGTTGTGATCGATAGCGAGGAGAAGATCGCCGAGCTGCTCACGGGGGCTTATCCCGATGCCAGCTACTTCCCCTTTCTTGAGACCCGTACGGACAATGTGGGGCAGAGAACCTACGGAGAGCATTATCAGCTTAACGAGGCCATGTACTTTTGGGAGGATTATGATCAGGAGGATCTAGACACGCCGCTAGCCTACTGGAATGCCTGCTACAGAGGCATTGCCCAGGCGAATAAGGCCCTAGAGCTTCTCAAGAAATACCCCAAGACCGACCGAGTGAAGGCTCTCTATGCAGAGGCCTTCCTGCTGCGTGCCTATCTACACTTCATGCTGGTGAACGTTTGGGCAGAGCCCTACCGAGGGGAGGAGTCGAAGCTATCCCCAGGAATCCCTTATCTAAAGCATCCTGAGAAGCATGCCCTCGTACACTACAGCCGGGGCACAGTGGCTGAGGTGTATGAGCAGATTGAGCAGGATCTCAAGCTCGGTATTACCTTGGTCAGTGATGCCTATTATCTCAAGCCCAAGTTCCACTTCAACAAGAAGGCAGCCTATGCTTTCGCCTCGAGATTCTACCTTATGAAAGGGCAGTGGCAGGAGGTCGTCGAGTACTCGAACTATGTCCTAGGGGCAACGCCCAAGATGATGCTCCGAGATTGGGCCTCGTATGAGAAAGAATTCCGCTTCAATCGCCTTAGTTTGCATCGACGTTATTGCTCTACGGCTGAACCCTCGAACCTCTTGCTTACGACCACCGAGTCTCGATGGGCTAGAGACCTGCCGAACCAAACCTATGGTACGACCCTCGCAGAGATGAAGGATATCTATAACAACAGGGGTTTCAGTGGCTGCACAGACTATGAGAAGGTTAATCTGTCTCTGCCCTATGTGTTTAACTCCTCAAATTCCCCGATCAAAGAGGGGGTCTATACGGCGAAGTTTGGAGAGCTATCCCTCTTTGGAAGTACAGGCGTACGTCCTAGAGATCTCTATGTAACCAATGTTTTGCTCTCGGCCGATGAGGTGCTACTCAATCGCATGGAGGCCTACACCATGCTTCTGAAATATGATCAGGCCATTGATGACCTACTGACACTTATGCAGGCCAAGTATCATGTGATTCCTCCTTGTGCACGAAGTGTCTACACCAATTCTGATAGGCAAGTGGGGCAAGATTTAACTCCTTTCTATGGATTGTCTCGTAAGCAGCTAGGTCTGCTCAAGATCATCTTAGATTTCCGTCAGAAGGAATTCCTGCATGAAGGGCTTCGCTGGTTCGATATTCGACGTTTCTATATATCTCTTAAGAGAAATAGTCACCATCCGCTCTATCGTCCTCTCGACAAGGATGACTATCGCAAGGTACTTCAGATCCCTGTCGAGGCGATCCGCCGAGGCCTCGAGCCTAACCCTCGCAACAAGATTGCCCATTGAAGATAAGCTAAGATGAAACGAATTACAGTGCGTAAGATACACCTAGTGAGCTTCCTAGTGGGATGCTTAGCTCTGTCTGCATGTCAGAAGGAGGCTTTGGATGCAAACAGTGTGATCGACAAGTATCTCCCCCTCGAGAAGCGAACGGAGCTAGATCGATGGATCTCCTCCGAATTTACCCCATACAACCTGCAGGTTCTCTATCGATGGCAGAAGGAGCACTTCCCTTCGGGCAGCGTAGCTATCCCACCTAAGACTGAGCAGGTGAAGCCCGTGCTAGAGGCCGTCAAGATGCTTCTGCTCAACCTCTATACCCAAAGCAAGGCTGGGGGGAAAGACTTCTTCAAGGACAAGGGATTTGTGCGCCTCTCCCTACTCGGAGGCTATGAGCTCGAGGATAATGGCGTGCTCATGAGGCTTTGGTATCCGAGGACTGCGAGCAACGAGCTCTTCGCTTTCGATGTAAATGCCTACGACCATAGGGACAAGCAGAGTATCTATCGGCTCATGCGAAGCATCCACCATCAGTTCGCCCGTAGGCTGATCGAGCAGATCCCCTATGACCGAGATGCTTTCCTTGCAATTGCCCCAAAGGCTTATGGATCTCTAGCTCTTCCTCCCTCGCCCTCGGAGGTGTATCGGCGCGTGGGGCTGAGTCCCTATGCCCATCGCAGAGGCTTCTATACGCTCTACTCCATGGCCGGCCCTGAGCAGGAGTTTGCCGAGATCATCAGCGTGATGCTCCTACATACCGCTGTCGAACTCAAGGCAGTGGAGGATGTCGCAGCCCGACCCATCGACCCCGAAGATCCTCAGTCTGTGGCAGAGGCTGCAGAGGCCTATCGAGCTCTAAGGGCCAAGCGAACCTTTGTGGAGCGCTACTTCAAGCATCAAGTGGGCATCAGCCTGAGCCGCTTACAGCTCTTGAGCCTCAAGCAGCTCGATACCTACTACAAGCAGCATCAGATCAAGTAAACGAAATTGCCCTATGATAAGACCCTATCTACTCTCGGCCCTTGTGTGCCTCCTGGCCGCAGGCTGTCAGCAGCCTATAGCCTTCGAAGACTCCCCAGCCGAGCGTACCCAGAGACATATCGAGGCCTTTAGAGAGGTGCTAACCTCTGCATCACATGGCTGGCAGATGAGCTACTTCCCTCGGGTAGACTCGCTCCTCTTCCGCAACCCTAGCCTGCGCCTCGACTGGACTGATGTTACGAAGGAGAAGTACGGCTATGGAGGCTACCTCGCTCTAATGAAGTTTTCCCCTGATCGTCGTCTAGAGATCAAGGCGGACTTCTCAGCCTCTGAGGCTCAGTCTGCTGTTCAGGGGGAGTATGATGTTCGGCTGGGTAGTAGCCTGCAGCTGAGCCTGACGACCTATACACCCCTGCATAAGCTGGTTACCAGCGAGCTGTCCGGGGTTTCGGACTTCGTCTATCGCTATAGAGACTATCAGGGGCGGTTGATCTTCACCACTGGGGTCTCGGCCGAGGGCAATAGACCCTACATCGTCCTCACACCCCTAAAGAGCGAGCAGGAGTGGCAACATACGGCCGAGAAGGCCCTCGAGCATCGTCGCCTCTTCGAGAAGATGGTACACCCACAGATTACGATCCGTCGAGGCAGCCGAGTGTTTTTTCAAAGCGATGCGCCCTTCAAAGATCCTCGAGGAGACTTGAGACTCGAGCAGGAGCGCAACCGAAAGCGATATCACATCTTCCTTTCACTCATAGAGAAGTACTCTCCTATCTTCAGAGGGTATAATGGCATTGGTTCGGGTTATGTTGGTACTGGTGAGGGGTTGTCATTTAGACCTGGTTTCCAGTATGATGGCAAGATTACTTTCACTGACTTTGAATATCGAGATGGTCGATTTGTCGCTGAGCTAGTATCTGTTTATAATCCTGAGCGGCAGAGATTTCTCTTTGAGAGCAAGCATCTGTATCCTGATGGTGAGCCTACGAGTTATGTTGCGGAGATCTTCGATACTCATCAACCATAAATAGAGCCTTCATTGTATGATGAAACAAAATCCTTTACGCTCCCTCTGTGGAGCTGTTACTGCATTATCTCTAGGTGCTATGTCTTTTAGAAAAGTTATTTATCTCTTTGCTCTCGTCCTGTTGATCGGCTCGTGCTCCGATAAACCTTTAGATGAGAAGGATGAGGATTATAATGCCCTCTTTCCCTTTGGTGGAATCAGTAAACCCGAGATCTCCTTCGAGGATATGACCCGTATGCCTTGTGACCCTGAGATGGCACTCAGTGCCTACAAGTATCCAGGTGTCGCGATCGATGAAGATGCACGGGACTATGTCGTAACGCTGCGTTGCCTCTTCACCCAGCCTGAGGGTGAGGCTAAGGCCAATTACTCAGTCCGTTATATCAGTGCAGACAAGAAGATTTGCATCGCTAGCTCCAATCCTGCTAGTGATGTGGCTACGGACTTACTCATCGCTGGTCAAGAGTTGGTCAAGACTTTCACAGTACGTTCGGGCTATCCACTATACTTGAGTGTTTCGGGGGTAGCTCCTCGCGGCTCGATGATCTCGGCGAGCATCTCCGCTCGATCGGTCGATGGCCTAGTGGTCGTACCTACGCTCGAGAGCAAGCAGTCTCAGAATAAGGAGGGCCCCAACCCCATTGCCTCGCCTTACTGCGAATACATCATCCTTCCTTAAGTCATGTCCATACAGCAGTCTATTATGCATAGAACTTTGGCCCTTTGTATGGTGCTGAGCCTTGCGCTCGTGTCTTGTCAGAGCCCTATACTCCAGACGGTCGAGACCGGGGATCAACTCTTACAAGAGCAAGACCCTAAGTATAAATTCTCTCGCAACCAAGAGAGTAGTGTCGATATCCAAGAGGCTGAGCTTCTCTTAGCAACGTTCAAGGAGCTCAATGATCGCTTCTTTGACCAAGCCTACATATTAACCTCGGAGCAGATGAGTGCTGTCCGAACGCTTTGGGATCGGGGGCTCTATGGCTACGCTCCTAGAGACTATATTGCTCGCTCGAGCAAACATGGTGGTCAAAGGGGGCAGATCCTCTCAGATCTAGATACTCAGATAGCCTCTGTGGCCCGTATTTCGGGTTTGGGCTCGGATAATCCCGGTAGGCATCGTCGTCGAGAGGCTCAGCCCGGACAGACGGGTTACATCGATGGAGAACGGACAGGTCGCTTCGTCTTTTCCGATGAACAAGGTTTGGTTGTCTCTCAATCGCTTAAAGCAATGATCCTTGGGGCGATGAATATCGACCAAATCCTCAATGTCCATCTTGATGAGGCTGTAGTCTCTAATCGCCAGCTCATCGACGACCATGAGCATCAAGTATTGATCAAAGGGCGTAACTATACTGCTCTAGAGCACCATTGGGATCTAGCCTATGGCTATTATCTACAGGGATTGAGAGCTTGGGCGATGGGCAACGGCATTAGAGCCCTCAGAGAGACCTCTCGACGTCTCGATCTAGCCTTTACCCTTGGGCGCATAGATATTGGTTACCATCTTTATGATATGCTGCCCCAGCATGTCGAGACGATCCGTCGAGAGATCGCTGTTGTTATCAGGACAAGGATCAAACACCTGCTCATTGGTGGCAATACTATGGCTAATCTGAGGGAGCATGCCCCTTTCGCTTTCCCGATGCTTTCGGATGCCTATGGGCTGATCTATTGCTTACAGTTCCTAAGAGATCCTAGGCATGGAAAGCCCTACTTCTCATACCAAGAGGTTCAGGCAATGCTACATAGACTGCTTCGTGGACGTGGTTTTTGGGATCATGAATTACTCGATCAGGAGCTCTCTAAACTTGTCGGGGAGATTGAGCAACGTATGCAATAACAAATTCTTTAATCAATAAAACTAAAATCGTTGAAGTAATGAAGAAACTATTATCCATCTTCGCTTTAGTTTGCCTTTTTGTGCCCCATGTGCTCTTCGGGCAGACTGAGCAGGAGAACTTGTGGTATAATCCTGGCTTCGAAAAGCTGGGCTCTCACCACGATGACCCTATCTTTGACCGCTGGTCTCTGCGTGGAAATTATATTGGCAAATTCAATTTCGAGCAGAGCAATCCTCATTCGGGCAACTACTGTTTGAGGCTCTTCCCTAACGAACGCGTGTTCCTTTCGATTTTTGGAGAAGATGAGGATGATCTCAACCTGGAGAAATTCCCCATAAAAGCAGGCGAGAAGATGACTTTCAGCTACTGGCACAGAGGAACGCTAGACAAGCTCGCCCTCGAGCTGACTGTCAGGGTGTACAATGATCCCAAGGATGAACCTATTTTGACGAAGAAGATCATTGGCTCTGGTGTGCGTACTCAAGCCGAGTGGGCAGAGAAGGTAATCCCTATCGTTATTAACCAGGAGGATCTCCCCAAGGAGAAGAGAGGAGAGAAGATCTCTTGGATAGAGATTCTGCTTGAGGTTCCTTTCGTTTTCAATTCTCCAAAGGTGATTTATGTGGACGACTTCTCTCTTATCCGTGGCGAACGTATGCCCAAGGTAGAGCTTGAAGCCCCTCGTTCGCTTGATCATACTGCCTACGAGAGAGAGATAGAACTGGCGTGGGATCAAGTTCTAGATGCCGAAGTCAGCTGGGAGGTAGAGGCTGCTGGCAAGACTTATCAAACTAAGGAGAATCGATTCACTGTGCCAGATCTCGAACCAGCGACAGAATATACGGTTAAGGTGCGTGCTCGCAAGGGGACGCATAAGTCCAGTGATCAGGCCATTAAGGTGCGTACTGCTGCTATATCCAAGACGGTGGATGATGTGACTCGTCTGCCTCATTTGCGTACCCTAAGCAAGCAGGGGGTAGCTAAGAAGGTGATCCATCTCTTCTATCAAGATCTCTATAAGGAGTCTCAGACTAAGTTTTCCTATTGGATCAATGGCCAAAAGGTCGAGCCTCAGGGCCATACATTGACCTTCCCTCGTATAGGGGAGCACCAGGAGCTTAAGATCGAGATCCGAGAGTCTGCTGATAGAGTTTGGGTGCTGACCTATGACTTGGAGGTTGTTGAATAGTATAGACTATGTGCTATCTCAGAGCAGTTGCCAATTATTAATTAAAAGAATAAGAACGAAATGAAGCGTATATCCCTATACATTGCACTCATTGTGCTGATAGTCTCATCTTGTAAGAAGGCGGACGAACCTAAGATCCCTGAGATCGAGATCGGGGGCAAGCTTACAGAGATCATTCTTGATAAGGAGACGAATCAAGACGTAGCCCTATCGGGAGGGAATGGTAAGTTTTCAGTTTCTGTCCGAGACTCTCGCATTCTAGAGGCTCGTATCGAGGGCTCTTACCTTAAACTTAAAGGGCTCGAGTATGGCGAGACCATTGTGCTGATTCGATCGCATAATAAGCAGAAGACCCTTACAGTTAAGGTACAACGGTCGGAACTAAACCTGCCTGAGGCGAGCTTGACACTCTATCCAGGTCAGGAGCGTCAGGATATTCGTGTGATTGGTGGAGGTGATGATGTTGTCGTCGAAGAGGAAGACCCCGAGGAGGCTATTATCTTCGAGTGGGAGGCTAAGACTGGTTCGCTCAAACTCCGAGCCACACACGAGGGGGAGGCCAAGCTGATATTTAAGACGCAAGACAATCGTCCTGCTAAGGAGCTCTTGATCAGAGTCAAGGCAGATAACAATGTGTCGCACAAAGTGGGCTTCTATAACACTAGCCATAAGGAGCTCAGAGAGCACTTCCCAGCCCTTTTGTATGCCTATCGTGCGGGCAAGATGGCTTGGATCTCCAGCTCTCCTAGCCTACAGCTGGATCAGCAGCGTGTGTTTATCCCAGCGATACTGAACCCAGAGAAAGGCAAGCGTATCGAGACCAAAATTACTTTCGTCAATGTTAGTGATTATACGACGGGAAACTATTCACTTCTTGTTGAGGAAGTTCTCACCGACAAGAAGCTCGTAACGCTGAGAGGTAAGGGTATGAAACTCGTAGTCCCCTACGGCAACTAAGTCCGTCATCTCCCTTTCGAGGGCTCACTCCCTGAGCCCCGACCCAAGTAATAAGATTAGGCCCAGCCTCTCAGTCGAGAGAGGCTGGGCCTAATGCTTATCGCTATGCCGAAGTGGCTGAACTCTTGTGTATCGCCCCCTGCTTGAGGCAGCTAGATCGCTAGACGCTCCCAGTCCAAGGGATAGGGCGGGGTGATGGTCGAACGAGCACCCTTATTTCGGACTCTTGTTAGAGCGAATGTACAAGGCGAAAATACTCATCAAAAAGAAGCACCCTGCGAGGATAACGCCATAGGTGAAATTCACTTTCACCTCATACAGCACGCTCATGAGCAACATCCCAATCACGGAAGTTACAGTGGCATATATGCACGAAAACAATAAATCTTTACCCGTCAAACCCTCAAAGAATGACCGAGAACGCTTCGTTTTTGATCTGTCCTTTATCGTTGGATCGCTGTTCATTGTCGAAGAAAATTTGTTTATAACACGTACTTAATGCTGTGGGTGAACCCTCTCTCATTGCCATCCATCCTTAGATGAGATGCGGCAGCGAATATAAGTATTATACCTGTAATGCCGCTAATACCCTGTTGTCCTGGTGTGCCCTGTATGGGTAGAGGAACTGCTTGATAGAGGCTCAGGTAGGAGCTCAGCTGAGCTCTCGTCTAGGGGATGAGGCGAGGACTCGATAGAGCCGCACTGGAGGTCTAGATAGGATCTCTCCTGAGACTCAGATAGGAGCTCATTCGAGCTCCTACTTATGTCTCTATAGAGAGGGTAATAGAGCTAGGGCAAGGCTCTCGATAGGCCTTCGCCTCCCCTCCCCGCTCAGCCCCCAGCGTGGCGGTAGAGTTTTTTTCTTCTACAATGATGGTGAGTGTAAAGAAATGTCTACATTTGTGCCTGTCGCTCCCATCGCCCTGCATGAGGCCCTCGGGAGGATCATACATGTATCATTATCTAACAATCAAATACTTATGCAAAAGGGTAAGCTAATCATCGCCACCATCATCGCCGTGGCCGTTATCGTCAGTGCTTGGCTGCTGGCTGGGGGCATTAAGCACTTTAGTGGAGGAGACCCCAAGATTACTGTTACTGGGATGGCCTCTCGTCAGATCAAGAGCGATCAGATCGTTTGGACGATCAAGGCCGTAGCCGTGAACAAAGACCAGCGGCAGGCCTATGCCGAGCACAAGCGTTACAAGGAGCGCATCCTAGCCTATCTCAAGGAGCGTGGTATCGAGCAGGAGCAGATCAGCTTCTCCTCAACCTCCGTAGAGGAGAAGTACGATCAGTACTACAGCAATCAGATGCAGAAGTATATCCGAGAGTATAAGGGCTTCGAGCTCATGAGCGATATTATCATCACCTCGAGCCGTGTGGACGAGGTCGAGCAGATCTATCAGAGTATCTCCGAATTGCTTCATGAGGGGATCGGTCTTGTGGCCCGTGCTCCTCGCTACTACTATACCCAGCTCAATACCCTCAAGATGGAGATGTTGCAGGAGGCCTCCGAGGATGCCTACAATCGAGCCTCTATCATCGCCCGAGGGAGTAAGGGGAGCATCGGTCGCATGACCTCCTCGTCGATGGGTGTCTTCCAGATCGTTGGGCTCAACAGCGAGGACGAATACAGCTGGGGTGGGACGTTCAATACCTCCTCCAAGCTCAAGACTGCAAGCGTAACCGTACGCTCGAGCTTTGAGGTGGATTAGTCCCTTGTCCAGCCCTATAGACCCTAGGTCGCCGAGTAGCTATCCAGTTGCTCGGCGACCTCTGTTTTGTCGGGGACTAGCCTGCGGCCGAGGGAGGCTACTGCCCCCTCTCCATCCCCCTAAGGGAGGGGCTTCGATGCCCTCGGAAGATGGATCTAGGGGAGGGGTTTATTCGCCGAAATAGAGTACTTTTGTCCTCTCAAAGCATTTCGACCAACAACAAAATATACAGCTTCATATATGATGACATCCAAAGAGATAAGAGAGTCGTATAAGTCGTTCTTCCAAAGCAAGGGACACCACATTGTTCCCTCTGCTCCTATGGTGATCAAGGGCGACCCCACACTGATGTTTACCAACGCTGGGATGAACCAGTTCAAGGACATCATCCTCGGGCACGCCGAGATCAAGTACCCCCGTGTAGCAGACTCGCAGAAGTGTCTGCGTGTCAGCGGTAAGCACAATGACCTCGAGGAGGTAGGGCACGATACCTACCACCACACGATGTTTGAGATGCTCGGCAACTGGTCCTTCGGCGATTACTTCAAGCGAGAGGCTATCGAATGGGCCTGGGAGTACCTGACCGAGGTGCTCGGGGTCGATCGAGACCGACTCTATGTAACCGTCTTCGAGGGCTACGAGCCCGAGGGGCTAGAGCGAGACCAAGAGGCCGCTGAGATTTGGGGACGCCTCTTACCCTCGGATCGCATCATTGATGGCAATCGCAAGGATAACTTCTGGGAGATGGGCGATCAAGGCCCTTGTGGCCCTTGCTCGGAGATCCATGTTGACCTGCGCAGCGAAGAGGAGCGTGCCGCCGTCGATGCCCTTACACTGGTCAATCAGAGCCACCCACAGGTTATTGAGATTTGGAATCTCGTCTTCATGCAGTACAACCGCAAGTCCGATGGCTCACTAGAGCCTCTGCCCAACAAGGTGATTGATACGGGGATGGGCTTCGAGCGTCTCTGTATGGCTATTCAGGGCAAGACGTCGAACTACGATACCGACCTCTTCACCCCCATCATCCGCACCATCGCTACCCTCTCGGGCTACGAGTATGGGCAGGCAGAGCAGAGCGATGTGGCTATGCGTGTCATTGCAGACCATATCCGCACGATTGCCTTTGCGATCACCGATGGTCAGCTCCCCTCCAATGCCAAGGCGGGCTATGTGATCCGCCGCATCCTGCGCCGTGCTGTGCGCTATGGCTATACCTTCCTCGGTAGACGTGAGGCCTTCATGTATCGCCTCCTACCCGTCCTCATCGAGACGATGGGCGACGCTTACCCCGAGCTTGCAGCAGGGCAAGACCTGATCCAGCGAGTGATCAAGGAGGAGGAGGAGAGCTTCCTCCGTACCCTAGAGACAGGCATCCGCCTCTTGGATAAGGAGATTGGCGAGCTACAGAGCCAGGGTCAGAGTGTGCTCTCGGGCCAGGTGGCCTTCCTCCTCTACGATACCTACGGCTTCCCTATTGACCTAACGGCCCTTATCCTCTCGGAGCATCAGATGAGTGTCGATGAGGCAGGCTTCGAGGAGTGTATGCAGCAGCAGAAGGAGCGTGCTAGAAATGCTGCCAGCATCGAGGCTGATGACTGGCAGAGCATCCACGAAGGCGAGACCCGCTTCGTGGGCTATGACCTAACTAGCTGCGACAGTGAGATCCTGCGCTACCGCAAGGTCAAGCAGAAGGGGGGCGAGTATTACCAGGTTGTGCTCAGCTCTACCCCCTTCTATGCCGAGATGGGAGGGCAAGTCGGTGATAGTGGCTGGCTCGTCGATGGAGCAGAGCGGTATCCGATCTTCGATACTAAGCGGGAGAATAACCTTGCCGTTCACTTGATGAAGCAGCTGCCCAAGGATCTCGGTGCGAGCTTCACAGCCGAGATTAATCTCGAGCGCAGGCAGGCTGCAGAGGCCAACCACACGGCCACCCACCTCCTGCATGAGGCCTTGAGGGAGGTGCTGGGCGAGCACGTCGAGCAGAAGGGCTCGTATGTGTCGCCCGAGGTGCTGCGCTTCGACTTCTCTCACTTCGCCAAGCTCGAGCCCGAGCAACTGCGACAGGTGGAGCAGCTCGTCAATAGCCGCATCCGACAGAACCTCGTCCGCCAGGAGTATCGCTCTATGCCCATTGCCGAGGCTCAGGCCATGGGGGCTATGGCCCTCTTCGGCGAGAAGTACGGCGACGAGGTGCGTGTCCTACAGTATGGTACTTCTATCGAGCTTTGCGGGGGGACGCACGTACCCTCGACAGGGGTGATCGGCTTCTTCCGCATCATCAGCGAAGCCTCTGTAGCCGCTGGAGTGCGTCGCATCGAGGCTGTTACGGGTGCTGGCGCAGAGAAGGTGCTCTACGAGATCGAGGACACGCTCAAGAGCATCCGAGAGATCTTCCACAACCACCCTCAGCTGCTCGTGGCCATCAAGAAGACGATCGAGGAGAATGCTGAGCTACAGCGTCAGGTGCAGGACTTCTCCCGTGAGCGGGTGGCTGAGTTCAAGGCCGAGCTGCTCTCAAACCAAGAGTACCTCGGGGGCGTTCGCTTATTCGTTGTGAAGAAGAACTTCCTGCCAGAGGCCCTCAAGGATCTGGCCTTCCAGCTCGCTGGCGAGCTGCAGGAGAGCTTCATCTTCATCGCTACAGCCCTCGATGCTACGGGTAAGGCACACCTAACCCTCATGCTCTCGAAGGATCTTGTCGAGACCCGAGGCTGGAGTGCCTCTACGCTCATCCGCTCAGCAGCCAAGCATATCCAGGGCGGTGGTGGCGGACAGCCCCACTTCGCTACGGCTGGGGGCAAGAACCCCTCGGGCCTCAGCCAGGCCATCGAGCAGATCCTCCTCGACACTGGGCTCAAGGCCTAGCCCTTCGGCTATGGAGACCGGAAGGCAAATCATTGCGAGCAAGCTAGTCCCCTACCTTAGGGGGCTAGCTTGTGATGCTTTGTTCGTCCTCATCGACGAGGCCCTCGAATCACATCATGGGGAAGCCCTCGGGCTACTTCGAGGTCTAACCTCCGAGGAGCGGGTGCTGAGCCATCGGGGTGGGGAGGAGGTCAAGAGTCTCTCAGCCCTCGAGGAGCTTTGGCTTTGGCTTCAGCGAGGGGGAGCTTCTCGCTCCAGCCTCCTCCTTGTTGTCGGAGGGGGAAGCCTAACGGATCTAGGGGCTTTGGCAGCAGCCACTTATATGCGAGGGTTGCGGCATATCCTCCTGCCCACGACGCTCCTGGGGATGGTCGATGCCGCCATCGGGGGGAAGGCTGCCATTGACCTGGCAGGGGTGAAGAACCTTGTCGGAGCTTTCCATCCCCCGCTCGAGGTCTTTACCGATCTCGCTTTCCTCGATAGCCTCCCGCTCGAGGCCCTCTACTCAGGCTATGCCGAGGTCATTAAGTACGGCATGATCTCGGGCGAGGCCCTATGGCGGCAGATCCTGCGCTTCGGAGACCCCGAGACGCTCTCCGAGGACGAGTGGCTGGGTCTCATCGCTCAGTGCGCTCGGTGTAAGGAGGATATCGTCGCCCAAGACCCCGAGGAGATCTCGGGCCTTCGACGCATCCTCAACCTCGGCCATACGGTGGGTCATGCCCTCGAGGCCTATAGCCTCTCCTCGCCCAAGCATCGCAGCCTAAGCCATGGCGAGGCTGTCATCATCGGCCTGATCGTCGAGACCTATATTGGGGTGCAGCAGCTCGGGGGCTCTTCGGCACTGCTGCGTCAGCTCGTTCAGCTCTCTAGGGAGCTCTATCCGCAGTGGCACTATGTGTGCCGGGACTATCCCGCCCTACTTGCCCTCATGCGGCAGGACAAGAAGTCTAGCCGAGGCGACATCGTCATGATGGTAGCCCTAGAGCCAGGCAACATCCAGGAGCTACGCCTCAGTACAGAGGACGAAATCAAGGAAGGACTTGATTTTTATCGGGAGACATTTGGCGGATAGGGAAATTAGTGATACCTTTGCAGCGCAAATAAGGCGGGATGTAGCTCAGCCCGGTTAGAGTACACGTCTGGGGGGCGTGTGGTCGCTGGTTCGAATCCAGTCATCCCGACACAAAAAGGCAGCGCAGTGGTCTTCGAGACCGCTGCGCTGCTCACTTTATTTGCTTTCTCCTGCTGATGCCTATCTCCCTTGTTTGAGAAAAAATAGGGGCAACTGCTTGCATATATCCAGAATGCTTCATACCTTTGCAGTCGAAATAAGGAACGGGATGTAGCGCAGTCCGGTTAGCGCACCTGCTTTGGGAGCAGGGGGTCCCAGGTTCGAATCCTGGTATCCCGACCATCGAAACAAGAGGCAGCACCGCAAGACAGTTAACGAAGTCTTGTGGTGCTGCTTGCTTTGGACGACCCTTGAGGGCCTCATAGCCCTTGGGGCTCTTAGTCCTCTTTATCTTAACCCTTACAAACCTATGCAGCAAACAAAGACAAAAACCAAGATCCTATTCGTTTGTCTAGGCAATATCTGCCGCTCTCCTAGTGCCGAAGGCGTTTTCTCAGCCTATGTCGCTCAGGAAGGCCTCAGCGAGCTCTTCGAGATCGACTCAGCTGGTACGAGTGCCCACCATGAGGGAGAGCCAGCCGATAGTCGTATGCGAGCCCATGCTGCTCGCCGAGGCTATACCCTCTCTTCTCTGAGTCGGCCTGTCGTCTATGAGGACTTCTTTCGCTTCGACTACATCATCGGGATGGATGAGCGCAATCGGCAGAGCCTCATCGATATGGCCCCAACGCCAGAGGCAGAGGCGAAGGTGAGCCTCCTGACGGACTGGATGCCCCGTCCTCGTCCCGATCACGTCCCCGACCCTTACTATGGTGGGGCTGAGGGCTTCGAGAGGGTACTGGACATCCTCGAGATGGCTTGCCCCTCTCTCTTGGAGGGCCTTCGCCAGGGGCTCTCGCCTCGTAGACCCTAGGCGATGGGTATCCAGGGCTTTTGGCTATTTGCCGAAGATTTGCTTACTTTGGACGAGCTTAATGCTCACAGCTAACTAAATAACTCACCCACATCCACCTCAACGTATTTGCCTATCGGAGCATCTCTACATCTCTATAAATATTGATCGTCAAACAAATACTACACAACAACCATGCGTAGATTGGAGACAATGGCAGACGACCAGCTCGTCGCCCTATATGCACAGGGATGTAATGAGGCCTTTGATACGCTGCTCATGCGTTACGACGCCTTTGTACACACCTATATTCGCTTCTCATGTTCAGATGAGGAGGTGGTAGAGGATCTTTTCCAGGATGTCTTCATCAAGGTGATGACAACCATTCGCCAGGGGGGATACAGTGCCGAGGGGAAGTTCAAGCAGTGGCTTAGCCGCATCACCCACAACCGCATTATGGATCATTATAGGCGGTTGCGCAGTGAGGCTCGTTTCGACCCTATTGAGGATGAGAGTGGACGAGACTTCATTGCGACCTCGATCGCCGATGAGGGTCTCAATGCTGAGCAGGAGCTCATCGCTGGCGATATGGTCGGGGAGCTCTACCGAGGCCTTGAGGCTCTGTCTGCCGAGCAGAGAGAGGTCGTTGTGCTGCGCTATTGGCAGGAGATGAGTTTCAAAGAGATCTCCGAGCACACGGGTGTCAGCATCAATACTGCCCTGGGGCGGATGCGCTATGCCCTGATCAATCTGCGCAAGCAGATGCAGCTCGGGAGCTAAGGCTCGAGCATCTCGGGGTGGGGATATACTACGGAGGCTCTGTGGTGCGTTAGTTCGCTATAGGCTGCTCGTCTCGCTGGAGAGGGGGGCAGCATTGGACAACTCTAAAGCGCAGTGCTTATGAAGCAAATCTACAGACTTAGCGAAAGCGAAAAGATCAACATCGCCCTCTCGGCCGAGCGTGAGCGTCAGGGAGAGCGACATCAGCAAACCCTCCTCCGCCTGCGTATGCTGGCCTCTATCATCTAGCCGGGCCCTGGTTGGCCCTGTTACTAGCCCTTCCCCTATTTCTAGCTATGAGTACCATTATCTCCCCCTCTCTGCTCTCGGCAGACTTCCTGCATCTAGAGCGGGATATTCGCATGATCAATCAGAGCCAAGCCGATTGGTTGCACATCGACATCATGGACGGTGTCTTTGTGCCCAACCTCTCCTTTGGTTTCCCCATCCTTGAGGCCATTCGCCCGATCATTGAGAAGCCCCTCGATGTGCATCTGATGATCGTCGAGCCGATCAAGTTCGTTCGAGAGCTCTCTGCCCTCAAGGTCGATACGATGAATGTGCACTACGAGGCCTGTACCCACCTGCATCGAGCCCTAGGGGCGATCAAGGACGCCGGGATGAAAGCAGCTGTAACGCTCAATCCTCATACGCCCGTAGAGCTCCTTCGAGACATCCTGCCCGAGCTGGATATGGTGCTCTTGATGAGCGTCAATCCTGGCTATGGCGGGCAACGCTTCATCGAGCAAACCATAGACAAGACTCGTCGCCTACGTCGGATGATTGACGAGGGTGGGCATAGTTGTCTCATTGAGATCGATGGGGGAGTGAATGCCCAGACTGGTGCACGCCTCGTCGAGGCGGGGGCGGATGCTTTGGTGGCTGGCAGCTATGTCTTTGGCCATGCTGCCCCCCTAGAGGCTATTGCGGGGCTTAAGGCCCTAAAGCGGAACTCTTAGCCGAACCCTAGGGGTATGCCGTGCGATACAGAGGCATCCGCTCAGAGCTAGGTTGGCTGCTCTCGGAGCTGAGGCAGACGCTACGGCGTCATCCCCTCCTCTTGCCCGCTCTAGCCTTTATCCTTGGGATATACTATGCCCCATACCTAGACCCCATGAGGGGTGTAGGTGTGGGGTTTGTGCTTTTGTCGCTCTCTCAGCTTGCCCACTTCATACAGAGAGGAGGCGTTTATCTGCCGAGTTGGCTTGCTCGTCTGGGAGGCCTTGTTCTCGTGCTCTCGCTGGCGGTACTTCTCGTGAGGGCTTATGAGCGAAGGCATCGGATAGCTGAGGGTGATCTGCCGACCGAAGCTAGGGCTTTGGTCTTGACCTCGGCAGAGCGCATCCCTTCGGGCTATAGCCTCGAGGTTGAGCTCCTCACCTCTGAGGTTCGGGGGCATCATCTGGTGTTCTATACGAGGGGCTTGCCCAGCGTAGGGCTGGGGGATACACTGGAGCTCTCGAGGCTGAGGCCTATACACTTTGAGGGAGAGGAGCGGTGGAGGACCTCGCGCCTCTCTCGGGGGATCTCGGGCTCTGTCTTTGGCCTCGTCGAGGGCTCTAGGCCGCTGAAGGGGTGGGGGAGGCTACTCACTAGGCCTCGTTTAGTTGGTCGTCTCTTGCAGCAGCGTCTCTCGGAGCGTCTCGGCCGATTGCTGCCCGAGGGACAGGCGACTCACCTCTCTAGAGCCGTTGCTCTAGGGTATATGCCCCGAGGACGGGAGAGCCGAGAGCTGCGGGAGAGCTTCGTCTCCAGTGGGGTGGCGCATATCTTGGCTGTCAGTGGCTTTCACCTGGGGGTGGTAGCGGCCCTTCTCCTGAGCCTCTTGGGCCTTGTCCGCTGGATGGACGCTCGTCCTCGTCTGAGGGCTTTGGTGCTGCTCGTGGGGGTGTGGGGCTTTACCCTCATCTCGGGCTGGGCTGTGCCTACGGTGCGGGCTGCTCTGATGCTGAGCCTCTATCTCGCTGGCGCATTGCTCGGTAGACCTGCCCGTCTGCCCAACGTGCTGGCTCTCTCGGCCCTCGTACAGCTGGTGGACAATCCGTTCCTTGTCAATCAGCCCAGCTTCACCCTCTCGTATGCTGCTCTGCTGTCGATCTATTTGCTTTACAGACCGCTTGTAGGCTGTGTGGGGGAGCTGTACAATCCTCTCGTGCGCTTCTTGTGGAGAGGGCTTTGCCTGGCTCTCTCGGCGCAGGCTCTAGTGCTCCCCCTATGCCTCTATTATTGGGGCTCCAGTGCTCTCTCGTTCGTGTGGGCAAGCCTTCCGATGAGCCTCTTCGTTGGGGTATTGATTCCCTTAGTATGGCTGTTACTCGGGCTAAGTGCATTACCTTTGCCCCTGCAACCGCTCACAGGGCTCGTGGATGGACTCTCCGAGGTCATGCTTGAGGTCAGTCGCTTCTTGGGCGATCTGCCCTATACCCATCTACAAGTGGGCCTTACGGGGGTGCAGACGAGTGCTCTCTGGCTCCTCCTCCTCTTCTCGGCCTGGGTACTTCGGCGATACTACAGCCTTTGGGGGCGCAACCTAGCTTATTACTCATACTAAATCATAACCGCATCTCTTATGAAGATCTTAGTCATCTATTCGCACAGTTATCAGAGCCAAAGTGTCTCTAACCGAACGATCATCGACGTCCTCTCTCGGCAGGAAGGCTATAGCGTCCGCAACCTCGAGGAGCTCTATCCCTCGGGCAAGATTGATGTCCAGGCTGAGCAGGCTGCTCTGCTCGAGGCCGATGTGATTGTGCTGCAGCATCCACTCTTCTGGTACAATGTGCCCAGCCTGATGAAGCACTGGATGGACGAAGTCTTCACTTTCGGCTTTGCCTATGGCGACGGCGGGGATAAGCTGCAGGGCAAGCGTCTCGTGCATTCGTTCACCGCAGCGGCCAGCCCCCAAGACTTCAGCGAAGCCATGCTCGGGGCTAGTACTGGGGCTATTGAGGCTGCCTGTGGCTTCTGCGGGCTCACCTATTCAGGCTATGTGCATACGCTAGGCCTGCTTCCCCTGACGAACCCCAACTGTGAGGCTGAGGCAAAGGCTCATGCCCATCGCCTCATGGAGCATATCAGAGGGCTCAAGGGTTAGGCCCGAAGGGAAATAGGGTTTAAAAAAGCATGAGAGGGGGCAAACGATCGTTTGCCCCCTCTCATGCTTTGCCCTTTTTTAGGGACGATTAACTGTGGCTCAGCAGTTCGCCGAGGTAATAGACCATCCAGCCAATCAGGAGGAGGTAGGCAGCGATCAGCCATGGACGTAGCCGCCTATTGCGCTGCACAAGGTAGCGGGCTATCGGTATGGAGATCAGTAGGATGAAGGCGAATATAAGAGTCATCGTCAAGCGGTGAGGCTAGGGGGATAGAACCTAATGCTCGAGGAGGTCGGGTCGTAGCCTCTTGGTACGCTCGAGGGCCTGCTCCATGCGCCACTTGTGGATATTGGCCTCGTGCCCACTGAGTAAAACCTCAGGGACGCGCCAGCCGTTGTAGTCCGCAGGGCGAGTGTAGACGGGTGGGGCAAGTAGGTTGTCCTGGAAGGTATCGCTGAGGGCACTCTCTGCATCGCCGATCACCCCAGGGATGAGGCGGACAATGGCGTCCGTCATAACGGCAGCGGCTAGCTCACCCCCAGTGAGGACGTAGTCGCCGATAGAGATCTCTCGGGTAATGAGGTGCTCACGTACCCGATAGTCGATGCCCTTGTAGTGGCCGCAGAGGATGATAAGATTCTCGTGTAGGCTCATCTCGTTGGCCATGCCCTGGTTGAATGTCTCCCCGTCGGGGGAGGTATAGATCACCTCGTCGTAGTCTCGCTGAGCCTTGAGGGCGTTGATCGCTCGCTCGATGGGCTCGATCTTGAGCACCATACCTGCCTCGCCGCCGAAGGGGTAGTCATCGACCCTGCGCCATTTGTCTGTAGAGTAGTCTCTGAGGTTGTGCACATGAAGCTCGAGCAGTCCTCGCTGGCGAGCCCTGCCGATAATCGATCCCTCTAGTGTAGGGCATACCATCTCGGGCAGTACGGTGATAATATCTATTCTCACGAGTAGCTTGATTGGTGATAAAATGCGATAATGTAGCACAAAGGTAACCACTATCTCGTATTATTCGTTTACCTTTGGGTGTTGGATTAAAGAGTATGCACTTAGTTGGATGAAAGATCTTCCTCTCTTCCTCGCTCCGAACATCGCCCAGGAGGCTTACCTACCTGAGGCTGAGGCGCAGCATTGTGTGCGTGTGCTACGCTGTAGTGTGGGTGATGAAGTCCTCATCACAGATGGTCGTGGGCAGCTCTATGAGGCTCGTCTGAGCTATATAGACAAGCGGCATTGTGCGGTAGAGCTCCTCAGACAAGAGGCTTGGACTAAGGGGTGGCAGGGGCAGATTACGCTTGCCATTGCCCCTACGAAGTCTCTAGATCGGATCGAATGGATGCTGGAGAAGGTAACTGAGATCGGCATCGACCGCATCATCCTGCTACGGGTGAAGCACTCGGAGCGTAAGCAGGTGCGTGCAGACCGCCTGGAGCGCATCCTCGAGAGTGCTATGAAGCAGAGCCAAAAGGCCCTGCTTCCCGAGCTCATCGTCGAGCAGAGCCTCGAAGAAGCCCTGCGGCTGACCCAAGACTCTCTGCGCTTGGTGGCGCACTGTAGAGGGGAGGCGACCCTAGGGGAGCGGCGGATGATGCACGAGTACTATACGGGGCAAGGAGGCGTGGCTCTCTTCATTGGGCCCGAGGGGGACTTCACCGTCGAGGAGGTCGCCCGGGCAGAGGAGGCGGGGGCTCATGGCCTAAGTCTCGGGGAGGCTCGCCTGCGTACCGAGACGGCAGCCCTCATGGCTGTTGGCTGGGTTCATGTGCTACAGGAAATCGAACGAACGAAGCAAATTGGAATAATAATATAATACTGTTCAATCTTAGATTATGCAACAAAAAGAGATTAAGTTTAGCTTGATTTACCGAGACATGTGGCAGTCCTCCGGTAAGTATCAACCACGCAAAGATCAACTCGAGCGCATCGCTCCCGTGATCGTAGAGATGGGCTGCTTCGCACGCGTAGAGACTAATGGTGGTGCCTTCGAGCAGGTAAACCTTCTCTATGGGGAGAACCCCAATAAGGCTGTACGTGCCTTCACCAAGCCACTCAACGAAGCGGGCATTCAGACCCACATGCTAGACCGTGGACTCAATGGTCTGCGCATGTACCCAGTGCCTGCAGACGTTCGCCGTTTGATGTACAAGGTGAAGAAGGCTCAGGGGGTAGACATCACCCGCATTTTCGACGGGCTCAATGATGCTCGCAACGTGATCCCCTCGATCAAGTATGCCCTCGAGGCAGGCATGATCCCCCAGGCAACGCTGTGTATCACCCACTCTCCTGTACATACGGTAGAGTACTACGCTACTCTAGCCGATCAGTTCATCGCCGCCGGTGCTCCTGAGATCTGCCTCAAGGATATGGCTGGTGTGGGTCGCCCTGTCTTCCTCGGTCGCCTCGTCAAGGCTATCAAGGACAAGCACCCCGAGGTGATCATTGAGTATCATGGCCACTCAGGCCCAGGCTTCTCTGTGGCTTCGATGCTCGAGGTATGTAAGAATGGTGCAGACATCATCGACGTGGCCATGGAGCCTATCTCTTGGGGTAAGATCCATCCAGACGTGATTACCATCCGTGAGATGCTCCACGATGCAGGCTTCAAGGTGCCTGAGATCAACATGGATGCTTACATGCGTGCCCGCTCGCTGACCCAGGAGTTCATCGATGACTTCCTCGGCTACTTCATGACCGAGAGCAACAAGCTGATGACCTCGCTGCTCGTAGGCTGCGGTCTGCCTGGTGGTATGATGGGCTCGATGATGGCCGACCTGAAGGGGGTACACGCAGGGATCAATATGTATCTGCGCAGCAAGGGCGAGGCCGAACTGAGCGTGGATGATCTGCTGGTCAAGCTCTTCAACGAAGTAGAATATGTATGGCCACGCCTGGGCTATCCTCCTTTGGTAACGCCCTTCAGCCAGTACGTCAAGAACGTAGCCCTCATGAACGTCTACAACATGGTAACGGGCAAGGGACGCTGGCAGGCTATCGACAACAATACCTGGGGTATGATCCTGGGCAAGTCGGGCCGCCTGCCTGGAGCTCTCGATCCTGAGATCATTGCACTGGCCAAAGAGAAGGGACTTGAGTTCACCGACGAAGACCCACAGGGCAACTATCCCGATGCCCTCGACGAATACCGCAAGGAGATGGACGAGAACGGCTGGGAGTACGGTGAGGACGACGAAGAGCTCTTCGAGCTGGCCATGCACGACCGCCAGTATCGAGACTACAAGAGCGGCGTAGCCAAGCAACGCTTCCAGGAGGATCTCGACAAGGCCCGTACCGAGTCGCTCGTCAAGCAGGGCTATAACGAGGCCGATGCACTCAAGATCAAGCGTCAGGGCACGGAGCCTATCGTGGCCGCAGCGACGGGTAGCCTCATCTGGGAGGTTGATCCGACCGACTACTCTACCGCCCCTGCGATCGGCACAGCCATCAAGACGGGTGAGCCTCTGTGCTACATCCAAACCGTGGCTGGCTATATCGAGCCAGTGATCTCCAACTTCACGGGTCGTCTGACCGAGGTGCTCGCTCAGGGTGCTACTGTGCGCAAGGGTGAGCCTCTGGCCTATGTGCGCCCAGCCGAGGTGGAGGAGCAGTGGAGCGAGAGCGAACCCGAACGCCTCAAGAGGGTTGAGAAGCTCGAGGAGGTACGCCATGCCGTAACGCAGCGTCGCCACCGCCACTAGGCCCTCGAGACCCTATCGAGAGACAAGCCCTCGCCCAGCAGCCCTACTCGTCTAGAGAGGCTGAGGGGCGAGGGCTTTGCTTTGTCCCTCTGGGCGAGTGCTCCTCTAGAGGCTGGGGCTGCATGTGCTGATAGTGGGCCAAGTGGCTCTATCGAGCTCTCAGTAGGCCCTCGCCTCAAGGATCATCTATACCCTCGTCCGAGCTCTCGGCTAGCTCTCGGCAGAGGCTCAAGTAGGACTTCGCTCGAGGCTCAGATAGGAGCTCGATCGAGCTCCTATCTGAGCCTCATCTGCGATCCTAATAGGATCGTTTCGGGGTAGGAAGTAGGATGGGAGGGGGGATCACTTGCCCAGGGGCATTGTCGTCCAGTTGAGCTTCGAGGAGGAACAAGTTCGGCTTCGTAATTAAATTAAGTACATTTGCGTGTAGGTTGAGGTCTAGGGGAGCTCTCTAGACCCTGATCAACCTGGATTAACTACGGTATTACTCATCACATCATCAAGCAGCATTATATTCACATCATGAACGTTCAGAATTACCTTCGCTATTGGGCGGATCGCTACGAAGAGGATCTAGTACAGGACATCCTCCCCTTTTGGCTCACCTATGGACTAGACCACAGGCATGGCGGCATCTACACCTGCCTCGATCGCAATGGCGAACTGATGGACTCGACCAAGAGCGTATGGTTTCAGGGGCGTGCAGGCTATATCTTCGCCAACGCTTACAACACTGTAGCCCCCCGTGCCGAATGGCTTGAGGCCAGCAAGCTCTGTATTGACTTTATCGAGCAGCACTGCTTCAACCCCGATGGGCGCATGTACTTTGAGGTTATGGCCGATGGTACGCCACTGCGCCTGCGTCGCTACGTCTTCAGCGAGACCTTCGCCATCATTGCCATGGCGGAGTATAGCATCGCCTCGGGCGACAAGAGCTATGCCGAGAAGGCCCTTGATCTCTTCCTCAAGGTGCAGGACTGGCTTGCCACGCCTGGCGCATTACCAGCCAAGTACGAGCCACATGTCAAGGGACGCTCGCACTCTATCGTGATGATCCTACTCAACGTGGCTGCTCGCCTCAGACGTGCTATCCAAGCTCCCGAGCTGGATAAGCAGATCAGCGACAGCATCCATGAGCTCAAGACCTACTTCATGAAGCCAGAGTTCTGCGCCCTGCTCGAGAGCGTGGGTGAGCATGGCGAATTCGTCGATACGATCAATGGCCGCCTGATCAACCCTGGGCACTGCATCGAGACGGCTTGGTTCCTCATGGACGAGGTCAAGCATCGTGGCGGTGATGAGGAACTGCTCGAGATGGCTCTGACGATCCTCGACTGGTCTTGGCAGTGGGGTTGGGATGATGAGTTCGGTGGCATCATCAACTTCCGTGATTGCAAGGGCTTCCCCGCACAGGACTACTCACAGGATATGAAGTTTTGGTGGCCTCAAACCGAGGCGATCATCGCTACCCTCTATGCCTACCAGCTCAGTGGCGATACGAAGTATCTCGATATGCACCAGCGTATCAGCGATTGGACTTATGCCCACTTCCCCGACGCCGAGTGCGGCGAGTGGTATGGCTATCTACATCGTGATGGCTCGGTAGCTCAGCCTGCCAAGGGGAATATATTCAAAGGCCCTTTTCACATCCCCCGCATGATGCTCAAGGGCCGTGAGCTGTGCCTCGAGATGCTTGAGGCCTGTGCTGAGGACTAATGACTATATGAGACACCTCTCTACACTCTTCCTATCTGCTGGCCTCCTCCTCTCTCCCCTCGTGGGGTTGGGTGCTGAGGGGCTGTGCCCTGAGCCGCCCCCTCTCGCTTTGCTGCGCTCTCCGCAGCTCGATTCAGGCTATGCCCTCGGGGTCTCGGGGCATATCGCAGCCCTCATGCTCGGGCCTAAGGCTGGAGGGCAGGCAGCCCTCCTCATGGCTGGAGGGTGCAACTTCCCCGAGGTCTCGGCAGCAAATGGTGGGGCGAAGCGTTTCTACGCCGAGGTCTATCTGCATGGCGCAGCCGAGGGATCGTCCGCCTGGCGACTGGTGGGACGATTACCCGAGCCTACGGCTTACGCTGCTGGACAAGCTTTCGGTGGTGGGGTCATTATTGCTGGGGGACAGACCCTCGGAGGGCGAGAGCTAGACCTCGTTTACCGCCTCGACCTAGACCCTCGGGGACGTGTGCAGCGCACTGACCTGCCACGTCTGCCCGAGCCTCGTAGCGGGATGGCTAGTGCCCTCGTAGGCTCTCGCCTCTATCTCATTGGTGGCAGTGTCCGAGGGCAGCTGACCACCTCGGCGATCTCCCTAGACCTCGAGCACCCCGAGGAGGGATGGCGCGGCGAACCCCATTATCCAGGGGCTGCCCTGCTCAAGGTCGCAGCCACAGCCCTCCCCTCCGCCACAGCTGGGCGCATCGTCATGATTGGCTCATTCGCCCACAGCGAGGGAGAGGCTGGAGTCTCGACCTCGCTCTCGTGCTTCCTCCTCGACACTCAAGAGGGAGGTGGATGGAAAAGCCTCCCAGCCCCACCGGATAGCCTCCGAGAGGGGGCAACTTTTGGTGGAGGATGGATTCGCCCTCGAGGTCAAGAGGCCTTCGCTGTTGGGGGAGGGGTCAATGAGTATAAATTCCTCCCTGCCCTAGAGCGTATTCAGCAGCTTCGTAGAGCCAAGAGACTCGGTCAGAGGAAGCTCGTTGCTCAGCTCGAACAGGAGTCTCGGCAGTACCTCCTTCATGAACCCACTTGGTATCGTTTTACTCCTTTTGTCCTCGAGTATGATCTTTCCCAAGCCCGATGGCAGCGGTGCGAGGCCGAGACGAGCCCCGAGCATGCTCGGGCGGATGCCGCCTACGTTGAGGACTATATCATCGGCGGGGAGGTTAAGCCTGGCATCCGAACCAATAGGATCAGCCGCCCCTAACCCAAGGCCTACAATATCTCCTCTAGATACAAAGACTATTATTATCCATTATTATGATCATTGGAACACTTGCAGACTCGGCACGTATCGAGCCCCTGCATCCCCTCTTCAAGCAGGTCTTCGACTACATCAAGAGCCACGACCTGCTCCATGCACCCCTCGAGCGGATCGAGCTCGACGGCGAGCGTCTCTTCATCAACAATGTCCTGGCCAAGGCCAAGACCGAGCAGGAGCAACCCCTCGAGGCACATCGCCGCTACCTCGACATCCACGTCCTACTCGAGGGCGAGGAGCGTATCGGCTGGCGAGCCCTAGAGGACTGCGCTGAGCCTCGTGAGCCCTTCAACGAGGCGGACGACTATATGCTCATCGACCAGAGGGCTACGGCCTACGTCGATCTCCAGCCAGGCCAGTTCGCCATCGTCTACCCCGAGGATGCTCATGCCCCTCTGATCGGGGAGGGCGAGATCCGCAAGCTCATCGTCAAGGCCCTCGTCTAGATGAGGACCGAGACCCGCCGAGCTGAGACAGGGGACGATTGACCTAATTTTGTACATTTGCCCAGCAATATATACAACTAAGCTATAGCGATGAATTATTGGTTTGAATGCAAAGTCTCTTACGAGCGTCAGGCAGACGACGTGGGGATGAAGAAGGTAACAGAAACATATCTCGTCGATGCCCTCAGCTTCACCGAGGCCGAGGAGCGCATTATCAAGGAAATACAACCCTTCGTCTCGATCGGCGAGTTGGAGGTCGTCAATATCAAGCGAGTTAAGATCGCCGAGCTCCTGCTCAATGCCAATGAGGTCGAGGATAGGTACTTCCGTGCAAGGGTCAATTTCATTACGATCGACGAAAAGAGTGGCTCGGAGAAGCGTACCACGGTAACGATGATCGTTAAGAGTGCCTCCCTGCCTGGGGCAGTCTCTGTCCTCATTGACGAGCTCGAGAAGCAGCTCGGCACCTACGAGATCGCTTCGGTGAGCGATACTCAGATCCTAGATGTCTTTGCTTATGGAGCTCCCCAGTCATGAGATAGAGACCAACCTGCGCAACCTCGGGGCTAACCTCCCCGAGGATGTGCGCCTGGTGGCAGTCTCTAAGTATCACCCTGTGGAGGCCATCCGAGTGGCCTACGAAGCTGGCCAAAGGATCTTCGGAGAGAGTCGTGTGCAGGAGCTCGTGGCCAAGTATGAGGCCCTCCGAGGGATTGCCCCCGACATCGAATGGCACTTCATTGGCCCGTTGCAGACGAACAAGGTCAAGTACCTAGCCCCTTTCGTCCACATGATCCAGAGTGTGGACTCGATGCGCTTGCTTGATGAGGTCAATCGCTGTGCTCAGAAGCATGGCCGCCGCATCCCCATTCTGCTTGAGGTGCATATTGCCCAGGAGGAGAGCAAGGGGGGGCTCGAGGATGATGAGCTGATGGAGCTCATCGAGTATGTCTACGAGCACGAGGAGGACTATTCGGGTATAGAGCTTTGTGGCTTGATGACCATGGCTTCATTTACTGAAGACGAAGTGCAGATAGAGGGCGAATTTCTCCGCCTGCGTAGCCTCTTCGATCGCATTAAGTACTCCGGCCTCTTGCGCCATCCCGAGGCCTTTACAGAGCTCTCTATGGGGATGAGTGGCGATTATCCGATCGCTGTACGTGCGGGGGCTACGCTGGTGCGTATCGGCTCAGCTATATTTGGGGAGAGATAGGGCGTGTCAGGGCAGTTGCAGCGGTGGGTCTACCACACAGGGCTTGGGCGCAGGGCCGTTCGCATGAAGCGTTACCTGGTCAATCGACGGGGCGACGGGGTACATTCGCCCTATGCCTTTCACCTGATTAGTCGGATCATCCGCAACCCTCACCCCTACTACTGCTTCTCCGAGCTTGCTCGCTATGCCCCCAAGCCCTGGCAGTTGGGACGTCGGCAGGCAGAGCTTGCCTTTCGCCTCGTGATTGGCGAGGGCCTTGCGTCGGTATGCCTCCTCTCTCGAGGTGAGAGCCCGGTGGCTGCCTATCTCGAGGCTACGAGCCGTTCGCTGCGGCTGAGCTATAACCTCCCCTCGGCTTCGAAGCCTCAGCCCGAGCTGATTCTTGTAGAAGATGCCGAGTCTCTAGAGCTCAAGGCCTTGATCCGCACGGCTCGAGCGATGAGGCTCGAGCACCACCGCTCCCTCATCCTCGTACATACCCACAGCCCCTCGGGGCGCAGGCTGCTACAGACCCTGCTCCGAGAGCTAGATCCTGAGGCTGTGATCGATCTAGTCGATCTCTCGCTCCTCGTTCTCTGCCCAACGCTTACTCGAGGACGTTACAAGGCCTATTACTGATGATGTTATCCATTCCACCCAACACCTCAACAACGATGAACACTGAGAAATATAAGCTCTATACCAAGGGCGGAGACAAGGGTATGACTTCTCTAGTCGGAGGTCAGCGAGTACCCAAGCATGACATTCGCTTGGAGAGCTATGGCACTATCGACGAACTCAATTCTTTCGTCGGGCATCTACTCTCCTTCGAACTCGAGGAGGCTGACCGCAGCTTCTTGACCTGGGTGCAGCACAAGCTCTTCTCGGTAGGCTCTTATTTGGCTACAGACACTCGAGTAGACGACCTCCACCTAGAGAGCAACGTAACGCCCGAGGCTGTAGCCCGCATCGAGCGAGAGATCGACCGCCTCGACGATGCTGTCCCCCCGATCAAAGCCTTCATCCTGCCTGCAGGAGGGGCGATCCCTGCCGCTGCTCATATCTGCCGCACAGTTTGCCGTCGGGCTGAGCGGTGTGTCTATCGCCTGGGCGACGAGCAGCCTCTTGACGAGCAGGTTACTCGCTATATCAACCGCCTGAGCGACTACTTCTTTGCCCTAGCACGTAAGGAGACCTTCCGCCTCAATGGAGAAGAAATTACATGGAAATATGACCATGACTAGAAATGTCTTATATTTGCGCTCTCGATTGAGAGTAAGGTATTTATTCTAACCCCAAAACGACTAGAGACGAGATGTATTGGACCCTAGAACTGGCCTCTAAACTAGAGGATGCTCCTTGGCCTGCCAGCAAGGATGAGTTGATCGATTACGCACAACGCTCGGGTGCACCCCTAGAGGTCATCGAGAACCTCCAAGAGATGGAGGATGAAGGTGAGTTGTACGAATCTATCGAAGACATTTGGCCAGACTATCCTAGCAAGGAAGACTTCTTCTTTGATGAAGAGGAGTACTAAGGCCAGAGCCCACAGAGGTGCGAGGGTGGTAGCGAGAGAGATCGCTACCACCCTCGCTCTGTATAGCCTCTAGAGATCGAGAGAGCACCTCTCGTCTAGAGCGATTACTCCTAGGGTCTTGGGCCTCTCGCCCCCTTTTGTTAGAGTTACTTAGAGTTTCGTGCGAAAAGCCTTGGAGGTCTCTTCTTTATTGCCTAGCTTTGCGGAGAATTAGATTAAGAAGCCCCTTGGGGATCTTGGCTTATTTAGAAATGTTCAAGGTTTCATAAGGGATAAACGGTCATTCTACAAACAACAAGATTTATGGAAGAAAAGACAACGGTCAAGACATTGAAAGATGTCGTTATCCGCTTCTCTGGAGACTCTGGAGATGGGATGCAGCTTACCGGGACCATTTTCTCAGATCTCTCTGCCATGCTCGGGAACACTATTTCTACCTTCCCCGACTTCCCCGCAGAGATCCGCGCTCCGCAGGGCACGCTTAGTGGTGTCTCGGGCTATCAGGTGCACATCGGCTCAAGCAGTGTGCGTACTCCCGGAGATAAGGCAGATGTCCTCGTAGCGATGAATCCAGCCGCACTCAAGGTCAACAAAAAGCACCTCAAGCGGGAGTCTCTCATCATCATCGACCAGGACTCCTTTGCCCCAGGCGACCTGCGCAAGGCTGAGTTCGAGACCGACGACCCCTTCGCAGAGATCGGCCTGGTAACCCAGCAGGTCATCGCAGCTCCCGTTACGACGATGGTCAAGGAGGGGCTCAAGGAGTTTGGCCTAGACAATAAGGCCGCAGTCAGATGTAAGAACATGTTTGCCCTCGGGCTGATCTGCTGGCTCTTCGACCTACCTCTCGAACATGCAGAAGAGTTCCTAGATCGTAAGTTTGGAAAGAAGCCCGACATCCGCAACGCCAACATCAAGGCCCTGCACGATGGATTTAACTATGGAGCTAATACGCACGCCTCGACGACAGTCTATCGCATTGAAAAGCAAACACAATCCCCAGGATACTACCTCGACATCAACGGCAATAAGGCAACCTCTTATGGCCTCATAGCTGCTGCCGAGCGGTCAGGTCTACACCTCTTCCTCGGGAGCTACCCTATCACCCCTGCCACAGATATCCTGCACGAGCTGGCCAAGCACAAGGCCCTAGGCGTGAAGACTGTACAGGCGGAGGACGAGATCGCTGGTATCTGTACTGCGATCGGGGCCTCGTTTGCTGGTAACCTCGCCGTAACTACCACCTCGGGCCCAGGGCTGGCTCTCAAGGGTGAGGCTATTGGTTTGGCTATGATGGCCGAGATCCCTCTCGTGATTGTCGATGTGCAGCGTGGGGGGCCTTCGACAGGTCTGCCTACCAAGAGCGAGCAGACCGACCTTATGCAGGCCCTCTATGGGCGTAATGGTGAGTCTCCCATGCCTGTGATTGCAGGTACGACACCTGATGGATGTTTCTATGCTGCCTATTGGGCTTGTAAGATTGCTCTCGAGCACATGACTCCTGTGATCCTATTGACAGACTCCTTCATCGCTAACGGCTCTGCAGCTTGGCGCATACCTAATCTAGAGGATCTTCCTGAGATCAAGCCTCCTTATGTAGATCAGCGTCCAGAGAGCGATCGGGTATGGAAGCCCTATGAGCGCAACCCCGAGACCTTCGTGCGCTATTGGGCCATCCCCAATACTCCAGGCTTCGAGCATCGTCTCGGGGGGCTAGAGAAGGACTATAATACCAGTGCCATCAGCACCGATGCGGCTAACCATGAGCTTATGGTTCAGACTCGTGCTGCCAAGGTAGCAGCTATTGCCCATTCGATCCCTAATCTAGAGGTCGAGGGGGATGTAGACAGCGACCTCCTGATCGTCGGCTGGGGGGGTACTTATGGCCATCTCTATGAGGCCATGCAGTCGATGCGTGAGGCTGGTAAGAAGGTCGCCCTGGCCCACTTCTCTTTCATCAACCCTCTGCCCGCCAATGCCGAGGAGGTGCTTCGTCGCTATCCCAAGGTGGTTGTAGCAGAGCAGAACAGCGGCCAATTTGCTCGCTATCTCAGAGGCATTCTGCCAGGTTTCTCTCCTCTGCAGTATAATCGCGTAACGGGGCAACCTTTCTCTGTGGCAGAGCTCGCAGAAGCATTCACTCAAATACTAGAACGATAAGGTATGGAAACGAAAGTGTGCAATCAGAAGCTCGAAGCAAAAGATTTCAAGAGTGATCAATATGTGCGTTGGTGTCCTGGTTGTGGAGACCATGCTGTGCTGGCAACGCTACACAAGGCTTTAGCCGAGATCGGCATTCCCACGCACCAAACGGCTGTGATCTCAGGGATTGGCTGTTCGTCCCGTCTGCCTTATTATATGAATACATACGGGATGCATACGATCCATGGTCGTGCTGCAGCTATTGCTACCGGGGTCAAGAGTGCCAATCCTGAGCTCAGCGTTTGGGTCGTCTCGGGCGATGGAGATAGCTTGGCTATTGGAGGAAATCACTTCATCCATGCCATCCGTCGCAATATAGATATTAATCTGATCCTCTTCAATAACCGCATTTATGGACTGACCAAGGGGCAATACTCCCCCACCTCAGATAGAGGCTTTGTCTCGAAGAGCTCTCCCTATGGGACGGTCGAAGATCCCTTCATCCCAGCAGAGCTGACGATGGGTGCTCGAGGACGCTTCTTCGCTCGAGCCATTGATGTGGATATGAAGAACCTACAGTACTGCATGGTAGAGCAGGCCAAGCACAAGGGAGCTGCTGTGCTTGAGGTACTGGTCAATTGTGTAATCTTTAACGATGGCATCCACAAGGGCTATGCTCAGAAGGAAGTGCGTGATGATCGTACGATTACGCTGCGCCATGGCGAGAAGATGCTCTTTGGTAAAGAACGTAATCGTGGCCTTGTGCTCGAGGGGCTCAAACTCAAGGCTGTAACCATTGGAGAAGATGGCTATACGCTCGATGACATCCTCGTGCATGATGCCCATACAGAGGATAATACGTTGCATATTATGCTCTCAATGATGGATGGTAAGGATCTGCCTATTGCCCTCGGGGTGATCCGTGATGCACCTACGATCTCGTACGATGCTGCTCTGCACCAGCAGATCGCAGATATTCAAGCGAAGAAATCTATCCGTACCCTGCGAGAGCTGCTCATGCAAGATGCCTACTGGGAGGTGAAGTAGATGCTTCCTTTTCTCTCAATACACTAGACCTGCACTAGATCCTACAGGCCCAAATAGCCCACTCAGTCTCTTATGACTGGGTGGGCTATTCGTTTGTATATATTTGTTATTGAGGAAGAACGCTCTATCGTTGTCGCCTCTCAGCAATGCGCAGCACATCCCCGAAGACCCCGCGAGCCGTAACCTTGACACCAGCCCCAGCTCCTTGCACGATAATAGGACGGTCTCCATAGCTCTCGGTGTAGATCTCGAAGCAGCAGTCTGCGCTACTCAGAGCTCCGAGAGGGCTTGTCAAAGGTACTGCCTCGAGTCGGGCAGCGAGGCGAGCAGTCTGTGTCTTGTCGTCCCAGATGACCTCTCCTGTATAGCGTAGAGCTTTCTCTCTAGGGCAAGAAGCTCTTAGAATATCGAGGTTCTGAGCCAACTCCTCAGTCCGCAGGGTAAACTCTTCCTGACTGAGTGAGCGTAGGGGATCGGGAACGAGCCCTTCGAGGGCAATATCTTCAAACTCACATTCGATATCCAGCTCTCGAGCTAGGATGAGTAGCTTGCGAGCAACGTCCTCTCCTGAGAGATCTTCTCTAGGGTCGGGCTCTGCGTAGCCTAGGGCTATTGCTCTCTGTATGATCGCCTCAGCCCCTAGCTCCGGATGCTGTCCTAGTGTGTTGAAGATATAGCTCAGGCTACCCGAGAAGACTCCGTAGATACGGCTAATACGCTCGCCAGAGAGGTGCAGCAGCTTGATATTGTCGATGAGGGGGAGCCCTGCCCCGACGTTAGTCTCGTAGCGGTAAATTCGCCCCGAGGTGTAGAGTAGGTCATGTAAAGCTTTGTAGTCAGCCCAGGGTAGGGTATTGGCCCTCTTGTTAGAGGAGACGAGGTCGAAGCCTGCTTGGACGAAGCGAGGATAGGCCCTAGCAACGTCTTCGCTGGCAGTATTGTCTACGAGGATGAGGTTGCGTAGGCTCTGCTTTTGGGCGAACTGGATGATGGTCTCGAAGAGGTCTCCGTCTTGGGGCATAGCCTCGAGGATTGCCTGTTGCCAGTCGTCGCACCAACCCTCTGATTTGAGGATGACTGAGGTCGAGTTGGCAATGGCGAATATTCTGAGCTCTATGCGCTTGCGTAGAGCAATGAGTTCAGCTTGTCCGATGACTTGACGAATGAATTCGCTGCCTATCTTGCCGTGTCCGAGCACGGCAAGATGGATGATCTCAGTGCTCTCGTGTATGGGGTGGTAGGGGCTCATATCGAAGGAGTATTGTTGCTAAAGATTAAGAAATATAGGACTGTACGATGGCGTTGAGCTGCTCATACTCCATGAGGAAAGCATCATGTCCGTGGATCGAATAGATCACGTCTAGTGTGCTGTCGGGTTTGTTGACGAGGAGGCTGCGATGCAAGGTCTCGGCTCGATCGTGGGTGAAGAGCAGATCGCTCTCTATGCTCACCAGTCGGATGATACTCTTGATGCGAGAGAGCTCGCTATCCTTTTGGCAGACTCGTATCGAACCTGTCAGCGAGGTCATGACCCGATAGGCATTGAGGCTGAAGCGAGAGGCTAGGGTACGCCCGTGATAGCCGAGCCAGTCCTCTATGGCAGAGAGTTCGGGAGTTCGTTGGCTAACCTGGCCTCCGAAGCGCAGGTTGAGTGAGGCAGGGGTGCGGTAGCAGAGCATTGCATGGATTCTAGCATCCTCGATCGGATGGCTAGAGTGCTCGAGGATCTGCCGCTGTACCATCGTCTGAGCGAGTAGCCAATCGCTGGCTCGATAGTCTGAGGCGATGCAGATGATCTGTCGAGCAAGCCTGGGATAGAGGAAGCCGAGCTGTAGACTGAGTGCGCCGCCTAGGGATGCACCGATGATGGTGTCTATGGTCTCGATGCCGAGTTGCCTCAGACCTAGTCCGAAGAGTTCGGCCACATCCCTGAGACTAAAGCCTAGAGCTAGAGGACAATCCCTCCCATCATAAGCATTGCCTGGGATGTTGAAGGCCAAGATCGTATAGTGCTTACTATCGATGGTTTGCCCTGGGCCGATGAGCTGTGCCCACCAGCCCTCGGGCCCTGCGACGGACGAGTTGCCCGTCAGGGCATGGTGCACGAGGACAATGGGTGCCGAACCGAGTGTTGGACCTGCCACTTCGTAGCTGAGGCGATAGTCCTTGAGCTCTACGCCTGCCTCTGTCGTGTAACTGGGAATGCTTAGGAACTGGAGCATGGATGTCAAAGGCTTAGTTATGATGCACTCTGTCTGAGGGCTTGGTCAAGATCTGCCTTGAGATCCTCCACCTCTTCGAGCCCGATGGAGAGGCGTACGAGCGATGGAGTAACACCTGCCGAGAGTTGCTGCTCTGCCGATAGTTGGCGATGGGTCGTACTGGCAGGGTGTATCAAGAGGCTCTTGCTATCGCCTAGGTTGGCCACGATGGAGAAGATCTTGGTGCTGTCGGAGAATTTCTTGGCTGTCTCGTAGCCGCCCTTAGTCCCGAAGGTCAGCAGCCCCCCGAAGCCCCCACGGATATATTGCTGGCAGCGATCATGGTAGGCACTACTCTCAAGACCAGGGTAATTGACCCACTCGACTTGTGGATGCCCCTCGAGCCAGCGGGCGATCTCGAGAGCTGATCGACTGACCCGTTCGTAGCGAATGTCGAGGGTCTCGAGACCCTGAATGAGCTGGAGAGAATTGAATGGGCTCAGTGCACCACCTAGATCTCGCAACCCCTCCACACGCAGCTTGGCGATGAAGGCCGCAGGGCCAAAGGCTTCACTATAGATCAGACCATGATAACCAGGGCTGGGGGTGGTGAACTCGGGAAACTTGCCCGAGGCCCAGTCGAAGTGCCCTGCATCGACTACTGCCCCTGCCAGCGTTGAACCATTGCCACAGACATATTTTGAGAGCGAGTGGATGACTAGGTCTGCCCCATACTCGATAGGGCGGCAGACTCCAGGGGTTGTTGTATTGTCCACGACGAAGGGGAGGTGATGCCTGTGAGCGATCTGGCTGAGACGCTCAAGGTCGACAAAATCGAGCTTGGGATTGCCCAATGTTTCGGCGTAGACAACTCGTGTATTGTCCTGTATGGCAGCTTCGAAAGCCTCAAAGTCGTCGGGATCTACAAAGCTTGTCGTAATGCCTAGACGGGGCAGAGTAACTGAGAGTAGGTTGTACGTCCCCCCATAGAGGCTGCTCGAGGCGACGATATGGTCGCCGCTACGCAGTAGCGTCAGCAGTGTCGTCGAGATGGCACTCATGCCGCAGGAGGTTACCACAGATCCGATCCCCCCTTCTAGGACGGCCAGTCGCTGCTCGAGTATATCGCTGGTAGGATTGTTGAGGCGTGTGTAAATGTAGCCTGGAGCGGCCAAGTTGAAGAGATCTGCTGCATGATCACTCGTGCCGAAGTCGAAAGCAGTCGTCTGATAGAGGGGGACTGCGGTAGAGCCGTTATGCGCTGCTCGGTCGTAGGCATGGTGCAGCAGCTGTGTCTTGTAGGATGTTGCCATTGGAATCGTAATCTATTGGGTGATGATTGGTTCTAGGGTAGTGTCTCGAAAGCAAGGACATAGGGTGGTAGTTATTTGTCCTCTGCCTCCTTTGATGAGAAGTCTATTAAACTGGTTTTTATTATTATGTCCGTTTCTATTTCGATGCAAAAGTATATTTAATAGTTTTATTATCCAAATATATTCCTCTATTCAGTTGTTTTGTCTTTTTCTTTGTGCTTTTTGCCCGTCTGCTCCTGGAGGAGGGGTAGAGGGAGGGTAGATCTCTCGCTGAAGCCAAGGTCTCGATAGCCCTTCGGTTGCGCTCTCGGTTCTTCCTCTAGCGAATGCCCGGGGGAGGATCTCTCGAGATCTAGATAGGCTCTCACTTGAGATCCTAATAGGATCGCAGCAGAGACCTAAGTAGGAGCTCATTCGAGCTCCTACTTAGGTCTCTGTAGAGCCCCTCTGCTACGTGCCTCTGAGCCTTGGTGTAGGCGTATAAAAGAGGAAGGTGCCGAGCTATATTTGAAGCTCAGCACCCTTCTTCTCCCAGGAGGAAGTCCTATGGAGAGAGAGCTCCCCTTGGGGGCTAGAAGAAGTCCTCCATACGCATCTCGTCCTGCTCCACCCAGGCTCGGTAGGGCTCGGAGCGGTTGAGTAGCCTTCGCTTGATCTCACCCTTGAGGAGGCTTGCCCCCCAGCGTTTGTAGGCTGGGATCGAGGCCTTGACAGTTGCGTAGTAGTCTTCTAAGCTATCTTGCCTAAAGCCTAGGATTTCCTCAAGTTTGTCGCCATCGGCATACAAGCCGCAGTGGTAATTACGTTCTGCAAAGGCCTTGTCGGGGAAGTCTAGAGCCCCGAGGCCGTAGAGCTCGAAGTTCTTCGAGAGAAACTCTCGATAGGTCGTTCGGCAGGCAGCCCCTCCGCCGAGGTTGAAGATCCTCCTCTCTAGCTCCGAACGATGCTCTATAGCCAGTGTGAGGGCTCGGGCTGTATCTCCGAGTGTGGTGATCTCCATCTGAGTGTCTAGAGGCATATGGAAGATGAGCTTGGAGATCTTGTGGTTGCCCACGCCCATGATGGCCGAGAGGCGAAAAATCGTCCATCCGAGCTTGCTAGAGCGGACGATCTGCTCCATATGTATCTTTGATGAGCCGTAGTTGTCGCCCTCCGATGTCTGCAACTGGTCGGTTACACGGATATTGGGTCGTTGTAGTCGATCTCCATAGACTGCGACCGAGGAGGTTACGATGATGAAAGCCTTGGGCGAATGTTTCTCCAGTGAAGCGATCAGGTTAGCTGTACCGAGGACATTGACCCTATAGGTGAGCTCCCTCTCCTCATAGGCTCTGGGGGGGATGATCGAGGCGGTGTGGATGCACCAGTCTACTCCTCGGGTAGCCTGCTGTAGCTGGTCTAGTTGAGAGAGATCTGCATAGTAGATCTCGATGCGCCCACGATATTTATCGAAGAGAGCCATACTGCGGGCATTTTTGAGCTCGAGCACTCGGATGTGATAGCGATCACCCTGCGCTACGAGCATCCTGAGGACTTCTCGTCCGATGTTGCCAGCTGCTCCAGTGAGCAGGATGGTTTGTTTACTTTGCCTGTTCATAGATTGTTGTTTGAAGTGAAGTATATCGATGATTTGTCTCATAAATATAACTATAGCCCCACTCTTGGTGTTTATACGAGGAGTTGATATACATAGATTTATGTTTCTTCATCACTTTTTGTTATCTTTGCTAGAGGCTGTGCTGTAGTATGGAGCTTTGCTTGTCTCTTACGACGTCCTAGCCTGATCGCATACTTCGGCATGATGTGTCCCTGCCCTCCGACGGAGGTAGGCTTGCTCCTTAGGCTCTAGTGCAGCCTCCGAAACCAAACAATGCTAAAACGTTAGAAGTATGTTACAAGAGTTCACCCTAAAACGAGGTCGAGCGATCATCAACTTTACCTCCAAGTACTGCGACAATAGGCGCAAGATTTTGACAAGCTACGCTTATGGCAAGGTGGTCGAGTCCTTTATCCTTCGCTTGAAGATCGACAATCCGATTGTCTACGATGCTTTCATCCAGCACTTCGAGACGGATGACGAGCTTACTCGCTCGCTTATGGAGGCTATCCGTCTGCTGAGTGTCTGCGAGCTCGAGGAGCTGGTGGCGGTCAATAACAAGTATGCCCCACTCTTCTACGACAAAGATCTCTTCATCGAGCTCATCGAGCTACTCTACGAGTACTGGCGTAAGCTAGAGCGTGTGGCCATCGTCCAAAACAACCGTGTGGGAGAGGGCGTGCAGAACGTTCGCTTTATCCAGGCCTATCAGCTTTTCAACGAGCTGATCCTCTCGATCTACCGACGCACCAAGAGCGTGGTCAATGGCTATCAGAGCAATGTCTACCTCCAAACCACCGCAGGGGCCAATGCTGGCCTCATCCTCAACAATATCCATTGGGACTGTCCACCCGAGTATCGAGGCTTGCTCTCTATCCCCTTCATCAGTACCATTGTGATCAATCCACCCTATGTATCCTATACGAAGAAGAATACTCGAGATGGCATATTTGCCGAGCATAAGAGCAATCCGCTGGCGCATATGATCCTACTCGAGGACGATTGGTTTCTCTATCCAGCTAAGGTGGGCAATCTGCTTGCTTTCGTTTACTTCCACAAGGATTTCATGTGTCATGGTCTGGGCCTTGCGAACCTTTTTGAGTTGGCCAAAACTGAGGAGTACACCGACAAGAAGCCCGACCTAATCTATGTCTTCGGCTACGACGATGGGCATAGCGAGAAGAGAACCTTCTACCACAAGGATACGAAGAATGATATTCTCATCGGCTACGCTAACTACAACGATGAGATCGACTACTTCGGCTATATGAAGAAGATGCTCCTGACCCTGCACAATATCAAGCAGATGGAGCGAGGTAACCTCCCTCTTCACGGAGCCATGGTCAATATTGCCCTCAAAAACGGCCGAGAGGCCAATATCGTCATCATGGGCGATAGCGGTGCGGGCAAGAGTGAGAGCCTCGAGGCCTTCCGTACCCTCAACGAGCGGTATATCCGCCACATGCGTATTATTTTCGATGATATGGGTTATCTCTCCTTCGACGAAGATGGGCGTATCAAGGCTTATGGTACAGAGATCGGAGCCTTCGTCCGTACGGATGACCTTGACCCGACCTATGCCTTTGCCCAGCTCAATCGAGGGATCTACACAAACCCCGACAAGGTCAACGCCCGAGTAACCATCCCCGTATCGACCTACGAGGTGATCTCCAAGGGCTACAACATCGACTACTTCCTATATGCCAACAACTATGAGGAGGTTGAGCAGAAGATCCAGCTCTTTGCCTCTCAAGAGGAGGCTATAGAGATCTTCGAGGCCGGTGCACGTAGGGCCAAAGGTACTACGACCGAGACGGGTCTCGTAACCTCTTATTTCGCTAACCCATTCGGCCCTGTGCAGGAGAGGAAGCTGGCCGAGGGACTAGTGCGTAAGTACTTCGCAGGCCTCTTCGCCGAGGGTGTCAAGGTCGGGCAGATGCACACCGCCCTAGCTATCGAGGGCATGGCCAAGGAGGGCCCTCGTGCTGCCGCCGAAGAGCTCTTTAGTATGATCAACGAATAGTCTTCGGGATAAATTTTCTGAGATAGAAATAGATAAGATATGGCGCAGGACGGTAGCCCTGCGCCATATTCTTTGTGGACAGTGAGGTTGGGAAACACCCAGGTAGATCTCCTGATAGAGCGAGGCGGTGTGTCGAAATATTCATTTCGACACACCGCCTGGGGTGTTGGAGATGATGATCCCTTTGGGCTCTTGGCCCAGCTCCCTAAGAGCTAGGCGTGGTGCGCCTCTAGGATCTCGGTGAGTGCCGTGCGCCAGTCCTCCCCATTCTGAGGACAGTAGGTGATGAAGCCCAATTCCTGGCCCATAGCCACATTGGCAGGACCATCGTCTACGAAGAGCGTCTCACTAGGCTCTAGCCTAGCCTCCTCGATCATTCGGTCGAAGATCTCCCGATAGGGCTTGACCACCCCCATCTCACACGAGGCGAACTTCTGCTCGCAATAGCTGCTCAGTGTGCGACCATTGGGCAGGAATTCCGAGCTCTCCGCATACTCCATCACATAAGGGTTGGTGTTGGAGAGGATGTAGATCTTGTACCGCTGACGGAGCTCGTCGATGAAGTCAAATTTGTAGGCTGCTACCTCTGCCAAGAAGCCCATATAGGCGTGGGAGAGCTCGCTGTGCGTGAGTTTCCGACCAGAGAGCTCGCTGAGGGATTGGCGAAACTCTTCCTTGCTGATCGAGCCATCCTCCACAGCCAAGAAGAGGCCGCTCTGTAGGTAGGGGTCGAGCATCTTCTCGACTTCGGGTACTCCTAGGGCTGAGAAGCGTTTAAGGGCTTCATCTCGATTGAGGTGGATGAGCACCCCGCCTAGGTCAAATACTATTGCTTTGATCATAAATCAGGTATATCATTTGGTGTTCATTAGGCGATAGTACCCCTGCGGGCATCCATCCCTAGAAAAATAAAGAGTAAGAAGGTAAAGCCCCAGAGCGAAGATCCCCCATAGCTGAAGAAGGGTAATGGGATGCCGATCACGGGCACTAGGCCGATGACCATACCAGCATTGATGAAGAGGTGGAAGAAGAAGATACTCGCCACACAATAACCATACACTCGGGCGAAGGTCGTTCGTTGCCTCTCGGCTAGCACGACAATGCGTAGGATAAATACTCCGTAGAGAATTAGTAGGGCAGAGGTGCCTACGAAGCCTTGCTCCTCACCTACGGTGCAGAGGATGAAGTCTGTATCTTGCTCAGGTACATAGTTGAGCTTGGTCTGCGTGCCCTCAAGGAAGCCCTTGCCCCATAGTCCACCAGAGCCGATAGCGATCTTGGACTGGTCTACATTGTAGCCCTTGCCTTTGATGTCATCTTCGATCCCTAGAGCCACTCGGATACGCACCTGCTGATGAGGCTCCATGATCTCGTCGAAGACATAGTTGACCGAGTGGTAGAACCCTAGAGACCCAAGAGCAAAGGCTGCGATGAAGAAGTAGCGGCTGGCATAGTGCCTAATGGCTAAATAGAGCAGATAGCCCACGAAGAGGATGATGAGCCCGAGACTGACGTAGCCCATATCATAGGGGACGAAAGCGTGTACTCCTCGTGCCAAGGCATATACCCCGAGAGCAATCCCCCCCAGCGTCAAGGGGTGCTCGATGGTGCGCCGATACTCGCCGTAGAGGGTATAGAAGATTAGGGTAAAGGCTAAGATACATGCCCCTACAGCTAGGTTATCCAGCGAGCTGCTCTCGCCTAAGCAACGACTGTCCTGTAGGATGAGGGCTAGGACGAAGTACACCGTAGCCGAGGCCCCTAGCCCCATGAAGAGCCCCGAGAAACCCTCCCGATACATAGCCAGGAGTAGGGCGAGGAATACCAATGCCGAGCCTGTCTCTTGCTGCCCTAGAATAAGGACTATAGGCAGTAGCACAAGGGCGAAGATCGTGGCATAGTTCCTAACCCCTTTGATGGTAAAGCCATGCTTGCTGCATTGCCAGGCGAGCATGAGGGCTGTGGCGACCTTAGCAAACTCTGCCGGCTGTAGGCGGATAGGCCCCATAACCAGCCACGAGCGAGAGCCCTTAATATCAGGGGCTACGAAGATCGTAACCAGTAGCAGGAGCATCATTGCAATGTAGAAGATCGGAGCTCCAATCTCGAAGAAGCTCCTGTCGATCATCAGCACCACAAAGCCCAGCCAGAGCCCCATCCCCATCCACAGCAGCTGCATCATAGGGCGACTCCCCCAGGCCAGTAGCTCGTCAATGTCAAGGCTATACGAAGCTCCACAGATCGTAAACCACCCAGCCACAATGAGCACGAGGTAGATGATGATGCTCGTCCAGTCAATAGACTTCCAGAGCTGCGAGGTATGCTGCTTATATGTCATTGTAGTAGCTGATACTTGAGTTGCGCATGTATTGGTAGAGGGCTTCGCTCTCGCTCGAGAGACTGCCCTTGCGCAGGTAATGCTCCATCATCAGTCGTCCAATAGGTACGCCATAGGCCGCCCCATAGCCGCCATGCTCTACGTATACCGCCACAGCGATGCGAGGCTTGTGGCGTGGGGCAAAGCCCATGAAGGCCGAGTGGTCCTTGCCATTATTCTCTGCAGTCCCGGTCTTGCCACAGACCTCGATCTCGCCTGGGGCGAAGTTCGCCCCTCGGCATGTCCCACTCGAGACAGCCATAGCCATCCCCTGGACGACCTGCTCCCAATGCTCCCGAGCAATGCTGGTCTGTTGGATATTGGTATAGGCACTGTCTAGTGGCATCCCATCGATGCTGCGCACCACGTGTGGGCGGCGGTATGTCCCCCGATTGGCCACGATGGCTGCCAGGTTGGCAATCTGTAGAGGGGTCGAGAGGATCTCGCCCTGTCCGATGGAGATGGAGATGATGGTGCTAGAGCTCCAATTGCCTCGGTAGACCTTATCGTAGACCTTACTGTTGGGGATGTAGCCAGGCTTCTCGCCTGATAGATCTACACCCAACCTATAGCCATAGCCGAGGGAGACGATCCGATGCTTCCAAGCCTCGAAGGCCTCTTGGATCGTGGGGTAGAAGCTGCGATTGTCCAGCAGGTAATGCATTCCCCAGCAGTAGTAGCTATTGCAGGAGGTGGAGAGCGAGTAGGCCAGCGTTGGCGAAGGGGCATGTGGATGGCACTTGGGTCTCCCTCTGAGGCGAGGATAGCCTCCGATGCAGCTCATTGGGGTCTGTGGCGTTACAACCCCCTCGGCTAGGAAGATAGCAGCCTGGGCTGTCTTGAAGGTCGATCCAGGAGGGTAAGTCCCCATGATGGCCCGGTTGAAGAGGGGCTTGCCCGCCTCTACCTCCAGGAGCTTGTGCTGCACCCCCTTGTCCTTGCCTGCTAGGCGGGCGGGGTTGTAGCTTGGGGCTGTTACTAGGGCTAGGATCTCGCCCGTCTCAGGCTCGATGGCGACGATTGCTCCTCGTTTGCCTCGCATGAGCTCCTCGCCGAAGGCTTGGAGCTCTCCGTCGATCGAGAGGGTGAGGTCTCGTCCGTTGATGGGGGCTCGGTCGTCCATCCCATCGTTGAAGCGACCTTTGATCCTGCCTCGAGAGTCTCTCAGGAGTATCTCCTCGCCCTTCTCGCCTCTTAGGACGACGTCGTAGAAGCGTTCGACACCACTCTTGCCCACATAGTCGCCAGGGGCGATGAGGCTGTCTCGCTCAATATCCTTAGGGCTGGCCTCTGCTAGATAGCCCAAGAGGTGTGCTCCGTTCTGATAGTTGTAGTGGCGGATCGTTCGCTTCTGCACCGAGAAGCCCGGGAACTTGTACAGAAGTTCCTGAAATCGTCCCACATCTTCCTCGTCTAGCTGTGAGAGCAGTACCTGAGGGGTATAGGGGGTGTAGCCTCGGTTGCGTCGGCGATCCTTGACCGCCTCGAGACGCTCTCGGATCTGCTCGATGGGTAGGCTCAGTACCGAGCTCAGGGCGAGGGTGTCTAGAGTGTGCTTAGCCTCGTGCATCGTGATCATGAGATCATAGGTCAGGCGATTCTCGACTAGCAGCCTCCCTCCCCGATCGTAGATCACCCCTCGGGAGGGATAGGTGGACTTGATGTAGTAGGCATTGTTGTCTGCTCGCTGCTTGTAGCCCGTCTCGATGATTTGCAGCTGAAAGAGCCTCAAGATATAGATCGTAACAATGCCCACGACCAGTACGATCATGAGCCAACGCCGCTGATAGTACTTATCGTTTGGCATACTGTGAGCGAGGTCTTAGGCTGATGTTCGAGAGCATGAGCATCACCAAGCACAGGGCCAGCGAAAGCATGAGGCTAGAGCCTAGGCGCAGCAGCGTATAGCTCAGATCCGAGGCCCATCCTCCGTCCAGGAAGAAGAGCAGGAGGTGATGGCAGACTAAGATCTCGATCAGCAGGACGACCGCTCCGCCTCGAAGCTCTCGATACAGGGCTGGGGCTTCGAGGTCTACCTCTCGATCTACCATCGAGCGAACGAAGTAGTGCCTAAGAAAGGCCGTGGATGTCATTACCGAGGCGTGTAGCCCTGGGGTAGGGTAGAGTAGGTCGAGGACAAAGCCTATGCTGAAGCCAAAGACTACGAGAGGGATCTGCCTCAGCCCGATGGGTAGCAGTAGCAGGAGGAAGGGGTAGATGTAGGGCGTCCCTAAGCGAAATAGTGCCCAGGGGCTGAGCACCCACACCTGAACGGCGATGAGGGTCAGGCTGATGAGAGCAAACTTAATCCAAGTCCTATACATTGTCGCTTGAGAGTATTTTTTTCTGTAGCTCCTCGGCCTCCTCCAGTGCGGGGGTGAGCAGTACATAGACGTAGCTCAGCTGTTCGAAGTCTGTCGCTAGGGAGACCTTGTAGTTGGCGAAAGCCCCTGCCGCTCCTGTCATACGTGTCGAGTCGGCCTCTTGTACGACGCCGACCATGAGTCCCTCGGGGAAGAGGAAGGAGAAGCCACTCGTCTGTATCGTATCCCCTGCAGAGACCTGGGCGTGGATGGGAACATCGCCGAGCCTTACGCTACGGGCGAAGCCCTGAGAGCTGAGTGTCCCCTTGTATCCCTTGCCTTTGATGGTGCAGCTCAGACGCAACTTGGAGTTGATGATGGGGATGATGACGGCGTAGCTATCTGAGAGGTCTAGGACTGCCCCCAGTACCCCTCTGTCGCTCATCACTGGCATATCTCGTCTGAGACCATGGCTTCGTCCTCGATTGATGATGTAGTAGATCTCGCCCGTCTTGTTGGTTAGGTTGATGATGCGTGCCGTAACGAACTGGGTCTTCTGCCCTAGATGTGTCGATACCGAGTCGAGTAGGGCTGCCAGCTGGGGGAGGTGGGCCTGGGCGGCCTCGTCCCTTACTCGGCGTTCGAGCTCGATGTAGCGGTTCTTCAGACGTGCATTTTCGGCCAGGAGGAGTTCGTTCTTGTCTCTGAGGTTGAGGTAGCTATAGCCTTCGGTCATGATTTCATTCGCATGACCTGTAACCCAACCTGTGAATACCCAGCCGAGATGTCTATGATATATTCCATCGCTCAGCAGCATAAAGAGAGCGAAGGACTGCAGCAGCAGGAAGACGAACCAGTGCTTCTTGCTGAGGAGGAATTCGATGAGCCTGCGCACGAGAGTGTCTGCGAATAACCAAGATGTGCCCAGGGCTTAGGGCTCTAGGCACACCTTGAGGAGAGAACGTTTCGTTATCGGATCAAGAAATTAAATGTATCGGTATTCTTGAGGGCAATACCAGTCCCGATAGCCACAGCGTGGAGGGGATCTTCTGCGATCTTGAACTCGACACCAAAGCGGTTTGTAAGACGTTTGTCAAGCCCTCTGAGAAGTGCTCCTCCCCCTGCTAGGACAATCCCATTGTTGCAAATATCGGAATAGAGCTCGGGTGGGGTCTCCTCGAGGGTCTTGAGAATGGCACTCTCGATCTTGATGATCGACTTCTCGAGGCACTCACAGACCTCATGATAATTGACCATAATGTCCCTAGGGCGTGTATCCATCATGTCCGCACCTCTGACGAGGAAGTCCGAGGGTGGATTGTCGAGATCTTTGTACACAGCCCCTACGTTGATCTTGATCTGCTCTGCGGTACGCTCACCGATGCGAACCTTGTGCACGTCTCGCATGTGATCCATGATGTTGTGGGTGAACTCATCCCCAGCTGTGCGGATGGACTGATCCTTGACGATGCCGCCGAGCGATATGACAGCGATCTCAGTCGTTCCACCGCCTATATCTACGATCATGTGCCCCTCTGGGGCGAGGACATCGATACCGACCCCAATAGCAGCAGCCATGGGCTCGTAGATCATATAAACGTCTCGGCTACCTGCATGCTCGCTGGAGTCTCGTACGGCTCTGATCTCGACCTCAGTGCTTCCCGAGGGGATGCATACGACCATGCGTAGGGAGGGAGAAAACCAGCTACGGCGGCGGCTAATCATGCGGATCATCCCCCGGATCATTTGCTCTGCGGCGTCGAAGTCTGCGATCACGCCATCTCGCAGAGGACGAATGGTCTTGATGTTTGCGTTGCCCTTCTCGTACATTTCCCTGGCCTTTGTGCCAGCGGCGATCATCTCTCCATTGCGAACGTCGAAGGCCACCACCGATGGTTCATCGAGGACGATCTTCCCGTCCTTGATGATGATCGTATTTGCAGTCCCAAGGTCCATGGCAAGGTCTTGTCTGAAAGAGAATAGTCCCATGCTCTGTTTGTTGTTTGGTGATACGATTATGTATAATATGTCTTGAGTAAAATAAACGCTAGTGTTTGAAGTGCCTTACCCCAGTGATGACCATGGCTACTCCTAGTTCGTCGGCAGCATCGAAGCTCTCCTGGTCTCGTACCGAGCCGCCTGGCTGTACGATGGCCTTGATACCTGCGTGGCTGGCTAGGGTTACACAGTCGGCGAAGGGGAAGAAGGCGTCGCTGGCCATCACAGCTCCCTCGAGGTCGAAGTCGAAGCCACGAGCCTTGTCGATGGCCTGCTTGAGGGCATCGATGCGAGAGGTCTGTCCTATGCCCGAGGAGAGGAGCTTGCCATCCTTGGCGAGGACTATGGCATTGCTTTTGCTGTGCTTGACGATTTTGTTGGCGAAGATGAGGTCGCTGATTTGGCTCTTCTCAGGGGCTACCTTGCTCACAAGTTTGAGGTCGGCCTCTGTCTCTACAGCTCTGTCGGTCTCCTGCTGGAGCACTCCGCCGAGCATCGAACGCCAAGACCACTGCGCCTCGATGCGTTGCTTCTGCACGAGGATGATGCGGTTCTTTTTGCTCTTGAGGATCTCGAGAGCCTCGGGGGCATAGCCAGGGGCGATGAGCACTTCGCAGAAGAGCTTGTTGATCTCCTCTGCTGTCCCTAGGTCGATCTCTCTATTGGCTACGAGCACCCCTCCGAAGGCGGAGACGGGGTCGCAGGCAAGGGCTTCGATCCAGGCCTCGAGGATCGTTGGGCGGCTAGCGCATCCGCAGGCATTGTTGTGCTTGAGGATGGCGAAGGTGGGCTCGTCGAAGTCTTGGATCAGCTGGATGGCAGCGTCGATGTCCTGGAGGTTGTTGTAGGAGATCTCCTTGCCGTGCAGCTGCTCCAGGGAGCGAGAGAGATCGCCGAAGAATACGCCCTTCTGATGAGGATTCTCCCCATAGCGCAGAGGTTGTGCCCACTCTGCTACAGCTCTGAAGGCTGTCTGCTGGCCCGAGTCGAAGTAGTTGAAGATCGCAGCATCGTAGCCTGAGCTCACTGCGAAGGCCTGACGGGCGAAGCTGCGACGCTCCTCAAGACTCGTGCGAGCCCCTCGAGAGGCTAGGATGTCGTGTAGCTGACCATACTGCACCTGTGAGGCGATGATGACCACATCCTCGTAGTTCTTGGCCGCCCCTCGGATGAGTGAGATCCCACCCACATCGATCTTCTCGATGATCTCCTCGTCGCTAGCTCCTGAGGCTACGGTCGCCTCGAAGGGGTATAGATCTACGATAATGAGGTCGATCAGAGGGATGTGGTAGCGAGCGACCTCCTCCTGGTCTTGAGGATTAGCTCGACGGGCGAGGATGCCCCCGAGGATAGCGGGGTGGAGGGTCTTCACCCGTCCGCCTAGCATCGAGGGGTACTGGGTCAGATCCTCTACAGCCTCGCAGGGGTAGCCAAGGCTTTCGATGAACGATCGTGTGCCACCTGTGGATACGAAGCCTACACCTTCTCGGTGCAGCAGGTAAAGTATTTCGGCGAGGCCCTCCTTGTGGAAGACAGATATGAGGGCTTTATGTATAGTTTTTTCCATCTCTCGGGCGTTTGATAGATCCCACGTTTCTAGGGGGAGTTGATTGCTTGTATAGTACAGTTCCCACAAAGGTAATCCTTTTCCCTATTTAATCCTCGTCTAAGTTAGGGATTTGTGGAGAATATTTGTTCTTTATTTGCAAATAGATGCTTGTTTGGCGATCTCCTTGATCTTCTATGTCGAATGCAGAGGGGTGAAACCTCGTCCCTAAATAGCTCCGTTCGGGGGTGATAACGAGATCCATGGGTAGATCCCATGCTCCTCGAGGCAGCCTCCCGATGGGGGCAAGGTCGAGCGACACACCGATGCGATAGGCCTGTGTATGTGCAAGGTATCGGTCGTAATAGCCCTTCCCTCTCCCGAGGCGGTAGCCTCCCTTGTCAAAGGCTAATGCTGGTACGACAATGAGCTCGAGGCTCTCGGGAGCAACGGCTTCCTCCTTGCCTTGTGTTGGTTCAAGGATTTGGTACTTGCTTGTGCGCTCGAGCTCCTCAACCCCTAGGTAGGGGTAGAATGCTATTTCTGTCTCGCTCTCTACTCGGGGGAGGAAGAGCTGATATCTCTCCCTAAGCTCCTCGAGCAGTGGGCTGATCTCTGGTTCGTCGCCGAGGGGCGCATACATCCCTATGCTTTGGGGTGCTCTCCGCTCGATCTCTTCCCTTAGGGCAGAGATGATCGTCTGCGAAGCCGTCTCCCTAAGTTCGGGGCTCAATCTTTGGGCATAGAGAGTCCTCGTATGCTTGCGCCACTCTGCTTTGGTTGTAGGTTCAGAGTTTAGGCCGCCATTCATCTTTGTTGAGGATTTCTGTTGCTTTGAGTATTTCGAGGTCTTTGGCCATGAGGATCTCAAAGAAGGCATTGCGGCTGGGCGATACATGGTCTGCGATCATCGCATGTAGCTCACTTTGTAGGAGCTTGGCCGACTCGTGCAGCATCGAGGTGCGGATGGCTACCCCTGCGCGTTGAGCATAATAGGCATACTCGAAGAGTAGACCCATGCCGAGCTGTTTGAGATAGGGGCGCAATTCGTTGGTCGCAGCCAGCTCCGAGAGCATCTTGCGATTCCTGTCTGCATACTCGAAGGCGAAGCGGGGCATCGTCCCCGACTGTACGAGGCGCATATAGTAGGAGTTTCTCCCCGAGCTATCCAGGGGGACAAAGACATCGGGGCGGATGCCCCCACCACCATAGACCTCACGCCCAAGCTGGGTTAGGAAGACGGTAGAGTCGCTCTGCACGATGCTATCGGCACTATAGAGCTCCCCATGGCGGAAACGTTCGCTGAGATCCTCCCCGTACCGCTCTGCACCCTCGGCATAGCTGCGCTGGATGCTACGCCCCGAGGGGGTGTAGTAACGGGCGATGGTCAGGCGTACTGCCGAGCTGTCTGACAGTAGGAAGGGGGCTTGGACTAAGCCCTTGCCGAAGGTTCTACGCCCTACGATCAGAGCCCTGTCGTGGTCTTGCATCGCTCCGGCGAAGATCTCGCTGGCACTGGCACTGCGCTCATTGACCAGTACGACTAGGGGCATATCCTTGAGTAGTCCATCCTGCTCTGTGGTGAACTCCTCCCTGGGATAGGCTCGGCCCTCGGTGTAGACGATCATCTTATCCTTGCTGAGAAATTCGCCTGCAAGCATAGGGGCGGCCATGAGGTATCCCCCGCCATTGTCTCTTAGGTCTATGATGATCCCCTTAATCCCCTCATTCCTATGCCGGACGTATGCGGCGAGGAACTCTTGGTGGGTATAGGCCCCCCACTTGTTGATGCGCACCAGCAGCCATTTGTTGTCGATCATGTAGTCTGCGTCGAGGGTGCTTACGGGTACTTCGCCTCGCACGACAGGCAGCTCGAGGGTGTCTGTGCCACGCTTGATGCTTAGTGAGACAACCGAGCCTGCAGGGCCTCTTAGGGCCTTGAAGATGCGCTCCTGATCCAACGCTTTGCCATAGAGTAAGACTGTGTCGGCTCTGAGGAGTCTGTCCCCTGCTTGTAGTCCAGCCCGCTCCGAAGGCCCTCCCTCTATGATGCGGGTAACGACTACAGTGTCGGTGAAGGTGATGAATTGTACCCCTATGCCCTGGAAGCCCCCATCAAGCCCCTCGGTCTCTTTCTTGTTCAGCTCTGCTGGCAGATATACTGAGTGCGGATCGAGCTCTTTGAGTACCTGGGGCAGTACCTTGGTCTCAAGTTCTCGAAGGCTAACTGTATCTACATAGTAGCGGTCGATAAGCCCCATGACATGCTGCAGTACACTGGCATTGCTCGGGCGAGGAAGGATGCGGGAGGAGAAGATCACGCCCAAGGCGAAGGTAACGATCGCTATCATGATGATCGATAGCGTGCTACAAACCCTTCTCTTGGTGCTAGGCTTCTGATTGTCGATCTCCATATATTATTCTTTGTTTAGCTGGACGAAGTCTACCCGTATGCCTGCCCTTTTGAGCAGGTCAATGCCATCGCTGAGGCGATAGGCTCGGCTGTAGACGACCCGTGAGATGCGGCTCTGGATGATGAGCTTAGCGCACTCGAGGCAGGGACTATCGGTAACGTAGAGGGTTGCCCCTGAGCAGTCGTTTGTGCTGCTGGCAACCTTGGTGATGGCATTGGCCTCTGCGTGTAGGACATATTGCTTGGTCATCCCGTTTTCGTCTTCGCAGATATTCTCGAAGCCTGCGGGCGTACCATTGTATCCGTCAGATATGATGCTCTTGTCCTTGACAATAAGAGCCCCGACCTGACGACGAATGCAGTACGAGTTCTCCGCCCAGATCTCGGCCATACGCAGATAGCGAAGATCTAGTGCCAGTTGTTTCTCATCCTCCATATCACTCTATTGGGTGCTATAAGTGTCTGTAAAATCAGTGCAAAATTAGCTATAAGATGGCATACTCCCAAGGGCTCCCTCCGCTCCTTTGTCTTCAGTTCCTCCGTAGACTGTGGGGCGTATGCCTGGGACTGTTTCGCTCGTGTTTCTCGTCTTCGTGTCGCACTCCTGGCTATACCTCCCCTTGTTGCCCCTCGGTAGGGTGCTGGGGTTGTGTGCCGGCTGGGCGATCACTGCCCCTTGGGGGAGAGCCTTGATCTCTTGCTGTAGGTCCTTTTGGGCCTCTCTGCGGAGCGATGGCAGATCAAGGGCTCGCTTCTGCCCCTTCCCTATAGGCTTGGCTCTTGACTGTAGATAGAGATCCTAGATATGGTTTCGCCTGCGCTCTCGAGGGGAGTGCATTCTCGCTCTCGGGAGGCTCTCGCCTGAGTGCCTATTTGTGGTTCCGTTGCGCTCCTACTTATACTTCGACCGAGCTCCTACTTATACCTCGATCGAGACTCAGATAGGAGTTCCCTCGAGATCCTATCTGAGCCNTCCGTTGCGCTCCTACTTATACTTCGACCGAGCTCCTACTTATACCTCGATCGAGACTCAGATAGGAGTTCCCTCGAGATCCTATCTGAGCCTCCGCCCCACACCCTGTCGCCATACCTCGCCGCCGTGCCTCGCCGTGCCTCTCTAGCCCTCCGCCCTTGTATATACTATAGGTATAGATCTTTTTTTCTTGTCTCCGCTCCTCTTATATTGCTGAGGCAAGTCTTGTCTTCGAGGCGATGGGTTGGAGGCGATGGGTCGGGCTTGCCCTCGTGTTTTTACCTCTTGGGGCACTTCTCCCGCCTCTGCCCTCCTCGTAGCCCATCTTTTCTCGAAAATCTTTTGTTTATTCAATAGGCTATGTTACAGTGTTTTGATTGTTTTTCGTTTGCATTTCTCGAGTTCTTCTCAAAAAAATCTTTTGTGAATATTTGGAGGGAATAAAACTTTTGCTCTATCTTTGCACTCGCAAACGACAGAAAGGTTGTCTGCCCGAGCGGG
>NZ_JRAO01000006.1 GCF_000768875.1 Porphyromonas sp. COT-239 OH1446 | reverse complement strand
GAGGCCTAGAGAAAAGTTGGGTTTCAAATCCCCAGCAAAAGTATTCTTCGCTGCTATAAAGTAAATTTGCACTTGATACTTGAACCTGCACGGACGAATAAAATGCTTCTTAATGGGGTTATTCTCAATTTGAGTTGTAAATTTGGACTTGAAGATCAAGCTCATTCCTAATCCTTATGAAGCCATCCCAGTCCCCCAAGAGCGATCTAACGCCCAGTGAGAGAGAAGAATTGCTCCAACTACGCAAGGAGATCCGTGTACTCAAAAGTCGCCTCAAGCGAGAGAGCTTGGGTCATGAAGCCTATAAGCTCTTAGCCGAATTGGCAGAGGAAACCTACGGCATCGAGATCATAAAAAAATCCAAACCCAAGTAGCCTCTTATCTGCCAGCTGTCTGCATCCCCTATGGGATGCGATAGGGCAATAAGCCTCCATAGCCTATTCCCATGGCGGCCTCAGCACCCTTCCCGAGAGGAGAGGCGAAGCTCACCCATATAGGGCTCTCCCCGTCCTTGATCGGGAAACAATGAGCGGGGGCATCCGAAACATAAGGTTTCGGATGCCCCCGCTCTACTCTAATNCCATATAGGGCTCTCCCCGTCCTTGATCGGGAAACAATGAGCGGGGGCATCCGAAACATAAGGTTTCGGATGCCCCCGCTCTACTCTAATGACAAGCCTTATCGCCTTCCTCTTCGCTCTCTGACATACCTACTCTCATTCCCCTCGGCCAGTGTCAGAGGCAGAGCCCCCCACTATGATCGGGGAGGGGGGAGGTGCCGTGCTATAGCCCTAGGTTGGGGTGCTCTGAAGATCCTCCACCAGAGCTTTGCCCCTCTGTACCTCCAGGGCTTGAGCTGGGAGGGGTCTGAGGCTTCTGCTTGTCTCGCCGATAGGGGTTGTCTACGTTCACTCTAAATTGATTGGCCGCTGAACGTAGATAGCCATTCGCTATGATCCTTAGGCGGGGCTTTTTGACCGTATCAGCGTCCACCTCGATGGGGTCTTCTTTGTAAGCCCCTCGGGCTACCAGCTTAAAAGTCTCTATTTGCCCTAGCCGTATGGTATTGCCAGCTACCAGCTCTCGCTTGAGATAGTAGGCAATACGGTCGATGGCATTGCGAACGTCTCCTGTGGTTAGGGAACTCATCTCGGAGATGTCAGCGACAACCTCCTCGAAGTTAATTACTCGGCCTCTGTTGGCCTCGGCATAGTACATCGTCTTGCCTTTGTGCTTGCCTATTGGCATCACCTTCTTTTTAATTGAATAATCCATAAAGATAAGATTTGAATTCTACCGAAATCTCTCGGCTAAGCATCTTGATTCATGATATTAGTCAGCCTCAAGAGCCCTAAGGCCTTTGGGTTCTGTTTCTCAAGACAGTACAAAGATACAACGCCCCACAAGCATAGGGCTCGATGTTATTATCCCTGTAATATGCTGTTAATGAGTTTGTAATAGTCTATTACAGAGGGGCGATGTAGCCGTACATATCTTCCCGATATGTTGAGCGTCTCAAATCATCAAAGCCTATTACTTCTCCCTCATTGGGTTGCAAGTAATAGGCCCTGAATTGAATAACTTATGGGATAGAAACCTAGTAACTTATAATACTAGACACTTGTAACTTATAAGACTATGTGTTTGTAACTTATAAGAATTTGAGCGATAAGTAGCAAGCCCAACAGCAATAACTTATCAGGTGGCTCGGACATGGCTTATCCTAATCACCCACACCCTCTCTGCCTAGCAAGCTCACCATCCCTATTAGGCAACATACTCCTCAAGTAGCTTCTTATTTCGCCCTTTAGAGAAGTTTTGTTCTATACATGATCTCCTTTGCGCAGGAGAATGATTTAAAGAAAATCCGTTCTAATCGTTGTTAAACAGACTCAAGAGACCTCCAATAACCAGCATGACGATCCCATCTGCAATAGCACTGAATATGCCCCAAGCAAATAGGAACTTAATTACACCCCAAAAGCTATCAGGGTCGATCCATTGATAGGTCTTGTAGCCTATCCAAATAGGGAGAAGCACGAGTCCTATATTTAGAATAACTCCTCCAACAAATGAATTCCCGTTTGATGACATAATCTTATCGTATTTATGGTTTGTATAACCCATTACAATGTAGGTGTCTAGATTGGTTGTGCTAGAAAGCGATTAATATTAGCTTTGGTATTGACAGGTAAATCTGTACTATGAATTTTGAACCTGACAATTCCCATCTCCTTTAGCCATTTTCCTAATAGGTATTCCAATATATCTTCGTCCTCTGGATGATTTACCTCGGGGCATATTTCAAGGACTAGTACTTCCAAACTCTCAAGGTCGCTCCGAGTGGATATAAGACCAAAATCTTTGGTCTCTACAATGGATTGCCATTGAACATTTTTTCTAAGTCCAAGAGATTGGAATAATGGCCCTACTAGATAGCTGTACCGGTTGTCTGCCTTTTGTTTAGAACGCTCGTGATAGATGTATCCATCTGTTATAATGACGAGTATATTACGATAATCACGGAGGATACAATGATCACTTACGTCTTTCTTGAAAAATCGCCAAATATCAGCTCCAACCCACTTCTGATCCTGCAGACTTTGGTCGTAAATTCTACCTAATGCTGTACTAAAACGATCTTGAATATTGTCAAAAGTTTCTTTCTTTTGACGATTATCCATTGTGCCTAAATCTACTTGCAGGACACTCGCTAGAGTATTTATTTCGGGGTCTTCGGGTGTTGGGTTGAATAAGACTCTCAGTTTGCCATTAGCTTTGTAGGCGCCGTGGCTTTTCATGTTTTTTCTGAAAAAATCTACCACAGCTTGTATCGCTTCGAGATCCCGATCTTTGGGATTGGGATTCTCTTTCGTAGGCATTATTCGTGCAGATAGGTCTAGGAATATAGATATATTTAATTGTAAATCAGTGGTTTTGTCTTGATCTGAAGAGCCTGTATGGCCGTTGTTACTATTCCCCTTGTCTCCCCCCGAACAGGATGCCAATGTTACAAAGATGAGTAGGAATAGAATGATTCTATTTAATAAGTACTTCATTGCTAGATAGATTTCAATTGGCTGGTGGTGCCACATTAATTGTTTGGATCTCATTCTTATTCAAGAAGGATTCATATATCTTTACATGTTTGTCTGTCTCAGGTTGGTTTTGATTAGATACAAATATGAGCCATCCACTAAAGAAGTTACCCAATTCTAGACCAATCTCTACCATGTCGAAGACAATTGTCCCGAGACTATTCTGTAGACCTGTTAGCTTGGTTTGTAGCCTTCTCCTTTCTTCTTGTATCTGATCGATAGCCTTTTTTTCTTTTTCTATATCAGATAGATGAATCTTCTTAAGTTCTTCCAGCTGTCGTGCCTTGACGTACACTTTATCCATATCTTGGTATGACTCCATAGTGAAGTCAAAAACAAATCCCCATATAAGGTACACCAAGAACCCTGAGAAGATAATAACCCAGAAATTAACATTTTCTATAGCCATCGAAAAGGAGTATGGAGGCATGCTCTCAAATGATCCAGCCCTCTTCAATTCGTAAAGCTTCTCTGTGATTTCGTAGGCGAGGATAACATCAAAAATAAAGGTGATGCTGATCAAAGCAAAACTTTTGAGGTATCCTGGCCAATTCACCCTCCCATTCTTCTTTTCTTGGAATTTATGGATTAGGAAGCCTAAGCCAAGAAATACAAAGGGGATGAGCAAAATGAATATGAGTGCAGTAACTCCCATATCCCAAGCTGCACTAAGTGCTTGTGCATCAAAAATTGCTTGAGATATCGCAGTGTCATCTGGACTAAAGTTTTTGAAAAAGGCAGAATAGGAAGCCGAACTGTAGAATACGAACAAGTATAAAGTCAAGAACACTAGAATAGTTCCTCCGATATAAACCCCGATCTTACTCATGGGGTTTGCATCCAATTCCTCGGGATTCGCCTTGATGTGAGATATTTGCCTATCTAATTCGTTGATCTTCTCTTCGATTTTTCCGATTGCTTTTTGCCTACCCTCTTCTAGTTCATCTTGATGATCAAGCTCCTTTTGGCAGACTGCTATATCTTGATTGATTTTAGCCTGATGTGCTTCTTGTATAGCATGATTATTTGCTTGATGTGCCTTGATTCGTTGAAGAGCATTATTCAGCTCTACGTCTAGAGCATCGAGATTACCATTACATGCACCTGCGGCTAGAATGCCAATCTGCCTGTAGGTTTGTGCGCCTGAGGCTGTGTTATTTATCTGATTTGAAATTGCTTGTATCCCATCTGCTCGAGCTCCATCCGTTTGAGTACTGGTTGGGTTGGGCACTCCTAATTGATTAGCAGGTTTGAGTTTAAATAGTTGTTGAAGAGCTACCATACTATTTCTCTAGTTATTTTGTATTTGATCGATTATGGACTGAACTTCACTGCCCTTTTGTGCTTCTTCCAGTAGGTAGGTAGCTATATCCTCTACATTTTCCTCTACAAAACCATATTTCCGGATGAAAGAGATAAGCACTGCTCTCTCTTCCGATGAGACTTTGCCATCAGACCAAATGATTTGAGCCAAGTCATAGAGATTTTTTACTCTATCTTGGAGAGATTCAGGTACATCCCCTGTGTTGATCTCATTCGCCTCATTGATGATGTCGAACAGTTCATCTAGACTGAGGTCAAACTGTCGTGCTCTTTGTGCTAGGAATAGCTGTTCTTTCTCGTCGAAAGTGCCATCCGCCATTGCTAATAGATACATATTCATTAGCTGGTGGCGAATTCGATCCTTGTTTACATCCATAATCTATTTCCCTGTGTCCCCTAGACCTCTATCAGGGATACATTACAAAAAGAAAGCGTGAGGTCGTATGGTATCAAACTTCTCTGTAAGGCTCCTGAGAATGGCCCTGAACGCAGAATGACACAACACGACTCCCCACGCCTATGAGCATGGGAAGCCGTTACGCCACCCTTCCGTTCTTTGAATTTTCTCAGGATTCTACAGAGGAAGAATGAAGCATAACGCTTCCGTTAAATTATAAATGGAGAGCTGGCTCTCCTGCGACAAAGGTAAATAAAAACTTCATTCATAGATGCTTTACTCTCGATTAAATACCTCTGTTCAGGTTCAAGTGCCAGTATGAGACTGTCGTGTACTGAAAAAAGTTGACAGTGGGTGGAGCCCAATTCCTATTGATTATGCCCGCAGCATCTAGCGATTTTGAACGCCTTGCGA
>NZ_JRAO01000005.1 GCF_000768875.1 Porphyromonas sp. COT-239 OH1446 | reverse complement strand
GAGGTTTCCCCCTGCAACCCCCTCTAGGTGTTTAGGGGGTTAAAGCCTGTATCCCACTGCCAAAATTTGCACTTCTAAGTTGAATATAGCTAGACCTCCAATGATTTGTCTAGGGCATACAAATGAGTCTAGTATAGGAGACCCAGGTTCTATTCCTTTTTTCTCTTAGAAAGAAAGGCCTGTACGATTACCCCAATAGACAGGGCTGTAAGAATCCCAGAAAACCAGTATGCTCCCAAGGACAACGCATACCAACAAAGGGCTAAACCCCAAGAAAAGAAATGAGGGCAAAGACTTGGCCTATGCTAGTACTGATAAACTCCCTCTTGCCATTCTTGTTAATGAGTCATCCCTTAAAAAGCCTTGCTAAGACAGAATATCCTTGAAGCTATGGCGTACAATCTCAAACGTATGCCAGGGCTGCTTGTACTTGAAGGTGTCAAATAACCGTAAAATCCCCATCCCTGAGGGATACTTCCCTCAGGGATGGGGATAGGGGTATAGTATTCAAGGCTCCCCAAGCGGCTCAATCACGCAAAAAACACCGAGAAAGATACAAGAAACTTTGAGCGTCGCATTGCGCAATAGCCTCCTACTTGTACAACACATTCTTCACGTTCTAAAGCAAATGAACAAGCCAGCGATGCTCCTTTCTGTCAGAGTATCACTGGCTTGTTTGTTGTAGATGATGGTAAACTTACTTCACTTCTTCGAAGTCGGCGTCGGTGATGTCGGAGCCTTGGGTTGAGCTACCGCCCGTCTGTGCACCGCCTGCGTTAGGTTGAGCATCGGCTGTAGCACCGCCTTGTGCCTTGTACATCTCTTCCGTAGCAGCGTGGAAAGCTGTATTCAGTTCAGCTGTAGCAGCGTCGATGGCCTCGAGGTTTTGATCCCTGTGGGCTGTACGGAGCTTCTCGAGAGCCGCCTCGATAGGGGTCTTCTTGTCAGCAGGGAGCTTATCGCCCAGTTCCTTGAGCTGCTTCTCGGTCTGGAAGATCGTGCTGTCAGCGTGGTTCAGCTTCTGAATGCGCTCGCTCTCACGCTTGTCTGCCTCGGCATTGGCTTCTGCCTCGGCCTTCATGCGCTTGATCTCGTCATCGCTCAGACCACTAGAGGCCTCGATGCGGATGTTCTGCTGCTTGCCTGTTGCCTTGTCCACGGCTGTTACGCTGAGGATACCATTGGCGTCGATGTCGAAGGTTACCTCGATCTGAGGTGTCTGGCGAGGAGCTGGAGCGATACCGTCGAGGTTGAAGCGACCGATACTCTTATTGTCCTTGGCCATCGAACGCTCGCCCTGTAGGACGTGGATCTCTACCGAGGGCTGGTTGTCCACTGCCGTGGTGAAGATCTCGCTCTTCTTGGTTGGGATCGTCGTATTGGCTTCAATAAGCTTGGTCATCACACCACCCATCGTCTCGATACCGAGGGATAGAGGCGTTACGTCAAGCAAGAGCACATCCTTGATCTCACCCGTGAGGACACCTCCCTGGATCGCAGCACCTACGGCTACCACTTCGTCAGGATTCACGCCCTTGCTTGGGGTCTTGCCAAAGATCTTCTCTACGATAGCCTGAATAGCAGGGATACGTGTCGAGCCCCCCACGAGGATCACTTCGTCGATCTCACTCTTGCCAAGACCTGCGTCGCGCATAGCCTGCTCACAGGGAGCGATACATGCCTGAATGAGGCGGTCAGCTAGCTGCTCGAACTTAGCACGAGTCAGCGTGCGCACGAGGTGCTTAGGAATACCATTTACTGGCATGATGTAGGGCAGGTTGATCTCTGTAGAGGTGGAGCTGGAGAGCTCGATCTTGGCCTTCTCGGCAGCCTCCTTGAGACGCTGCATAGCCATAGGATCGAGGCGCAGGTCGAGGCCTTCGTCTGCCTTAAATTCTTCTGCCAACCAGTCGATGATCACATGGTCGAAGTCGTCCCCCCCGAGGTGCGTATCCCCGTTGGTTGAGCGAACCTCAAAGACCCCATCTCCAAGCTCGAGGATCGAAATATCGAACGTCCCCCCCCCAAGGTCGAAGACCGCGATCTTCATATCCTTGTTGCTCTTATCGAGGCCATAAGCTAGCGAAGCAGCCGTTGGCTCATTGACAATGCGGCGGACGTTGAGCCCAGCGATCTCACCAGCCTCCTTAGTCGCCTGACGCTGAGCGTCGTTGAAGTAAGCAGGTACTGTAATCACAGCGTCGGTTACCTCTGCACCGAGATAGTCCTCGGCGGTCTTCTTCATCTTCTGCAGAATGATTGCAGAGATCTCCTGTGGAGTATAGAGGCGGCCATCGATGTCTACACGAGGCGTATCGTTGTCGCCCTTGACTACCTTGTAGGGCACACGATCGAGCTCGCCAGCCACCTGTCCGAAGGTCTCACCCATGAAACGCTTGATCGAGTAGATCGTCTTCGTTGGGTTGGTGATCGCCTGACGCTTGGCGGGGTCTCCCACCTTACGTTCGCCACCCTCGATGAATGCTACAACTGATGGAGTTGTGCGCTTACCTTCGCTGTTTGCGATAACGATTGGTTCGTTACCCTCTAGTACGGATACGCAAGAGTTCGTCGTACCCAGGTCAATTCCAATGATTCTTCCCATGATGCTTATTGTTTTGTTTAGTTTGTTATCTAGTTCTTTTTGCCCCGAGGGGCTAAGGCTTAACCCCGAAGAGCATCGCCTACGCCCCATATAGGGCAAAGGCTGTGCCAAGGCATAATTGACCGCTAGTGGGTGGCAGAAGTATGACAATCTGTCTGCAATCGAGACATCACCTCGGCCTATGACACAGGCCTGAGTGGAAAGAGTGGCACACCGACAAAGAGCCTGAGGGGACGGAGAGGACTATGCCGCTCCGTCCCCTCAGGACTATGTATTCGATGGGGAGTACTACCGACTGGCTAACGCTTCGATCGGATCATCACCTCCAGGATCTTACGATCTGTCTGTGTCATCCCATCTCGCCCGACCTCGGCGAGGTTGCGGATGCAGTCATCCACATCGTCGGCGACGATGCCCTCGAGGCCTGTTACCACCTCCTGCTCCATAGCCAGCAGGGCAGAGATCAGTGCCGAGCTGATGCCCGTAGAGGCCTTGAGGCTACAGCTGGGCTTAGCCCCATCGCAGATCATCCCTGTTACATTGCCGATCATATTCTTGACGGCATAACCTGACTGCTCCTTACTGCCTCCCATGATGTAGACGAGGGCTGCGGCCGAACCAATCCCTGAGACCACCATACCGCAGAGGCAGGAGAGGCGGCCGAGCAATTGTTTGACATAGACTACCATGAGGCTACTCATCATCAGAGCTCGGGTAGTTACCTCTCGGCTTACCCCCTGGCTCTCGGCGAAGGTCAGCACCGGCAGCGTGGCCGTAATCCCCTGGTTACCACTACCCGAGTTGCTCATGACAGTCAACTGCGCCCCATCCATGCGGGCATCGCAAGCCCCACTGGTATAGCTCAACATGTGGGTCAGAGGACTTGACCCTAGGAGGCGTTGCCCCGCTTCGCTCTGGATCATACGCCCCACGCCATGGCCGAACTTCCCCGAGAGGGCATGTTCGCCTACAGTCTTATTCTGCAGAGCAGCCTCGTAAATAAATTCGATCTCCTCAAGGGGAGCTTCGGTGGCATAGCGATAGACGAGGTCGAAGGTAAGGTCTATATCCTTGGCAGAGGGTTCAGTGGGCAATATGACCTCCGAGCACTCACTAGGGCTAGCGGGCAAGGGCTCAGCCTCGTGCATGGGGTGTCCATTAAGCTCAAGCAAGCGAAGTCCCGTATGCGTTCGGTCGATGATGCAACGGGCCTCGTCACCTCCCTCGAAGCGCACTCGGGCCTCGACATAGAGCTTATCAATGGATGGATCCTCCTTCAGGCCAAAGGTGATGATCTGCCGAGGGAGCAGGGCCTCTGCCTCTCGCAGCTGCTCAGCAGTGAAGCCGCTTAGAAGCTCGAGCTGTAGCTCAGGGCGACGGATGACTGCCCCCAGGGCAATAGCAATTGGGATGCCAATAGCCCCCGTGCCTGGGATACCTACGCCCATGGCATTCTTGAGCATATTAGCACTCATCTCCACGTCTATGTACTCGGCCCTCTCGGGGCTAAGGCTGGCAGCATAGGCCACAGCCAGGGCAACACAAGCGGGCTCAGTACACCCTGTGGCGGGAACTACCTCTCGTCTGATCAGTTGGTTGATTTGTCTACTGGTATTGGCATCCATAGTAACTCTGTCGTTAAGTCAATCCTCAATAAGTCGTGCTTGATTAGGTAGTCCAAAGATAGACAATTGCTTTGGTATTTTGAGAGAGTTACCCACTAATCTGATGAATAAGGGTTCGCTCGCCCCCTATCCTCAAACACTCCCGACCCTGTTGAGCGGGATGAGGGAGAAGTTTGGGGCTCTAGGCGGGACTCCTCAAGCTCCGTCTGTAGAGGGATCGTTGGGCTCTCTAGCGAGATATAAGTAGGAGCTCGGGTGAAGTCCTATCTGAGCCTCTACAGAGGCATAAGTAGGAGCTCGAGTGAAGTCCTATCTGAGCCTCTACAGAGGCATAAGTAGGGGCGCAGGTGAGCACTACCCGAAAGCTCCCTCAAGGCCCTATCGGGAGCGCAAGGAGGGAGAGATGGTAAGAGATGAAGGGGAGGGCATGGGGCCTCCGCACAACCCCAAAGCTTTGCTCTCAAGCAAGGATATTAGAGGCTTGGGCCATAGCCATAAACCAGCACACCGACGAGAGCCGAGAGGCCAATCAGCACGAGAGGACTTTGGCGATAGCGATACACCCCGACGAAAGCCCCAGCAAAGAGCAGCACGCTGAGCACGAATTGTCCTGGGCTGTCCGAAGGCGAACCGAAATTGTCCAGTGTCATGAGCAGCAGGGCCGCAGCAGCGATGAGCCCGATGATAGCCGGGCGAAGCGTCCGAAAGACCGACTGTAACAACGGATGATCCTTATAGCGGAGCAACATACGGCTTAGCAAGAGCATCAGTAGGAAGGGCAGCCAAATGATCGAGAGCGTCGCAATCGCCGAGCCTACTACTCCCAGGGCTGGGGGATAACCAGCCTGCACCACAGAGGCATAACCCACATAGGTAGCGGCATTGATACCAATAGGGCCAGGGGTCATCTGACTGACAGCCACGATGTCGGTGAACTCCGTTGCAGTGAGCCAGCCTTCCCGCACAACGACCTCGCTTTGGATCAACGAGAGCATCGGGTAGCCTCCGCCGAAATTAACGATACCGATCTTGGAGAAGGTCCAGAAGAGTTTGAGGAAGATCATAGGGATAGCGACTTAGATACGAGGCTTGATACGTCCATAGATGTACCCCGCCACCCCTGCGGCGAGTACTACATACACGGGTGAGACACCCAAGAGGTAGATCAGAGAGGCCGAAGCGACAGGGATCCACCAGTTGTAGCGGTTGATGCCTACCGAGCGAGCCATGGTGAAGACGGGGGCGGCAATGAGCCCGACGACGACGGGGCGTATCCCCTTGAAGGCTGCCTCTACGAGAGGATACTCCTTCAGAGCCCCCAGGAGGACGACCAGAGAGAGAATGATGATGAACGAGGGGAGGATATTAGCCAGCGTGGCAATAACCGCCGAACGCACACCACCAAGCTTATAGCCGATATAGCTGGACATATTGACGGCAAAGATGCCAGGCGAGCTCTGCGATACGGCCATAATATCGACAAACTCCTCCTGCCTAAGCCAGGCATGCCGCTGCACGATCTCATACTCCATCATGGGGATCATGGCATATCCCCCGCCGATCGTGCCAATGCCGATCTTAAAGAAGGTGGTAAATAGCTTCGAATTAAGTCCCAAGGTATGATCAATGTATTTATGGATAGAGGTACATCCCTCAGTGAAGAGCTAGAGCAGCGGAGAGAAGAGGCGCATGATCGACTCGCCCCATCGCTCGGCTCGCCCTCGCTGTAGCCATGCCTCTCGGCTGAGCTTGTTGCATCGGGCCTTATCCTGCTCGAAGAGCTGTTCTAGGGCCTGCGTCAACCGAGCATCATAGACAACCCCCCCGATCTCGAAGTTGTGCTCTAGGCTGCGGAAGTCCATATTCGTCGAGCCGATCATACTCAATTCGCTATCGACGAGGATGAGCTTAGAGTGCAAGAAGCCCTCCCGATACCTATATATATGCACCCCACACGAGAGCAGCGAGTCGAGGTAAGAGTTTGCCGCCAGGCTCGTCAGACGAGAGTCCGTTCGCTCGGGCAGCATCAGCTCGACACGCAGGCCCGAGAGGGCTGCCGTGATGAGGGCTGTATTGATCGTCTCGGTGGGCAGGAAGTAGGGGGTTTGGATAAGGATGTGGCTGCGGGCTTGGGCGATCATTGCCAGGAGGGCGAGCTCGATCGTGGGCCAAGGGTTCATCGGTCCACCAAGGACTAGCTGGATGTAGGGCCCGGAGGGGTGCATGGGGGCAGGGTATCGCTGGAAGTAGCGTTCCATATTCACCACCCGACGAGAGACACTATACCAATCTACCAAGAAGCTCGTCTGTAACCCAGCCACGACAGCTCCTTGCAGGCGAAAGTGGGTGTCTCGCCATGGGCCTAGATTATCTCCATGGAGGTAGCGATCGGCGAAGTTCATCCCCCCCATATAGCCTATTACACCGTCGATGACTATGACCTTGCGATGGTTGCGATAATTCACTGTACTCGAGAGCAGAGGGATCGCTACAGGGAGGAAGGCGTAGACCTCTATCCCCTGCTTGCGCAGAGCAGCCCAACGCCTCTTGGGCACGCTGTACGAGCCGAGATAGTCATAGATGATCCGAACGGAGAGACCAGCCTGAGCTCGCTCAATGAGCAGTGGCTCGAGCCTGTTGAGGAGCTCCCCCTCCTCGAAGATATAGGCCTGTAGATGAATGTGCTCCTGAGCCTCGACAATATCCTGCTCGAGGCGAGCATACATCTCCTCCCCCCAAGCATAGATTTCGCAGTGATCGACCTGTAAGAGAGGGCTATCGGCACTCTCCTCCAGGAGGTGAATGAGGGGGTAGCGTTCGTGCGAGATGCTCGTATGATAGATAAGGCGGCGAGGTAGAGAGAGCTGCCGAGGGTGGCGCATCAGCCGATTATAGAAGCGACGACTAATGCGGTGTAGGCGACGTTGGTCTTGGCCAAAAATGATGTAAGCCAAGAGGCCAACGAAGGGGATGAAGACAACAATGAGCACCCAGGCGGTTGCCTTGAGCGGATTCCTATTCTCACTAATTACCGTTCCCACGACCCCGAGGATGGTTATGAGATACAGCCCCAGGAGTACATAGGCTAACGTATAGTCATACATCTGTATCATAAAGCCCTCTATGCATGATCTTCACAAAGATACGGACTTCATTTGACTCCTCCACCCTCCTCTCAGCTTCTTCGTGAGGGATGCAGGTGTAGATCGAGGCGAGGGGCACAATGGTTATCCATTTTGATCCTCCTGCCCCTTCTACCGAGCACATCATTCGACCCGAGACACATTCCTCGCATTCCTATGCAGGGGGATCCAATAAGTTTTGGTAAATTTGTTCGCCTGATCTGTACCGCATCGAGTACAGTAAGACGAGCCAAGCCCTTGCCCTATGATAGAGCAGAGCACAATATTAAGGATTTAAGAGTTATGAGAAAGATTACCCTATCCCTATTCCTGATCTTCACCCTCGTAGGGGTTGCCCATGCACAGCGTTATGCTAAGGTTTCTGTAGGCTTCTACAATCTTGAGAACCTCTTCGATACCGAAGACGGGCCGAACAATGATGCCGAATACCTGCCCCAGGGGGCCAACAAATGGACTCCCGAACGCTACGCCCAAAAGCTGGACAATATGGCCTCGGCCATCAGCCAAATAGCTGCAGGCAAAGCCCCCGATATCCTAGGTGTGTGTGAGATAGAGAACCGTCAGGTACTTGAGGATTTGGTCGTGCATCCCAAGCTCTTCCGCTATGGCTATCAGATCGCCCACTTCGACTCTCCCGACCTTCGCGGGATAGACTGCGCCCTGCTCTATCGTCCTTCCGTCCTCAAGGTTGAGAGCCAACAGGCTCACCCCGTTCGCATCCCTGGAGAGCCCCATATCAAGACTCGTGATGTACTGGTCGTGGATGGCCTTGTCGGGGAGGAACGCTTTAGCTTCCTCGTGGCTCACTGGCCCTCTCGTGCAGGGGGCGAGCAAATCTCTCTTGGGCGTCGTATGGCAGCTGCCCTACTCATGCGTTCTTTGTCCGATTCGCTGACTACAGTAGACCCCGAGCGCAAGCTCATCCTCATGGGAGACCTCAACGACGATCCCACCTCACCCAGCCTCATCGAGGGCCTACGCACCAAGAATAGCCCCGAGGGGTTGGTCGCTGGAGACCTCTTCAATCCCATGGCCAAGCTCTACCTAGATGGCTACGGCACTTTGGCCTATCGTGATGTGTGGAACCTCTTCGACAATATCATTACCTCTGCCAACCTCGTTGGGGAGGATCTCTCGACCTTTAAGCTGCAGCAAGACAACCAAACTAAAGCCTATGGACGGATCTTCAATGCCGCTTTCCTCACGCAGCAGTCGGGTCAGTTCAAGGGTTATCCCCTGCGCACCTTCTCCTATGGTCAGTTTCAGAATGGCTACAGCGACCACTACCCAGTGCTCGTGTACCTTGTCAAAGAGGTGCACTAGCCTCCTCGGGGGGGTACTGAACCCGTATCTTACCTCTTTCCCCCTCCTTGTCGGAGGGTAGCTTCGGATGACAAATACCATTTTGGTGGCTTTCCTGCTCACCTTATTTGCAGGTCTATCGACGGGTATTGGTAGTGCGATCGCCTTCTTCGCTCGGCGTACTAATACCTCATTCCTCTCGGCGGCCCTTGGCTTCTCGGCTGGGGTGATGATCTATATCTCTTTCGTAGAGCTCTTGGCAACCTCCTCCTCGAGCCTATCGGGGCTGTATGGGGAGAGGCTCGGGACAACCTATGCGACCCTCGCCTTCTTCGCTGGAGTACTGCTGATCATGCTGATCGACAAGTTCGTCCCCAGTGCAGAGAACCCTCACGAACTGCACAAGGTGGAGGATATGTCTCGGGAGAATAGAGATCTAGCCAAGAACTCTAAGCTGCTCCGAGTCGGGATGCTCTCGGCACTCACACTGGCCATACACAACTTCCCTGAAGGGATGGTTACCTTCCTGGCCGGGATGGAAAATATGAGCATTGCCCTACCGATCGCCATCGCCATCGCTATCCACAACATCCCCGAGGGGATCTCGGTCTCTGTGCCCATCTTCTATGCCACAGGAGATCGAAAGAAAGCCTTTTGGCTCTCCTTCCTCTCAGGGCTTGCCGAGCCTCTTGGGGCTCTGATTGGATACCTGATCCTCGCACCCTTCATCAACGAGGCTATCATGGGACTGATCTTTGCTATCATCGCAGGGATCATGGTCTTCATCTCCCTTGACGAACTACTCCCCGCAGCCAAAGAGTATGGAGAACATCACTGGGCGATCTATGGCCTTGTGGCTGGAATGGCTGTGATGGCCTTTAGCCTGATCCTCTTCTCTTAGTCTTCGAATAACCTAGCTTCTCCGCCCCCTCGTGCCCTAGCTTTGCTCGAGGGACGGGTCGCTGAGGATCACATACAAAGAGCAATAATCCTCCCCTCGAAATTCATACTCTCGAGAGGAGGATTATTGCTTATCAGATGAGGGACGGAGTAGCTACCAAGCCCCCATCGCCATTACTTGAGCTTGTGCAGGATATGTCCCATGCGCTCTCGCTTAGTGCGCATATAAGCCTCGTTGTTGGGGTTAGGCTCGATCTCGATGGGCACAGTCTCTACGACCTCCAATCCATAAGCCTCTAGGCCTACACGCTTGATCGGGTTGTTGGTCATCAGACGCATGTGTCTCACCCCGAGCTGCTGGAGGATCTGCGCTCCGACGCCGTAGTCTCTCTCGTCAGCATTATGCCCTAGATGCAGATTGGCATCTACGGTATCGAGACCATTCTCCTGGAGCTTGTAGGCCTTCATCTTCTCCATCAAGCCGATGCCACGCCCCTCCTGGTTGAGGTAGATGACCACGCCGCGCCCCTCCTCTTCGATCATCTCCATAGCCTTATGCAGCTGCTCGCCACATTCACAGCGCTGAGAGCCAAATATATCCCCAGTGATACAGCTAGAGTGCACGCGCACGAGGACAGGAGAACCATCGCCAATATCTCCCTTGAAGAGGGCTACATGCTCCAACCCATTGCTCTTCTGCTTGAAAGGGATGAGGCGAAACTCTCCCCTAGAGGTTGGCATACGCACCTCTACGCCCTGCTCGACAAGGCTCTCTCTGCGCAGACGATAGGAGATCAGATCCTTGATGGTGATGATCTTAATTCCAAAGCGTTGACCGATCTCTATGAGCTGAGGCATTCTAGCCATAGTACCATCCTCATTGATGATCTCAATGAGGGCAGCGGCAGGCTGTAGGCCTGAGAGGCGAGCCAGATCGACAGCTGCCTCGGTGTGCCCGGCACGGACGAGGACGCCCTTGCTGCGTGCTCGGAGCGGACAGACATGCCCTGGGCGAGCCAGGTCTGTGGGCTTGATCGTGGGATCTGCCAGGGCAAGGATCGTCTGACAGCGGTCATACATCGACACCCCTGTCGTACAGCCTAGGCCCAAGCGATCGACCGTAACGGTGAAGGGTGTTTCGTGTACGGACGTATTGGCAGGTACCTGCATCTCGAGCTCGAGCTCTGCGGCTCGTTCCTTGGTAATGGGGGCGCAGAGCACGCCACGACCGTAGCGCATCATGAAGTTGATTTTCTCGGGGGTAACCTTCTCCGCTGCGATGATGAAGTCGCCTTCGTTCTCTCGGTCTTCGTCATCTACTACGATGAGGAACTCTCCTTTGCGGAAGTCTTCGAGAGCCTCCTCGATAGTGTTTAGCTTAAACTCGGCCATAATTACTCTATAGTTTATTGTAGGGTTTGGTTCATTTGAATGTTGCTATCAAAGATCGGAACAATCTCTGACAATGCCGCAGATAATGCCCGAAGATTTCGATCAATACGTACCCGACCCACCCTCAGGGCCAGCAATAGGGGCAAGGCCAGTGGGAGGGCCAACAGCCATAGCTTGCCCTGGGCAGGGCTGCTGGGCAGCGGTAGGGCGGAGATCTTCTTGGGCATCAGGGGTAGGTCGTTGGTCTTGGCAAGGACTAACGGATGCCGTGAGGCCCGTAGCTCATCGACTAAGCTCTCAAGTCTCTCGTCTATAGGCTTCATCGCCCGAACATATTCCGAGGCATGGAGGAAGATGTGGAGGAGGCTACGGTTCATCAGCTTCGAGGCCAAGAGATCCTCGGCCTCTGTACGCAGGGCGAGGCACTCATCTCTAAGCTCCTGGGCCGTGAGGCTGGTCTCCTGGCATCGAGGCTCGACCTGTCTGAGCTCGACCCGTGTACCCGTAAGGCGTTGCCAAAGATTGAGGTAAGCATCTGCACTAAGGCCTGCGGACTCCTTCGCCGCCATATAACATAGGAATAGGCCAATAGGGGCTAAGACATAGGTGCTGAGCCACATCCCCAGCTGCACAGAGAGGCTCTCACTACGCACGAGGTTCTGCCCCAGCGTGTCGATGATATAATAGATGATGAAGAAGAGAAAGGAGGCCACTACTGGCACACCCAATCCCCCCCGGCGAATGATGGCTCCCAGGGGTGCTCCGATGAGGAAGAAGACGACGCAGGCCACAGGGTAGGTGAACTTACGATGCCAGTCCTGGCTATTGGTGCGATAGTCTCTGAAAGCCTCGTTGTCGCCATAGAGTCGGCTCTCAGCCTCGTACTTCATCGCCATCATAGCCGAGCTAGCCCGTGCATAGATTGATATACTATCCTGTAGGCGATACCGCCTCATAAGGCTGTCGAGGCCTATGGCTGGACGAGTGCTACGCAGCGACTGGATGCTCTTGCGGGCATGCTGCGCCCACTGGGTGGTGTCGAGCAAGGATTGGGGATAGGGATTACTATAACGCTGGGCAATGGAGATATCTGAGAGAGAGACAGAGGCTGTCAAGCGCAAACTATCGATACGTCGCTGTGCTGTATCGATAGCTCGGTTTAGCTGCTGCATATTCTTACCGACAGAGAGGTTGCGAAACTCATTCTCATCCTGTCGATTGAAGTTTGCATTGAAGGGAATAAGGATCTCCTTGAGATCAAATCGTTCTATGGCATGAGGAATCGGGGCATTATCTTGTGTGCCAGGAGGATCCTCGAGGTTCTCGAAGCTCTGTCCTTGATAGAGCTTGAGCGAGAGATAGAGCTTGCTATCGTCCATAGCCATACGGGCAGAATCTGCTCGAATGATGCGCGTCCTATCGACTCCCGACTTATAGTCATAGAGCATGACATCCTCGAGACGACCTGTCTCTCTGTCTCGGTGCTTGACAAACATACTGTAGCCCGTGATCCCATTATAAAAGCTCCCCTCGGGGACCTCTAGCTCAGGAGCTGAATAACGAGCTGAATACAGGAGTGTCCACATGCGCACCTCGGAAGTAATCATGAAGTTGTTCTGGAAGTGGTAGAGCCAAAGTCCAACCCCAAAGACGGCAATTAAGAGGGGGCTCATGATACGATAGAGCGATACGCCAGAGGCCTTCATCGAGAGGAGCTCGAGGCGTTCGCCCATATTGCCAAAGGTGATGAGCGAGGCCAATAGGATACCCAGTGGGAGGGCCTGACGCACGAGATACATGGAGGCATAGAAAACGATCTCTGCCACGACCGTAAGGCTCAGACCCTTGCCCACCAACTCGTCCATATAACGCCAGAGGAACTGCATCAGCACGATGAACCAGCAGATTAGCGAGGTCATCACAAGGAGTGGCAGGAAGGTCTTGAGTGTATATAGATCTATTTTCTTAAACACGACTATGCTCCAAATATGCAGACACAAAAGTAAGCAAAACTAAGCGCATTCTCACCTCTTAGTCCATAGGCTTCGTCGATAGATCAAGGTAGAGGATCGGATATTTGGTACAGAAACACTTAGGCCCGACCTCCAAGAGAGATCGGGCCTAAGCCTATAGAGATCAACCTCTAACCACTGAGCCAGCTCTATGCTCCATAGAGCTTGGTCTTGAGCTCGGCCACTGTGGGATCTGTGATATAGTCGTCGTAGTCCATGATCTTGTCGATGATGCCGTTGGGCGTGAGCTCGATGATACGGTTGGCCACCGTTTGGATGAACTCATGGTCATGGCTCGTAAAGAGGACATTGCCCTTATAGGTCTTGAGCGTATTATTGAAGGCCTGAATGGACTCGAGATCGAGGTGGTTTGTGGGGCTATCGAGCACCAGTGTATTGGCATTCTTCATCATCATGCGTGAGATCATGCAGCGCATCTTCTCCCCTCCTGAGAGCACGCTGGCACTCTTGAGGATCTCCTCACCCGAGAAGAGCATGCGTCCGAGGAAGCCCTTGAGGTAAACTTCGTTCGTATCGGCTGCGAACTGAGAGAGCCACTCGACGAGGTTCATATCTGTATTGAAGAAAGCTGTGTTGTCCAGTGGCAGATAGGCCTCTGTGATGGTCTGCCCCCACTCGTAAGTCCCTTCGTCGGGCTTCTGCGCTCCGTTAATGATCTCGAATAGGGCTGTCATGGCACGAGGGTCTCGGCCGATGAAGACGATCTTGTCGCCCTTCTCAACGTTGAAGTTTACATCCTTGAAGAGCAGCGAACCATCGTCAGCATGGGCTGTCAGGCCACGCACCTCGAGGATCTTGTTGCCTGGATCTCTGTCGGGCGTGAAGATAATACCTGGGTAGCGGCGACTGCTGGCCTTGATCTCCTCGATGTTGAGCTTCTCAAGCATCTTCTTACGGCTCGTGGTCTGCTTACTCTTGGCCACGTTAGCAGAGAAGCGACGAATGAACTCCTCGAGCTCCTTGCGCTTCTCCTCAGCCTTTTTGTTCTGCTGCTGTTGCTGACGCAGAGCCAACTGGCTGGATTCGTACCAGAAGCTATAGTTCCCTGCGAACAGCTGTACCCGTCCGAAGTCTATATCGACCGTGTGGGTGCAGACCGAGTCGAGGAAGTGTCGGTCATGGCTGACTACCAGCACCGTCTGCTCGCACTCGGAGAGATAGTGCTCGAGCCAAGCTACGGTCTCGAGGTCAAGGTCGTTGGTAGGCTCGTCGAGGAGCAGGTTGTCGGGCTTGCCGAAGAGGGCTCGGGCCAGAAGCACACGTACCTTCTCCTTACCGCTGAGCTCCTTCATGAGCTTGTAGTGCAGATCCTCCTTGATGCCCAAGCCACTGAGCAGCATAGCAGCATCGCTCTCGGCATTCCATCCCTCCATCTCGGCGAACTTATCCTCGAGCTCGGCTACTCGGTTACCATCTTCGTCGCTGAAGTCAGGCTTAGAATAGAGAGCGTTCTTCTCCTCCATGATGGCCCACAAGATGCTGTGCCCCATGAGCACGGTGTCCATCACACTATATTCATCGAAGGCAAAGTGGTCCTGACTGAGTACCGAGAGACGCTCTCCTGGGCCAAGGCTAATCGAGCCACGAGTGGGATCTAATGCCCCGCTGATGGTACGCAAGAGAGTAGACTTACCCGCACCATTAGCACCGATGATCCCATAGCAATTGCCAGGGGTGAACTTGAGATTGACATCTTGGAAGAGTATGCGTTTACCGAACTGTACGCACAGGTCATTTACCGTTATCATATTCTAAATCCGATTGTATTGCTGAGGTTTGTAAGCTGGGTGCAAAGGTAGTCATTTTGCCCACGACTACCATGCCTGCCCCCTCGGCACTCTAGCCGACCTCATCGGCATGCTCGACAGAGTCGCCACTGCGCATTCGGTAGGTCTGAGGGTTAGCTCTCGGTAGATCCTCGAGCGAGGGGCTAGACGAGACCTCGATAGGGATCTAGATAGGTTTGCGCTCGAGGACACAGGAGGGGCTCAGCGGAGGTATAAATAGGATCTTGATGGAGACTCAAGTAGGAGTGTAGTCGAGCTCCTATCTGAGTCTCCATCGAGGTCCTACTTGAGTCTCTAGCGCAAGGGGAATAGGGCCTCTCCCGAGGGGTGAGGTGAGTGCATTAGAGAGAGCTCCTGCGAGGCCTCCCTATGCCCCGAATAGCCCCAGCCAATAGTCTCGAGACGAGAGGACTCAGCATCGTATCTATCAATGGACCGTAGAGAATTGCGAGAGCTCTATGTTTGTCGGCTGAGAGAGAAAGTGTAACTTAGCAGACGTTTTGCCCCCCTAGAGCCAAAGGGCTCAAGGGGGCATAAGCTCAAACTCCCGCTTAGACACTTATGCGACACCTACTAGGCCAAATACTCTCTGACCGCTACAGACAGACCAAGACCTCAATCCAGGCTTGGCTTGCCGATCGTCCGTATGTCAAGTACCTCGCCACTGGGATCGTAGTCATAGGCTTCGTCCTCTTCGCTGGCGAACGAGATGTCTTCGCCTACTACAGGCTTCTCTCCCGAGAGCAAGAGCTCAGGGATGAGCTCGAAGTGCTGCGGCCTGCCTACGAAGCCGATAGCCTGAGCATGGAGGAGTTCCTCCGCAACCCTAACAACATCGAGCACATCGCTCGAGAGCAGTACCTCATGAAGCTGCCTGGTGAGGAAATCTTCCTCGTACCCCGAACCCCAAGCAAGAAATAAGCCGCAGCAGGGATGAAACAACAATACAAATACCTCTACATCGTCAGCACGCTGATGATCCTCTCGGGAGCTGCCCTGGGGATGGTGGAGCATCTAGCCTTTCACCTGATCTACCTGCTCGGAGGGGCGGGTTACCTCCTCTATTACCTCATAGCCCCCGAGGAGCATTTACCCCTGCGAGAGCGTCGCCTCATACGGATGAATGCCTTCGCAGGACTGCTCTTCGTCGTCTCGGGTGTGGCCCGTCTCGGAGTCTTCGACGCTTGGGGGGCGAAGCTCTGGATCCTATTCCTTCTCTTGGCTGTTATCTTCATGATATATGCCAACCTCGTATTGGCCAACATCCGCTCAAAGAATAAATAAATGAATAATATAAGCAACAAAAAAGCCCCCTCTGCCCCTCGTCGTCGCCCTGGTGTACACCTTCACTGGCAGGTCGAGGAGACAGAGGTACAGCTCCTGGACTTCCTCATCGGCACGGCCCTCAAGGATCGTAGCCGAACGACCGTCAAGCAGCTACTCAAGGATCGTTTCATCTCGGTCAATGAAGAGCCAACGACACAGTTCGACCGCCCCCTCGGCCCAGGGGACATCGTCGCCCTACACCCTACCCCCCTGCCTGATAGGCTCAAGCACCCCCTGGTGGATATCCTGTGGCAGGATGAGTACCTGGTCATGGTCCACAAGGATGCTGGGATTCCGACGGTCGCCAGCGGAGAGGAGCGAGATATGACCCTGCTACGCCTCGTCTCAGATCATCTGAAGAAGTTCAACCCCTCGACCAAGATCTATCTGCTCAACCGCATAGATAAGGATAGTGCTGGCTTCGTCCTCTTCGCCAAGAGCAAGGCACTACAGGAGGAGATGAGTGAGCATTGGGATCGCTACATCTGCCGTCAGCACTTCGCCGTGGCCATTGAGGGTGTACTCCCCTCGAACGATGGGATTCTACAGCCTCCCACGACCGCTAGAGAGGACGAGAAGAGAGCTCCTCGATCCGCCAAAAAACCCCATCGAACCTTCGGAGCGGAGCGGGCGGGAACAGCACGCTACCGATGCCTACAGACGACCCCCGTGGGCAGCCTGCTGAGCATCGAACTGAGCGAGGGGCGTAACAACCGTCTGCGCAAACAATTCGCTCAGCTGCGTTGCCCCATCGTCGGAGACTGGAGGGCAGGCAGCAAAGTCAAGGACCTCGGGCGGGTAGCCCTCGAGGGGACTGCCTTCTCGTTCGTGCACCCTATCTCGGGACGTAGGTACGACTTCGATCAACCCATCCCACCCCTACTGCGCAAATGCCTAAAGCCCAATGCAGAAACAGGCAAAAAAACCTCTCAGTCAAAACAATAGTAATCATACATAACTACTACTGATGAACGAACAGCTAAATCTCGGCACTCGACTGCGCAGCATGTCGGTGCGCCCCCTGCTGATGAGCTTGATGCTTTTGGCTCTTAGCCTCGGCACAGCCTCGGCACAGATGTTCACCGATGTGGTGAAGTGGACTCAATCCGTCGAGGAGGTTTCGCCTACAGAGCGAATACTTGTCTTCAAGGCTTCAATCGAAGAGGGCTGGCATCTCTACGGAACGAAGATGCCAGAGAACGGCCCTCAAGCGACCATGCTCGTGATCGACAAGCTCATCGGTGCTGAGCTCTCAGGCGAACTAACGGCCTCTAGAGCTCCCATCGAGCACTATGACAAGCAGTTCGAGATGACCCTGAACTACTATGAGGGGGAGGTCGAGCTCCGTCAGCGGCTCACGATCACCGATGCAGCAGCCTTCTCCCTCGTCGGGGGGATCCGCTACATGGTCTGCAACGATGAGAACTGCCTGCCCCCCACGACCTGGGACTTCACCCTCGGGGCGGCCTCTGCCTCAGAGGCACAGGCGGAGGCTGGGGCTACCCCCTCGGCCCTCTCGACCCCTAGCGGCAGCTCGGCCGATCTGTGGACACCTGTCATCGAGGAGCTCAAGCACTTCGGCGATGCCAACCAGGCACAGGCCAATTCGTCCCTGATCATGATCTTCGTCTATGGCTTCCTCGGGGGGCTCGTGGCTCTGCTGACCCCCTGCGTTTGGCCCATGATCCCTATGACCGTCAGCTTCTTCCTCAAGCGGACGAAGGATCGCTCCAAGGGGGTTCGAGATGCCGTTACCTATGGTCTCTCGATCATCGGCATCTACCTCGTCCTGGGGCTGGCCATTACGGCTATCTTCGGAGCTAGTGCCCTCAATAGCCTTGCCACGCATGCAGTCTTCAACATCCTCTTCTTCCTGCTGCTGGTCTTCTTCGCCATCAGCTTCTTCGGGGCGTTCGAGATCGTTCTGCCTGCCAAGTGGACGAACAAGATGGATCAGAAGGCCGACAGTACCACGGGCTTCCTCAGCATCCTCTTCATGGCCTTCACACTGGCCCTGGTCTCCTTTAGCTGTACTGGGCCTATCATCGGGACGCTGCTCGTAGAGGCCTCCACCAAGGGAGAGATGCTCGGCCCTGCTATTGGGATGCTTGGCTTCTCGATCGCCTTGGCTCTGCCCTTCGCCCTCTTTGCGATCTTCCCCAGCATGTTACAATCGCTACCTCAGAGCGGCGGGTGGCTCAACTCCGTCAAGGTCGTGCTAGCCTTCCTCGAGCTGGCACTCTCGCTCAAGTTCCTCTCTGTAGCCGACCAGGCCTATAGCTGGGGCATCCTCGACAGAGAGGTTTTCCTCTCGCTTTGGATCGTGATCTTCGCCCTGCTGGGCCTCTACCTGCTGGGCAAGCTTCGCTTCCCCCACGACTCTCCGACCGAGAAGACGAGCATCACAGGGCTCTTCCTCGGGATTATCTCCATGGCCTTTGCCGTGTACATGATCCCTGGGCTTTGGGGAGCTCCGCTGAAGGCTATCAGTGCCTTCTCGCCCCTACCCTCGACACAGGACTTCAGCCTCTACGATGGGGCGGTGCATGCCAAGTTCGATGACTATGAGAGCGGTATGGAGTATGCCCGCAAGAACAACAAGCCTGTACTCATCGACTTCTCCGGCTACGGATGCGTCAATTGCCGTGAGATGGAGACAAGCGTTTGGTCTAACCCCGAGGTCAAGGACATTCTCGAGCAGGACTATGTGCTGATCACCCTCATGGTCGATGACAAGAGAGATCTGCCCGAGGTGCTTACTGTACAGGAGAATGGCTCGACAGTCAAGCTCCGCACCATCGGGGACAAATGGAGCTACCTACAGCGAGTGAAGTTCGGCTCGAACGCTCAGCCCTACTACATCGGTCTCGACACCAAGGGCAAGCCCATCACCCCCTCTCGTGGACACGACAAAGATGTCTCCAGGTACATTGACTTCCTGCGCTCAGGGCTCAAGACCTTCGGGGCACAACAGAGCAAATAAGTGATGCATACACGCCAGGAACAGCTAGAGGCCTTCTCTCGCCTGCTCGATGTCATGGATCGCCTCAGGGCCGAGTGTCCTTGGGATCGAGAGCAAACCAACGAGAGCCTACGTGCCAATACCATCGAGGAGGTGCACGAGCTCTCCGAGGCCCTGCTCTCGGGGAAGAATGAGGAGATCAAGAAGGAACTCGGCGACGTACTGCTGCACATCGTCTTCTACAGCAAGATCGGCAGCGAGAGCAAGTCCTTCGACATTGCCGACGTCTGCCATGCCCTCTGCGACAAGCTCATCTATCGTCATCCGCACATCTACGGCACCACGGAGGTCAACTCAACTGACGAGGTCCTCTCGAACTGGGAGCAGCTCAAGCAGCGAGAGCAGGGTGGCAACAAAACCGTCCTCTCTGGCGTTCCCTCCTCACTCCCCACGCTCATCAAGGCCTACCGCATTCAGGACAAAGCCCGAGGCGTAGGCTTCGACTGGTCGGAGCGGGAGGAGGTCTGGGACAAAGTCAGCGAAGAGCTCCAGGAGGTACGCGAGGCCCTCTCAGGTGGACAGGCAGAGGAGATCGAGGCAGAGTTTGGCGATCTATTCTTCGCCCTAATCAATGCCGCCCGACTCTACAAGGTCAATCCAGACAATGCCCTAGAGCGTACGAATGCAAAGTTCATCCGCCGCTTCGGCTACGTCGAGCGCAAGGCCCGAGAGAGTGGCCGAGAGCTCAAGAGCCTAACCCTCGAGGAGATGGATCTCCTGTGGGAGGAAGCCAAAAAACTAGAGCAGAAGATCTAGCTTGACTAACTACCTCATCATGACGGCAGGGCGCAAGCGCAGCCTCTAGGATCAAGGCCTAGGGGGCGTGTTTGCGCCCTGCCCTATTATTCTTATTACGACAATGAAATCGAAAGAGATATACAAACTCATCTCCCAAGAGATTAGGGAGCTTAAGGAGGCGGGCTATCTACCCGCCGAGGAGCAGGCCTTCGTCAAGGACAGCCCCTCGGCTCTCAAGCAGTTTCCCCTAAAATGGAGCTTCGGGCTCAAGCGACCCAGCGGCGAGGAGGAGCTTGGCTTCTCGCCCGAGGTGCATATCTACGAGAACTTCATCCGCAGCCACTGCGTCTGCTCAGACTACGCTCGCCAACGCTCGTGCGAGCATATCGTCCAGGCTCTCGAGATCATCCGAGACGGGCTCGAGATCGAGCAGAGAGAGCGTATCGCCCTCGAAGAGGAGCTCGCAAGAGACGAGGCTGGGGACGAGGGGGACAAGCCCCTAGAGGCCCAACCTAGCAGCTTGGAGGAGCGAGAGGGAATGCTGGAGATAGACACCTCGAGGAGTGGGATGATCCCATTCTTGGACTTCTACTATTCGAAGGGGAAGCGTCCGATGGAGATCCTGGCCTTCAACCCCTCTCTCCCACATCCGACGATGAAGCTTACAGACGGCAAGCATAACATCCAGCTCACCCATCTGCCCGAGCAGAGGCGCATCCGCACCCACTGCGACTGCAAGCTCAATGGCCGCCAGAGCAACCTATGCGAGCATGTCCGTGCGGCCCTCGCACGGCTCTATGAGACCCATTTGGAGCACGTCTTCTCGCCCGAGTGGCAGGAAGAGCTGCTAGAGGGCTTTGCTCTAGATCATGGGATGAGCCTGATGCATCTTGATCGCCTGGAGCTCGTCCCCGTCGGGGGGATGAGGCTCGGAGTGCAGGTACGAGGGGGGAACGTCCTCCACTCAGCCGAGGAGCTGCTCTCCCTGCTGCCAGAGCCCGAGGAGCGAGAGGAGCGGGAGGAGATCATCCACGGCAATTTGACCAGCCTAGAGCTCCGAGGCCAAGCCCCGGTGCTGTGCTTCATCTTCCACATGATCAACGAAGCCAAGCAGTTCGCTGGGCTCAGCCCCTGCCTGGCGAAGGCGGGCAAGGATGGTCTGCCGATCAATCGCTTCCGCCCCATCGACCGGGGGGACTACCTTGATCTGGAGGGTTTGCTCTCGGAGGAGGAGCAGAGACTCGTCAGCGCAGCCCTGCGATGTCAGTTCGGTAGCGAGACCTATCTCGTCGAGGAGGAGGAGTATCGACACTTCCGCTACCTGGTCTCGCACCTCGAGGGCGTGCCCTGCTACCTCTACGACCAGATGCGTAGCCTCACGCTCAAGAACCTCAAGCCGCTGGAGCTTAGGGACGAGGCGGCCGAGCTGGTCTTCGTCCTCGGCCAAGACAAGACGGGAGACCTCATCCTCACGCCGCACCTAGAGATCGGCGACAAACGCTACACGATAGGGCAGAAGGCCTCGCCCCGACTCTCGACATATGGTGTGCAGCTCAAGGGCAATACCCTCTGCCCGTGGGCCTCAGTCTTGCAGGCGGAGAGTGCGTTGACCTTCGAGCTTAGAGGGCAAATCAAGATCCTCGAGCAGGATGTCGAGCGGCTCTTGCCCACCCTCCTACCTGCCCTCTCTCGGCAGCATCGGATTTACGACGAGCGTCCGGGAAGACAGGGGCACAGGGCAAAGGCCCCCTTCGAGCGAGAGCTCTACTTCGACGAAGAGGAGGCCCTCATCAAAATCCAACCCATAGCTCGCTACGGTGCACAGCTTATCCCGCTCTACAGCCCCGAGGTGCTTGAGGCGGAGGAGGGCTCATCGCTGGAGCGAGACTTCGAGGGCGAGGCGGAGTTTCTCTCGCTCATACAGGGTCTGCATGCAGACTTCGAGGGGGGCAATGGGATCTTCTTCCTCAGCCCCGGGCAATTGCTCGAGAACGACTGGATGCTGCATCGCTCTCGAATGCTCGAGCGTAAGGGGGTGCGGCTCTACGGCACGGAGGGACTCTCGAGTTTTCGAATCAATATTCACAGCCCGAGCCTACACCTGGGGCTCTCGAGTGGGACGGACTGGTTCGATCTGAAGGTCAAGGTCGCCTTCGGCAAGCAGTTGGTCAGCCTACAGGAGATCAAGAGAAGCCTCACCAAGCGCAGCCGCTATGTACAGCTGGGCGATGGTTCGCTTGGTTTACTGCCGGAGGAATGGCTGCGCAAGCTATCAAGCTTCTTGCGAGCAGGCGAAGTGAGGCGAGATCAGATCCGCCTGTCGGCCTATCAGTTCAACATCCTCGACGAGCTGTACGAGTCTCTAGAGGTCTCGCCCGAGGAGCTCGGCGAGGCCCTCGAGCGCAAGCGTCGCCTCCAACAGATAGGTCAGATCAAGAGCATCGAGACCCCTCGGGGGATCAAGGCTCAGCTCAGAGACTATCAGCACGAGGGATTGAGCTGGCTGGTCTTCCTCGAGGAGTATGGACTCGGGGGATGCTTAGCTGATGATATGGGTCTAGGGAAGACGCTGCAAACGATTGCTTTCCTGACGCACCTCAAGGAGCGGGGAGGATACGCTGAGCCGCACCTGGTTGTCGCCCCGACGTCGCTGGTCTTCAACTGGGAGGCGGAGCTGAGGAAGTTTGCCCCTGGGCTGAGCTTCATGCGCTATACGGGTTCGGAGCGCAAACAGATCGAGGAAGGCAGCTGGGAAGGGATCGATTTAGTCCTCACGACCTACGGCACGTTGATCAACGACATTGAGCAGCTGAGGCAACGCCTCTTCGGCTATGTGATCCTGGACGAAGCCCAGGCGATCAAGAACCCTGCGAGCAAACGCTACAAGGCCGTTCGCCTCCTGCGCTCTCGGGGCAGGTTGAGCCTCACGGGTACGCCGATAGAGAACAACACCTTCGATCTGTACACGCAGATGCACTTCCTCAACCCTGGCCTCCTGGGGGGGATGGAGCACTTCCGCCGAGAGTTTGCCCTGCCGATCGACCGAGACCGCAATGAGGAGGCTGCCCAGCTGCTCTCGCGCATCATCCACCCCTTCATGCTCCGCCGCACGAAGCGTCAGGTGGCCACGGAACTACCCGAGAAGGTCGAGGACATCATCTACTGCGAGATGGGCAGCGAACAGCGGAGGATCTACGAGAGGACGAAGGAGCGCATCCGCCAGCAGCTGCTCAGCCTGGTCGAGGAAGAGGGGGAGCAGCGGGCGCAGATCCACGTCCTACAGGGGCTCATGCAGCTGCGACAGATCTGCAATTCGCCCGCCCTCGTCGAGGGGAGCACGATGGCTCGGCACACGGCTCCGAGCGTGAAGATAGACCTCTTGATCCGCAAGCTACACGACCTGGTGCACGAGCACAAGGTGCTTGTCTTCTCGCAGTTCACCTCCATGCTCTCGCTCGTGGGCGATCGTCTCAGCGAGGAGGGCATCCGCTACACCTACCTTGATGGTAGCTCGACGGACAGACAGACGCTGGTCGAGGAGTTTCAGGAGAATGAGGAGCAGCGGGTCTTCCTCATCAGCCTCAAGGCTGGGGGGACGGGCCTCAATCTCACGGCGGCCGACTACGTCTTCCTCATCGACCCCTGGTGGAATCCCGCCGTCGAGAACCAGGCCATCGACCGCTGCTACCGCATCGGACAGACCAAGCACGTCATGGCTTACCGCATGATCTGTAAGGATAGCATCGAGGAGAAGATCCTCCAGCTACAGGACAATAAGCGGGAGGTGAGCGAGAGTGTCATCCAGACCGACCTCGAGCATAAGCACTTCGACCGAGCTCAGATCGCAGAGCTCTTCGCCTAGATCGAGAAGGGGGCAGCCCGAGGGGCGAAGGGAGCACCTCGAGGGATGCACCGAAGCCCCTCCACGGGCGAAGGTATTGGGGTGTGTTTGCACCCTATAATGGGTGCGTTTGCACCCTATAGTGGGTGCGCATGCACCCTATATTGGGTGCGAGTGCACCCAATATAGGGTGCAAAATGGAGGAGCTTCCCCCCGAAGAGAAGGCCTATCCTACGGCTGAGCAATCAGCCTCCCCCCAAGGGACAAATAGCTTATCCACAGCGGATTGGAAGAGTCTAGCGACATTTCCCTCCGCCCCTTAGCCCCGAGGGGCAGATAATTGACTAACTTCGCCCCCGCTCCAAGGGTCGAGCCCCCCTCGAACCCCTCGGACAAGGGAGCATCACAAACACCTCAATCAACAAAGACAAAACCCCAATATGATCAAACTCATTTCGTGGAATGTGAACGGCCTCAGAGCTTGCTTCGACAAGGGCTTCCCCACGATCATGCAGCAGTTGGACGCAGACTTCTTCTGCCTGCAAGAGACCAAAATGCAGGCGGGCCAACTCGATGCCGAACTGCCAGGCTACCAGTCCTACTGGCACTACGCCCAGAAGAAGGGCTACTCCGGAACGGCTATCTACACCAAGCAGCCCCCCCTGTCGGTACGCTACGGCCTCGGCATCGAGGAGCACGACCAGGAGGGGAGGGTCATTACGCTGGAGATGCCAGAGTTCTTCCTCGTAACTGTCTACACACCCAACTCGCAGGACGAGCTGCGCCGCCTAGACTATAGGATGCAATGGGATGAGGCCTTCCGAGCCTACCTCGTCGAGCTCGACCAGCACAAACCCGTACTTGTGTGCGGCGACCTCAACGTAGCTCATAAGGAGATCGACCTCAAGAACCCGAAGACGAATCGACGCAATGCGGGCTTCACAGACGAGGAGCGAGGGCAGTTCACTCGTCTGCTCGAGGCGGGCTTCGTCGATACCTTCCGCCACTTCTACCCCACCCTCGAGGGGGCTTACTCCTGGTGGTCGTATCGCTTCAAGGCTCGAGAGAAGAATGTGGGCTGGCGTATCGATTACTTCCTAGCCTCCGAACGCCTCAGGGATCGGCTGGTCTCGGCCAAGATCCACGCAGATATTATGGGCTCAGACCATTGCCCCGTCGAGGTCGTCGTCAATCTCTAAAACTATGGGCAAGATCCTCCTACACCATGCCCGCCTACTGAGCCAGGGGCATGAGCTCGCCGAGACAAGCCTCGTCGTCGAGAATGGACGCCTCCTAAGCCTCGGGCACACTGAGGGCGAGGAGGCCTACGACCAGGTGATCGACCTCGAGGGCGACTACCTAAGCCCCGGACTCATAGACATACAGATCAATGGGGGCTACGAGCGGTACTTCTCCCTCACGCCCGACGAGGAGACGATCGCCGAGATCACCGAGGCCTGCCTCGAGTTCGCCACCCCCTTCTTCTACATTACCCTCATCTCCTCGCCACAGGAGGTAATTCTCCAGGCGATCGAGGCCGTGCGGCGAGCCATGCAGCGCAATCCGCATCTGCTCGGCATGCACCTCGAGGGGCCCTTCCTCAACCCTCGGCGTCGAGGGGCACACAATGCGGCCGTCATCAGCCCGCCAATACTTGAGAGACTCGAGGAGATCCTAGAGAGAGGCCGTGGTGTCATCCAAATGATCACCCTTGCCCCCGAAGTCTGTAGCCCGGAAGCCCTCGCCCTCATCCAGCAGTCGGGCATTCGGATCTCCATCGGGCATTCGGACGCCACGTACGAGGAGGCCACCCAGCACTTCGATCGAGGCATTCACCTAGTAACCCACCTCTACAACGCCATGTCCGCCTTCACGCACCGAGCCCCAGGCCTCATCGGTGCAGCCCTCGAGCACCCCGAGGTCTACACCCCGATCATCCTCGACGGCAGGCATTGCCACGAGGCAGCCGCACGCCTGGCCTATCGACTCAAGGGCGAACGGATGATCCTGCTCACCGATGCAGCCGTCCTCGGCCGTCGACTCAAGGAGATGGCCTGGGAAGGCCTGCACGCCATCCTCACCCCCGAGGGCTATTACGTAAACCCCGAGGGCAACCTGGCAGGCTCGGCCATCTCTATGCCTGAGGCCGTGCAGCATGCGATGCAGTTCCTCGGCGTAGACCTTGCCGAGGCCGTCGAGATGGCTACCGGCCGTGTGGCCAAAGCCCTGGGCCTGGAGGCAGAGCTCGGTTCTCTCAGCCCAGGTACACGAGCGGCCTTCACGCGCTGGAGTCAAGACGGGCAGAGGGCCGAGACGCTCTCCCTCCTCTAGCCCTCCTCTATGACGAGACCCCAGCCCTCCCAAACAGCCTATCGCTAGGCCTTCGAGGGGGCTGGGGTCTCGTCGTATATCTACCGACTCCATGAGGCTTTCGCCTCTAATACCAGCAGTGGCCGCTCTCGCTGGTCATCTCGTAGGTGAGCTTGCCTCCACGGCGCACCTCGTCGTGGGTTACGAACGAGCGGTTAATGGGCTGACCGTTGAGCAGTACCCGCTTGATGTATCGACGCTCGGCCGAGAGGTCAGGGGCTTCGATCACGAAGCTCTTGCCCTCACCTAGAGCGATCTTGCTACGAGTGAAGAGAGGGCTGCTGAGCTCATACCTCAAGCTCACAGGGTCGAGGGGGTACAGCCCCATAGAAGCGAAGACATACCAGGCCGACATTTGACCGCAGTCTTCATTGCCGCAGATCCCATCGGGACGGTCGGTATAGAGCTCGCCGAGGATGCGACGCAAGAGGTCGGTAGCCTTCCACGGCTCTCGAGCCACGTTGTAGAGCCAAAGGACGTGATGCCCAGGCTCATTGCCGTGCGCATACTGCCCGATCATGCCCGTGGAGAAGATGGGCAGCTCAATATGCCGAGGTGTCTCGGCAGAGAAGAAGGCATCGAGGCGACGCCCCAGGCCCTCGGGCCCGCCCATCAGTTCGCAGAGCCCCTCGGGGTCGTGCTGCACGCTCATCAGGTACTGCCAGGCATTGCTCTCGGTGATGTGCTTGCTGTAGTCGAAGGGGTCAAAGGGCTCGAGCCAAGCACCACTTGCCAGCCGAGGGCGGAAGAAGCCCGTCGAGGCATCCCACAGCTGCCGATAGCTCTGTGCCCGAGCGGCGTAGTCCCACACCAGCAGGCTATCGCCCACGTGCCGCCCCCAGGCAGCGATGGCGGCATCGTCGTAGGCATACTCGAGGGTCTTGGAGAGGCTCTCCTCCTCCCTATCGGCAGAGATATATCCTCGCTCTCGATACTCATCCAGGCCTCTATAGCCCTGCCGCTCGGCTGTCGAGCGCATGAGGGCTGTCAGCCGCTTTGCCTCGGCAGGGCTAGGCTGATAGATGCCCTTGAGGATCGCCTCGACGATCACGGGGACGGAGTGGTAGCCGATCATCATATCGGTCTCGCTGGCGTGCATATTCCACACGGGCAGATGCCCCGCATTCTGATGGCCGAAGTCGATGAGAGAGCGCACCATATCCCGAGCCTCCTCGGGGGCGATGAGGGTATAGAGTGGATGGGCCGATCGGTAGGTGTCCCACAGAGAGAAGGTACTATAGCGCTTGCCGCCCGCCTCGGTACGATGGATCTGCCCATCGGGGCCTCGGTAGCGGCCATCTCGGTCGCTGTAGATCGTGGGGCATAGGAGGCTATGGTAGAGGGCAGTGTAGAAAGTACGCTGCTCACGAGGCGTTGCCCCGTGGATGCGGATGGAGGCCAAACGCTCGTCCCAGGCTCGCTCCGCCCGCTGACGATAGAGGTCGAAGTCCAGGGTGTCGATCTCGGCCATTAGATTGGCCCGTGCGCCCTCTTCGTCTACCCCCGAGAGGGCGGTAGCCAGGGTGATGCGTTCACCCGCCTGGACGGAGTAGTAGAGGCGGGCAATGTGCCCATACACCCTCTGGGACTTATCCTCGGCCAGGGGGATGCTGTCGATCTCGATCCGCTCGGGGGCTCGAGAGAGGCGGGTAGCAAAGTAAGTCCGCTGCCCTCGTGCCCATCCATCCGAGTAGCGATGCCCGAGGATGAGGGTATTGCTCTCACTGAAGCTCAACGAGGAAGCGAGGGTACGGTCCCAGTTCATCGCCTTGTGCAGGTTGAGCACGATACATGCCGAGTCCGAAGCCTCGGCAAAGGTATAGGCCTGTAAGCCACAACGCTCTGTAGCCGTAAGCTCGACCCGTATCTCGTAGGGCTCGAGCACGACGGAGTAGTAGCCCGCATGCGCCTCCTCCCGAGCATGGGAGAAGCGAGCGTGCAGACCCAGCGGCAGGCTATCCACGAGAGGTTTGCCGACGGTAGGTAGGAAGGATATATCGTACAGATCGCCTGCCCCTGTACCGCTGAGGTGGGTGTGGCTGAAGCCTGCAATGGTACTGTCGGGGTAGTAATAGCCCGCAATGCGATCCCAACCAGGCAAACCATTGTCGGGGCTGAGCTGCACCATCCCCCAGGGAAGAGAAGCCCCGGGGAAGGTATTGCCGACCCAATCCGTACCGATGAGCGGATCAACGCTCCTGTGCAGGGGCTCATGGGTCGCATCGTCCGAGGAGCTGCGGCAGGAGACGAGGGCGACGAGGCTGAGCAGTAGGCTAAGCCAAATCTGAGGGCGAAGAGACATAGTCATAGCTATAAAAAAGTTAGGGGAATAGAGACACGAAAAAAGCAAAAGATCTGTATGCCGTGGCCAAGAGGGCTAAAGCATACAGACCTTAGGATGTGAGAGGGAGACCGTCGAGGACGACTAGTGCTGACGACTGGCTGGGGCTGCTACCTGGGGTAGCTCGAAATCTACGAAGCAGAGACCTGCAAGGGCTGTACCGTAACGCTTCTCGATGGTGATCCCCTCAGTAACGAAGTTCAACTCTCCGAGATAGAAATGCGAATAGGTCTTCTGATGTAGGTCGTTGATCACACGAATCAGGCGAGCCTCTAGCTCCTCGATGCGGTAGCGTCCGCTTACCTCACACACGAGCCCACCTACCTTTTGATCGAAGTTTTCGTCAGCATACATCCAGGCATACACCACACCAGCAGAGACGAACTCGTCCTGCTGACCATGCGATACGGCTAGGATCGTTTTGAGTTCCGAACCGAAGGGGGGTAGATCGATCTCATCCATAGAGACGATATGAGCCGTAGCAGGTAGTACGGAGGAGTAGACCATGATGTTGAAGTCAGAGATCCCTGCATCGTGCAGAGCCATGTGGTATGATCCAGCGTGCAACTCCAAATCAGATTCGCCGCTACCCTTCGTGATGAAGAAGGACTGAGGGATCAAATTCCCAACGTAATTGCTCATTTACTAAACTAAGTTATAGGTGATTACTATTTTATCTAAACTACTTGTTGCTCGCAAAGATACAACGAATGCAGTAAATATCCATCATCCCTAGGAAGCACTCTGCAAAGGGTTAAGAGAGCCAGAGGACAAGCCTCTCCATAACACTCCGAATAGAGAAAAAATGAGATGCCTAAGAGACCTCGACAGAGATCCCGTATAGGATCACCCAAGAGATATAAATAGGAGCGTACTCGAGACTCAAATAGGATCGACATCGAGGCATAGATAGGACTTCAACCTAGATCCTATCTAGATCATTTGGTCTATCTAGTGGAGCAATGGAAAACAAGCATATAATCCACTCATAATCAAAGCAAATAATCAATCAAATAGGATGCGAAGGGGAAAGAAGATGAGAGGAAGGGCATAGAGGCTTGGGGCACACCACAAATCGGCCACTCCGATTATAGGCATGAACTATCAGAAGTATGACAAAGTGTTCCTAATTTTGCCTATGCAAAGGAACAGACAAAGTAGAGGTCAGGGGCAGAATACCTCAGCCCAAGACCTCCTCACAGACCAAAGATATATGAACGACAAAGACCCCTCCCTCCTCTGCCGAGAAGACCTCGAGCGGGCAACCGAAACTCTACGCTCGGGTGGACTCATCCTCTACCCCACTGACACCATTTGGGGGATTGGCTGCGATGCCACGAACGAAGAGGCCGTGCGACGCATCTACGACCTCAAACGCCGTGCCGATGCCAAGAGTATGCTCGTGCTCGTGGCCGACGACTGGCAAATCGATGCGCTCGTAGACACGCCCCCCGAGATCGCCTTCGACATGATGGATATGGCTATTCGCCCGATCACGATCATCTTCAGCGGAGCTCGGGGCGTTGCCCCCTCGCTCCTGGCTGAGGATGGTAGCCTGGGCATCCGTCGCAGCCGAGAAGCCTTCTCCCAAGCACTCTGCCGACGGATGCGTCGGCCGATCGTCTCTACCTCAGCCAACCTCAGCGGAGACCCGACGCCGATGACTTTCGATGCCATCTGCGAAGAAATCAAACAGGGTGTGGACTATATCGTGCGCTACAGACAGGAGGACAAGAGTGTCGCCGAACCCTCACAGATCATCAAGCTCGGCCCTGGGGCTGAGGTCAAAGTTATTCGTCCATGACCCTAGACAGCCTCAAGACTTCGAGCCAAACCCTGCTCGATCGCTTCATCCTCTGGCGCGAGCGATACATTAGCGAACGATACTTCATCCTCCTGCTCAGCCTCTTGATCGGGATCACGATGGCCCTCCTATCATCCCTACTCAAGCAATTCATCCACGGCATTGAGCATCTACTCTTAGGCTACGCTGGGGGGAGGAGCTATTGGTATCTCATCTTCCCCGTAGTGGGTATCCTGCTCAGCGGCCTCTTCGTACGTTATCTACTCAGAGATGATATTGGCCATGGGGTCACCAAAGTGCTGAGCTCGATCTCACAGCGCAAGAGCCGCATCAAGCCTCACAATACTTGGTCTTCGCTCGTTGCGAGTGGTCTGACGATCAGTTTCGGAGGGTCGGTCGGAGCCGAATCGCCTATCGTGCTCACAGGTGCGGCTATAGGGAGCAATTTCGGACGCATCTTCCGCCTCGAGCAGCGTAACCTCATGCTGCTCATTGGCTGTGGGGTGGCTGGGGCTCTAGGAGGGATCTTCAAGGCCCCCATCACAGGACTCGTCTTCGTCATTGAAGTGCTGCTGCTCGACCTGACCATGTCATCCGTCCTTCCCCTACTACTGAGCTCTGTCTCAGCCGCAGCCGTATCGTACATGCTCTCGGGGCAGGAGATCCTCTTTCGCTACCAACACACTGACCCTTACTCGACGAGCAACTTCCCCCTGATGATCCTGCTCGGGATCTTCTGCGGGCTGATGGCCCTCTACTTCTCCAAGACAATGTTTCGCCTGGAGGGGCAGTTCAAGCGCATGGCGAACTATCGCAACAAATTCCTCGCCTCGGCACTGGTGCTCAGCTCGCTGATCTTCTTCTTTCCGCCCCTCTATGGCGAGGGTTACAGCACGATCAACCTGCTGCTAAGTGGGCAATATGGGCAGCTGCTCGAGGGTAGTCTCCTCGAGCCTTTTGCGGGCTCGTTCTGGATCGTCTTTGCCTTCCTACTACTCATCGTACTACTCAAGGTATTCGCCTCCGTGGCTACGAACTCAGGCGGCGGATGTGGTGGGCTCTTCGCCCCTACGCTCTTCGTTGGTGGGCTGACAGGCTTCCTCTTCTCTTTCCTGATCAACTTCCTTTCCTTTACCAATGTCTACCTGCCGAGCAAGAACTACGTCCTGCTCGGGATGGCGGGCCTCATGGCAGCTGTGATGCATGCCCCACTGACTGGGGTCTTCCTCATCGCTGAGCTCTCGGGCGGATATGCGATGTTCCTTCCCCTCATGGTCGTCTCCATCACCGCCTACGGTACGATACGCATTTTCATGCCCCGAAGCATCTACGCCCTGCGCCTCGACGAGCAAGGCAAGCTGCTAACGCATCAGAAGGACACCGCCGTCCTCACCCTGATGAATGTCGAGCATGTCCTCGAGACAGACTTCGACGTCGTACACCCTGAGATGAGCCTCGGGGAGCTCGTCAAGGTCTTCTCGACCACCCACCGCAACTCCTTCCCCGTGGTCAATGCCGACGGAGTCTTAGTCGGCATCGTAGAGCTGGACAATATCCGCAACATCATGTTCCGTCCCGAGCTCTATGATCGCCACACGGTGGGCCATATCATGACCTCGCCCCGCATCAAGGTGCGCCCCGATATGCCTATGGTACGCATCATGCAGATCTTCGACGAGAGTAAGGAGTGGAAGCTCCCCGTAGTCGATGAGGCTGGGCGTTACCGTGGCTTCATCTCCAAGAGCAAAATATTCAACAACTACAGAGAGGTGCTCAACGACACCTTCATCGGGGACTAAGCCCCAGGACAAGGACTCACACCCCTCTATCACCAACCGATATGACAAAGATCAACAAGCAAGATCTCAGGATCATCTATATGGCTACAGCCGACTTCGCCCTACCCTCGCTACAAGCACTCGTCGAGGGAGGGTACAACGTCTGTGCCGTCGTAACCATGCCCGACAAGGCTGCTGGCAGAGGGATGAAGCTCCGCCAGAGCAGCATCAAGACCTACGCCCTCGAGCAGGGCCTCGAGGTACTACAGCCCGAGAAGCTCCGAGACGAGGCCTTCGTCGCTCGCCTTCGGGAGCTTACACCCGACCTGGGCATTGTGGTGGCCTTTCGCATGCTACCCGAGGTCGTATGGCAACTGCCTCGCTATGGGACAATCAACCTACATGGTTCGCTGCTGCCTCGCTATCGGGGAGCTGCTCCCATTCACTGGGCGGTAATCCATGGCGATGAGGAGACGGGCGTAAGCACCTTCCGCCTCAAGCATGAGCTGGACACTGGGGACATCCTCCTGCAGGCCCGCATGCCCATCTCCCCCACCGATACTGTAGGCTCGGTGCATGACCGTATGATGCACCTCGGAGCAGAGACTCTGCTGCGCACAGTTGACCTCTTCCTCGAGGGTGAACCGCAGGCCCTACCCCAAGATGATAGCCCTCTCACACCCTCCGCAGCCCCCAAGCTAACGAGGGAGAATACGGAGATCAACTGGGCTCGCCCCGCCAGTGAGCTCTACAACTTCGTTCGAGGGCTGAACCCCTTCCCCTGCGCCTGGGCTAGCCTCTCGATCGCAGGGGGCGAGGCATTGCAGTACAAGATCTTAGAGACAGAGGCCCGAGCGTACGAGACAGCCGAGGAGGCGAAGCTACCCATAGGCTCGATCCTCCTAAGAGGGAAGAAGGCCATCGACGTCGTAACGAGTGAGGGTGTGCTGCGCCTCATCTGTCTACAGCCACCAGGCAAGAGAGCCATGACTGCCGCAGCCCTACTTAACGGGCTACGCAGCTAGAGGCCGCAGAGTCAATCGCCCCCTACAAAGATCCGCCCCCTCGACGAGGTTGTAGCCTCGTCGAGGGGGCGGTTTGCGATCAAAGGGAATAGAGGCCTAACGAAGCCTAAAGGCAAAGCCTAGGGTGAGGGCGAAGTCGGTAAACTCCCCTAGACCAGAATAGGACAGCCCCGTCATCAAGTCAGTGCTGCGCCCCAAATGCAGGCGATACTGCGCTCCAGCCTCCCAGGCGAACATCGCTGAGGAGGTAGCTACCTTGGTCACGCTCGCCCAACCAAGACCGATCATGGGCTTGAGCTCGATCCGGCCATGCTTCCCCGTAGAGAAAGAGAAGAGCCCCCCGGCAAGCACTCGCCCGAGGATCAGCCGGGCATCATCATACTGAGGTACACCATTGATCGAGACGGAGGAGACCTCGTAGACACTGGCTCCGACCTTGGCAGAGAGGCCAATATTCTTGTGTAGCAGATAGCCGAAGTCTACTAGATCAATCCTTCCCCCCAGCTGCTCGAGCGATGGAGAGGCACTGATCCCTAAGGAGAGGCCGAGATAGCCCCCTCGATCGAGGGTACTCCCCCCTAGAGCACCTCGCTCGGGAGACTGTTCTCTAACGATCCGCTCAATCTCCGCCTCCTTGAAGACGAAGAGACTACCGTCCGACGTCTCGATCTTGACCCCCTTGCTAGGGACAAACTCGATGACAATGCCACGGATACGAGAACCATTCTTGAGATAAACAACATCCTGCATCACCCGCTGGGCATAAAGGTCGGAGAGGCTGAGGCTGCACACACAGATAAGAAGCAGCAATAGTTTTGTCCGCATACTATTGATTGTGAAATGTTTTTGATATGTGATGTGTATAAGATATAGCAAAGCCCTCTCTCGAAAGGGGGCAATCCACCTGTAAACATGGGGGCGAAGCCCAAGCCCCGTCCCCATGTGCGTAAAGGAAGATCTATCGGTCAGCTGACAGATCAGACAGTCATGATCTCACGCTCCTTCTCAGCGAAGATCTCATCAATGCGCTTGATGCTCTTGTCGTGGAGCTTCTGCACCTCTGCCTCGGCATCCTTGGCGACATCCTCGGGCGTATTGTCCGTCTTGATGCTCTTCTTGATAGCATCATTGGTATCACGACGCACATTACGCACACGGATCTTAGCCTCCTCGGCATCGGCCTTCACCTGCTTGACAAGCTCTCGGCGGCGATCCTCGGTCAGTGGGGGGATACCTAGACGGATCAGCTCACCATTGTTCTCAGGGGTAATGCCCAGGGGTGAATTGATGATCGCACGCTCGATGTCTCGGATCACGGACTTCTCCCAAGGAGTAATCACGATACTCTTAGCATCGGGGATCGTAACCGAACCCACTTGATTGAGGGGGACGAGGCTACCATAGTACTCGACCATGATGCCGTCTAATATCTTAGGATTAGCCTTACCCGCACGCACACGAGAGAGCTGCTCCTCGAGGTAATCAACGGCCTTGCTCATCTGGCTACTGGCCTGGCTGATCATGCTTTTTAGTTCACTCATTAGTTTACTCGATATAAAGAATGGATGGTTATTGCTCTGAGAGGGAATTGCTTACATAAGTCCCGATGGGTTCGCCTCGAAGCACACGCAGCAGATTGCCTGGGGTATCCATATCAAAGACCACGATGGGTAGGTCATTCTCCATGCACATAGTCGTAGCCGTTAGATCCATGACCTTAAGCCCCTGGCGATAGATCTCATCGTAGGTAATGCGGTCATACTTCGTCGCTGTCGGATCCTTCTCGGGGTCAGCCGTGTAGATCCCATCGACACGAGTACCCTTGAGCATCACATCGGCCTCTAGCTCAATGCCTCTGAGGGACGAACCCGTATCGGTAGTGAAGAAGGGGTTACCTGTACCTGCGGAGAGGATAACGACCTCGCCAGCTTCGAGATGCTCGATGGCCTTCCATTTAGTGTAGAACTCACCGATGGGCTCCATACGAATGGCCGTTAAGACACGGTTCTTAACGCCCACGGCACTGAGAGCAGAGCTCAGCGCAAGACTGTTGATGACAGTGGCTAACATACCCATCTGATCGCCCTTCACTCGGTCGAAGCCCTGAGTAGCACCCTTGAGGCCTCGGAAGATATTCCCTCCACCGATCACGATCGAGACCTGCGTGCCCATCTCTACAGCTGCTCGTATATCCCGTGCATAGTCGCTGAGGCGATTAGTGTCTATCCCATACTGCTGTGCGCCCATGAGCGACTCGCCGCTGAGCTTGAGCAGGACTCTATTGTAGCGTTTCATTATCTGTATTTACCTGATGAAGATATTGTATGTGCTACAAAGTTAAGAGGTTTTTCCCAACCTCAAAAGACGATCCAACGCACTGGATGCAATTGCCCCACCCTCCCTTCAGCCCCGAGATCTCGAGATTGCCTCAGGTTCAGCTCCACCAAGCTCTCAGCCTCGGGGAGCAGAGTGGGGCATCTGGGACATAGGGGAAGGCCTATCGAGGCCTCTGCCAAAGGTCTAGATGGATGCCCTCTTGAGCCCCCATCTAGAGGACAAGAGAGACTCAGATAGGAGCTCAAGTGAAGTCCTATCTGAGCCTCGAAGGCAATCCTACTTAGACCTCGATCGAGGGCCTATCTAGAGCTCGAAGGCATGCCCATCTAGGTCTTCGGCCGAATGCTCGATAGTCCCTCGCCGCAGAGCCTATCGAGGCATCCGCTGGGGGAAACGCCTGCTCCAAGCCTCTGTCGGGTACTGAAAAAGGTCGTATCTTTGTGCGATATGGCACGAATACTAGCAATAGACTATGGTCGCAAACGAACGGGGCTGGCCGTAACGGATATTCTACAGATTACCCCTGGTGGCCTCGGGACTGTCCCCACACACCAGCTGATGGATTTCCTAGTAGACTACCTCGGCCGAGAGCCTGTGGAGCGTATCATCGTTGGCCATCCTCGACAGATGAACTATGAAGAGTCTGAGTCGATGCGTTACATTCGCCCCTTCCTTGGCCAACTCTCTCGAGCCTTCCCCAACATGCCCGTTGAGCTGGTGGATGAGCGATTTACCTCTCAGCTAGCACAGCGCACGATCCGAGAGGCAGGTATCGGGCGCATAAGGCGGCAGAGCGACAAGGGCCTCGTGGATGAGGTGAGTGCCGTGATCCTATTACAGAGCTACTTAGCCTCAAGAGAGAGCTCTGGAGGGATTCAATTACCCGATTTTCTCACAACGAACAGTAAAAAAAGATAATATTCCTATGAACTTACCCGTTTATCTCTACGGTCATCCCGTCCTCCGTCAGATGGGGGGGGACATTACGCCCGAGTACCCTAACCTCTCGACCCTGATCGAGAATATGTGGGAGACGATGTACAACTCCGAGGGGATCGGTCTAGCAGCTCCACAGATTGGGTTGCCTATCCGCCTCTTCGTCATAGATGCTGACCCCATGGGCGACGACTATCCTGAGTGTCGTGGCTTCAAGAAGGTCTTCATCAATGCCCACATCGTGCAGCACGGAGAGGAGCAGGTCAGCGAGAGTGAAGGTTGCCTCAGCATCCCTGGTATCCAGGAGAGTGTACGCCGCCCCAACTCGATCACGATCGAGTATGTGGACGAGCACTTTGCTGCGCACCGAGAGACCTACGAGGGCTTTGCCGCTCGTGTCATACAACACGAGTATGATCACATTGACGGGGTACTCTTCGTCGATCATATCTCCTCGATCCGTAAACAACTCATCAAGAGTAAGCTAATGAATATTGCCAAGGGTAAGGTGCGCACCCACTATCGGGTCGTTGCCGCCTCGGCGAAGAAATAGTCCATTATGAGATCAAGCCTTCGGTGGCTCTCTGCCCTCCTCCTGCAGCTCATCTGTCTCGGCGTTTCCCATGCGCAGATAGATGTAGAGCGTGTCATGTCCATCGGGCGCAATGCCCTGCACTTCAACGACTATGTCGTCTCGATCGGGCACTTTAGCCAGATCATCGGGGTGCGTCCATGGATGGCCGAGCCTTACTTCTATCGAGCCGTCGCCAAGATCAGCCTTGAGGACTACGAGGGGGCAGAGGCAGATGCCTCCGAGGCCCTGGAACGCAATCCCTTCCTCAGCAAGGCCTACATGCTGCGTGGCGTGGCTCGTCAAAACCTTGCCCGCCATACCGAGGCCATCGGGGACTATCAGTCGGGCCTTAGCCTCATGCCTGGGGATCAGTCCATGCGATACAACCTCGTCATCGCACAGCTCGAGACCGAGCAGTACGAGGCCTCGTCTAGGAGTCTAGACACCCTCGTGCGCTTCGGCTATGACACCCAGTCTGTGGGGCAGCTGCGTACCCGCATCGCCCTAGGGCAGGGGGATACGCTGCGGGCTGTTGAGCTCAATCGGCAACTGCTTGAGAGCGACCCGCTCTTCGTCCCCGCACATCTCGTTCGGGCGCAGCTCTCGATGCAGGCCAAGGATTATACTAAAGCAGATCAGTCCCTCTCCGAGGCCATATCCCTCTCGCACCGCCCTGGGGCACAGCTCTTCGTCAATAGAGCCATTTGCCGCTATCAGATCAATAACCTACGTGGGGCTATGGCAGACTATACAGAGGCCTTGCGTCTAGAGCCCTCCAATCACATTGCCCGCTACAATAGAGCCCTCCTGCGTCTCGACGTAGGGGAGTATCGCCCAGCCCTCGAGGACTGGGACGAGATCGTGGGCAGTGAACCCGCCAACTACATGGCCCGCTACAATAGAGCCCTCCTGCTGAGCCACCTGGGGCGTACAAGAGAGGCTCTGAAGGATCTAGATGAGGTCTTGGCTTCCCATCCCAACTTCGAGGCAGGCTTCCTGCAACGAGCCCACTTGCGCCAGCAAATCGGCGACGAGCGTGGAGCTCAGCGAGACCGCCTGCACGTCTACGATCTGAGAGAGAATAAGGCCTACCAGAAGGCTTCGGCCCGAGGAGCTAAGTCTCAGGCCAAGGCTACCCGAGGGGCTGAGGATCAAGCCATTGAGAAGTATAATCAGCTCATCGAGGGCAAGATCCTCCACAATACCGAAGACAAGCCCTCTTACTCGAGCCGCTCTAGAGGCCTTGTGCAGAACCGACAAGCCGCTGTCGAGCCTGTGGGTTACTTCGACCTAAGTCTCTTCGACCTGCGCTCCGAGAGCCAGATCGGTGGCGGCAGCTATTACTCTAGACAGCTGGATGAGATCAACTATGCCCTACCCAGAGGCGTAAGCCTATATCTCAGGGAGCGCAAGCGTGCCCTCGAAGAAGGAGAGGTTGATTCCCTCTCGAGGATCCTAGCCCTCTTCCCCGAGGAGGGAGAGGCCCCTAACACCCTTGCCATACGTGCCGTTGCCCTAAGCCTCCTACAGGATCTAGACGAGGCTCATCGCCTCTACAGCCGAGCCATTGAGCTATCGCCCAGGCAGAGCCTGCTCTACATGGGCCGAGCCATCACAGAGCTACGTCGGCAGGAGGTGCGACAGAGCCGCCTACAAGAGGAGACCTCTGCCAAGGCTTCGCCCACCTCTCCCTCTCGAGGGCAGACGAGTGAGCCCCACAGAGGTAGGCTCGTGATCTCGGCAGACAATCCCCTGGCGGATCTCAACCGAGCTATCGAGCTCTCGCCCGACCTAGCCTATGCCTATTACAATCGCGCCATCGTCCTAGCTGCGATGAACGAGAGCTCTCGAGCTATAGCGGACTATAGCCGAGCCCTCGAGCTGAACCCTCAGTTCGGTGAGGCGTACTATAATCGAGGCCTGCTCTACCTCTCTGTCGGCAATACTCGCTCGGCCATTGAGGATATCAGTAGGGCAGGAGAGCTGGGCCTCTACGAAGCCTATAGCATCCTCAAACGTATCCGTTAGAAGAGAATAGATGATATCTGTCAATAAGGTCGAGGTCGTCTTCGGCAGCGAACCTCTGTTTAGTGATGTATCCTTCGTGATCTCTGCCCGAGAGCGTGTCGCCCTCGTGGGCAAGAATGGTGCGGGTAAGTCTACCCTGCTCAAGCTCATCGCTGGGCTCGATAGCCCTACCTCTGGCACGATAGCTACCCCTCGGGGGCTACGCATCGGCTATTTGCCTCAGGTGATGCAGCATGTTGATGGCAGGACAGTGTATGAGGAGTGCGAGCAAGTCTTCGACCATATCGCTGCGCTCTCGAGAGAGGTTGATCGTTTAGCCGAGGAGATGGCCGAGCGAACCGACTACGACACCTCGGACTATACTGAGCTGATCGAGCGTTACAGCCAACGCTCCGACGAGCTCTCGGTGCTCAGTGCTGGAAGCTATCACGCCCTCATCGAGCGCACCTTGATGGGTTTAGGCTTTGTCCGAGAGGATTTCTCCCGTCCGTGCTCGAGCTTCAGCGGGGGATGGCGGATGCGTATCGAGCTGGCCAAGATCCTGCTCCAACGCCCCGACCTACTCCTGCTCGACGAGCCGACCAACCACCTGGATATTGAGTCTATCCGTTGGCTCGAGAGGTTTATCTCGACGGGCTCTAGTGCTATGATCCTCATCTCTCACGATAAGGCCTTCGTCGATGCTACGACCACCCGAACGCTCGAGATCGAGCTGGGCCGACTCTACGACTACAAAACCAACTACTCCCACTACCTAGAGCTTAGGATCGAACGCCTTGAGCAGCAGCGCAGGGCCTATGAGAACCAGCAGAAGAGTATTCAGAGCACTGAGGAGTTCATCGAACGCTTCCGCTACAAAGCTACCAAAGCGACTCAGGTACAGAGCCGCCTCAAGCAGCTAGAGCGCATCGAGCGTATTGAGATCGACGAGGTGGATCAGCGTTCGATGCACTTCCGCTTCATCCCTGCGACGCATTCGGGGGCTTACCCAGTAGTAGCCGAAGGGCTGGGCAAAAGCTATGGCGAGCAGGTGGTCTTCTCCTCGGTCGATATGACCATACGACGAGGGGAGCGGGTTGCCTTTGTCGGGAAGAATGGGGCGGGTAAGTCCACCATGATCAAGTGCATCATGGGTGAGATCACGGACTATGTGGGTCGCCTAGAGCTCGGCTACCAGGTCGAGATCGGTTACTTCGCTCAGACACAGACTCAGGAGCTGGACAATAACCTCACGATCTACGAGACGATCGACCGAGAGGCACAGGGAGACATCCGCCTGAGGATCAATGATCTACTTGGAGCATTCATGTTCGGTGGAGAGCTCTCGGAGAAGAAGGTCTCCGTACTCAGCGGAGGTGAGCGTGGACGCCTAGCCCTAATCAAGCTCCTACTCAAGCCCTACAACGTGCTCATCCTCGACGAACCAACCAATCACCTCGACATCCGATCCAAGGAGGTGCTCAAAGAGGCTATTGCCCGCTTCGACGGCACTGTGATCCTCGTCTCGCATGACCGAGACTTCCTCGATGGCCTCGTCGAGCGAATCTATGAGTTCAAGGACGGCCGTGTGCGGGAGCACATGGGGGGGATCTACGATTGGCTACACCGTAGAGATGCCGAGGAGGCAGAGGCCCTCTCCAGCTCGCCTACACCTGAGAGGGTGGCCGAGGCATCGACCCAGAGTGCTGGGGCTCTTGACTATAAGATGCAGCGAGAGCAGGCCAAGCAGCGTCGAGCCCTCGAGCGGGAGCTCAAGGCTGTAGAGGAGCGTAGCGAGGCCATCGACCGAGAGCGTACTGTCCTCGAGGAGCGCATTGCTCAGGGGGATACGAGAGGCGAACTCTTCGATGCCTACCAAAGGCTCAAAACCGAGCAAGAGCAGCTCCTCGAGCGTTGGGAAGAGCTTAGCCTCGAGCTCGAAGAGGCCCAGTAAGTCATGATATAGATCAACATAAGATGAAGCTGAGAAATATCCTAATCCTCCTCTCGATGCTATTCTCCCTAGAGTTGTCAGCCCAGGAGGTTATTGCCCAAAGAGAGAGCGACGATCGCTTTGCCGTGCTCCTTGACTCGGGCTTCCAATGTGGGAACCAGGGTCGCTATGCCGAGGCGGAGCATTATATGCTCCAGGCTATTGCCCTTCACCCCAAGCACCCGATCAATGCGATGCTATGGAACAATGTCGCTGCCCTGCGTCAGCTACTCGGCCGCAACGAAGCCTCCATCGAGGCCTATACCCGAGCATTAGACATGGATCAGGATAACCTTATCGTTCGGGCCAATCGAGCTCGTCTGTATGCCCTGATGGGGGAGCATCTGAAGGCCATCACCGACTACTCCATCCTCGTGGCGAGCAAGCCGCAGGACGAGCTCTATCGCTACCAAAGGGCTATGAGCTACATGCTCTCGAAGCAGTATGATCTAGCCGATATAGATCTCTCCTACCTCATCGAGCAGAACCCCTCCACACTCAAAGGGCGTATCGGCTACGCCCTCCTCGAGACGGCTCGTGGACGGTATACCGAGGCCGAACGGATCTATGATTACCTCGTGGACAAACTGCCCAAGAATGCAGAGGTGTACGAGGGTCGAGCTCGTATGTATCTAGCTCGAGGGATGATGGGCTTCGCTCAGAGGGATATATCCAAGGCCTTCGAGTATGCAGGCCTTGTACCCTCGGCAGAGCTCTATCGTCTTCGGGCACAGATCTCTCGTGCCCTGGGCGATGCTAAGGCGGCCCTCTCCGACGAGCAGACTGCCTCCGAGATCGATCGCAAGGGCCTACAGCCTCGCTGATCCCCTCTCCTCATCCCCAGCAATATAACGGCTTCCTCGGAGCTCCCGATACCCTCTCTGCAGAGACTTAGATAGGATTGCGATCGAAGTCCTACTTATATCTCCATCGAGACTCAAGTAGGCCCTCAAGTGAAGTCCTATCTGAGCCTCGAGTGAGAGCCTGCTTAGACCTCCACAGAGGCCATAGACGAGAGCTCGATCGAGACCTCGGTAGGATCTAGATCGAGCTCTTAACTCATTTTCAGAAAAGGGGAGGATGAAGGAGGCCGAGAGTCCTCCTTCAAGAGTGTATTTACCGGGCTAAGGGGGGCAGGCCTATTGCTGCCCCCAATTGCCCCGATCCAAACTTCGGTATTGGATTGCCTCGGCAATATGCTGATGCTGGATCTGCTCACTACCCTCAAGGTCTGCGATCGTACGAGACACCTTGAGAATGCGATCGTAGGCTCGGGCCGAGAGGTTAAGCCGCTCCATGGCCGTGCGCAGCCGCTCTAACCCTCGAGCATCGGGGCGGGCGTGGAGCTGCATCAGCTGTGGTGTCATCTGAGCATTACAGTGCACAGAGGGATGATCGGCGAAGCGTCTGTTCTGAACCTCTCGAGCAGCCACGACACGGGCACAAATAGCTGCACTGCTCTCGCTAGGGACTTCTTCCGACAGCTTCTCAAAGGGCACGGGGGCAATCTCCACCTGTAGGTCAATGCGATCAAGTAGCGGGCCAGAGACTTTGCCCAAATAGCGTTGAACCTGCTGCGGAGTACATTCACAAGGGCGAGTAGGGTGATTATAATACCCACAGGGGCAAGGATTCATCGCTGCCACGAGCATGAAGCTAGCGGGATAATCTACCGAGAAGCGAGCTCGAGCAACCGTTACCATACGATCCTCCAGCGGTTGACGCATGACCTCGAGTACGTTGCGATTGAACTCAGGGAGTTCGTCAAGGAAGAGCACTCCGTGATGCGCTAAGCTGATCTCTCCTGGCTGAGGATTACTCCCCCCGCCCACAAGGGCTGCAGGAGAGATCGAATGGTGTGGGGCTCTGAAGGGACGTGAGGTCATCAGTGTTACATCCTGGCCGAGCTTACCCGCAACCGAATAGATCTTCGTTGTCTCAAGCGACTCTCCGAGGGTGAAGGGAGGCAGGATGCTCGGCAGACGCTTAGCCATCATCGACTTACCACTTCCTGGAGCTCCTATCATGAGGACATTGTGCCCTCCCGCCGCGGCAACCTCTAGGGCGCGCTTGACATTCTCCTGCCCCCTCACCTCGGCAAAGTCGAAGAGTGTCTCTCGCTGTGCCTCGGCGAAGGTACGACGAGTGTCTACCTCCATGCGAGGGATAGCCCCTCGGCCACTAAGCATCTGAATGACCTCGCTGAGACTTTCGGCTCCATAGACCTCTAGGCGATTGACCACAGCAGCCTCTCGAGCATTTTGCCGTGGGAGAATGAGACCTCGATAGCCTTCTGCTCTAGCCTGTATCGCTATGGGAAGAGCCCCACGGATAGGGCGAAGGCTTCCATCGAGGGAGAGCTCGCCCATGATCATGTAGTGCTCTAGGCTTTCGGCAGGGATCTGTTCGTCTGCTGCCAAGATCCCAATGGCTAAGGGGAGGTCGTAGGCCGAGCCTTCCTTGCGCAGATCCGCAGGGCTCATATTAATAACCACACGCTTACCAGGGAACTTGAACCCCGCACTATCAATAGCCGAGATAATGCGGTCTTGGCTCTCCTTGATCGCTGCATCGGGTAAGCCCACCAGCTGGAAGTAAGAACCTGGAGTACAGTTCACCTCGACAGTAACCGTACGAGCATTGATGCTCTGCAGGGCTGCAGCATAGGTCTTGACAAGCATGGTATAAGGAGGTTGGATGAGGGTTAGATTAGGGGAGATGGTGTAGCTGGGTCAGGGAGTCGATGACGAAAGCCTCTACCCGAGCACTACGCTCTAAGCCATAGGCCGCACGCATTCGGGAGACAATGCCGAGCGTATCGGAGAAGGCAATACCCTTGAGCCTCTGCCGACGCAGCTCATCCCGTACGACTGAGCTGCTCACCTCAAGCATCATGTAGACGAAGCGCAGACTATCTTGAGGATAAGCCCGTACAAGGCTATCACGACGGAGGCTATCGAGGGTCTGGCGGCTCACAGGATGGGCAAAGACCAAGACCGTAGGGCCTGCCTCAGAGAGATCTGAGAGGATGCGGTGCTTGCCCTCCACATCTACGGCATTGAAGTTGATCATCTTCTTTGGCATCGGGAGGAGGCTATCAGCCTCTAGATCCTCGACCCAGGAACGATCTCGAAGGACGAAGCGTCTCAGTCGCCTCCCTTCGTCGTAGCCCAAAAGGAGCTCTTTATAGAGGGTCGTATCGGGCGAGAGGGTTAGTCGCCCTTCGGCGGGCAAAGGGAGGCTATCCGTACGGCGGTGCTCCGGGCCAAGAGAGACCACCGAGACAACTGGTTCGTCGCTCTCGAGGACATCGAGGCTAACCTCTAAGGGCAATACTCGACCGACCTCTCTACAAGAGTAGAGAGGCCAGCCAAGTGTGAGGATGCAGAGAAGTATGGGCGAGAGGAGATGCTTGCGCTTCATGCCGACTGCATTGTTCGGGAATGATCGGGCTAGATCCGATCGAGGACAAGGCTAATAAGCCCCTCAATACTGCCCTTATAGTCAGTGTTCATACGCTCGGCCTTACGCCCAGCGATAATACAGCATACAGTTAGGGCTCTGTGTCCCATTAGGGCGGCAAGGCCTGCTAGCGAAGAGCTCTCCATCTCATAATTGGTGAGGCGACGACCCCCGAAGTCGAATTGCTCGATCTTCTTATTCAGCATAGGGTCTTGGAGCTCAAGACGCAGCTTACGGCCCTGTGGCCCATAGAATCCATTAGCTGCGATCGTATTGCCTCGCAGAATATCTCCCTGGGCGATCTGCTCGACAAGGTCAGGCGTTGCGCTGACGACATAAGGCTTAAGCCCTTCGATCTGCCAATCCAGCTGACACAGGAGCTCTCTCTCAAACTCCAAATGGCGTACACGCTGCGTATCCCCGTAGAAGTAGAGCACTCCATCGAAGCCAATACTATGCTCAGCCGCCACATAAGTACCTATCGGTGTGTCAGCCTGCAAACCTCCTGAGGTACCGACACGAACTAGAGTGAGCTGGCGAAACTCGCTCTTAACTTGTCTCGTCTCGAAGTCAATGTTTGCGAGAGCATCCAGTTCGTTGAGTACGATGTCGATATTGTCCGTGCCAATGCCATGGCTGATGATGCTGATGCGCTTGCCTCGATACAAGCCTGTGATGGTGTGAAACTCTCGACTACTGATGTTGCACTCGATGCTATCCAAGTGCTTGGCCACTAGGTCTACCCGAGCAGGATCACCTACGAGGAAGACTTTGTCGGCGAGTTGTTCTGGACGAATGTGTAGGTGAAAGACGGAGCCATCGCCATTGATGATCAGCTCCGAGGGGGGGATGATGCGTGCTTGTTGCATTGTCTTATGTCTTTGGTTCACGACCTCAGCAGAGCCCCTTGCTCTGTGGGGATAAGTGAGAGTTAATCTAGTTTTCGCTGTTGAATTTCGTAATTCTTCGCCTGCACGAGCTTGATATGATATTGCTCGTCAAGCTGCTCAATCTCGTGGTCGAGCTCCATCACCCGCTGAGCTGCAGCCTCGTCCTTGGGGTTGCTATGCAGGGCTTTCTTGAGGCTACGCAGCTCACCTCGGAGTTTGGAGAGCTGCCCCTCCAGGCTGAGGGCCTGCTTGTAGAGCTCTATGGCCTGATTGCTCTCGAAATCGCTCCATCTGCGGCAGACCTGTCCTCGCTTGAGGGGCAAGTAGAGGCTCTCCTGGACGGGCTTGTTCGTCGAGGCATTTGCTCCGCTCAAGGGCAAGCCTGAGAGCGATAGAATCGCTCGAGCATTGGGAGTATCTATAAGGAGCTCTTCCCCTGCTTTACCTCCAAGAGCTGCAGGGCGACCTCGGAAAGTATAGAGGACAACGGTATCGTCGGGGCAGAAGCGATCGCTAATCAAGAGGCCTAAATCCATCTCCTCATCGTAGAGGAGGGCATAGTCGTTGTAGGGAGAGTTGAAGGGGTAGCCCAAAGCAACGGGCTCGAAGATCGTCCCCTTGCTGCTCACGTATCGGCTACTCATCAGGTCATAGCCCCCTAGAGAGGTGCTGTCGGCTCGGGCAAAGATGATCGTAGAGCCATCCTCGGCCAGTGTAGGGAAGGCTTCATTAGCCTTCGTGTTGGGCAGGGCATTCTGTGCCTCGTGAGCAATCCACTGACTATCAATTCGGATCTCCCAGAAGAGGTCCCTCGCACCTGTCTCTGTGTCTATGGTGCGCAAGCGATTGAGTCTTCGCTTGTCCATAAAACCTCGTATCATCGCATAGGCCTGCTTAAGATCCCAGCGGTCGGCAGGCTGTAGGGTCGCCTGCGGATAGATCAAGGCCTTCGAAGTGCGGAGGCTATCGAGGAGCTCCACACGCTCTACAGACTGGAGCATTCGCTGAGCTCGCAAGACCCGGGTCTCGAGGGCCGCAGCCTCGGGAGTGATATTTGCCCTATCGGGAAAATGCTTGTCTATGTAGCGTGTAATGAGATCGGCGGCTGTGGCGAGGTCATAGTCGTGCAGGCAGTTCTCGATCTCCGAGAGCATAACCTGAGCGATGGGTCTGCCGAGCAGCGAGGCAGATGCTGCGTCCTCGCTCGAGGCCTCCTCGGCCGAGGGCTCTACGGGACGAGCAAGGCTATCGGGGGCTAAGGCTGTACTATCGCCCCGAAGCGGTTCGACGACTCTCTGGAGGCTGTCGGGGGTCATCCGAGTGCTGTCAGGCTCGGTCTGTGTGCTGTCAGAGCGTACAGAAGCCTCGGCAATGGTGGCCTTGGATGCTGCGACCGTATCTGTGGGCTGCTGAGTCCTTTTGGTTACGACAGTCCTCTGGGCACGCTTGACCACTCGCTTGCGTCTCTGAGCAGAGAGCTCGGGAGATGCAACGCTAACGAGAATAACGAGGATGAAGAGGCGCAGCAGCGTGCGCCCCATATGAGTCATGTACTTCGTTTGCATATCTATCCTGAGACTAAATCAATTGACAATAAAGACTGCGGGGCAGCCTCAACGATATGGGTCTGTAAATGTAGCAAATTTACGTTCCTTTTCCTAATTCTCGGCCCAATGCCTCTGATGGAAAGAAAGACAAAGAGCTAGAAATCAAGAGCATGTCGCAGGTATCTACCCGTCCACGAGGCCTCTACTTGGGCGACCTCCTCAGGTGTGCCTTCGGCGACCAATTGACCTCCACCGCCCCCACCCTCTGGGCCTAGGTCGATGACCCAGTCTGCCGACTTGATCACGTCGAGGTTGTGCTCGACGATGATGACCGAATGCCCAGCATCAACCAGAGCATTGAAGGCTGAGAGTAGTGTACGAATATCCCTAGGATGAAGTCCCGTAGTGGGTTCGTCGAAGATAAATAGCGTCCGCTCTCGAGATCCCTTGCCTAGATAATAGGCGAGCTTGACGCGCTGATTCTCCCCACCCGAGAGGGTGGAGCTGGACTGGCCAATCTTGATGTAGCCGAGCCCCACCGTCTGTAGAGGACGGAGTTTCTGCACGATCATTTGGCAGGTCTTGTTCTTCTCGTCGGTCTGAGCTCCGAAGAACTCAATCGCCTCGTCTACGCTCATCTCTAGCAGCTGGTGAATATTCACTCCTCTGTACTCTACTTCGAGCAGATCTCGACGGAAGCGCATCCCACCACATTCGTCGCACACGAGCGTAATATCGGCCATGAATTGCATCTCCACGAGGGTGAAGCCATCCCCCTTGCATCGCTCACATCGCCCGCCCTCTTTATTGAAGCTGAAGTAATAGGGTTTGTAACCCATCTGCTTGGCTAGTGGCTGGTCGCTGTAGAGCTTACGGATCTCATCGAAGGCTCCGATGTAGGTAGCTGGGTTTGAGCGTGAGCTCCGCCCGATGTTGTTTTGGTCTACATACTCAATATGGTCTATACGCGCCAGGCTGCCTCGGATGGCGGTGCAATGCTGCGGCTCGCCCCCCTCGCCCGAGAGGAGACGCTGCACCCCTTCGTAGACGATGTCTCGGATCAGAGTGCTCTTGCCCGAGCCGCTGACACCACTCACGACGACTAGAGCCTCGAGCGGCAAGCGAAGACTCAGACGATCGAGGTTGTGCCTTGAGGCCTCTATGACCTCGATATACTCTCGCCAAGGCCTACGCCTCTGCGGCAGAGGGATGCGTTCGCGACCCGATAGGAAGGCTGCCGTATGGCCTGGGGTCTCGAGGCCAATCTCTCCGACAGGGCCACTGTAGATCACCTCTCCTCCGTACTGGCCTGCATCTGGGCCTATGTCGACGATGAAGTCCGCCGAACGCATCATCTCCTCGTCATGCTCGACGACGACGACCGTATTGCCGAGGTCTCGGAGACGCTTGACCACCCCGATGAGGCGAGAAGTATCTCGCTGATGCAGGCCAATGCTGGGCTCGTCGAGGACATAGAGCGAGCCCACGAGGCTGCTGCCCAGCTGCGTGGCCAGGGTTACACGCTGGCTCTCGCCACCCGAGAGGGTATTCGAGAGGCGATCTAGGGTTAGGTAACCCAGGCCGACCTCCTGCAAGAAGCTCAGGCGAGAACGGATCTCTGTAAGCAGCCGACGAGCGATATGTGCCCGAGCTTCGTCAAATTCGAGGCTGTCGAAGAAGGCCTTCGCCTCGTCGAGGGTCATACGCACGACCTCGGCAATGCTTCGCCCCCCGACCTGAACGCAGAGGGCATCGGCCTTGAGCCGCCCACCATGACAGCTGGGGCAGGTAGTCTTGCCCTTGAAGTGAGAGAGGCGTACCCTATTCTGCACCTTGTGGATGTCTCTCTGTAGCATGGCGAAGTAGGTATCGATCCCGATGAGACGATAGAGGTCATTCTCCCAGGGCACACCTCGCCAGAGCATCTCCTTCTGCTCGGGCGTTAGCTCTCTGTAAGGGCGATGAATGGGGAAGCCTAGCGGTTGGCTATGAAGGATGAAGGCCTGCTGCCAGGCCGAGGACACCGCTCCACGCCAAGCCGCCACACAGCCCTCGAAGACGGAGAGATTGGGGTTCGGGATGACCAGCTCCTCCTCGATCCCCATCACACGACCGAAGCCCTCGCACTCGGGACAAGCCCCAATAGGATTATTGAAGCTGAACATCTCGGGCGTCGGCTCCTGGAAGACTCGCCCATCGGCTTCGAATATATTGCTGAAGCTGTACTCGCTGAGCTCTCCCTCTGGCCTCTGAACGAATAGGACGCAGCGACCACGCCCCTCGAAGAAGGCTGTCTCGACCGACTCGCCCAGGCGGATCATCTGCTCAGGATCTGAACTCAAGGCTAGGCGATCGATCAGGAGCATGGGCTGCTCATCCGTCTCGGCACTCGGGTCGAAGTCCTCGATCTGCACTACCCCACCCCGATGCCACAGGCGGCTATAGCCCTGCTGTAGCTGCACCTCTAGATGCTGGCCAAGGCTTCTGCCCTCGGGCAAGGCGATCGGAGCTGCTAGATAGAGACGGCTTCGCTCGGGGAGCGAACTGGCCAGCTCGATGACATCGCTCGTCCGATGCTTCTTCACCTCCTGGCCGCTGATCGGGGAGATCATCTGCCCCACACGGGCGTAGAGCAGGCGAAGATATTCGTAGATCTCTGTCGAGGTGGCCACAGTCGAGCGAGGATTGCGGCTAATGACCCGCTGCTCAATGGCTATGGCTGGGGGGAGACCGGAGATGGAGTCGCACTCGGGCTTGGCCATACGACCCAGGAATTGTCTGGCGTAGGCAGAGAGGCTCTCGACGTAACGACGCTGACCCTCGGCATAGAGCGTGTCGAAGGCGAGCGAACTCTTGCCCGAGCCACTCACACCCGTGATGCAGAGCAGCTGCCCACGGGGAATATCTAGGTTGATGCTCTTGAGATTATTTACCCGCACGCCTCTGAGGCGGATGAAGCCAGTGGCATCTGCATGAGGTCGATGGGGCTGCGTCAAATGCTCCTCGTGGGAGGCTGTGTTAGGTTGCTGATCCATAGGGGGCAAAGGTACTTATTCCGTGCAAAACTAGTCCGTAGCCCTAGGTCTAATTTTCCCTGCATGAGGCGGCAGAATACCCCTGGTATCGGAAACGTATACGTTTTGCCCTCGAAACGTATACGTTTTGCCTCTGAAACGTATACGTTTTTGCCCCGAAACGTATACGTTTTGCCCGTGAAACGTATACGTTTTACTCCGAAGACGTATAGGGATCGCATGATGAAGCTCTATCGGCCCATTCTCTGAGTGCTATCAGGCCCTGAAGATCAGCCCTACAAGCAGGGCAAGTGAGATATAGATAGGGATGCAAGTGAGGCCTAGATAGGAGCTCACTTGAGCTCCTATCTAGGCCTCGATCGAGATCCTATTACTTTCGCAAGTGTAGGTCTATCGCCCCCTAGATCTAGCCCCTAGACGGGCCTTCCATCGAGGGGTCAGTAGGATCAGCCTCGAGGGCCTATTGGTCCCTCGAGATATGAGCCCGCATGACCTGGGATGCAGGCAGACCCTGTAGCAAACATTGCTTCATATAGTCCATGTAGGGGGCTACATGAGACCAAAAACGATAGTAGCCCGAGCAGAGATAGTTGTGTCCCCATTCGCCATCCGAGCTCTGTGCGAAGCGATTTTTGGGACATTCGCCATTACAGGCGAAGAGGTATTCGCACTCCAGGCACTGCTTCGTCAACCCCTCGAGCTTGGCACGGCCGAAGCGGTACTGCTCCGAGCTATTCATCATCTCCGAGAGGCTTCTCTGACGAATATTGCCCAGCAAATAGCGGGGATACACATAGTGGTCGCAGCTATAGACATCTCCATTGTGCTCCATCACCCCAGCATGACCGCAGACCTTGCCCAGGGTACAGACCCCAGGCTCTACACCCATCCACCCCGCAAGGGTCGAGTCGAAGAGCTGCACGAAGACTTCGCCCACATCCTCTCGAATCCATTCGTCGAAGACCCCCGTGGTGAAGCTCCCCCACTGCTCTGGCGTGATGCTATACGGGGCTAGGCGTACCCGCTCGAGGCCATTCATCTCTCGGCTCTCGGCCGAGGCGTGGATGTAGGGAGCTTCGACGAAGTTGGCCTTGCGCGCACAGCTCTCATCGATGCGCTCAACAATCGGGGTGAACTGGATATAGCGTACCCCGATCCCCTTCATGAAGCGGTAGTAACCCTCGGGATCGTCAGCATTGTGCGTATTGACCGTGGAGAGGATGTTAAACTCCACGCCCAATCGCTGCATCAGATCGACCGCCCGCATGACTCGCTCAAAGGTAGGCAGCCCACCCACCGTACGCCTATAGGCATCGTGCTGCTCCTGGTAACCATCGAGCGAGAGGCCAATGAGGAAGTCATGATCTCGGAAGAAGCGACACCAGTCCTCATTGACCAATAGGCCATTAGTCTGTAGCGTATTCTCTATCCGACGTCCCTGCCCGTACCGCTGCTGCAGCTCTAGAGCCCGCTGGTAGAAGCTCCTCGGACGTATCAGAGCCTCGCCTCCATGCCAGGTGAAGACCACAGGGGCTTGCCTGGGCTGAGCCTCGATGTACTGACGGATGTAGAGCTCAAGCAGCTCATCACTCAGACGAGGCGAGGGCTGGCGAGGCCCTTTGCTCGGACGATAGAGCTTGTCCTTCTCGAGGTAGTAGCAGTAGTCGCAGCGCATGTTGCACTCAGCCCCTGCGGCCTTGGCCATGATGTGGAAGGGACGCTTCTCCCCCAGCAGTATTGTATCTTGATCCATGGATGACACCTTGATAAACCGAGCCAAAGATAGCGAAGCGCAGCCAAATAGAGCGAGGGTGCGACAGAGCTCTTACGCTCTCGCACCCTCGATAGGTATCCACTGCAGGCCCTCGGGCCATAGATCTACTCGTTACTCAGGCGACAAGCTCCTCGGATGGAGATCTTACCCATGCGCTGGGCCGAACCCTTGAGGTAGAGACGAGTTGCCCCCGACAGATCGATCGAGAGCACCTCCTCGGTAACCTCTACCGAGATCCTCGAAGCCCCCGATCCAGAGATGCTTGCCCGACGGGCAGACAGCTTCATATCCGTATTGACTCCGAACTGACTAGCCCCCGAGACCTCAAGGTCAAGCATCTCGACCTCGCCACTCAGAGCGCATCGGCTTGCCCCCGACATCCCGAGCGAGAGACTATGCTTAGCCCCTAGCCACAGGGTGGAGCGGCTTGCCCCAGAGATATTAATATCTGCCCTCTCGCCTCGCATCGAACCCTTGACGATAGAAGCCCCCGAGATCCTAGCAACAAACTGACGGGCATTGCCTATCAAGTCATTCAAGCGGCTTGCCCCCGACACCTCGAGCTCGAACCGCTCCGCCTCGATCGGCAGATCCGACTGCATCATGCTTGCCCCTGCGAGGCTGAGCCGCTCGAGGTTGGGCAGGTAGAGGTGCACTTGGATCTCTCTGCTGCGTAGGCGAGAGCTCTTCTTCTTACGAGATAGCTTGAGACGCTTGTCTTGATGAGTGTAGGCGAAGAGATCCAGCGTCTCTGGATCACTCGCCCGAACCTCCATATAGGGTTCATCTCCCTGATGCAGGTGCACCTCGAGGGCAGAGGTAACAAATAGCTCTCGGATCTCCCTAGAGAGCTCGATACGCATGCTCTCTGGGAGAGCCTTCTTCTGCCTAGAATGGGCTAACAGAGAGAGATTGCCTACGCCTAGGACAACCAAAGTGAGAAGAGAAATGCTACAGAGAGCCTTTACAATGGTAGACTTCATACTGCTGTGTTGTTAATGTTATTGAATGTCCAAAGATGACTATCGGTTAGTCGGCATCGGCAGGCTTAGCGGAGCGCAACTTAGGCGTCTTAGGCTCGGGCTTGTCTTGTGTATCAGCCTTATCCTTCTTGCTCACTTGCTCCTCCTTACGTTCGGGGCGTGGACGCTGAGAGCGACGCCTGGGGCGATGCACCCGCTCGGTCTCGCTGGGCTTAACCTCCTCCGACTTACGAGAGAGGCTCTGCTTGTTACGCTGCTTGATGGTGATCAGATGCAGCCTCAGGGCTTCGACAGAGATCTGTATCTCCCAGATGCAAAGTACAAGAGAGGCCGCCAGCATGATCATCCCCGCACCGAAGATCCAGTCGGCAAGCTGCATCTGACGGATGTAGATGAAAAACATCGACGTCAAGCAAAAAAGCAAGCTCCCAGCCCCTAGGATCTGCATCGCACGGATGAGCTGTAGACGCTTGACAAAATTCTGAATTTGCGCCAGCGAAGTAGGATCGCTCTGAGGGTTGCTCTCGTACTTCTCCTTCAGGTTGCGCACTACAGAGGCGTAGGAGAGGAAGCGATTGGTATAGGCAAGTAAGATGAGCGAGATCGCTGAGAAGAGCAGCGAGGGTGTTGTGAGAGTTAATCCTTCTGTTACCATATTGTTAGGTATTTTAAGTTATTCTGTAAATAGGTAGTGGCCAACTAGACATCGTCTAGAACTAGCTACTTGAAAGCCTCGAGACGCTCCCGAAGCCTTCGGACAATGATCGCTGAGAGCTGATGCTTGACGACGGTGATGTCTACCTCCTCCCCCTTCTCTTGAGCAATGGAGCTGACCTGACCATCGACGAAGCCACAAGGGTTGATGAGCCTAAAGGGAGCAAGGTCATTATTCACATTCAAGGCAAAGCCGTGCATGGTAACATACCTGCTGCTACGCACCCCAATGGCACAGATCTTACGGGCCGAGCAAGGCTCTGTAGCATCGAGCCATACACCCGTGGCATCACTCCTACGCTCTCCTCGAATATCATAGAGGGCAAGCAGCTCGATGATTGCCTCCTCCAAGAGCTCGATGTAGGCCCTTAGCCCAAGGCCAAAGGCTTCTAGATCTAGGATCGGATAGCCCGTAATCTGTCCAGGGCCATGATAGGTAACATCCCCTCCACGCTCGATACTATACCACTCATAGCCATGCGAGCGCAGGAAATCTTCGTCCATCAACATATTCGCCCGATCTGCATGCTTGCCAAAGGTGAAGACGGGGTTGTGCTCACAGAGCAAAAGATAGCTCTCCGTCTCCTCGGCTCTTCGCTTACAATCGAGGATACTGTCGAAGAGCCGATGCTGCAACTCATAAGCCTCCGAATAGGCGATGTACCCACAGTCTCGACACTCTAGACGAAGCGTTGTGGGTCGATAGCTCTCTAGACGAAAGGTTTGGGGTGCATGAGAGAGTTCGATGGATAGCCCATCATAGGCAGGGCGTACATCCTGGGGCAGTGTGGCCTCCATCAGGCGGTGCACAGGGGCATGGTGCGATAGATGGGTCAGCAAGCTCAGACGAGGGCGATGCTCCAGCCCCTCGAGCAGCTCGAGGACATCATCGATTGACTGGTGAGAGGGGTGAGGCTTCTTCTGCCTCAGCGCATTAACAACGAGGAGGTCAAGCCCCGAGATATAGGGGCGAGAGGCTTCGGGCAGAGACTTGAGGTCGGTAATATAAGCCAAGCTCCCCATCCTAAAACCTAAGATCGGTAGACGGCCATGCATCACCTCAAAGGGGGTTATCTCAAGGCCACAGAGCTCGAAGGGGCGATCTGGCTGTATCTCGAAGAGCTCTAGCCGGGGCGAACCAGGGTATGGGTGTGCCCCAAAGACATAGTGCAGCCGATGGCGAATAGCGTCCAGCACTCGAGCCTGAGCATAGATAGGCAGGCTCTCTCGCCAGCAGATGGTACGCAAATCGTCCAGCCCTGCAATGTGGTCGTAGTGCTCGTGGGTAATGATGATGCCATCAAGGTGATCAATGCCGTAGCGTAGGGCTTGCTGGCGAAAGTCTGGCCCGCAGTCGATAAGGATACGCTTGCCCTCGTCGGTGATTAGGAGAGCAGAGGCACGCAGGCGACGATCTCGCTCGTCGGTGCTGCGACAGGCATTACAGAGGCAGCCGACCTCAGGCACTCCGGTGCTCGTCCCTGAGCCTAGGATAATGAGCTTCATCTTGATGGTTTAACTGATGTAACGTACCTCGGGACGAAGCTCAACGCCAAACTTCTCCTGCACTGCTTGCTGTACTCGCTCGGCCAGGCGAGCAATATCAGTCCCCGTTGCCCCTCCATGATTGATCAGCACCAAGGCTTGATGGGTATAGACCCCAGCAGGCCCTTCGGTATAACCCTTGAGACCACATTGGTCGATCAGCCAACCCGCCGAGAGCTTCACCCTTCCCTCTCCCTGAGGGTACTGGGGCATGCGTTCGTATTGCTGTGCCAAGGCCTCGGCTACAGATGCGGGGACGACAGGGTTCATGAAGAAGCTACCTGCATTGCCTAGCTCCTTGGGATCAGGGAGCTTGCTGCGGCGAATGGTTATGACGGCCTCTCGCACAGCCTCTAGACTGGGGGCACAGTCCTCTGAGGCAAATCGCTGTGCTAGGTCTGCGTAGTCGAGGTGGAGGATGGGTTGTTTGCTCAGTTCCAACTCAACATGGGTAATGATCCAGTCTGCCTGCTCGGGCTGCTTGAAAATACTATGGCGATAGCTATAGTCGCACTCCTCTCGCTCCCAATGGCGAACCTCGCCCGTACGGCGATGGAGCGTATGTACACGACGAATGAACTGCTCGACCTCGACGCCATAGGCTCCGATATTTTGGATCGCAGCAGAGCCAACCTGTCCGGGGATCAGAGAGAGGTTCTCCAGCCCATACCAGGAGTGCTCGACACAGTAAGCTACCAGGTCGTCCCATATCATCCCTGCCCCTACGGAGAGTAGCACAGAAGTCTCGTCCTGGCTCACAAGAGATACATGCTTGATCTCGGAGCGCAAGACAATACCATGAAAATTGGCGAGGAAGAGTAAGTTACTCCCCTCGCCAATGTGTAGGTAGCGGCACTGCTGAAAGTATTCATCCCTGACTAGGGTCTTCAGATCCTCTATACTGTCGTATGAGATCAGCCAGTCAGCCTGTGCATCTATGCCAAAAGTGTTGTAGGGGGTCAGAGAAACTTCTTTCTCTATCTTCATACCCACTCGCTAGATAGTCGTATCCTGAAGCATGGTCTCGAGGATCCAGGCGTCCTTGAAGTTGGGAGCGAAACGATCCTTGACTGCATCACGGCTGGCTGCAGCCTCCTCTTTGGTCTCGAATGAGGCGATGATCACTCGCACCATCCCGAGCTCGTTCATAGCCAAGACGGCCTTATACCCCTGGGCGACCATGCGTTCCTTGAGGGCTCGAGCGTTGGTGGGGTTCTGGAAGCTACCGATGACCACACTAAAGAGCTTGAGTGAATCGCCATCGAGAGCAGAGACCTTCTCCTTGCGTACAACGATCTTATTGACAGGGGCGACTTCGGCGGGCTTCGTCTCAGGCTCTTCGTATTCGATTGTGTTAGAGGGTTCGGGCTGAGAGGCAATCTCACGTTGCTTGGCCTGCTCGTATGCCATACGATAAGCACTCTTCTTAGGCTTACATGAGCCCAGGCCAATAACCAGCACAAGTGCTGTACAGGCAATTGCAATTTTCTTCATAACTATGACTTATAATAGTTTATCTCTAAGCTCTACTCTAAACTGACTACTCAGTCAGTTTTGGCAAAGATAATAAAATCCTCGCAACTACATCTACACTTACATTTTTGTATGAAATTGCTCTTGACTTCGATTTTGAAGACACCTCTCCCTCGGGAGAGAATCCGAGTCGGAAGCCATACAAAGAAGGGCGGCGGGGAGCGGAGCCTCGCTGCTCTTTGCTATCTTTGCCTCGACCTCCTCAGCAGGGAATAGTCTACTAGAGACAAATAATGTATGGACAAGACATTTCGCATCAAACGAATGCTACTCAACAGTGGCATTTGGATCAACAAGCATAGCTATGTACGCATGGGGCTGATCACCATCTCGGTCGCCCTAGCGGTGATCTCGCTGCTGGTCTCAGACCGCTTGATCAGTAAGATGGCCGAGGAGGAGCGACGTAAGCTGGAGATCTGGGCCTTCGCCACTCAGGCCATCAATACACCCGATATGGGGCAAACCTTCAACTATCTGTCTCGCGTGCTTGAGTCCAATACCACGATCCCGATGATCGTTACCAGCCAAGAGGGACAGATCCTCAACTATCGCAACCTCGACATTCCCAGGCGCAACCCCGAGCGTTACCTATACGACAAGCTACAGGAGTTCAGGGCTGGCTATCCACCGATCCTCGTCGAGTATCCAGTGCCACTCTATATCTACTACTCAGACAGCAATGTGCTGCGCTATTTGGTGCTCTTGCCCTATATCCAGCAGGGGATCTTCCTCTTTATCCTAGCGGCTGCTATTGTCGCCCTGATCAGTCTCAAGCGCATGGATCAGAATCGTCTGTGGGAGGGTCTCTCGAGAGAGACTGCCCATCAACTGGGGACGCCCATCTCTTCGCTTATGGCCTGGAAAGAGCTACTGGCCAGCAGCGACATCGACCCGATGATCGTGCACGAGATGAGCAAAGATATTAACCGTCTAGAAACCATTGCTGATAGATTTCAGAAGGTTGGTTCGATCCCTAAGCTAGCCCCAATCGAGCTGGGGGGACTTGTCTGCCGAGCCATCAACTATATGAAGCCTCGCATCTCATCTCAGGTCGCCATCGAGGTAGAGACCAGGGAGGACGACCCGATCATCATCTCAGCCAACGAGTCGCTCATGGCATGGGTCTTCGAGAATCTGATCAAGAATGCCGTGGACGCCATGCAGGGCAAGGGCACGATCACAGTAGCCTATCGCTCCAAGGGGAGACAAGCCTTGATCGACATCACCGACACGGGGCGAGGCATCCCTCGAAGCAAGATCAAGAGTATCTTCAACCCTGGCTACACGACTCGTCAGCGAGGTTGGGGTTTGGGATTGTCCCTAGCTCGTCGGATCGTTGAGGACTACCACAGGGGGCGGATCTACGTCAAGCGTTCGGAGGTGGGCGTGGGGACAACCTTTCGCATCGAGATGCGCTTAGACGGGGAAGACTAAGCAGCCATAGACCGCCCTTGTGCTCGCTGTAAGGGGAGGGTCAGCAGCACGAAGATCCGTGCCGCTAACCCTCCTCCCTGGATCGCATCTTGAACCGCAACAAGCCTAGGGCTTATCATCGGGGTGATAGGCTCTGAGAGCCTCGAAGTGTCGGACGAAAGCCTCTCGCCCCTGCTGGGTGATATGACAGCTGGTTCGAGGCCTCTTGCCCACAAATCCTTTCTCGATCGTCAAGTAGCCCAAACTGGCTAACTTATCCAGTTGCACACTGATATTGCCCGAGGTTGCAGAGGTAACCTCCTTGATGTAGACAAAGTCCGCCTCCTCTACCGACATCAAAATGGACATGATGGCTAGCCTCAGCTCGGACATGAGTACAGGGTCGAGACTTGGCAAGCTAATGATCTGTGCCATTGCTCTGAGAGTTTTGCTGCTGCAAACGCTGCTGGCGGCGGGCCCGAACGTACATGTAGTGCCCAGGAATACAGTTCATAATGAAGAAGACAAGGCCAAAGAAGAGACCAAATCTCGTACTCGAGAAGTTCATCTCGGGCAGGATATTATCCAGGAAGATAGCTCCGTAGTTCAAGACCAACCCCAAAATCGAACAGATCTGCAGCACTCGAATGCGCAGTGAGAAGCCCGTAATAGCCGAGGCCGAGCCAATCAGGGTAATGATGGCTATCCCAGAGAAGATGCCATAGACAGCACTGGCCAGGAAGGTATTCAGCCCGATAACCAGCCAAGTAGCCGTCATGAAGCGATCGACTTGGCTGCGAAAATGCTGTCTCTTGCGCTCACGCATGATTGTCCAGATCGAGAGTGGAGTCCCGAGGATGGGGATCAGCAGCCAAATCCAGCCAGCATTCCAACCCATATAGTCCTCGAATAGAGCATAGAAAATGCTCGTCAATACGGTTGCGTAACCCCAGATAAGGAATTGGAGTCCGCCCTCGGTGCTTACACGCTGCTGGGTATTTTGGATCATTTGCTCGATAACCCGAAGGCTCTGCTGTGGTGTTAGTTGATTCGTTTCCATTGTCGTAGAGATTTGAATGATGAATGACTAGAGACCTTGATAGGGTCTCGATCTACTAAGGAGGCTGCATATGAGCCTCATGGGGAGAGCTCTCGGACAGAGGCGGATCGCCCTCCTAGGCTGGACGAAGCACTCTATCACGATGCAAATATAATAAGGTTTATATTATAAACCAAATCTATTCGCAAACTAAGATCAACTTGACACACCACGCCGCCTCTCCTGGCTATTCAAGGGCGGAAGAATGGGGGAGGATTTCGATGCTCTAGGGCAACGAGGCTGAGGCAAAGCTCGACGAAAGGAGGCGACACTAAGGGGTGGTCTATAGTCTACCGCCGTTCTTCTCTAGGAGGTCATCCAAGAGGCGACTGATCCTATCACCACGAAGATCTCGCTCGACGATCGTGCCGTCGGGGGCAAAGAGGATGAGGTGGGGGATGGTCTCGATGCCATATAGCCTACTAGCCTCCTGCTCGCTGAAGATCTGAGGCCAAGAGATCCCATCCTCGGCAACAGCCTTGGCGTGTGCCTCTCGTTTGTCAGCGACAGCTACCCCTACGACCCTCAGGCCTCTGTCTCGGTAATGGTCATAGACTCGACGCAGGGCAGGCATCTCTCGACGGCAGGGAGCGCACCAACTAGCCCAAAAATCCACCAGCGTGTAATGTCCCCGACCGACATAGCGGCTAAGCTTGAGCTCGGGATCGCTATCATCGGCAAAGTCTGTGAAGGGCTGCCCGTCCTGCGTAGCCTCAAGCGACCTACGAGCCTCTAGGAGTGCGGCGACCTGCGGATGCCTCAGCACGACTGGGCCTGCAGATGCGATCAGATGGTCAGCTTCCGCCTTGGAAACCTTACCTAGTAGGAGGTTCAGAGCACGAGCTCCGAGGACGTTTTCTCGATTGGCCTCAAAGAGCTCTCTATTAAGATTAAGCACCTCGGAGTGATAAGCCTCCAGGAGAGTTTGCAGACTCAGATACAGCTCATTGGATCGATCTCCTGCTCCCGAAAGGCCCTCAAGAGACTGCTCCATGAGGGAGCTGATCGAGTCGCTCTTGGCCTTGGTGGCCTGCAAGGCTTTGTCTTGGCGAGCGAGGAAGGCAGAGAGGGCGTCGTTGAGAGGTGTCCCCGTCGCCCCACCCTCACGGCTCATATCGACCAGGATACGCCCAGGTTCGAGGATCACAACGGCCTTGTATCGCTCACCAGCCGAGAGGACACCCTCTGGGAGGCTATCCACGGCCTCTCTTTTGGAGAAGCTAAAGGCACCGCCCGAGATCTTAGCACTGTCGATAGGGGTCTGCGAGCCGAAGGCTAACAAATAGATATACTGATCATCGAGATCTGCTGCCTGATCGGGCAAAGTCCCCGAGATAATATAGCTTGAGGACTGGCATGAGGTAAGAGCCCAAATGAAGAGCAGCAGAGCCCAGCTAATATTTTTGGCCATAATCATTGGATATATAAGACTAGGGCAAAGGTACGAATTATCAGTCCGCGTGTCTAGAGTTGGGGAGACAAATTTGTCCATCTAAGTGCCAAGAGATCCCTGGCGAGCGAGATGGGTAGAGAGAGAGTCAGAGTCTAGAGGGCTCGAGCAAGAAGAGCGGGAATATAGAGAAATCCCCCCTCGGCAAGAGGCTCACGGGGAGGGCTCTTGGCGAGGGGGGGGAGGATTGATCGGACGGAGGGGTCTAGTAGTCCCAAATGTCGTTGGAGGGGAGCTCGTTCTCGGAGGCTGGGCTGTCCTCCCCGTCGTAGCCGGCATCGGAGCAGGGCGAGAAGGTTGGCGGCAGGCCAAAGCCTGTCGAGGCTTTGTAACCCAGCTTGGGATCGGCATACACCTTGCGCATGAAGAGAGCAAAGACCGGCAGAGCGGCCGAAGCTCCCTGGCCATAGGTCATTGAGTTGAAGCGAATACTTCGCTCCTCTCCGCCGACCCAGCAGCCAGCGACGATGTCGGGCGAGAAGCCAATGAACCAGGAGTCGCTATTGTTGTTCGTCGTCCCCGTCTTACCCCCTAGAGGCATGGGCAGATTGTAGCGAGCCCTGAGTCGGCCGGCCGTCCCTCCATTGACGACGTTCTGCAGCATGTAGAGCATCTTGTTGGAGGCATCCTGCGGCAAGACCTCGGTCATCTGAGGGCTAAAGGTCGCCACCACATTGCCCATCTTGTCCTCAATGTGGGTAACCATGAGCGGACTCACTCGTATGCCTCGATTGACGAAGGTTGAGTAGCCCGAGACCATCTCTGCCACAGAGGCATCGGGCGTACCCAGCGACATGGCCATCGTCGCATCGATCTGCCCCTGTAGGCCGAAGCTGCGCAGGAGGCGCAGGAAGGTTCGGGGCGAGGTCTGCGACATAAGATAGGCAGTTACCCAGTTGTCCGAGTGCTGCAATCCCCACTGCAGTGAAACCATCTCTCCGATACGGCGGCGGTTTGTATTGCGAGGGATCCAAGTCTTACCGTCCTCGAGGGGGATCACCTGCTGCACATGCAGGACTTCATCGCAGGGCGAGAAGCCCTCGATCATGGAGAGAGAGTAGAGGTAGGGCTTGATGATCGAGCCCGTCTGACGTCGACCTCGAGAGACCATATCGTACTGGAAGTTGGAGAAGTTGATCCCCCCGACATAGGCCAAGACATGGCCATTGTGAGGGTTCATTGCCATGAAGCCTGAGCGGAGGATCCCCTTGAGGTAACGGATCGAGTCGAGCGGGGTCATAACGGTGTCTCGCATCCCCTGCCAGGACCAGACCTGCATCTTCGTCTTGACACGGAAGCTCTTGAGGATCTCATCCTGGTTCATTCCCTGCTCGGCACTCTCTCGCCAGCGGTCTGTCTGCTTCATGGCTTTGAGGAGGATCTCCTCTCGGCTCTTGGCTGGGAGCTCGGCAGCGAAGGGGGCATCCTTGCGCCCCCTCTTCTCTCGGTCGAAAGCTGGCTGCAGGTAGCCTGCCATGTGCTCACGCATAGCCTCCTCGGCATACCGCTGCATCGTGGCCGAGAGGGTGGTATAGATCCTCAGACCATCGGTGTAGATGTTGTAGGGCGTGCCGTCAGCCTTGAGGTTCTTGTTGCACCAGCCGTAGAGGGGGTCTTGCTCCCAGGCGATACTGTCCAGGACATATTGCTCTCGCTGCCAGCCTCTGTACTCCGAGGGGTCAGGCTTCTTGGCCATCATGATCTTGCGCAGATGCTCCCGCAGGTAAGGGGCTGGGCCCTCCTTGTGGTCGATCTTGTGATACTTCGTCTCCACGGGCAGGGCCGAGAGCGAGTCGGCCTCGAAGCGAGTGAGGAAGCCCGCCTTGTGCATCTGCTCGAGGACAACATTGCGACGGCCAAGGGGGCGATCGCTGTCCTTGTAGCGAATGGGGTTGTAGAGGGAGGGGTTCTTGCACATACCCACGAGCATAGCTGCCTCTTGAATGTTGAGCTCGGAGGGCTTCTTACCGAAGTAGGTGTGGGAGGCTGACTGTATGCCTACAGCATTGTAGAGGAAGTCAAACTGATTGAGATAGAAGGTGATGATCTCCTCCTTCGTGTACAGTCGTTCGAGCTTGACAGCGATGACCCACTCGATGGGCTTCTGCATCAGACGCTCGATGAAGCCTCGTGTGGGGGCGGAGTAGAGCTGCTTGGCCAGCTGCTGGGTGATCGTACTCCCCCCACCGGCACTTTTCTGCCCAAGGATACCAGTCTTGAAAACTGCACGGGCGACGCTGCGGAAGTCGATGCCGGAATGCTCTCGAAAGCGCACATCCTCCGTTGCCACGAGGGCATTGATTAGATTGGGAGAGATGTCGTTGTAGTCTATCGAGACTCGATTGCCCCCGCTCTGCGCATACGAACCTATGACCTCACCATCGGAGGAGATAAGCTGAGAGGCATACTTATCAATAGGGTTCTGTAGCTGCTCCAGAGGCGGCATATAGCCAATCCAACCTAGAGTAATCGCAACAAAAGTCCCCAGTACGACCAGCCAGATGAGGGCAAAGAGTGCCCACATCCAACCGATCAGACTTGATTTGCTTAGTTTCATTTATTGATATAGAGGTGATTATTCTTGTTCCTTGATCAGGCCATGCTTGTAGGCATAGAGCAGCTTTTTGAGCTCCTCTACCTGGGCGATGAGGATCTTACCCTGGTCTGTGTCCTGGACGAGGATGCGGTGCGAGCTGTATTCGCGCACGACGGAGATACTCTCAATATCCTCCATCTGCTCAATGGCCTGACGGGTCGAGCTGAAGGGTTCGTGCTTGACGAGCTGTAGGCCCTGAGAGTTGAAGATCAGCGTATAGCCAGCCATACCCGTACTGGACTGATAGGCTCGACTGAAGCCTCCATCGATGAGCATGAGCTTGCCACCTGCCTGCAGGGGGACTTCACCCTTGACAGCCTTGACAGGGACGTGCCCGTTGATGATATGGGTGTCCGGGCCCTCGAGGCCGAACTCGGCTAGGATGCGCTCGCAGACCTCCTGCTCGACACGATAGACGTAGTAGAAGCCCTTCTGCTCGTGGTGGGTAGCCTTATCAGCAATGAAGTAACGTTCAAAAGTCGTCATGGCACTTTTGTCAAAGAGGGGCGAGTCTGGCCCGCACCACAAGTACCACATATAGTCCACAGCCTCCCCATGCTCTGGGGCATCGCTAGCAGACCAGTGGGCCAGGCGCACATATTCGTCGACTCGATCCATGAGCTCTCGGCCTGCGTAGTAGCGGTCGCCAACACGTACCCTCTTGAAGCTTCGATCCTCATTCAGTGGGATCGAGGCGTGGTAGAGGAGCTGGAAGTTGTAGGCTAGATACATACTTCCTTTCTTGTAGAGGAAGTTCACGTGCTTGCGAAGCTTCTCACTGTGTAGGAAAGAATGCTTCAATCGGGCTACTACGTCGACCTCTGCCTCCGTGAGACGATAAGGATCTTCTAAGTCGATCGTAGGGAAATGGGTATCCAACAGAGGGTGCTCGCTGCCATCAGGCAGACGGATCGTCCCCTCTACGAGGTTCATCAGGTGCAGCAGATTGCGCCCCTGCATCCCATACTCGGGACGACGAGCAATCAGCTGAGCCTCGAGCTTGAACTGAATGACTGCAATAGCCTTGTGCATCTGACTGATCAGGTAGAGGCTCTTGTCGTCATAGGCCTCGTCAGTATCTCCGACCTTGGCCTGGAAACGCTTACAGGGGTCATCGGCATACTCCTCCATAGCCAGGCGGGCCAATGGTAGGAGGTTGATGCCATAGCCGCCCTCGAGGGTAGCTAGATTGGCATAGCGCAGGGCAATACGAATCACGTTGGCCATGCTCGCCTCGTTGCCCACAGCTGCACCCATCCAGAGGATATCATGATTACCCCACTGGATGTCTACATTATGGTAGGTGAGCAGCTTGTCCATGATCACATGAGCTCCTGGGCCTCGGTCGTAGACATCGCCTACGACGTGCAGATGGTCGATGGCCAGACGCTGTATGGTCTCAGAGATGGCGATGATGAAGTCCTCGGCCTGCCCGGTCTCGATGATGGAGTTTTGGATAGCCTGTAGGTAACCCGCCTTCTTGCTGTTGAGCCCATCCTCGTGCAGGAGCTCCTGGATGATGTAGCTGTACTGTGGGGGAAGGGCCTTGCGCACCTTAGAGCGAGTGTACTTCTCGCTCACTCTCTGACAGACCTTGATCAGCTGGTTGATGGCTACGACATACCAGTCGGCCACCGAGCTCTCTCGCTGACGAATACGCTCGAGGCTCTCCTGGGGGTAGTAGATGAGCGTACAAAGCTCACGGATCTCTTGCTCACGGATCTGTCCGCCGAAGAGCTCGGAGACCTTGCGGCGGATCGTCCCCGAAGCATTCTTGAGGACGTGAATGAAGGCCTCATACTCACCGTGCACGTCGGCCAGGAAGTGCTCCGTACCCTTGGGCAGGTTGAGGATAGCCTGTAGGTTCATGATCTCTGAGGCTACCGAGGCAGCCGTGGGGAATTGCTTAGACAGCAGGCTCAGATACTTGAGCTCTTTATCAGTATGCTCCATAGTGCTGGGGGTGTGATGATGTTAAACAGTCTATCTTCTTATAGTCTCTCTACTTGCTTGACTCCGACGACCCCTCGGATCTTCTTGATGAGATTTGTCAGAGAGCTACGGTTGCTCACATAGAGGGTAAAAGTCCCTCGGAAGAGGCCGTCGGCCGAGTCGATTGAGTAGCTGCGGATCTTCGTAGAGGGGTCTTTTTTGATGAGCGAGGTGATGTTGGTTACCACTGCGATATCATCTCGGCCAATGACCTCAATGCTGATGAGCATAGCCTGGTCATCGCTACCTGTCCACTTGGCCATCAAGACCCTGTGCCCTGTACGGGCGAACATATCCCTTGCATTCGGACAATCGAGGCGGTGGATCTTGATCCCTCGCCCACTCACGAAGCCGAAGATCTGATCGCCAAAGACAGGCTGACAGCACTTGGCGAAGCTGTACTCAACTCCTGTAAGGCCCTGGTCTATAACAAGGATATCGGTCTCGTTGTTGCACCTTGTCTCTGTAGCCCCATCCTCGGGCAGGACGACATATTCCTCGGCACTGCGCCCCTGGGGGGCGATGCTCTGCGCCTGGGCGGACTGCTCCTGCTGCCTGAGCTCGGTCTCATAGAAATCGAGGAAGGCCTGCAGGTCGAGCCGTTCCTGAGCGAGATCTCGGTAGAAGTCCGTCTGATGCTTGTACCCTCGGCGCAGCAGCAGGCGAGAGAAGAGTTGCTCGCTGAAAGGCAGCTTACGGTTTTTGATCCTGCGCTGAACCATCTCTTTGGAGAGAGCGAGACCAGCCTCCTCCTCAGCACGCAAGATCTGACGAATGCGGTTCTTGGCCCGAGAGCTCACGACGAAGGAGAGCCAGTCGGCTCGAGGATTCTGCTGCTGGCTGGTGATGATCTCGACGCTGTCCCCATTGCGCAGCTGATGCTTGATGGAGACATTCTTGCCATTGACCTTGCCCGAGATGGCTGTCGCACCCACACGGCTGTGGATGGCAAAGGCGAAGTCAAGTACCGTAGCCCCCTTGGGCAGCTTCAGCACCTCGCCCTTGGGGGTGAAGACGTAGATCTCCTCCGAGCGCAGAGTCATGACTGAGGACTCGAGCAGAGCCTCCTTGTCCTGCTCGCCCGAGCGCACAGCTTCGAGGGTCTCCCGCACAGAGGCTAAGAATTCGTCTAGGCCCTGCTCACCCTTGATGCCCTTGTATCGCCAGTGGGCGGCCACCCCCTGCTCGGCTACGGCATCCATACGCTTGCTGCGGATCTGTACCTCGACCCATTTGTTCTCGGGACCCATTACAGTGATGTGTAGGCTCTCATAGCCGTTGCTCTTGGGGATGGAGATCCAGTCCTTGAGCCGCTCGGGGTTCGGTCGATACATATCGGTGATGATCGAGTAGACTTGCCAGCAGAGCTGACGCTCCCTCGAGCGAGGGACGTCGAGGATCACCCGAATGGCGAAAAGGTCGTAGATATCCTCGAAGGATTGCTTGCGCAGCTTGTTGTGTATAGAACTGATGCTCTTGACCCGCCCCTTCATCTCAAAGGGCACATCGAGCTCGGACTCCAGGGCCTTGCGCACAGGGGCGATGAAGCTATCGATATAGGCATCACGGGCCTGCTTAGTCTCGCCTAGACGCCGCTTGATCATGTCGAAGGTCTCCCGATCTTGATACTTAAGACACAAATCCTCCATCTCGCCCTTGATCTTGTAGAGCCCGAGACGATGCGCCAGGGGAGCATAGAGGAAAGACACCTCTACGGCCAGCGACAGACGATGCTCGTTACTGCGAAGAGCCTTGGCATGGCGCAGCAGGTAGAGACGGTCGGCGATAATGAGCAGCACCACACGGATGTCCTCTGCCATCGAGAGCAGGAGGTTATGGAAGTTTTCCGAGCTAATAGACTCTCGTCTGAGATACAGCTCCGAGGTGCGAGAGAGTAGACGAATCAGCCGTGCAGGCTCTCCACCGAAGAGCTCCTCGATGCGACGTAGCTCTAGAGCCCCGCTGTGGCAGGCACGGAAGAGCAGGAGGGCGAGCAGCGACTCGACATCTAGACCCAGCTCTCGCTGTGCAATACAGGCCACCTCGAGATTAAGCTGTAGCCGATCGATACTGTGCGGCTCATGCTCACTGGGGGCAAAAGCACCAGCCTCGTAGCCCTCCCTGAGGCATGCGATGAGCTGCTGCCTCTGAGATCTATCGAGGCGCAAGTGCGATCCTCTCGTGAGCTCGTAGCTACACTCACGGATGCGTCTCTCTCTTTCGGTGGTCTGTGTCATAATGATAAGCCTAAAGATGCTCAAAAGTATTAAAAATGTAGCACTCTACGCTCCCAACATCGAGAGGAAGTTACCCTTCGAGGGGAGATATGGACTAGATCGACAAGTTACTGGACTGGTCTACGGGGGAGTGCAGAGCCTCAGCGAATGAATTTCCCTAGCTCGGGAATATCCTAGAGCTCTAGAGACACCCATTCTTGAGACCCTATCGAGATCGAGGGTGAAGGCCTAGACGAGAGCTCTGCCGAAGTCCTATTGGGATCGAAGTAGAGGCTTAGATAGGATCACCACCGAAGTCCTATTTGGATCGAAGTGGAGACTCAGACGGAGCTCCACCGAGAGCCCATCAAGCACATAGCCCTCACCTCCCCACGCCTTGGGCAGGTCTGACCTCGGGAGGCGAGCAAATATGCACACCAAGTGGACGATGCTACAAACAAAGAATTATCTGTACCTTTGTCGACTCATTGCAAAAGCTACAATTACGGTATTACACACAGATATAGCTGTATGAAAAATTTTATTGAAGAGCTTCGCTGGCGAGGTATGCTCCACGACTTCATGCCTGGGGTAGAGGAGCTACTGGCCAAGGAGCAGATCTCGGCCTACCTTGGCATCGACCCTACAGCCGACTCACTGCATATCGGCCACCTAGTCGGGGTCATGATGCTGCGCCACCTACAGCTCGCAGGTCATCGCCCTATCGCCCTAATTGGGGGCGCAACGGGGATGATCGGCGACCCCTCGATGAAGAGCAGCGAGCGTAACCTCCTGGACGAGCAAACACTGCGCCACAACCAAGAGTGCATCAAGAAGCAACTAGCTCACTTCCTCGACTTCGATAGTGATGCTCCCAACGCCGCTGTGCTAGTAAATAATTATGACTGGATGCGGGAGTTTAGCTTCCTCGAGTTCATCCGAGACATCGGCAAGCACATCACTGTAAACTACATGATGGCCAAGGATTCGGTCAAGAAGCGTCTCAATGGTGAGAGCAGCGAGGGGATGTCCTTCACCGAGTTTAGCTACCAGCTGCTTCAGGGCTACGACTTCCTCCACCTCTACCGACACATGGGCTGTAAGCTACAGATGGGGGGCTCTGACCAGTGGGGCAATATCACCACGGGCACAGAGCTCATCCGCCGCAAGGATGGAGGCGAAGCCTATGGGCTGACTTGCCCGCTGATCACCAAGGCCGACGGAGGGAAGTTCGGCAAGACCGAGAGTGGCAACGTTTGGCTTGACCCCAAACGCACAAGCCCCTATGCCTTCTATCAGTTCTGGCTCAACGTGAGCGACGCCGATGCAGCTCGCTACATCCGCATCTTCACGACCCTCAGCCAGGAGGAGATCGCTGCCCTCGAGGCCGAGCAGGCTCAGGCCGCTCACCTGCGCCCACTACAGCGTCGCCTCGCCGAGGAGATCACCGTCATGGTACACAGCAGAGAGGAGTACGAGGCCGCTGTCGAAGCCTCCAACATCCTCTTCGGTCAGGGAACTAAGGAGCAGCTCCAGCGACTCTCCAAGGAGATGATCCTCTCAGTTTTCGAGGGAGTACCCCAATTCACGATTACTAGGAATAAGCTGGCCGAAGGCATCAAGATCATAGACCTACTGACCGAGGAGACCGCAGTCCTCCCCTCCAAGGGCGAGCTGCGCAAGCTCGTACAGGCAGGCGGTCTCTCCATCAACAAGGAGAAGGTCAGCGACCATGAGCTCCTCATCGAACGCTCCGACCTCATCGCAGACCAGTACCTCCTCGTACAAAGAGGCAAGAAGAGCTATTACCTACTCATAGCAGAGTAAGCTCTTCTCCACACGACAAAACACTAGCCCCCAGGCTGCCAATGCAGCCTGGGGGCTAGTGTTTGCACGCTCAGAGCACTAGAAGCTAGCAGCACTCGAGCCCACAACTCGAACCCTCGGGATCTAGCTCTATAGTAATATGTGCCAGGCCATGAGCAGAGGCTAGCTCTCGAATGCGGCACTTGAGCTCTGCAAGACTCTCACCCGAAGCATGAGTCGTTGGGCAGTAAACAATATGTACCGAGGCAATGTGATCACTCCCATTGAGCGTCCAGATATGCAGGTCGTGCAGAGAGATCACCCCCTCGAGGGCAGACACCTCACGGCAGAAGTCCTTCGAGCACACATCCTCGGGGATCGCCTGTAGGAAGATCCGCAGCGTGTCCCGAAGGTTGAAGTACACATTGTACAGGATCCAGGCCGTAATCCCTAGTGAGAGCAGGGGGTCTAGGATGGGCAGGTAAACGAAGTGCATCACCACACTGACTACCAGCACTGCGAGCCAACCCAATACATCCTCCATCAAGTGCAGGCGGATAGAGCGATCGCTCAGCGAGCTACTACCGCTCATGCGCCAAGCCGCTATACCATTGATCAGAAGACCCAGCACGGCCAGGAGCATCATGCCCTGGGGGTGAGGCTCGCCAGGCGACCAGAGGCGGATGATAGCCTCCTTGATGACAAAGAACGAGCCGACCAAGAGGATAACCGAGAGCATCAACGCCCCCAATAGAGAGAAACGCTTGTAGCCATAGCTGAAGCGTTCATCTCTCCCCTTACCGGAGAGCTTCTCAAGCCGCCAGGCAATACCTAGGGCTAGAGCATCACCGAGGTCATGCAGAGCATCCGAGAGGATCGCAATGCTGCCCGTGAGGATCCCTCCGACGAATTCGATGATGCAGAAGAAGAGGTTGAGCACGAAGGCCAGGAGGATATTCCCCTGCCCCCCATGGTGGTGATGGTGATGATGGTGGTGGTGATGACCATGATGGCCGTGTCCGTGGTCATGGTGATGACCATGGCTGTGATGATGATCACCATGAGCATGATGGTGATGCTCATGGTGATGGTGGCAGCAGGCACCAGGTGTGTGATCGTGTGCCATTGTTTTTGTAGTCTTATTTCTTGTTCTTACCCTTCATGAGCCACTCTAGGGACACTCGGGTGAAGTAGATATCGTAGGCAGGACGGTCATTCTCCTCCGAGATGATCCCGATCGAGCCATCGGGGAAGACGACCAGCTCGCTATAGGCCGCCTCTCCCTCGCAGATCACCCGGCTTACAGGCCAGCTGCGCCCGTCGTCATCGCTGAGGAACAGCGTCAGACGCTCTCGCTTGGCCGAGTGCAGTAGCGTATGTAGCAGCACATTGTGAGCCTTGCCCTCTCGGGTAGTGCTGTAGCGTGTCAGAGAGGCATTGCAGGCATTACCCCGCAGCTCTCTCCAGGTGCCAGGCGTAGACCAAGTCTGCCCATGGTCTGCCGAGACGACGAAGGTGCGGTCGTTTGCCCCGCCAGCACGGTTACGACTGGAGATGAGCAGCTCTCCGCTCGAGAGCTCGACGATCTTCGACTCGTCTCCATTGGCACGAGCCACTGGAGAGGCCTTCCAGCTCTTGCCCTGATCATCGGAGTAGACCATGACGTTGTCCATCTGTCCTCCCCATCGTGGATCAACACGCATAGCAGCGACGAAAGCGATGCGCCCACGGCTGGTAATCAGTCCATTCCCCGAGCCGAAGAACCCTCCATTGGGGTAACGATCGGTATAGACCTCCGAGGTGATCTCCCGCACAGGAGTCCAGCTGCGTCCGCCATCGGTGCTCTGCGTGTAGTACATCTCCATCGCCTTCTGAGCACTGCTGGGGTAAGCCCAGAGGCCCGAGCCCGCAACCATCACCATGTGGATCGTCTTGCCGTCGCTCACCATCGCAGCATCGCCGTAGCCATGGGCTGCAGTGCCTCGGGCAACGGTGATGGGTTCGCTCCAGGTCTTGCCCTCATCATGGCTGATCTTGACCTCTACATCAATATCCTCAGGTAGGTCGTAGTCGCTGTTCTTACGGCGGTCTATCGAGGCTACGAGCGAGCCATCATCCATCCGCACGATAGCGGGGATACGGTAGCTAGCAGCCCCCTGCTCTCCTGGGGTCCAAACGAGTGTGCGCTCGAGGACAATCTCCTGACGATGCACTTGAGCCTCGGGGACGAAGGGTTTCTTTGCCTTGGAGGCGAAGCTAATACTCTTGACCTGTGTGGCCACGAGGTTGCCCTCCCCAGCTGAAGGGGCAATATCAGCCACGAGCCAAAGCTTGGTACCATGGTCAATCCGGGGACTTCCCTTAACAGCAATGAGCCTACTCAATGTCTCGATCTTATCTGTCTGAGCAATCAACAGCCCAGGGCTTCGATGGTCAAAGCGATCGCACACCTCAGTGGCGTAGAGCTTGAGGGCTCTAATATCTTCGAGGCTCGTTGTCCCTTCGAGCGACACCGAAAGTTCTCTGATACGGTCTACACGAGCAAGGCCGAGGGCTAGAGAGCTCAAGGCCTGTGCCTCTCCACGGCCAATCAGATTACCATTGGTCTTAGTCTCGGCAAAGGTACGGACAAGAGGATGATCAAGCCCCGAGGCAAAACCATGTAGCTGGGCGGTATGCCTGCCCGTAGCGTCAGTGATCGAGGTATCTCCAGGGCGATAACTATCGAAGTCAAAAGCTGCTACAAGGCCTTTAATCTTTGGCCTAGAGTACACGCTGCTAAGGTCTCGCTTCACTTCTCCGATCGTTAGGGCACGATGGTAGAAGCGGACATTGTCCAGTCTCCCTCCGAAGTAGCCACTCGGATTGCCCTTAGCATCACGCGAGCAGCCGATGAGCACTGGCTGGCTCCCCTGCACTTCAAAAGCTTCAAAGGCCTTGGCAGGAACACTACTCTGCAACTGAGCATCAACATAGAGCGATATCTGCCCTCCCTCTCGATCGATCACGAAGGCCACATGATGCCAAGAGCGTATCTCAGCCCTCTCGGGGGAGTGTACCCAGGCGGTACTCGAGCGATTAGTCTCTCTGTCCAAATACTGCTGGAGGGAGTAACCAGAGAAGTTGCTCTGCGTGTTGCGCAGGGCTAGAAGTTCGTATCCGAAGCGTGGATACTCGTTGGCTACGGCGGAGCTGGCTCGAGAGAGGATGCGCTGCCCCGAAGTATAGGCTTGGGTACGAGCCCCCCAGAACCAATAGCTGATCGTATAGCTGCCCTCTCGACTCATGTCGAAGTCCGTATGGGCTGGGACACTAAGGTACTGCCGCTCTCCATCAAGCTCTATGTAGGTTCGCTTATGCTGCGCCTCCAAGCTCGGGAGGGTAAAGAGGGCAAGAGCCAGGCCCAAGAAGATTTTTCGCTTCATCATAAGATTTGTCTGTAAGGGATAGATATTTATTGTCAAATGCCCCAAGCCAGGGGTTATGGGCGCACTCATGCAGGGCTCTGAGGCGAGGTCTTGCACAATGCTCCCCAAAGGTACTCATTTTTGCTTACCCTATCTCGAGGTAAGATCTTGCTCGAGTAACGGAGGAGATACAAAGAGGGCTGTCATCGCTACGATGACAGCCCTATGGGGTTACCTGTCCCGAGTGGGACGGACTCATATATACCTTGAGATTAGTTACCCGTACTGCTCTCGGGCGTCGTAGGCTGACTAGGCGTGGCCTCTGTAGCTGTGGGCTCTGCGCTAGGGGTATCGCCACCAAAGACAGGAGCAGCAGGCAGCGCAGGAGCAGAGATAGCACGCTGCTCGACAGCACGCTGTAGCTGAGTACTCTGGCTATCGCCACCACGAGTATAGAAGGCTGTAGAGAGGATACTGAGCCCCACGACAATACCTACGAGCCACCATGTGGTACGCTCTACGACGTCAGTTGTCTTGCGCACACCCATGATGTTGTTGTTGGCCGAGAAGGCCGATGCAAGCCCGCCCCCCTTAGACTTCTGTATCATAACGACAAAGATCAAGGACAGAGAGGCCAAGACGATGAGAACAGTGAGGAAGGTGTAGATGAACATATATTTCTATCTTAATTTATTGTTATTGATCAATCTCTCTAGAAATCTTATTTGGTCTGCAAAGTAAAGGCTTTTTTTTGGATAATTCAAACTAATAGAGCGTATAATGCGCAGAGCCTTTTCGTAGTGCCCCTGCTGAATGTAGATGCGAGCGAGGGTCTCAGTGAAGAGCTCCTCCTGTAGCTCCTCGTCCTGTACAGATGGTGTAGAGCTGGAGGATGAAGTCCTCTCGGGGAATGTGCAAATAGCCTCCGAGAGGTCAAGGGCTGGAAGATCCGCCTCGGGCTCTAAGGGCTCACCCGTCTCGAGCAGCTCTCGGCCCTCTCGACTAGCGAAATAATCGTCCCTCGAGGAGCTCTGTCCCTCGTAGCCGAGGTCGGAGGGTAGCTCTCGACCTAAGGCCTGCTCCTGCTCGAGGAAGCTATCGATGAGGTCAAAGGGGCTTGGAGCTTCATCCCGAGACCCGACCTCCAGCTCAGGCTCGGGATCCCCCTCGACAAGACTATAGAGTCGGGCCCTGGAGGGCAAATGGAGGGCTAGACGTCGGAGCTCAGAGCTATAGCGGACATCCTCGACGAGGGCGAGGTTGTAGAGGTAGAGGAAGGCAAAGCTCGAGCAGTAAGGATAAGCCTCGAGCAACTCTCTGAGGGGTTGTAGGGTTTGGCTCGAGAGGTGCTGTGGATGCCTCAAGAGGTCGTTTAGCTCGTCTCGGGTCATCGTGGTCGTGGGGTTACCAATTCTCGATCGTAGCATTGTAGATCTGTTTGATCAGATCTTCGGTGATCTCCTCGAGCAGGGCATCCTGCACACTAGAGAAGGGGGTCGAGCGGTCGAAGTCTCGCTGCGCTCGGAAGCTACGCTCGAAGCTCTCCTTGCTGTTGTCATGATTGACATAGCGCACCCTGACCGTTACGACAAAGAGAGTTCGCTCAGCGAAATTATCCTCTTTGACCGCCATAGGGGTGAGTTCATAGCCCGTAATGGTACACTCAAGCTCGAGATCTCCACCTCGGGGTACGAGATCGAGACGGGTACGTCGGGTGTAGAAGTCCTTAAGCCCCTCGGTGAAGTTCACCGCAAAAGGCGGATAGACAATAGGGGCTCGGTTGTTTACATCTGCGATCACGATACTCTTGAGACGAGTGTAGTCGATCGAGCCACCATTGAACTTGTAGCTGATACTACAGCCCGAGACGAGGGGCAGAAAGAGCAGGCTCAGGGCCACTGCTCGAGAGAGGATCTTAGAGGTCTTCGAGGCCATATTCTTTGATCTTACGATAGAGAGTTCGCTCAGAGATCTTGAGATCCTTGGCAGCAGCACGCCTGCGACCTGAGTGTCTGAGCAGGGCAGAGGTGATCTCCTCCCGCTCCACCTGCTCGAGTGTGCGGGGCGAGAGCTGTATCTCGGGGGTCGGTTCGTCAATGAGCTCTATGGTATGTACCTCCTCGACATCGGCTCGGGCCGAGGGTGGGAGGGTCGAGACGTAGGGCGAAGCCTCGTCTGCCTCGTAGGCGACCCGAGGAGGAGGTGTGGGGCGAATGAACTCGCTCGGGGAGAGCTCACCCAGCTCTCCATTGCTGGGGATCTTGACCTTACCCTGCATGATCTTGCCGATGAGGCTCTTGAGCTCTGCCACATCCTTGCGCAGGTCGAAGAGCACCTGATAGAGGATCTCCCGCTCGTTGCTGAAGCCCGAGGAGGCGTCCGCACGATCGATCAACCGCAGCGCAGGGTGTAGCTCCATCGGAGTCTCGGGCTCTAGGTAGCGGGCGAGGGTCTCGGCAGAGATCTCTCGCTCGGCCTCCAGCACGCTGATCCGATCCGTCAGGTTGCGCAGCTCTCGAATATTACCAGGCCAACGGTACTGCTCGAGCAGGGCACGGGCCTCGGGCGTTAGGCGTAGCGGAGGCATCGAGTAACGCTCCGAGCTCTGGGCGGCGAAGTAACGGAAGAGCAAGGCAATATCGCCACTGCGGCTACGCAGCGGTGGTACCTCGATGGGTACGGTATTGAGGCGAAAGAGCAGATCCTCTCGAAATCGCCCTCGAGCGACAGCCTCACGCAGATTGACATTGGTCGCAGCAACGATACGCACATCTGTCCGCAGGGCTGCACTCGCCCCGACGGGGATGAATTCACCCGTCTCGAGCACACGCAAGAGGCGTGCCTGTGTGGCCATCGGCAGCTCACCCACCTCGTCGAGGAAGATCGTCCCACTAGAGGCCTCCTGGAAGTAACCCTTACGGTCTGTGATCGCACCGGTGAACGAGCCCTTGAGATGGCCGAAGAGCTCCGAGTCAATTGTCCCCTCGGGAATTGCGCCACAATTGACCGCAATATAAGGGCCATGCTTGCGTGCGCTATGCTGATGAATGATCTTGGGGAAGATCTCCTTCCCCACCCCACTCTCGCCCATGACCAGGACGGACATATCCGTCGGGGCAACCTGTAGGGCGACCTGTAGAGCACGCTCGAGCAAGGGGCTAGAGCCAATGATCCCGAAGCGTTGCTTGACCTGTTGTGTATCTGTGTTCATACTGCCTTTTTGTCATACAAAGATAGGCAAATTCCCCTGCCCTACCGTTCTCCTTCCTCGATGCTGCACGAGGGGGTGAAGCCTCGACGAGGGGGAGGGGGTGGAGGCATGGGCGAGGGGGAGGGGCAATGGAGCAGCTACCGAGAGCTCCATCGAGCAGCTAGATAGGATCTCGACGGAGGTGCAGCTGGAGACTCGATGGAGGTATAGATAGCACCTCGACGGAGACCTGTCGTGTACTGAAAAAAGTTGACAGTGGGTGGAGCCCAATTCCTATTGATTATGCCCGCAGCATCTAGCGATTTTGAACGCCTTGCGATCATCGAGGAGTACCTGAGTGGTCCACAGAGCAAACACGCCATCGAGAACAAGTACAAGATTTCCCATGGTGTACTTCTCGATTGGATTCGTAAATTTGATCTTGAAGACAAACCTCATTCCTGCCCTATGCAATCGTCCCAGCCCCCCAAGAGCGATCTAACGCTCAGTGAGAGAGAAGAATTTCGCCAACTCCGTAAGGAGAACCGAGTACTCAAAAGTCGCCTCAAGCGCGAGAGCTTGGGTCATGAAGCCTATAAGCTCTTGGTGGATTTGGCCGAAGAGACCTACGGCATCGAG
>NZ_JRAO01000004.1 GCF_000768875.1 Porphyromonas sp. COT-239 OH1446 | reverse complement strand
GGGATTTTACGGTTATTTGACACCTTCAAGCACAAGCAGCCAAATAAGCACAAAATCCCCCGACCTTGTGGCTCATTGCTCACAAGGTCGGGGTAAGGGGGGGGGAAGATACCACCACTGAAAAACACAGCCTCAAGCAGCAAAAAACGACTGGAAAGAACATGGTGATATAACCCTAGCATTGCGCAATAGTCTCATTAGAGTGAACGTAACCCCAACCTAGGGCTATAGCACGGCACCTCCCCCCCGATCATGGTCAAGGGATAGGGCTCTGCCTCCCGCACTGGTCGAGGGGAATGAGAGTAGGCGTGTCAGAGGACGAAGAGGAAGGCGATAAGTCTTGTTATTAGAGTAGAGCGGGGGCATCCGAAACCTTATGTTTCGGATGCCCCCGCTCATTGTTTCCCGATCAAGGACGGGGAGAGCCCTATATGG
>NZ_JRAO01000037.1 GCF_000768875.1 Porphyromonas sp. COT-239 OH1446 | reverse complement strand
GACCCACAACGCGAGGGTCTATTACCATCGAAAAATAATCGCGTACATCCATACACCAAAGATAGCCCTATTTTGATGCGGTTGCTCTTCTCAAAAGTGGAGGGCGATCGAGGGCAACGAAAAAATGTGTACCTTGCTGCGATATACTCACCGTACTAAGGCAATGTATTCGATCTATGAATAGGCGACTTCTTCTACTCCTAGCCCTCTCCCTCGGCTCGCTCTGTAGCCTATGGGCAGGGCTTAACCCCGAAGCCCTTGGATTACTCAAAGAGGCTGAGCGACGCTATGGCGCACGGGTGGGCTTACAGCTGACCGAGCTCAGCACGGGGCGTGTCGTCCTGCACCATCGCTCTACGGAGCTGATGACCCCTGCTTCGCTAGTCAAGATCCTCTCGACGGGGAGCTTCCTGCAGCAGAGAGGCTCAGACTTCCGCTTCGAGACACGTGTTTATGCTCTCGGGGAGGTTAAGAGAGGTGTCCTGCGAGGCGATCTGCTCTTAGTTGGCTCGGCAGACCCCTCCTTGGCCTCTAGGTATGTCCCCGAATCGCAGCTGCGCCTGCAGCAGGAGCTACTACAGATGCTCGAGCGGGCAGGTATCCACCGCATCGATGGGCGTATCTTGATCGATGGTTCGGCCTCGTTCGCCCAAGGGCAGCACCCCAGTTGGCTCGTCGAGGACACGGGCAATTATTATGGGGCAGGGGTGTACGCCTTGAACTATCGGGACAATTACTTCGACCTTTGGGTTTCGGACTCGGGCGAGGGTGGGGTAGTGCTGGATGCTGTCGATCCCGATGTCTCGCTGAGCTTTGTCAATGAGCTGCGGCTCTCGGGTAAGGACGAATATCTCTGCTATGGTAGTCCTCATACGCCCCAGGTCATCCTCTCGGGTAGCATCCGTCGAGGAAGCAGCGGGGTCAATATGCGCCCTGCTCACCCAGAGCCCATAGCCTATGCCCTACAGTCGCTGCGTCGCTTGCTTGATGAGGGAGGCGTACCCGTCTCTGAGCTCGGAGCTGTGCTCTCGTTGCCCCTAGATACCTTAGGACGCAGGCCGCAACTCCTGGGCAGCTACTATTCGCTGCCTGCTGATACTCTAGTGCGCATCACCAATCATCGCAGTGCCAACGTCTATGCCGAGGCTCTCGGGCGTAGCCTCTACCTGGAGGATCTAGGGCCTAAGAGCCTCGAGCACTATTGGCTCTCGAAGCTACAGTTGCCTCAGCATTCTCTGCGCCTGTACGATAGCTCTGGGCTCAGTGTTAAGAATAGAATCACCCCTGCGGCCCTCTCGGTCGTCCTACATGACTTGCTCGCAGGGGATACGCCCGAGCAGAATGCCTTTTGGCAAAGTCTACCTCGCCTGGGGCAGGAGGGGACGCTCAAGAGCTTCATGAGGGGAACGCCCCTGGTGGCTCGCCTCAAGAGCGGAGGAATGACGGGGGTGAAGGGCTATGCGGGCTACGTTCGCTATGAGGGACGTTGGTATGCCCTAGTTTTGCTCTCGAATGACTTCCCCTCCCCAGAGGTGGCCAATAAGGTGCTCTCAGACTTCCTACATCGTTGCTTCCCAATGCCTAAACCACGAAAATCGAAGCGTCGATAGGGGCGAGGTCTAGCCCTCTGAGCCTCCGTTCGATCCCCCAAGCGAATATAAAGTCTAGCGAATATTTGGCGGTTTCGGAAAAAGTCTCTACCTTTGCGGTGCAAATGATCGCGGAGTGGAGCAGTGGTAGCTCGTTGGGCTCATAACCCAAAGGTCGTAGGTTCGAGTCCTGCCTCCGCAACTACAGAGGGCCTCTATCCTGAATGCGGGTAGAGGCCCTCTCTCTGTTGGTGTCTGCTGGCTTCGCTTAGTCCCGTTGTCCTGATCAACAAGAATTAGAAAAATATCCCCTGCCAATAGGACGCGTATATATGATATTTCACTACCTTTGTAAGGTATTGGTTAAAATCTCATTTCATCAATTATCTAAACCTCTCATTGACCTATGACCAAACAGTTACTCAAGCGTCTTAGCCTACTGATCGTGGTAGCTCTAAGTGCTGTGGCTTGCTCCCCTAATACCGAGTACGCCAATGTCTTGCCCGATAAGGTGGACGTAGTTCTCTCGCTGGACTTTGCTTCGCTGGCCAAGAAGGCCGACCTCTCTAGTGCTGAGAATAAGGAGCTCCTTGATGGCTTCGTCGCAACCCTCAAGCAGAAGGGTGCTCCCGAGGAAGTCCTCGCCTGGGCAGATAAGCTCCGAAGCAATCCCCAGGCTATGGGCGTGGACTTCGAGCAGCCCCTATATGCCTTCATGGGTATCAAGTACCTAGACCTTGGCCTTGTAGCCCGTATCAAGGATCAGAGCAAGGTGGCTGAGTTCGCTACCGATATGGTTCGCTCTCACAACATCAAGGTAGAGGAGCACGAGCAGGGTCTCAAGACTATGACCTTCTGTGCCAATGCAATCCTAGCCTTCAACAGCAAGAGCCTGCTGTTGCTCAGTGGCCATGAGGCTCAGCACATCAACCTCGAGCGTGTGAAGCAGCTCTTTGCCCAAAAGGCCGAGCAGAGCTTTGCAGGTAGCAATGCCTTCAAAAGCCTAGCCGCTGGCTCAGGGGATATTCGCTTTTGGGGTAATTTCTCTGCAATCATGGCCTCTCTCAAGGACGACAATAGCCAGCTCGCTGCACATCCCTCGCTGAGGGGTCTCAAGGACTTCCCCTCCATCTTTAACCATCCACTCTACAAGGATCTCTCCTTTATCGCTCGCCTGAGCTTCGAGGCTGGCAAGATCGTGAGCTCGATCGAACCCCAAACCGACAATGCAGAGACTCTCAAGTTCATCAAGGGGCAGAGTGAAGACTATCTCAAGGTTGGTGGTACCTTCCTCAAGTCTGTTGCCAAGAATGCCTTCTTCGTTTGGAATATGAGTGCCGATATGGGTGCATCTTTCTCCAAGTCGATGGCTCAGATCCCACAGCTCAAGATGATCCTAGAGCCTGTGAAGGCGATGGGCTACGATCTAGAGACCATTGCCTCCAGCATCAAGGGCGATATGACCGTCTACTTCAATGACGTCAATATGGCGAACAAGACGATTGACTTCGGTATTTACTGCCAGCTCAGCCAGCCCGAACCCATTGCCCAGGCTTTGGCCACTGCTGCCCAAGAGATCGTACTGCACAATCAGAGAATGGATTCGCTCGACCGTGTATCCCCTCGCTACTATGCCTGGTCTGACGGCAAGGTCGCACACAAGCGTAACCGCCTACCAGAGCTCAAATCAACGGCTACACCAGGGGTTTACAGCTGCGAAATCGTCTCCGATATGGAGCTGCTCGTCGGGGTCAAGGACAAGGTCTTCTATATCCTGCCCGCCAGTGTGCCCCTCACGAAGGAGCAGAAGGAGAGCATCCTCAACAGCTCCTACAGCTCGGCCATCAACAAGTATCCTAGCTACTGTCTCATCAACTTTGAGGCCATCCTCAAGCACCCCATGGTGGCTGCTGGCCTCTCTTTCGCTCCCGATCCTATCCGCTCGGCTGCCGAGGAGCTCAAGTCTCTCGAGACCTATCATGACAAGGATAAGAATATGAGCTTTGCGGAGCTTAGCCTGGTAACGAGCAAGGAAAACTCCCTCAAGCTCATCGTCGATCTGCTGCGAGATCTGTAGCTTTCGTATGCTTTGATCTTTGAAGCATTCTACTCTAGAGGGGGGCATCCTGTGGACTTCGATGGTCGCATAGGGTGCCCCTCTCTCCCCGAGAGGCCTCCTTCCTCACCCTCATCCCACTCAAGATATTAGATCCAATGAATAGCATCAGCATCCTACAGGCTTTCCCTCGTGTCTTTGCAGACGAGGTGGCCATGCTCAAGCAGTCCGAGGTCTGGCTCTGCGACCTACGCCTAGAGAAGGGGCAGCATTACCTCATCGAGGCGGAGAGTGGGGCTGGTAAGTCCTCACTCTGTAGCTTCATCTATGGCTATAGAGATGATTATGATGGGCATATTATGATTGATCGGGAGGATATTCGATACTTCTCACGAGATCGCTGGGGGGAGATCCGCCAGGCCGAGCTGAGCATCCTCTGGCAGGAGCTTCGTCTCTTCGCCGATCTCTCAGCTTGGGACAACCTCATTGTTAAGAACCGTCTAACGGGCTATAAGAGTTACCGAGAGCTCAAGGGGCTCATGGAGCGGCTCGGGATAGAGCCCTGGAGAGATCAGTCCGCAGGTAAGCTCTCCCTCGGACAGCAGCAGCGTTTGGCTATCCTAAGGACGCTGTGCCAGCCCTTTGATTTCCTCATCCTCGACGAGCCTATCAGCCATCTCGATGATGCCAATGCCTCGATTGTAGCTCAACTGCTCGCCGAGGAGGCGCAGGCCCGAGGCTCATCTATCGTCGCTACCTCGGTGGGTAAGCATCTGCCTCTGCACTACGATCATACGCTCAACCTGTAAGCTGCTCTCTGCTATGAATCCCATGCTTCATCTTCGCCTCATGTGGCGACATCTGAGCCCTGCCTCGCTGGTGGGCTTCGTCGTGGCCAACCTGATCGGTCTGAGCATCCTGCTCCTGGGGGTGCAGTTCTATCAAGATGCTCGAGGGTTGCTCGAGGGTAAGGGAGCTCTGCTCGAGGGAGATTACATTGTCCTTTCGAAGCGGGTAAGCTCTATTGATGCGCTCCGAGGCCGAGCCAATGCTTTCTCGCAGGAGGAGCTTGAGACCCTAAGAGGGCAGCCTTTCGTCGAGGCTGTTGGGGCTTTTGTCCCCTCGGTCTTTCGGGTAACGGCTGGGGTCGATGTGGGGATGGGGATGTATACCTACCTCTTCTTCGAGTCTGTGCCCGATGAGTTTCTTGATGTAGAGCTCGTAGACTGGAGCTTCACTCCAGGGAGCGAGGAGATCCCCATTATTCTGCCCCGCAGCTATTTGGCCCTCTACAATGCGGCCTTCTCTCACAGTCAGGGGCTACCGCAGATATCCGAGAGGGGGATTGGCCTCTTGCCATTGAGCATCGAGATCGAAGGGACAGCTGCCTCGAAAACCTTCCGAGGGCGTATCGTGGGCTTCTCCAATAGGCTCAATACTATCCTAGCCCCAGAGGCCTTCGTCCGCTGGGCTAATGAGCATTACAGCCCAGGACAGGAGGCACAGATCACACGTCTCATCCTGCGAACGGATAACCCCTCGGATGCTCGTCTATTGAGCTATGTTCAGGAGCAAGGTTACGAGGTCGAGGGGGATGCCCTCGAGACCGGCGAGGCAACCTATCTGCTGCGCCTGGTGAGCATGCTTGTCGGGGCTATAGGTCTACTCATTAGCCTGCTCTCGGTCTATCTACTCATCCTGAGCGTTTATCTCCTCCTACAGCGCAATATCCAGCAGCTGGAGAACCTCCTGCTCTTAGGCTATGGGACGATGCAGGTCGCTCGCCCTTATCTCCTGCTTTGTCTTGGGCTAAGCCTCATTGTTTGGGCCTTGGCAACCTTAGTGGTCGCTCTCTCTCGTTCGGCTTATTTGCCCCTGCTCGAGGAGCTCCAGCGTCCCACGCATCAGGGCCTTGGCTGGACGATGCTGGTTGGCTGCATTATTGCTTTTGTTTCGCTGGGCTTTAGCTCTATTGCGATCTATAGGCGTGTCCGGCAGATCCCTGCTTTTGCCTCGTCTTGCAGGGCCTCCTCCAGCCCTAGCCTCGTAGATCGCTAGGCCGAGGTCGTTCGCCTAGGGGCATACCCAGGGCAGGGCTTTTTTGTCTACCTTTGCGCTAGAGGCTGCCTTTTCGGCCTCTAGCGCATTGTATTTCAAGAGACCTACATAACCTAAATTCATAGACTGTATGCAGACAACCAAGCTATGGGGCGCAGCCCTCGGCTGTCTCTTGCTGGGCATGAGTTCGCTCTCAGCCCAAAGGTATCAGAGACTGATCGACGAGGTAAACCCCTTCATCGGCACAAGTAACTTTGGCACAACCAATCCCGGGGCAGTGCTGCCTAATGGGTTGATGAGCATTACCCCCTTCAACGTGATGGGTGGGGGAGAGCTGAACAAGTATGACAAGGATGCTCGCTGGTGGAGCACCCCCTATACGAGTGATAATAATTTCTTCACAGGCTTTAGCCATGTCAATCTCAGTGGTGTAGGCTGCCCAGAGCTTGGAGGCATCCTAGTAACAGCTACCCAGGGCTCGCTCGAGGTAGACTACAAGCAGTATGGTACACCCCTGAGCGACCAGCGTGCACACCCTGGCTACTACACAGCTCGCCTCGATAAGTATGCTATCCGTGCCGAGGCTACAGCTACTCGACGCACTTCGCTGACAGCCTACCACTTCGAACGCCCCGGCAAGAGCCACATCCTCGTCAATCTAGGCCAAGGGCTAACGAATGAGAGTGGGGCGACAGTGCGCTTCGTCAATGACTCTACGATCGTGGGGAGTAAGCTCATGGGGACTTTCTGCTACAACCCTCAGGCCGTTTTCAATCAGTACTTCGCCATCCGTCTGAGCAAGCGCACCCCTCAGAGTGGCTACTGGAAGATGCAACCCCCTATGACGGGCACAGAGGCTGAGTGGGATCAGGATCATGGTCGCTATAAGATCTATCGGAGCTATCGCAGAGCGATGAGTGGCAACGATGTCGGGGTGTGGTTCTCTTGGGAGGCAGAGGCTGGAGAGACAGTCTATGTGCAGACGGCCGTTTCTTTCGTTAGCGAAGAGAATGCCTTGCTGAACCTCGAGACCGAGCAGCCCAAGATAGACTTTGCCTCCACCCGCAAGGCTGCCGAGCAGGCTTGGGAGGATGCCCTCGGGGTTATCCGCATCGAGGGAGGAACGAAGGATCAGCGCACAGTCTTCTACTCTGCCCTCTATCACCTGCTCATTCATCCCAATATCCTACAGGATGTCAATGGCGAGTACCCCAAGATGACCAGCCTTGAGACGGGTCGAACAGAACATAACCGCTACACGGTCTATTCGCTTTGGGACACCTATCGCAATGTACATCCTCTGCTGAGCCTCCTATACCCCGAGATGCAACTCGATATGGTGCGCAGCATGATCGATATGTATCGAGAGAGCGGCTGGTTGCCCAAGTGGGAGCTCTATGGTCGGGAGACCCTGACCATGTCTGGTGATCCAGCTATCACTGTGATCAGTGACACTTGGCAGCGAGGTCTAAAGGATTTTGACCTCGAGACTGCCTACGAAGCCATGCGCAAGGGAGCTATGACACCCGGGCGAGACAATTACCTACGCCCCGATATCGATGACTATATCGAGCGAGGCTACATCCCCTTGAGAGAGAAGTTTGACCACTCTGTCTCCAACGCTCTCGAGTACTATATCGCTGACTGGAACTTGAGTCAAATGGCTCGCTCCCTGGGCAAACATGAGGATGCGAAGCTCTTCGCCCGTAGGGCTCAGGGCTACAAGCACTATTACGATAAGGAGTATGGCCTACTGCGCCCTATTACGCCCGACGGGAAATTCCTCTCCCCCTTCGACCCTGTGCTGGGTCGAGACTTCGAGCCTAATCCTGGTTTTCATGAAGGGAACTCCTGGAATTATTCATTTTTTGTACCTCATGATATTAAAGGGCTTGCTCGCTTAATGGGAGGACAGCGCAAGTTCGTCGATAAGCTGCAAAGTGTCTTCGATAAGGGTAATTATGATCCTGCCAACGAACCAGATATTGCTTACCCATTCCTCTTTACCTACTTCCCTAAAGAGGCCTGGCGTACGCAGCGCATTACCAAGGAATTGTTGGCCAATTATTACCACAATGCCCCTAACGGCATCCCAGGTAATGACGACACAGGGACGATGAGTGCCTGGGCTATCTTCACTATGCTGGGTCTGTACCCCGACTGCCCTGGTTCGATGAGCTTTGCACTGACAACGCCTACCTTCGATCGTGCTGTGATCAAGCTCGACCCCAAGTACTATCCGGCAGGGCAGCTGATTATTGAGCGAGAAGGCAAGGCTTCGGATACCTATTTCCGTCGTATTAAGCTAGGGGATGAGGAGCTCAGAGGCAAGTATCGCATTGACCATCATGAGCTCGTACGTGCGGGCAAGCTGATCTTCTATACCCAGGAGAATAAATAATATTTGTATCTTTGCACACTGTTTCTGTAAAGAAATGGTGTGAACGATTGGACTAATCAATTTAAAAGACAATTTATTCAAATGAAAAAATTATTTATCCTCCCCATCGTAGCTCTAGCATTGGTTGCCTGTCAGGGGAAGCAGTCTCAGGAGGCTAACGCAGAGTCTGTTCAGGTAGAAGAAGCCGATATGCAACAGGGTGATTTCTCTGGCGTTTTCGCTGGGATCACGCCCGCGGCCGATGCAGCAGTCTCTTATCGTACAGTACTGACCTGCAATGCCGATGGTTCGTACACCCTGACTAACGAACCCGTAGAGGGTGAGTCTAAGGGGCAAGCCTTTGAGAGCCAGCGTGGGAGCTTTGTAGTGCATGCAGATACGATCGTGGGGTCTAACGAAGCTCAAGGTACTCAGCATTACTTCCTGCTCAAGGGCGACTCTGTGATCATGCTCAACGCTGACAAGCAGCAGTCTGACCTGCCTTATATCCTCGTGCGCCAGTAGTCTAGCGTCCTCCATGTGCCTCTAGGGGTGCATGATCTGTCATCGGAGGCCCTCGGTAGAGTAGTCTATCGAGGGCCTTTTGTCTCCGTTCTGTAGCCTTTGGGAGAGTATGGGGACGATTTTGCGAAAAGATTGGCGTAACGATGTCGCTTAGTCCTAAATCCTGCTAGAGAAAGGGCTCGAGAGCCTTCTGTTATTAAATACTTGCGTCTATTTGTCGCAGGATAGGAGAAAAAGGTTCTTCCTTTTTGCATTTGATCGTGAAAGAATTACTAACTTTGTAGTGATAAACTTCTTATAATGAGATTTGACGAACTGGACTTAGAGGACGAAGTCTTGGATGGCTTGGATGCGATGAATTTCCAAGAGACTACTCCGATCCAAGAAGCTACCATCCCCCTCCTCTTGCAGGGGCGAGATCTGATCGCTTGTGCCCAGACGGGTACGGGCAAGACTGCCGCTTATCTGCTGCCCTTGATCAATAGACTGAGCCGGGGCGAGTTTGAGGACGATCGTGTCAATGCCGTGATCATGGCCCCTACACGAGAGCTGGCCATTCAGATTGAGCAGCAAGTCGAGGGCTTCTCTTACTTCCTGCCGATCTCTTCGGTCGCCATCTATGGAGGGACTGATGGGATCGCTTGGGAGCAGCAGTGCCGAGGTCTTAGCCTAGGGGCAGATATTGTGATTGCTACTCCTGGTCGCCTGCTCTCGCTCATCAATCTCAAGCATGCCGATTTGTCTGCGGTCTCATACTTCGTCCTGGACGAGGCTGACCGTATGCTGGATATGGGCTTCTTGGATGATATCAAGCAGATCTACCGAGAGCTGCCAGAGCACTGCCAGACGCTGATGTTCTCGGCGACGATGCCCCCTAAGATCAAGCAGCTGGCCAAGACGATCCTCAAAGATCCTGTGGAGGTAGAGATTGCCATCTCGAGACCTCCTGAGACGATCCTCCAGTCTGCCTACATCTGCTACGAGAGTCAGAAGCTTCCGATCCTCGAGCAGCTCTTCACGGCTACGCCTCCCAAGCGTAGCATTATCTTCTCCTCGTCCAAGCTCAAGGTTAAGGAGCTGACCTCCATCATCCGCCGTATGGGGATCAAGGTGGCAGAGATGCATTCGGATCTAGAGCAGACGAAGCGGGAGCAGGTCATGAGGGACTTCAAGAGTGGTGCGATAGACCTGCTTGTGGCCACAGATATCGTCGCTCGAGGGATCGACATCGACAATATTAGGGTGGTGATCAACTACGACATTCCTCGAGACCCCGAGGACTATGTGCATCGCATTGGTCGTACGGCTAGGGGCAACAATGACCAAGGGTTGGCCATTACATTTGTCTCTGAGGCTGAGCAGTACGAGTTCTCCAAGATCGAGGACTTCCTCCGCAAGCCGATCTACAAGCTGGCCGTGCCTGCCGAGCTAGGTCCTGTGCCTGGCTACAATCCCAAGGTTCGCTCTGCTCGCTCGTCAGGGGGTAGGCGATCTGCACGCTCTGGCTCTGCCCCCAAGCATTCCCGAGGTCCTGCATCCCCCAAGGGTGGGAGCAGGCCTGAGGCTCAGGATCGGGGTAAGCGAAGATACGATCGTAATCGCTCGTCCAAGCAGACGAAGCACTAATCACTCTTAACTATTTAGAAACGCTATAAGCTATGACTAAAGAACTTCTTAAAGAACTGGATCAGAGCTCGAAGTCGGCTCGCTTCAAGCGTAAGATCATTTCTCACTTCATTGAGAAAGGCCCTTCCACGATCAACGAACTGGCCAAAGTGCTCAACCTTAGTATCCCCACAATCAATAAGTTCGTTAGCGACCTAATCGAGCGTGGTGCAGCCAAAGTGTATGGTAAGCAGGAGACCAGCGGCGGACGCTATCCCCTGCTCTATGGATTAGACCCTGAGGCGGGATACTTCGTTGGGGCTGACGTAAAGTTCAATATGGTCAATATTGGCATCGTAGACTTTACGGGAGAGATCAAGGAGACCTTCTACGACATCCCTTTCGTCCTGGAGAATTCTCAGGAGAAGATGGATGAGCTCTGTCGTATTATCCTCGACACCATCAACAATGCAGGTTACTCGGCGGATAATATCCTCAATGTCAATATCAATCTACCAGGGCGTATTAACCCTGAGACGGGCTTCAGCTACACCTTCTTTAACTTCCAGCAGGAGCTGCCACTAACGGCTCTCCTATCGGAGCGTCTTGGCCTCAGTGTTACTATTGACAACGATACCCGAGGGATGGCCTATGGCGAGTACACTCATGGCTGTGCCAGCGTGGCTAAGGCACGTAACCTGCTCTACCTCAATCTCAGTTGGGGGTTAGGTCTAGGGATTATCCTAGACGGCAAGGTGTACCTAGGCAAGTCGGGCTTCAGTGGAGAGTTTGGGCATATCAGTGCCTTTGACAACCAGCTCCTTTGCCATTGTGGCAAGAAGGGTTGTCTCGAGACAGAGGTCAGTGGCAAGGCCATGCAGCGCATACTCGTCGAGCGTATCAAGGCTGGAGAGATCTCTGTGCTGAGCCAGAAAGTGCTTGCGGGTGAAGATCTGACCTTTGATGAGATCATCCAGGCCACCATTGGCGAGGATATGCTCTGTCTCGAGGTGCTCACTGAGATGGGGAATAAGCTCGGCAAGCAGGTCGCTACGCTGATCAACCTCTTTAATCCTGAGTGTGTAGTTATCGGCGGAGCCCTGTCGCTCACTGGGGACTTCCTAACTCAGTCGGTACAGAACGTAGTCCGTACTCATTCGTTGAGCCTAGTTAATAGGGACACGAAGATCCTGGCAGCTTGTCTAGGCGAACGCTCTGGCGTTATTGGGGCTTGCATGCTGGCACGTACACGCCGCTTCTGCTAGACCTTTGCCTTCCTGTGCAGACATAGAGGATGCTGCGAGCCTTGAGGCTCTGCGGCATCCTCTCTTTTTGGAGTGGCCTGGGGTAGGTAGGGCTCACTCCCGAGGGTCGTGATAGCCCCTTGGGTAATACCCTCCGAGAGCGTGGTGGAGGGGTCGATAGGGTTGCGGCTGAAAGCCCTTCGGGGGCGTCTCCAAACTCGAAGTAGGGTCTTCCTAGAGACCCAAGTAGGATCGATATGGAGGCTTAGATAGGATCGCATCCGAGGTCTAGATAGGAGCTCTATGGAGATCCTATCTGAGTCTTCGCAGAGCTCTAGATGGCTGGTTGAGGGGGCTCTTAAGAAGGCAATCTCGACGGACAAAATCCCCTCCCCTGACAGGGGACTGCGAGAGATCCTCCGAAGCTTTGGAATAGACATTGGGTAGAGGACAAAAGGCCTCCCCCGTAGCGTAATATTATGCTAGAAGTAATATCTTTGCGAGAAGTATGACGATGGCTTGCCCATTTGTAAGGGCAGGCTTAATTTTAATGGAATAGACAATGATGATTAACATCACCTTCCCCGACGGCAACGTCCGTCAGTACGAGGCTGGGGTTACTGGCTGGGAGATCGCTGGCAGTATCAGCCCTCGCCTGCAGCAGGAGGTCCTCTCCATCGGAGTGAATGGACAGGTTTGGGATCTCATGCGTTCGATCGACGAAGATGCCTCGATTAAGCTGTATAAGTGGGATGACCCCGAGGGTCGCCATGCCTTCTGGCACTCCAGTGCACACCTCCTGGCCGAGGCTCTCGAAGCCCTCTATCCAGGCACCAAGTTTGGTATTGGGCCTGCGATTGACAATGGCTTCTATTATGACATTGATCCAGGTGAGGGCGTAAGCATCAAGGACGCCGACCTGCCTGCCATCGAGCAGAAGATGGTCGAGCTCGCCTCGCTCAAGAGCGAATATATTCGCCGCCCCATCAGCAAGGAAGAGGTACTACGCTACTTCGAGGACAAGCAAGACGAGTATAAGGTCGAGCTCATTCGAGAGCTGGCCGATGGGACCATCACAACCTATACCCAGGGGCACTTCACAGACCTCTGTCGTGGCCCACACCTGCCCAATACAAGCTATATCAAGGCCATCAAGCTGCTCAGCGTTGCAGGGGCTTACTGGCGTGGAGATGAGAAGCGCAAGCAGCTCACCCGTATCTATGGGATCACCTTCCCAAAGAAGAAGCAGCTTGATGAATATCTAGTGATGCTCGAGGAAGCTAAGAAGCGAGACCACCGCAAGATCGGCAAGGAACTACAGCTATTCGCTTTCTCCCAAAATGTTGGCTCGGGCCTTCCCCTTTGGTTGCCACGAGGGACGCAGCTGCGCTTGCGCCTGGAGGAATTCCTCAAGCAGATCCAGAAGCAGTTCGGTTACCATCAGGTGATTACCCCACATATCGGCAGTAAACAGCTTTACGTTACCTCGGGCCACTGGGCCAAGTATGGGGCAGATTCTTTCCGCCCCATCACTACACCTCAGGAGGGCGAGGAGTTCATGCTCAAGCCGATGAACTGTCCCCACCACTGTGAGGTCTACAAGAGCCTCGCCCCACACTCCTATCGTGATCTGCCCCTTCGACTAGCAGAGTTCGGTACGGTCTACCGCTATGAGCAGAGTGGGGAGTTGCATGGCCTCACCCGTGTGCGTGGCTTCACCCAAGATGATGCTCACCTCTTCTGTCGTCCAGATCAGATCAAGGAGGAGTTTTGCAAGGTGATGGACATCATTTTTATCATCTTCAAGGCCCTCAACTTTGAGAACTTCGAGGCTCAGATCTCTCTGAGAGACAAGGTTAATCGGGAGAAGTATATCGGTAGCGAAGAGAACTGGGAGCGTGCCGAGCAGGCCATTATCGAGGCCTGCCAGGAGAAAGGCCTACCTGCTATCGTAGAGTATGGCGAGGCGGCCTTCTATGGCCCTAAGCTCGACTTCATGGTCAAGGATGCGCTGGGCCGTCGCTGGCAGCTGGGTACGATCCAGGTGGACTATAACCTGCCCGAGCGATTTGACCTCGAGTACACGGGCGAGGACAATCGGAAGCATCGTCCAGTCATGATCCACCGTGCCCCCTTCGGCTCGATGGAGCGGTTTGTGGCTGTCTTGATCGAGCATACTGCGGGTAAGTTCCCCCTATGGCTCACCCCCGACCAGGTGGTGGTACTCCCGATCAGTGAGAAGTTTAACGACTACGCCCACCGTGTGGCCGCCCTGCTCAATGCCCAGGATATTCGCACCCAAGTCGATGACCGCAATGAGAAGATCGGCCGCAAGATCCGAGACAATGAGCTCAAGCGTATCCCCTACATGCTCATCGTGGGGGAGAAGGAGGCCGAGGAAGGTGAGGTATCTGTGCGAAAGCAGGGTGAGGGTGATAGAGGTTCGATGAAAATTGCTACCTTTGCGGAGCTTATCCTAGAGGACGTGAATGCTCAGCTTAATGCTTGGCAGCACGAGCAGATATAAGAACATTAGTATAACAGATAGTTTTACAAGCATATACATACGGGGCGAAGGCCTCAATTACACAAGCATACTGAATGGCTGTAGACAACAAAGCAAAGTTCCAGTACCGCATCAATCAAGAAATTCGCTCCAAAGAGGTGCGCTTGGTGGGTGATAATGTCGAGCAAGGTGTGTACTCTATCCAAGAGGCGCAACGCAAGGCTAATGAACTAGACCTCGATCTAGTGGAGATCTCCCCCAATGTAAATCCTCCTGTGTGCCGCCTTGTAGACTATCAGAAGTTCATCTATCAGCAGAAGAAGCATCAGAAGGAACAGAAAGCTAAGGCTGTTAAGGTCGTGGTCAAGGAGATCCGCTTCGGGCCTCAGACCGATGATCATGATTATAACTTCAAGCTCAAGCATGCCAAAGGCTTCCTCAATGATGGAGCTAAGGTCAAGGCCTATGTCTTCTTCCGTGGTCGCTCGATCGTCTTCAAAGAGCAGGGCGAGGTACTCCTGCTTCGCTTCGCCAATGACCTCGAGGACTATGCTCGTGTCGAGAGTATGCCTGTACTCGAGGGCAAGCGCATGACTATCATGCTCGCTCCTCGCAAGGCTGCTGCCCCTAAGAAGGACAAGCCCTCTAAGCAGGATTCAGTCTCCGAGGAGACCCTTGAGAGTGCAGAGGATTGAGCAACATCTACGAAATCACTGTCCTCGCGCATAGGCTGCGTTGGGGGCTTGATCATAACTGGTTTAATTATTTAATTACAAACGAAAATGCCTAAGCAAAAGACTAACTCCAGTGCTAAGAAGCGTTTCACGCTCACTGGAACAGGTAAAATCAAGCGCAAACACGCTTTTAAGCGTCACATCCTCACCAAGAAGTCTACGAAGCAGAAGCGTCGTCTGACTCACTTCGGTACTGTGGCCAGTGTAGACGTACGTGAAGTTAAGGAGCTCCTCCGTCTCAAGTAAGTCTCTAGTTTAAGCGAGTTTAATCACGATTTTAAGTAACAGAGAGGTTAGCACGATCAAGAGTCTTCCCTCGAGGAGACCGCTACCAATCACAAAAAACTAACTATTATGCCAAGATCAGTTAATCACGTAGCTTCACGTGCCAAGAGAAAGAGAATTCTCAAGCTAACTCGTGGGTATTACGGAGCCCGTAAGAATGTATGGACTGTAGCCAAGAATACTTGGGAGAAGGGTCTGACCTATGCTTACCGCGACCGTAAGAATAAGAAGCGTAACTTCCGCTCACTTTGGATCCAGCGTATCAATGCCGCTGCGCGCCTCGAGGGTATGTCTTACTCTCGTCTGATGGGTGCTCTGCATGCAGCTGGTATCGAGATCAACCGCAAGGTCCTTGCAGATCTAGCTGTCAATCACCCAGAGGCCTTCAAGGCTATTGTGGCTAAGGTGAAGTAAGCTCTTCCCTAGAGATTATATACAAAGAGGGGGCACACGAAACGAAAGTTTCGTGTGCCCCCTCTCTCTTTTTGCCCTCTCGCTTCTCCCCTCACCCCTCCCAGCCCATTCCCCGAGAGGGATGCGACCTCGACCAGCAAAGCACGGAAAGGAGTACTAGGATGTTTCAATTCACGCATCCCGAGAGGGATGTGACCTGCGATACCGGAAGGAAATCTCTGAGATCAACGAGGTTTCAATTCACGCATCCCGAGAGGGATGCGACATCGGGTTATCGAGGCACAACCCGATGCTACGACGTTTCAATTCACGCATCCCGAGAGGGATGCGACAGTACAACGCCGCACGCAGGGCGTGCCGCTATGGAGAGTTTCAATTCACGCATCCCGAGAGGGATGCGACCAACTGCAAGTATTGCGCCCAGCGTGATAGTATGTTTCAATTCACGCATCCCGAGAGGGATGCGACGAGAGGACGTGCGGGCCTTGGGCGGCGATGTCGAGGTTTCAATTCACGCATCCCGAGAGGGATGCGACACTCACTGGTCTCTCCAGGACGACCACCTGGAGAGGTTTCAATTCACGCATCCCGAGAGGGATGCGAGGGGTATTCGGTGAGCGCGATCTAGATCGCCTCCTTGTTTCAATTCACGCATCCCGAGAGGGATGCGTGAAGGTCGGGGTGATTGCCGTTAATCACTTCAAGGAGTTTCAATTCACGCATCCCGAGAGGGATGCGAGTTGCGGCTGCAGTCGTGCACAGCCCTAACGCCACCGTTTCAATTCACGCATCCCGAGAGGGATGCGAGGTAGGAGACCTCGCCAGCTACCGGATCACTCTTGCGTTTCAATTCACGCATCCCGAGAGGGATGCGAGAATGCTCCTGATCGCCTTGGGGGTCTACTATAGGAGTTTCAATTCACGCATCCCGAGAGGGATGCGAGCGAGCCAAGAGGCGATACCTCCCCTTGGGTAGGTTAGGTTTCAATTCACGCATCCCGAGAGGGATGCGAGCATGCCAGCGCAGCCACACATCCTCGCCGTTGAGGTTTCAATTCACGCATCCCGAGAGGGATGCGTGATCCTGCGGCTTGTTACCCAAGCCAGGAGTGCCCCGTTTCAATTCACGCATCCCGAGAGGGATGCGAGCTGGCTGATCGACAAGCTCGGCAATGCCTCGTTCACGTTTCAATTCACGCATCCCGAGAGGGATGCGAGCCAGTACCCCAACGTTGGGCGTAGCTGGCGGTGGACGTTTCAATTCACGCATCCCGAGAGGGATGCGAGTCCCACGCCTCCTGCATCTCGGGCCGCCTGGAGCCGTTTCAATTCACGCATCCCGAGAGGGATGCGAGTCGATAAGCTGGGTAATGCCTCATTCTCTTCATTGTTTCAATTCACGCATCCCGAGAGGGATGCGAGGGGAGGATGCAATCATGGTCGAGCTGTGGTCGAAGTTTCAATTCACGCATCCCGAGAGGGATGCGAGGGAGGCCAGGTAGACGAGGAGTTCAGGTAGACAAGTTTCAATTCACGCATCCCGAGAGGGATGCGAGGGATTGAGTTCAATCTCGTCGAGCATATAATCCAGGTTTCAATTCACGCATCCCGAGAGGGATGCGAGTGTCCGCTCCCATTGTCTCCTATGCAGAGGTAGCAGTTTCAATTCACGCATCCCGAGAGGGATGCGAGATCAGCTCCTACACGATCGGCTACAGGCCTATGTGTTTCAATTCACGCATCCCGAGAGGGATGCGAGTCCTCATCTCCAGTTTTTTTTCTGGAAAGTAAGAAGTTTCAATTCACGCATCCCGAGAGGGATGCGAGCCGACATCCCCGGGGTGCTGGCGGCAGGGAGGGTGTTTCAATTCACGCATCCCGAGAGGGATGCGAGTCCATGCGCCTCGTGGGCCTCGAAACCACCCCCATGTTTCAATTCACGCATCCCGAGAGGGATGCGAGCAGGTAATCGCACATATGTAGTAGACCATGGCCGCGTTTCAATTCACGCATCCCGAGAGGGATGCGAGTGCCCCGATGTGCCTATTGCCACAGCTTCTTGCTTGTTTCAATTCACGCATCCCGAGAGGGATGCGAGACACCTTTTTCCGTCTGCTTACCGAGATACCTATGTTTCAATTCACGCATCCCGAGAGGGATGCGAGATCTAACCCTGGATCAGATCAGGGCGGGTGCGAGGTTTCAATTCACGCATCCCGAGAGGGATGCGAGAACCCTCGCCGCCAGCGAGGTACCTGTGTGCGCAAGTTTCAATTCACGCATCCCGAGAGGGATGCGAGAAGTCGTACCCAAAAGTCCCGTCCAACATCGAGGCGTTTCAATTCACGCATCCCGAGAGGGATGCGAGTTAGGCGCAGGTTAAAGGCTACATCTGTGCCCAAGCGTTTCAATTCACGCATCCCGAGAGGGATGCGAGAGACGAACAGGGTCATTCTGAGAGATAGCATCGGGGTTTCAATTCACGCATCCCGAGAGGGATGCGAGGTCGTAGGTGTCAGATGACTGGTGTAGAGGAATATAGGTTTCAATTCACGCATCCCGAGAGGGATGCGAGTGGTTTTCGCAGATTGATCGACCTCTCTCATGCTGGTTTCAATTCACGCATCCCGAGAGGGATGCGAGAATAAATGTCCCCCTTTTAATAGTGTCATAGCTTGGTTTCAATTCACGCATCCCGAGAGGGATGCGAGGCAGACTTGAAGAGCTATATCCCACTTGTTCAGAGTTTCAATTCACGCATCCCGAGAGGGATGCGAGTGCTCAAGCATATCCTGCCACTGATCCCTGCTCAGTTTCAATTCACGCATCCCGAGAGGGATGCGAGGTGGTCAATCTCTCCCTAGACCTGTATAATAGATCGGTTTCAATTCACGCATCCCGAGAGGGATGCGACGCACCGCAGTGGGCTAAGAGCCTACTAGAGCAGACGTTTCAATTCACGCATCCCGAGAGGGATGCGACCCCGTAGTAGGAAAGCTCGTTGAGAAGGTAAACGGGGTTTCAATTCACGCATCCCGAGAGGGATGCGACACGATCCATCAGCTGGTAGACGAGAGTCAGATCAGGTTTCAATTCACGCATCCCGAGAGGGATGCGACTGAGCTGTCCCGTGTCCCTCTACTCCAGCGGCGAGGTTTCAATTCACGCATCCCGAGAGGGATGCGACAGGTATTCGAGGGCCGATATACGCCCATGCTCAGTCTGTTTCAATTCACGCATCCCGAGAGGGATGCGACAGCTGCCTGGGCCTTGGTGATCTCATTGCGAGCGGCGTTTCAATTCACGCATCCCGAGAGGGATGCGACCCCACCAGCACACCGCTCCCGTCGATGTAGGGCTGTTTCAATTCACGCATCCCGAGAGGGATGCGACATTCACGCCCATGCCCTTCGGGGCGGGGGTATTATGTTTCAATTCACGCATCCCGAGAGGGATGCGACTCTGCAAGAGGGGGATGCATTTTGATCACCTAGACGTTTCAATTCACGCATCCCGAGAGGGATGCGACCAGGACTGAGGGGGCATATTGCCCTCGACGAGGGGTTTCAATTCACGCATCCCGAGAGGGATGCGACTACCCATGCCCCGAGGCAGTACTCCCGCTTGCTCGTTTCAATTCACGCATCCCGAGAGGGATGCGACTTCGACGTTGCGGTATCAATAGACAATTATTAACACGTTTCAATTCACGCATCCCGAGAGGGATGCGACCGGCTGTCCCGGAGGTTGATCTCCTCCCGGATGCGTTTCAATTCACGCATCCCGAGAGGGATGCGACCAACCTCCTCATCGTCTATCTTCTCATGCCCTTTGTTTCAATTCACGCATCCCGAGAGGGATGCGACTGGCAGGTGCGCTCCTCGTGGGAGCTGCGGCCTGCAAGTTTCAATTCACGCATCCCGAGAGGGATGCGACAGGAGAGTGAGAGGCGTATGAGAGAGCGAGACGAGTTTCAATTCACGCATCCCGAGAGGGATGCGACAAGGGTAAAACGTAGCAAATCCGTTCGGCTCTCTCGTTTCAATTCACGCATCCCGAGAGGGATGCGACACCGCCTCCAATGCGCACGAGTATCCGAATGTCGGGTTTCAATTCACGCATCCCGAGAGGGATGCGACAAGAACGTCTATCTCATCCACGCCCCATCGGGCGTTTCAATTCACGCATCCCGAGAGGGATGCGACGTAGACTTTGTCTATCTTTTCCAGCTTGTAGTCGGTTTCAATTCACGCATCCCGAGAGGGATGCGACTGATTAGTGGGGACTAGTTCGCTTAACTTTACAACGCGTTTCAATTCACGCATCCCGAGAGGGATGCGACGGTAAGCCCAGCGACACATTAGAGCAATTCATATTGTTTCAATTCACGCATCCCGAGAGGGATGCGACAGAGCGATACACACGTTGCTGACATCATCAAAGTCGTTTCAATTCACGCATCCCGAGAGGGATGCGACGAGTAATTGATACTAACCAGTTTCACCACACCTATCTAGTTTCAATTCACGCATCCCGAGAGGGATGCGACTGCAGAAAGTAGAAAAGATCTAGAAGATGGTATGTTTCAATTCACGCATCCCGAGAGGGATGCGACATCATTGGGTGCCACGATGCGCATTATTCTAACAAGTTTCAATTCACGCATCCCGAG
>NZ_JRAO01000036.1 GCF_000768875.1 Porphyromonas sp. COT-239 OH1446 | reverse complement strand
GGCCTAGAGAAAAGTTGGGTTTCAAATCCCCAGCAAAAGTATTCTTCGCTGCTATAAAGTAAATTTGCACTTGATACTTGAACCTGCACTCAACCCTTTTGTCGCTGATGCAAAGGCTTTATCGAATATTTGTTCTATATTTGCACAGCAAAAAAAGAGATATCTATTCATCAATAAATAACGAGTATAAACTATGACTAAAGCAGAAGTTGTAACAGACATCGCTAAGGCCACTGGTATCGACAGAGAGACGACTATGAAGGTAGTCGAGGCTTTTATGGACTCAGTCAAGGGCTCTCTGATCAAGGGGGAGCATGTGTACCTTCGTGGATTTGGTAGCTTCATCATCAAGGAGCGTGCAGAGAAAACCGCCCGCAACATTTCCAAGAAGACTACGATCATTATCCCTAAGAGACGTATCCCTGCCTTCAAGCCCTCGAAGCTCTTCTCTACTCAGGTGAAGTAATTAGTATTATCACATAATAAATTTATTAGACAACATGCCAAGCGGAAAGAAAAGAAAGCGCCATAAGATGGCCACGCACAAGCGTAAGAAGAGACTGAAGAAGAACCGTCATAAGAAGAAAAAGTAAGTCTCGTAGAATAAGGGGTCATGGGCAGAATGCTTTGCCTAAACCCCTTATACTCTATTTGTATAGAACAACCCTCATAACTCATTCAACCAAAGATGACCAGCGATCTTATAGTCGATGTGTCGGCTCGTGAGATATCCATGGCTGTCCTAGAGGATCAGAAGCTCGTCGAGCTCCAACGGGAGCGTCGAGATCTAGCCTTTGCCGTCGGAGATATATACCTCGGTCGAGTCAAGAAGGTCATGCCTGGGCTCAATGCCGCCTTTGTTGATGTGGGTTACAAGAAGGATGCTTTCCTACACTATCTGGACCTCGGACAGGTCTATGGGGCTCAACAGAAGCTCCTCGAGATCATTGATAAGCAACGAGCCATCCCTCCACTCAGCAAGGTCGTTAGTGCTCATCAGGATCTGCCCAAAGAGGGCAAGATCGCAGACCATATCCGTGGGGGACAGTATGTCCTGGTGCAGATCGTCAAAGAGCCAATCTCGACCAAGGGGCCACGCCTGTCGGCAGAGATCTCTCTCGCAGGACGCAACCTCGTCCTAGTTCCTTTCACGGATAAAGTTTCTGTCAGCAGCAAGATTAAGTCTTCTGAGGAGCGTGCTCGCCTCAAGCAGCTCATGCTCAGTATCAAGCCCAAGAACTTTAGCGTTATCGTGCGCACCTCGGCCGAGGGTAAGAAAGCCTCCGAGCTGGACCAAGAGCTCCGCAAGCTAGTTCGCCGATGGGAAGAGAGCCTGAACAAGCTCAGTAAAGCTGTCAAAGCCCCCAAGATCATCTATGAGGAGGCTAGCCGTGCACTGGGAGTGCTGCGAGATACTTTCAATCCTTCGTTTCAGAGCATTCAGGTCAATGACAAGGACTTTTACGAGGATATACGGGAGTATGTGGCTCAGATAGCTCCTGGACGGGAAGAGATTGTTAAGCTCTACAATGGCCAAGTCCCTATCTTCGACGAGACTGGGGTTACCAAGCAGGTCAAGGCCCTCTTCGGCCGTACGGTTACCTACAAGAGCGGGGCTTATCTAGTCATCGAGCAAACTGAAGCCATGCACGTCGTGGATGTCAATAGTGGCAATCGCTCTCGTAATAGTTCCGAGCAGGAGACCACGGCCGTAGATGTTAATATGGCCGCTGCCGAAGAGCTCGCTAGACAGCTTAGACTTAGAGACCTCGGGGGTATCATCGCCGTAGACTTCATTGACATGCATGAGCCCAAGAACCGCCAGCTGCTACACGAGCATATGGTGAAGCTCATGTCTGGCGATAGAGCTCGGCACAACGTCCTACCGCTGAATAAATTTGGGGTGATGATGATTACCCGACAGCGTGTGCGCCCAGAGATGCGTATCATCACTGAGGAGAAGTGCCCCACCTGTATGGGTACGGGCAAGATGAAGTCCTCGGTGCTCTTTACCGATCAGATCGAGGCCAAACTACTAGAGCTTGTAGCAAAGCAACATCTTACTTACATCAACGTACATGTGCACCCCTATGTGGCTGCATATCTCAAAAAAGGATTACTCCTCTCCATTGCTCGCCAGTGGAAGCTCAAGATAGCACGTGGTATACGTGTTACCCCGAACCAAAGCTTGGCCTTCCTGGACTACAAGTTCCTCGACAAGGAGGGCAATGATATAGAGCTTACGGAGGACTAAGTCCAACTATTACCCAAGGTCGGTAAGCAAACACTCGCTGTGGCTTACCGACCTTGTAGTTTTGTAGCGTATCTGTCAAATATCTACTCATGATCTCATACCCTTCTAAGCTCGTCGAGCGAGCTGTCGAGCAGCTATCCACGCTACCGGGCATTGGTCGCAAGACTGCCCTGCGCCTAGCCCTACATCTGCTCTCTCGACCCTCAGCCGATACTGAAGCTTTCGCCTCGGCTCTGCTACAGATGCGGCGAGATATTGTCTATTGTCAGCGATGCCACAATATCAGCGATACCCCTCTGTGCTCCATCTGCAGCAATCCCTCTCGGGACGATCGTTTGCTGTGCGTGGTGCAGCATGTGGGGGATGTCATTGCGATAGAGAATACGGGGCAATATCGGGGGCTCTACCATGTCTTGGGTGGTGTTATATCGCCTATAGATGGCATTGGACCTCAGGATCTGACCATTGAGCCCCTCATTGCTAGGGCTCGTGCTGGGGAGGTAGACGAGATCATCCTAGCTCTTGGGACGACGATGGAGGGTGAGACGACAAATTTCTTCATCTACAGAAGTCTTGAGGCTACACCAGTCAAGGTCTCAGTTCTCTCCCGAGGTGTAGCTATCGGGGACGAGATTGAGTATGCAGATGAGGTTACACTCGGACGTTCTATCCTGGGGCGTACGGACTTCGAGCAGGCCATCCGCTTCTAACTCTCGGTATTACTCTCGAATTGTATTATCTTAGCGGCATGAACGCTTCGCAGATATGCTTGCGCTCCATTGAGCTGACAGACGCACCACTCTTGCTCCGCTGGGAGAATGACCCCAAGGCCTGGGCAAGCTCTGGCTCGTATAACCCTCTCTCTAGTGCTTTTGTGGAGGCTTATGTTCTCTCGAGCAATGTTTCCCTCGTAGAGCGAGGGCAGATGTCTCTAGTCATACAAATGCAGGACGAGGCTGTCGGCTATGTACAAGTTTCAGACTACAATGCTGTCGAGCGTCGGGCTGCTCTCGGGGTCTATATCGCCGAGCTGCATCGGGGGCGTGGCATTGCCACCGAAGCCATCAGGGAGCTAATTCAATATCTGCGCCAGCGAATGCGCTGCGAGCACCTCTACGCTACGATGCTCGAGTCTAATACCATATCTCAGCATTTATTTCTCAAACTGGGTTTTGTACATACGGCTTCGCTGCCCCATTGGCAGTGGACGGGTGAGCGTTATGAGGCCCTGTATTACTACCAACTATGGAGCGAGTAAAGGAAGAGATCGAGCGGCTACGATACCTCCTCGAGGAACATAACCACCGCTACTACGTCCTCTCAGACCCCAGTATATCCGACCAGGAATACGATGCCCTCATGCATCGCCTTGAGGAGCTCGAGGCTCAGCATCCTGAGCTGATCACTCCCCATTCACCTACCCAGCGAGTGGGGAGTGATCGAACAGAGGGCTTCGCCACCATAACGCATCGCTATCCGATGCTCTCGCTGAGCAATACCTATAGCTATGACGAGGTCAAGGACTTCTATGAGCGTGTCTGTCGAGAGATCGGCCGAGATGTCGAGGTCGTGGCTGAGCTCAAATACGATGGTCTCTCGATCTCGCTCGTCTATGAGGATGGGGTGCTGAGTCGAGCCGTTACTCGAGGGGACGGTCGGCTGGGCGATGACGTTACGGCCAATGTGCGTACCATTCGCTCGATCCCTCTACGCCTACAAGGCGAGGGATACCCTAGGGAGCTTGAGGTGCGGGGCGAGATCTTGCTGCCTTGGGTCGAGTTTGAACGTATCAATCAAAGCCGTATAGCCGAGGATGAGCCTCCCTTTGCGAACCCCCGCAATGCTGCCAGCGGTACACTCAAGCAGCTAGATCCCAAGGTCGTGGCGGCCAGGAAGCTGGATGCCTACCTCTACCACGTGCCAGGTGAGCAGCCTGAGCTACCCCATACGCATTACGAGCGGTTGGCGTGCTGTCGTCGCTGGGGCTTGAAGGTTTCGCATGCGACACATCTATGTCATTCGCTTGAGGATATATTGGCCTTCTTGGATCATTGGGATGCTGCTCGCTCTCATGAGCCTGTGGCTACCGATGGTGTCGTACTCAAGGTCAATTCGATCGCAGAGCAAGAGGAGCTAGGGTATACGGCCAAGAGCCCTCGCTGGGCGATTGCCTACAAGTTTAAGGCGGAGCAAGTGCAGACTGAGCTACTCTCAGTGGACTATCAAGTTGGGCGTACGGGGACGATTACCCCTGTGGCTAATCTTGCTCCTGTTGCGATCTCGGGGACTATCGTGCGTAGGGCTTCGCTGCACAATGCAGACTTCATTGCCTCGCTCGATCTACATCTAGGCGATACGGTTGCGGTGGAGAAGGGGGGCGAGATCATCCCCAAGATCGTCTCCGTCGTTCCCTCGCTGCGCTCAGTCTCTGCCCCTCGGGTTGGCTTCCCCAGTGTATGCCCAGCCTGTGGTACAGCTCTAGAGCGTATTGCTGGCGAGGCTGCTTACTTCTGCCCTGCTCGTAGCTCCTGTCCTGAGCAGCAGAGAGGTCGGGTAGAGCACTTCTGCTCTCGCAAAGCAGCTGATATTCGCATCGGTCCAGAGACGATTGACTTGCTTTTTGAGCATGGTTTGCTCTCGGATATCGGTGGGCTGTATGCACTAGAGGAGGAGCAATTGCTCGGCCTGCCAGGCTTTCAGCGTCGTAGTGCAAGCAACCTAGTGCGTAGCATTGAGGAAAGCCGAGAGCGCAGCTACTCGAGCATTCTCTTTGGCCTAGGCATTCGCTTTGTCGGTGAGACAACGGCCAAGACGCTTGCTCGTGCCTACCCCTCTATCGACGAACTCTCTGCTGCCTCGCAGGAGGATCTGTGTGCTGTGCCTGAGATTGGCCCTGTGATCGCTGGCAGCGTAGTGGACTTCTTCGCCCAGCAGAGCAATAGGTCTCTGATCGAAACCCTACGAGGAGCAGGCGTACAGCTGTCCCGTGAGGTTACGGAGCAGTCTGATTCGGGGGCAGAGAGTGTGCTCAGTGGCCTCAGCATTGTGATTAGTGGAGTCTTCGCTCTGCATACTAGAGACGAATACAAGGCACTCATTGAGCGACTCGGGGGCAAGATCTCCTCGGCCATATCGTCCAAGACAGACTACGTCCTGGCTGGAGAGAAGATGGGCCCAGCCAAGCTGGCTAAAGCCGAGAGCCTAGGGGTGCGCATCTTGGACGAAGCAGCCTTCCTGGCACTCATCGAACAAGGGACAGACGACAAGCATAAACATTAACATAATAACTGGTTAAAGAAGTATGGAAATCATTTTTACCTGTATCTTGATTTTCTTGGCAGTGCTAGCGATCTTTGATCTGACCGTAGGGGTCAGCAACGATGCTGTGAACTTTCTCAACTCTGCCATCGGAGCCAAGGCAGCACCTTTTAAGGTTGTCCTTATGGTGGCTGCCGTGGGGGTCTTCCTCGGAGCTTCTCTGAGTAATGGGATGATGGAGGTTGCCCGCAATGGGATCTATCACCCGGAGTTCTTTACGTTTGAGGAGGTGATGATCATCTGTTTGACAGCGATGGTGGCGGACGTTATTCTGTTGAATATCTTCAACTCTCTTGGGCTTCCCACCTCGACGACTGTATCGCTGGTGTTCAATCTTCTAGGGGCATCCTTCTGTGTGTCTCTGCTCAAGATCTCGGCCGACGAGACAGGCACACTAGAGCTGATGCAGCTGATCAATACGTCCAAGGCTCTGCAGGTGATCATTGCGATTTTCATGTCGGTGGTGGTTGCCTTCTTCTTTGGTTCTTTGGTTCAGTATATTACTCGTGTGATCTTCACCTTCAACTACAAGCGTAATCTGCGTTATTTTGCGGGGGTATTTGGGGGGATTGCCATTACGTCGATCATCTACTTCATGCTGATCAAGGGGCTAAAGGATGCGGCCTTTATGACGAAAGATATGAAGACCTGGGTCGCTGAGAATACAGGTATGCTGCTGCTGGTGATCTTTGCGGTCTCGGCAGTAGTGATGCAGGCCTTGCATTGGTTCAAGGTAAATATCTTCAAGATCATCATCTTGGCCGGTACACTGGCTCTCTCGATGGCCTTTGCGGGTAATGACCTGGTGAACTTCATCGGAGTCCCTCTGTCGGGTCTCTCGGCCTATACCGACTATATGGCTCATGGTAATGGGGCATACGACACCTACCTCATGGCCGCCAACAACGAACCTGCAGCCACACCCATCTATTACCTTCTCGGCTCGGGGCTTGTGATGGTACTGGCCCTAGTCTTCTCCAAGCAGTCGCAAAACGTGATCAAGACCTCGGTCAATCTGTCTCGCCAAGATGATGGCGAGGAGACCTTCGGCTCGTCGCGCATTGCTCGAGGCCTGGTGCGCTTGAGCAGCAGTATTGCCCAGGCCATCGATCGTGTTATGCCCCGTAGGGTGGAGCGATGGCTAGAGAGCCGTTTTAATAAGGAGGAGATTATCTTGGAGCAGGGCGCGGCCTTCGACCTTGTTCGCGCCTCGGTCAATCTAGTCTTGGCGGGCCTCTTGATCGCCATCGGTACATCGATGAAGCTACCTCTGTCTACGACCTATGTAACCTTCATGGTGGCTATGGGTAGCTCCCTGGCGGATAGGGCCTGGGGTCGTGAGAGCGCAGTGGGTCGTCTGACGGGTGTCATGTCTGTGATCGGTGGATGGTTCGTAACGGCTGGGGCAGCCTTCTTCATTGCTGCGCTGGTGGCTTGTCTGATGTACTTTGGTGGTTTCGTGGCCATGGTGGTGCTGGTAGCCTTTACGATCTTCCTGCTCTTCAACAATCACCTCATCTCGAAGAAGAAGGCGGACGAGGACGACAAGCTCTTCATCGAGATCCTCAACAGCGAAGATCCCGAGGAGATGTGGCCCTTGCTCTCTAAGCATGTACGTCAGACGCAGAGCATTCTGCTGGAGCGTGTTGTCGAGGACTACAGAGACCTAACGGATGCGTTCATCGCTGAGGACTTCAAGACGTTGCGCAAGCTACAGGCAGCCACCGAGGAGCATAAGCGTTCGTTCAAAACACGTAGACGTAAGGAAACGATTTGCCTGCGCCGAATGCCTACAGATGCTTTGCTGGAGAAGAATATGTGGTTTCACCTCGGCAGCAACGCCTGTCTACAGATGATCTATGCGATAGAGCGCTCGTGCGAGGTGTGCATCGAGCATGTGGGCAACAACTTCAATCCGCTGCCCGAGCAGCACGCAGCGGAGTTCTTGCCCGTACGTGATGAAGTATTGGCCTATCTGAATGAGGCCCACCAGCTCATCTTGGGTGACGAAGACCTCAAGACCAAGGAGGTCAAGAGTATGGGTAAGTCCCTGCGCAACAAGGTCAAGGAGATGCGTAAAACACAGATGAAGCGCACGCACAAGAGCGACAAGGATACCTTCAAGGTATCGATCGTTTACATGAACATGCTTCAGGAGACGAGCGAGATCTTGACCAATCTGCGCCACTTGATCAGCTATAGTCAGAGCCTACAAGAAGACTCGGACGATATAGACTAGCCCTATTGCGGGCCGAATGCCTCTGCCTAGCGAGCCAAACGACTAGAGCCTCATCGTCCGAGGCTCTAGTCGTCTCGTTTGGATGTAAGGTGTACGAATAGCAAAACCACCCGATGGAGAGCCAGCAGAGGTTCGTCTCATCGGGTGGTTTGCTTGATGGGTGTCGGCCCAACCTACAGCCCTATGTGCCCATTATCGGGTGGGGTTGTTGGGGATGAACCTCCCTCTTGGGGCTTGCCAGCCTTGCCCTTCTTGGGCTTGGGGATAATACGTTCGTAGCTCACTTCCTCGGGAAGTAGGCGAAAGTAGGTAGAGTTAGGTCTCAGGTTGATGCGTGGTTCGGTGATGTGAATGTTGGCATTGAACTCCGAGCCCTGTAGGACGACCTTGCTCTTGAACGAAGGTGAGAGCGTGCCCAAACGTCCGAAGTCCACAATGTCGCCATTGGCCACGAGGTCTCGTGCCATATCGGCTGCCAGGTTGAGTACACTCTGTACCTCCATGTAGTTGAGCGTGGTGTCTTTGGCTACAAGCTCACAGAAGCGTTCGAAGCTCACACGGTGTCTGCCGGATGGGGTAGCCTGGATGACCACCTTACCTTTGTTGGGCCCGATGCCGACCTTGCGTTCGCCTAGGGTATAACCTAGGGGTTTATTTTTTTTAGACATAATTATTAACGTGTCTCCAGATTGTTATTCCTGCCTCTGTCGGAGACTTTATACAGAGGCGGAGTGTGTTGTCTTTTGTGCCTTCTTAGACCCCTTATAAATAAAGGGTTTGAGTGGGGTGGTGCAAAACGTATACGTTTTACGCCCAAAACGTATACGTTTTCGGCCTGAAACGTATACGTTTTCGATGCGAAACGTATACCTTTTGACCGCGAAACGTATACCCTTCGTTCGCCAAGGCTATACCTTGCTTCCATTTAGGGTCAAAGTTAACATCTTAGATCCAATTCTATGCCTCCACCAGGACTCTATTATATCCGGAGCATCCCTCTAGTTCGATGCGACATAGACCCCGATCCTACAGCTGGAGCTGATGGGTGTATCATACCGAAATAAATGGCTATTTTTGTGGCTCAGTAGCCCGTACCTAACCCATCGAGCAAAGCCTCGGCCAGGCAAGGGCAGATGATAGAACAATTATATTACAACATCAATGGCACAACAAGAAGATTTGTTTAAGAAGGTCGTTTCACACTGCAAGGAGTACGGCTTTGTATTCCCCTCGTCAGAGATCTACGATGGCCTCGGAGCGGTCTATGACTACGGACAGTTGGGTAGCGAGCTCAAAAACAATATCAAGAGATATTGGTGGGAGGCCATGACCCTCCTACAAGAGAATGTCGTAGGGATCGACTCGGCCATCTTCATGCATCCAACGATCTGGAAAGCCTCTGGACACGTGGACGCCTTTAACGATCCGCTCATTGACAATAAGGATTCGAAGAAAAGGTATCGTGCCGACGTGCTCATCGAAGATCATTTGGCCAAGATAGACGATAAGATTGCCAAGGAGATAGCCAAGGCTGCCAAGCGGTTTGGTGAGAGCTTCGACGAGGCACAGTTCCGTGCCACCAACGCTCGGGTTCTAGAGTATCAGGCCAAGAGAGATGCCCTGCATAGCCGCTTCGCACAGGCACTCAATGAGGGTAACCTAGACGAGCTTCGGCAGATCATCCTAGATAACGAGATCGTCTGTCCGATCTCGGGCACGCGCAACTGGACAGAGGTGCGACAGTTCAACCTTATGTTCTCCACCGAAATGGGCTCGACGGCCGACGGAGCGATGAAGGTTTACCTGCGCCCCGAGACTGCTCAGGGCATCTTCGTCAACTACCTCAACGTACAGAAGACTGGACGTATGAAGATCCCCTTCGGCATCGCTCAGATCGGTAAGGCATTTAGAAACGAGATCGTAGCACGTCAGTTTATCTTCCGCATGCGAGAGTTTGAGCAGATGGAGCTACAGTTCTTCGTCCGTCCAGGTGAGGAGCTTCGCTGGTTTGACTACTGGAAGCAGCTGCGCCTACGTTGGCATTTGGCCCTTGGCTTGGGCAAGCAAAAGTACCGCTACCACGATCATGAGAAGCTGGCACACTATGCCAATGCTGCTACAGACATTGAGTTCGAGATGCCCTTCGGCTTCAAAGAGGTTGAGGGTATCCATAGCCGTACGGACTTCGACCTCAAGCGGCACGAAGAGTTCAGCGGCAAGAAGCTCCAGTACTTCGACCCAGAGCTCGGCGAGAGCTACGTCCCCTACGTCGTCGAGACCTCTATCGGTGTCGATCGTATGTTCCTCAGTCTCATGTGTGGCGCATATGATGAGGAGGCTCTAGAGGGCGGTGATAGCCGTGTCGTGCTGCACTTGCCCGCTGCGCTTGCTCCGATCAAGTTGGCCGTATTGCCCTTGGTGCGCAAGGACGGATTAGACGAGCAAGCCCGTCAGATCTACAACGATCTGCGCTTTGACTTCAACTGTGCCATAGACGAGAAGGACTCCATCGGCAAGCGTTACCGCAGACAGGATGCCATCGGTACGCCCTATTGTATCACCGTCGACCATCAGACCCTCGAGGACGGTACAGTAACTCTGCGCCACAGAGATACCATGCAGCAGGAGCGCATCGCTATCGATGCCCTCTCGAGCACCATCTCTGCTGCCGTGTCGATGAAGACCCTACTCAAGAAGATCTAAACTTGTACCGAATGCTTCGCTCTATGAGCTCCATGCCATGAGCGAGGCATTCACCGATATTCAATAGATATGATGACGTTCAAGAAACTATGCCTCCTCGGAGCAGCTCTGCTGGCCTTGGGGCTCAGTACGACAGGATGCAATCAGACAATAGACCGCCAGCTCATGCTTAGGGCCGAGAGCGAACGCCTCTTCAAGACCTTTGCCGATAGCACCAGCTACAAGAAGGTATCCATCAACTCTATACAGGGCGACGGATACGTCTATGTCAAGCAGCTCAATGACATTAAGCCCAAGGCGGGCGATCGTATGCCTCTACAGACCGACCGAGTGGTGATACAGTTCAGACAGTATTTCCTCTCCGACTGGGTTACTCACAAGGACAAGGCCGTACCCTTCCGAGACAACTACGAGATCCCTAATCCTCAATCCAAGCCATTGATGCGCGAGATCCCAGGTCTCGCAATCGTTTTGCAACAGATGGTTGTAGGGCAAGAGGTTGCAGTGGCTATCCCATGGCAGCTCTCGGGCGGTAATGATCTGATCATCTCTCCATTTGCGGCCCTATATTCAGTCGTCAAACTCAAGGGCATCGAATAACGTTAGAGTGATGAATCCTATTCGTCCACACATCTTACTCTGCAATGATGATGGCTTCAGAGCGCCTGGTATTCAGCAGCTCTCTACAGCCTTGCTGGCCTTTGCCGATGTAACCATCGTCGCCCCCGAAGGGCCTCGCTCGGGCTTCTCCTCGGCCATTACATCCAATCATCCCCTACGTCTCAAGCCTCGTTACGAGGGCAATGGCCTGCGTGTCTATAGTTGCGAGGGTGCTCCTGTAGACTGTGTTAAGCTCGGCCTGCACGCCCTCTTTGCCGATGCAGCCCCCGACCTGGTTATCTCTGGCATCAACCACGGGAGCAATGAGGGTATCTGCGTTCACTATTCGGGCACAGTGGGGGCTGCTCGAGAGGCCTGTATCCAGGGCCTCAAGGCTTTGGCTACATCGATCGACGATACAGCTCTTAGACCCGACTTCGGCGAGGCTATTGCTTATACAATTAGGGTTGCTCGCCAGATGCTCGTGCAGGATATGCCCCGAGGACGTTTCCTCTCGCTCAATGTCCCTCGAGGTGAGGTCAAGGGTTTACGCATCTGTCCGCAGAGCAGTGGTCGCTTCGTCGATGAGTATATGAAGAGCAGTAACGCCCGTGGTCATGATGTCTTTTGGCTGCAAGGCTACCAGCAGCCCGATCGTGAGGGTGCTGAGGACGATCTGCATCTCATGCGTTCGGGCTATGCAACCCTTACACCGCTGATGATTGACCAAACCGATTACGAGCTCTTGCAGGTACTCGAGGGCTCTTTCTGCTAGTCATGGAATTGCTTATAGCTTATGCGCTACTTCCTCGTTGTCGGCGAGGCTTCTGCCGATCTACATGCTTCCAATCTCATTCGAGCCATTAGGGCATTAGATCCAGAGGCGAGCTTTATGTTCATGGGAGGATCTTTGATGCAGGAGGCATCAGGGGTCGCTCCCATCGTTCATTATCGAGAGGTGGCCTTTATGGGTATTCTTCCTGTATTGACACACCTATCTACTATTCGCCATGCAGCCGAGCGGGTACGGGAGGCTATTCGAAGCTTTGCGCCCGCTGTGGTGATCCCTGTAGACTTTGCTGGCTTCAATATGCGCTACATCCTGCCCTATGTCGCAGAAGAAATAGGCTGCCCCATCGTCTACTACATTGCCCCTAAGCTTTGGGCCTGGAAGCGGTGGCGTATCCACAAGCTACGCCGCTACACTCATCTCATGCTCTGTATCCTGCCCTTCGAGGAGGCGTTCTTTGGCCGCTATGGCCTTCGTGCTCAGTATGTAGGCAATCCCTGTGTCGACGCCGTTCGTGCTCATGTGCTCGACCAAGAGGTCGCTCAAGCCCATTCACATCATACCTCTAGGCCGTGTATCGCTATCCTAGCTGGCAGCCGCAGGCAAGAGCTGCGGAGCAATCTTGAGGTCATGCTCACTTCGACAAAGGCTCTCTCGAGCGATTACAATATTGTTATTGCAGGTGCACCAGGGCTTTGTGCGGACGATTACGCACCCTATTTACAGCATTATCCTTGGGCACAGCTCACCTTCGACGCAACTTATTCTATTGTACAGCGAAGTTGTGCAGCTCTAGTTACTTCGGGCACAGCTACGCTCGAGGTCGCCCTGCTTGGTACTCCACTTATTGTCTGCTATCGGATGGGGGGGCAGCGCATTGCCCGATGGGTCTTTGAGCATTGCTTCAGCACGCCCTATATCTCATTGGTAAACCTAATCCTAGGCCGAGCAGCCATCCCTGAGCTCATCGGTGCAGAGGTCAATGCCCCTCGTCTGTCGAGAGAGCTCGCCAAGATCCTCGTCGATGGCCCAACCCGACAAGGGCAGCTAAAAGCTATGCAGGAGCTCCGCCTGCTCTTAGGCGATCAGTATAGCAGCCGAGCGGCTGCCGAAGCCATATTCCAGGAGCTATCGGCAACCGCTTCGTTTGCATCACATAGGTAGAGGCGACTCTTCCCCTAGTAATCTGTTCGTCTAAGCTACTTGATACCCATATAGAGGGTGCACACACCTGGCTTGAAGCTGTGATAGCTAACCTCTCTAAAGCCAGCCTCTACAAATATCTTGGTCATTTGCTCTCGCTGGGGAACTCTCGAGATAGACCTCGGCAGATAACGATAGGCCTCTCCATGATGTGAGATCATTCTCCCTACCAGGGGTATAAATACGCCTGCATGCAGCTTGTAGCCCAGGCGTAGAAGGTAATTTCTTGGCTCTGTTAGCTCCAAGATCATGAAGGGTTTCCCTGGTCGAAGTACTCGATAGATCTCTCGGGCTGCCTGAGGAATATCTTCGAAGTTACGGATGCCAAAGCCAATTGTAACGGCATCGAAGCTATTGTCCGGGTAGGAGAGGGCTGTACAGTCCTCTCGGGAGAACTCAATTACTTGCTCTAGACCCAAATGACGTACCTTCTCTCGACCCATACGCATCATCTCCTCGGATATATCCGTGGCATTGATACGCTCTATGCTGGGGATCTGCTCAAGCAGTTCGATCGCTAGATCGCCCGTACCTGTTGCCACATCGAGAACCTGTTTGGGCTGATACAGAGCCAAACGGTCTATACCCTGCTTGCGCCAGCGTATATCTAGCCCAAGGGAGATGATGCGGTTGAGACGATCATAGCTCGAGGCAATGCTATTGAACATCTGTCGGATATGCTCCGACCTCTTCTCCTCTTCTAGGGGTTTGTCCATAGTAGCGACTTTATAGTGCTGCGAGGATATTGCGCTCGATCCTCTCGGCGATGTCCTCGCTAGAGGCTGGCTCGAAGGGCAGTCCGGTTACCTTCTCGAAGAGTTCTATGTAACGATCCGATACACTCTGACAATACTCAGGTGTCATCTCAGGGATCTGCTCACCAGCTCTACCCTGGAAGCCCCCAGCGATCAGCCATTGGCGCACAAACTCTTTGGAGAGCTGGCGTTGCTCCTCTCCACGCTCGAAGCGTTCTGTGTACCCCTCTAGGTAGAAGTATCTCGAGGAGTCGGGTGTATGGATCTCGTCGATGAGGTAGATCTTGCCATCTTTCTTGCCAAATTCATACTTCGTATCTACGAGGATAAGCCCGCGCTCACGAGCCATCTCCTGCCCACGGGCGAAGAGGCGTTGTGTGTACTCCTCCAGCTGAGCATAGTCTTCGGCAGAGACCAACCCTTGGGCGATGATTTCTTCACGAGAGATATTCTCGTCGTGCCCTTCGTCGGCTTTGGTTGTAGGGGTGATGATAGGGCTCGGGAAGGCTTCATTCTCCCTCATCCCATCGGGCAGACGGATGCCGCAGATCTCCCTCTCGCCCGCAGCGTAGGCCCTCCATGCACTCCCTGTCAAGTAGCCCCTGATGACCATCTCGATCTTGAAGGGCTCGCAGTAATGCCCCAATGAAACCATGGGATCAGGCGTGGAAATGAGCCAGTTGGGTACGATGTCTTTCGTCGCATCGAGGAAGTAGGTGGCTATTTGGTTGAGCACCTGACCCTTAAAAGGAATGCCCTGGGGCAAGATAACGTCAAAGGCAGAGATGCGATCGGTTGCGATCATGGCTACTCGCTCTCCATCGAGGAAGTACACATCCCTTACCTTGCCGTGATATACAGCCTGCTGGCCAGGGAGGTTAAAGTCTGTTTTTACTAATGTCTTATTCATTGTCGTTGTCCTTTACTTGTTCCTGTTCGTTAATTAAGTTATCTCCTTCTTCCTGATCATAAACCTCTACAATACGCTGTACTAGAGGGTGGCGTACGATGTCCGAGGCCTCGAAGCCCACAATACCCACACCCTCTAGAGCAGAGAGCTTGTTTATGGCATCACGTAGGCCTGAATAAATGCCCCTGGGCAAGTCTATCTGACTGATGTCTCCTGTTACGATCATCTTAGCGTTGTTCCCGAGGCGGGTGAGGAACATCTTCATTTGCTGAGGGGTAGTATTCTGCGCCTCGTCGAGGATGATGACGGCATCGTTGAGCGTTCGCCCGCGCATGAAGGCCAAGGGGGCTATTTGGATCACACCCGTATCTAGATAGTCCTTGAGCTTGGTCGCGGGGATGAGTTCGCCTAGAGCATCGTAGAGGGGCTGTAGATACGGATCTAGCTTATCCTTCATCTCCCCTGGGAGGAAGCCAAGCTTTTCACCAGCCTCCACCGCAGGGCGAGAGAGGATGATCCGACGCACTTGTTTACTCTTGAGAGCCTTGACGGCAAGGCAAATAGCGATGAAGGTCTTCCCAGAACCTGCTGGGCCAGTTGCTAGGCAGAGGTCATGCTCGGCAAAGGCCTCTACTAGTCGATGTTGATTGCTCCCTCGTGCATAGATCCCTTTGCCATGTAGGCCGTAGAGAATGAGGGAAGAGGCTCCATGAGGCTTCGCTTCGTGGGAGGCATTTCGTCCTCGAACCGTCTCGATTATTTGCTGTTCGGTGAGCTGGTTGTGCTGGACGCAGAGCTGCTCTAATTGTTCTAGCTTGCTCAGTAAGGCTTCGCCCTCGGCCTGCTCGGCAAGGATTTTGAGGATGTTGCCTTGCTGACGAATTTTCGTCCGAGGGTACAGATTGCCTAGAGTGATCAGATTAGACCGATTAACTCCGACGAATAGCTCTATATCTGCATCTTCTATAACGTAGATTCTCTCTATCATGATAGTGTGGTCCGATCTCTATGTGTTTGCTCTAGAAGGCTTCTGATTTGCCTCTTCCAGAGCGGATAGTTCGAGCGTAGCTGCTCTATGGTCAGAGGCATACGGTACTCCCAACGTTGGTGAGGGTCCTCGGGGTGATTGATCTGCTCCTCCTCGGGGCGAAGTAGGTGTAGCTCCTCGGAGATAGCCATCCAGTCTGATAGGGGCAGTATGGCGAGCATCGAAGCCGAGGCGAGGTGGTTGCGTATTATCGCCTCCATAATCTCTGCTTCGCTTGACTTATCCACCCTAAGCCCGGAGAGGAGGAGCTGTGTCTCTAGGTAGAGGGCTTGTTGCTCAGGGTCTAGATGATGCCACCAGCCTCGTAGCGTCGGCATATCGTGCGTAGAGGTGGTGCATACTGAGCGGTAGGGTAGTCGGCCAAGGTCGGCCCATCCGTGCTCCGTCTCCCCCTTGGGCATACGCTCGAGCTCTAGGGAGAGGATCTGTATATCCTCTAGGACTTGGGGCACGCAGGCGGGTATCATCCCAAGGTCTTCGGCACAGACGAGCATATCTGTACATTCGATCAGAGGGATGAGACGCTCCAGGGCCGTATCTCTCCAAAGGCTATTGTGTACCTCGTAGAAGTAGTGGTGGCAGATCTGCCGCCAAATCTCCTGCATGGCTGGATTCCATAGCTTAAACTGCTTGCTCTCGGTGAAGGCTATGCGAGGGTGGTAGTAGTATGGGCGATGCGTATCTTGTACCAAGGCAACCTCTCTACAGAGCTCCTGAAGTAGCCTGCGAGCCTCACTGCCTCCAGGGATCTCATCGGAGGGCATAGAGGCATAGCTTTGCTGGCGAACGTAACGGAGGGTATAGTACTTGCTCCCCTGGATCGGTACGACCCAACCGCTCTGCTTGAGCCCGTCGAGGTGATGTCCCAAGACCTCCTCTAGCCTCTCCTGAGAGAAGCAAGGCTGTATCAGCTCCTCGATGGAGCAGAAGCGGTCGAAGTGGTCTCTCCAAAACTTGAGGGTCAGTGGCCGAGAGGGGCTGAAGTGTCCGAGGAGGCCAGAGCGTTGATCGCTAGGGATCTCCCAAATGCGGAAGAAACCTAAGATATGGTCAATCCTAAAAGCCTTGAAGTATGTAGACATGCACTCGAAGCGAGAACGCCACCAATTGAGGTCTCGCTGTAGCATATTCGTCCAGTTGTAGGTAGGGAAGCCCCAGTTCTGTCCATCGGTAGCAAATGCATCTGGAGGGGCTCCAGCAGACAGATGGCGATAGAAGAGGTGCGGCTCAGACCAAACGCTGATACTGTGTGGGGCTACCCCGATTGGAATATCTCCCTTGAGTAGTACACCTCGTCCCTCGGCATAGACAGAGACCTCTGCTAGCTGAGTAGAGAGCCAGTACTGGATGTACCGATAGTAGTCGGCCTCCTCATGCCCAAAATCTCGGACGAAGTGTTGTGGCGTTTGCACCTGATCATAGCGAGCGTATGCCCCCCACTGATCGAAGTGCTGATGAGGGTGCTTATCTCTCAGGACGCAGAAGATAGCATAGGGCGTTAGCCAAGTGTGGTGCTTGCGTAGGAAGGTCTTGTAGCTCGTACTCTCTAGCACCTTGCGGCCGTACTCTCGGTAGTGTAGGCGCAGATACTCCTCTTTGAGCTTCATGACCTCGGGGTATAGGTGCGTTGGACTGCGTCTCAGCTCTGCAGCCCTGAGTTCGAATGCCTTCTCGGCCCGTGTGTCTCTCAACCTAGGCATAGCCTTGAGGTCTATGTAGATCGGGTGTAGGGCATCGACAGAGATTGCATTGTAAGGGTAGGAGTCTCTCCAGTCTCGGTAATAGGTTGTGTCGTTGATCGGTAGGATCTGTAAGATGTGGAAGCCGACCTCTGATGCCCAGTCCACAGCTCGGCGGAGCGAACCGAAGTCTCCGATACCATAATCCTCCTCATGCCTTAGAGAGAAGACTGGGATGACAGTCCCCGCTACTCGAGGCTTATGATCACCCTCGTTGAAGAGTAGACCAGCGATATAGATCCCGTCATACTGTCCGAACTCGGGTAGCTGGTAGTGGTGGTCGTCCCCATCCTCCCAGCGACAAATCGCCCCGCTCTCGTCCGTGATGAAGAACTTGAAGTACATATCCCGAGCCGCTTGCTCCGCTCTGTTGATGACGAAGAATGTGATCCACTCACCCTTGCCCATGTAGCTAAATTCGGCAGCCTTAGTTGCATCCCAATGCCCGAGCTTTTGCGTGCTACCCGTTACCTTGAGGTGATGAGCAGAGGGGACTGTCGGGGCGTAGACTTGAAGGACGATGATCTGCTCATCCTCTTGGCGCACCTGAGGCTTGTGCCCACGCACCTCGTGCCGATAGAGCACATCGTAGAAGGCTGAGCTATAGAAGGGGGCATTGCTCGGACGATCTATCCATCGGTCTGTCATCAGCAGGGAGCGAAAGTTATGCTTGATCGAGAGGCGGTGCATACGCTTCCACTCTCGGCGCACAACCTTGCCCCGATCGTCCCTGACGAGGTAGCAATAGGTGAACTCCTTCTTACGCCCATCAATGGGGATAGTGCCTCCCCAGCAATCCTCTTGCTGAGGTGAGAGCTCTATGGCCTGGGTCTCATCCCAGCTGCCGAGCTCCGAGATAGAGCCACTGATATAGAGCTTTTGCCCCCATAGGGCTTTGTATTTAATCGAGAATGTTATGTTCATTTAAGCCGACTAACTGGTGTCCTGCAAAGATACTCTACGGAGCATCCCCTCTTCCTAGACACCTGCGAACCAAGAGTAAGGTCCTGGGGCATATACGCCCAGTACCTCCTCTTTTGCTCTCTAATTGTACTTATCTGTCCTCTACTACTTATACTCCCTCCAACTCTTGATCTGAACGGCCTCTAGAGGGATCGAACAGAAGGCGGTAATGAATGCCGAGGCCAGGCGAGCATTCGTAATCAGAGGGATGTTGAGGTCGATAGAGGCTCGGCGCAGTCGGTAGCCATTAGTCAGCTCTCGAGCGGTAAGGTTCTTGTTGATATTGACAACCATATCAATCTTGCGCTCGTGCAGCAGATCTAGAGCCTGAGGTTGCTTGCCCTCATCACTAGGCCAGTAGACCAGGGTACTCTCGATGCCATTCTCGGCGAGCATGTCATGTGTCCCTTGTGTCGCATAGAGTCTGTAGCCCTTCTCAAATAGGAGCTTGGCTGCATCGAGCATATCTACCTTCTGCTTGTAACCACCTGTCGAGAGCAGGACGCTACGCTCTGGGATGCGATAGCCCACCGAGAGCATGGCTTTGAGGATAGCCTCGTTGGTATCGTCCCCGATGCAGCCCACCTCGCCCGTACTCATCATATCGACGCCCAGGACGGGGTCGGCCTTTTGTAGGCGAGCGAAGGAGAACTGAGAGGCCTTGATCCCGACATAGTCTAGGTCGAAAGCACTCTTGGAGGGCTTCTCTACCGGGAGACCCAGCATGATGCGTGTGGCTAGCTCAATGAAATTGATCTTGAGCACCTTGCTCACAAAGGGGAAGCTACGAGAGGCTCGCAGGTTACACTCGATCACTTTAATATCGTTGCCCTTGGCCAGGAACTGGATATTGAATGGGCCTGAGATATTGAGGGCAACGGCGATTTGTCTGCTGATGCGCTTGATGCGACGAACGGTCTCTACATAGAGTTTCTGCCCAGGGAACTGTATTGTAGCATCTCCCGAATGCACTCCTGCGAACTCGATATGCTCGCTGATGGCGTAGGCAATGATCTCACCATCCCGGGCGACAGCATCGACCTCGACCTCCTTGGCGTGCTCGATGAATTGGCTCACCACGACTGGGTGCTCCTTCGATACATTGGCTGCGAGCTTGAGGAAGCGGTGTAGCTCCTCATCATTGGAGCATACATTCATAGCTGCGCCCGAGAGGACGTAACTGGGGCGAACCAGCACGGGATAGCCCACCTCGGAGACGAAGCTGTCAATATCGTCTAGGCTAGAGAGCTCTCTCCATCGAGGCTGGTCAATGCCTAGGCTATCTAGCATTGCGCTGAACTTGTGCCTGTCCTCGGCTCGGTCGATGCTCTCGGCCTGAGTCCCGAGGATGGGTACGCGCTCGGCATGTAGACGCATGGCCAGGTTGTTGGGGATCTGCCCTCCAGTCGAGAGGATGACTCCACGGGGCCGCTCCAGCTCTAGGATGTCCATGACACGCTCGAAGCTTAGCTCGTCGAAGTATAGGCGATCGCTGATGTCATAATCTGTACTTACCGTTTCGGGATTGTAGTTGATCATGATAGAGCGTAGACCCTCCTTGCGTATCGTATTGAGGGCATTAACGCCACACCAGTCGAACTCCACAGAGCTTCCGATGCGATATGCCCCCGAGCCTAGTACGACTACCGAACGGCCATCGTCCTCGTAGCGAATATCATTGCTCGTACCGCTATAGGTGAGGTAGAGATAGTTGGTCTCTGCTGGGTACTCTGCCGCCAGGGTATCAATCTGCTTGACTACGGGTAGGATGCCCAGGCCCTTACGATAGTGGCGCACGGCCAGGGCAGCATCGGCAGCCTTGAGCTCGGCAGGGAAGTCAAGCATGCGAGCGATCTGAAAGTCCGAGAATCCCTGACGCTTGGCCTGAAGCATAAGCTCGGCCTCGACGGCCTCGAGACTCTTGCACTCGGAGAGCTCATTCGCCGTCTCTACGATGCTCTGGAGCTTGTCGAGGAACCAGCGGTCGATTTTGGTCAGCTGGTGAATATCCTCGACGCTGTAGCCAGAGGCCAGAGCCTGGCTGATGGCGAAGACACGGGTATCGGTAGGCTGCCTGAGGGCGACATCTAGGTCGGCGATGGAGAGCTCCTTGTTGCCAACGAAGCCGTGCATCCCCTGACCGATCATGCGCAGCCCCTTCTGTATGGCCTCCTCGAAGGTGCGGCCGATAGCCATCACCTCACCGACGGACTTCATGCTACTGCCCAGCTCTCGAGACACTCCGTGAAACTTACCCAAGTCCCAACGAGGGATCTTGCAGACGATATAGTCTAGAGCGGGCTCGAAGAAGGCTGGAGTGCTGCGGGTAACAGAGTTCTTGAGCTCAAAAAGTCCATAGCCCAGGCCCAGCTTGGCAGCGACGAAAGCTAGTGGATAGCCCGTAGCCTTCGAAGCCAAAGCAGAGGAGCGAGACAGGCGTGCATTGACCTCGATCACTCGATAGTCCTCGCTCTCAGGGTCTAGGGCGTACTGCACGTTACACTCGCCGACGATCCCGATATGGCGTACGATGCGGATGGCGATCTCTCTGAGCTTATTCAGCTCGCTGTTGGTCAGCGTCTGCGAGGGGGCGATCACGATGCTCTCGCCTGTATGGATGCCGAGGGGGTCGAAGTTCTCCATATTGCAGACCGTGATGCAGTTGTCATACTGGTCTCGGACTACCTCGTACTCAATCTCCTTCCAGCCCTTGAGGCTCTTCTCTACCAGTACCTGAGGGCTGAAGGAGAACGCCTTGGAGCAGAGCTCATCCAGCTCAGCCTCGTTGTCGCAGAAGCCACTACCTAGACCTCCCAGAGCATAGGCAGCTCGTATGATGACTGGATAGCCTAGGGCCGAGGCTGCACGGCGTGCCCCCTCGAGATCCTCCACGGCATGGCTTTGGATGGTCTTGACGTTGATCTCGTCTAGCTTGGTAACGAAGAGGTCTCGATCCTCAGTATTGACGATGGCATCGACCTGCGTCCCCAGCACCTGAACTCCATACTTCTCCAGCACTCCGCTCTTGTGTAGTGCTACACCGCAGTTGAGGGCGGTCTGCCCTCCGAAGGCTAGTAGGATCCCCTCGGGACGCTCCCTCTCGATAACCTTCTCGATGAAGAAGGGGGTTACTGGCAAGAAGTATATCTCGTCGGCAATACCCTCAGAGGTCTGTACGGTAGCGATATTAGGGTTTACGAGGACTGTCTTGATCCCCTCCTCTTTGATGGCCTTGAGTGCCTGTGAGCCAGAGTAGTCAAACTCGCCAGCCTCACCTATCTTGAGTGCCCCCGAGCCAAGCAGAAGCACCTTATTGATCTTGCTCTTGTTGATCATTGCAACTATTACGATTTGTCAGTGATTGGTAATTGAGCTCCTGTGTCTTAGCTGCTCCTAGAGCAGGTTGAGAAACTCGTCGAAGAGGGTCATCGTGTCCGTAGGACCGCTGCAAGCCTCGGGGTGAAACTGTGCAGAGAAGTAGGGGAGGCTCTCATGACAGATCCCCTCATTCGTCCCATCGTTGAGGTTGATATAACGCTCACGCCAGCCCGAGCCCAGGGTCGTGGCCTCGACGGCATAGCCATGGTTTTGGCTCGTGATGAAGCAGCTCTTCGTCTCCACCTCCTGCACGGGCTGATTGTGGCTGCGATGGCCGTACTTCATCTTGCTGACCTTAGCTCCAGAGGCTAGGGCCAGGAGCTGATTGCCCATACAGATACCGCAGATGGGCTTACCTTTGTCGAGGGCCTTGCGAACGTGCTCTATGGTGCTCTGACAGGCATTGGGGTCTCCAGGACCATTGCTCAAGAAGAGGCCGTCGTAGTCTATTTGGTTGAAGTCATAGTCCCAGGGCACTCTGTAGAGCGTTACATGGGGACGGATGAGGTTGCGGACGATATTGTTCTTCGCCCCACAGTCCACGAGTACGACCTTCTTAGGGCCATTGCCGTAGACCTGCACCTCGGTGGGGGAGACCTCAGCCATTAGATTGCGCTGGCTGTGATCTTCAAAGGGGATGTCGGACTCACGGTCGCCCTCGAAGACGATCTTGCCCCGCATAGAGCCCTTCTCTCGGAGCGTCTTGGTCAGCTCTCGAGTATCAATACCCGAGAGGCCAACGACCTGCTCCTCTGTAAGCCAGTCGCTGAGCGACCTTATGGCATTCCAGTGGCTATACTTTTCGGAATACTCAGATACAACAAGAGCCAGCGTATGAATGCGCTCGCTCTCCCTATATAAATGAATTCCGTGCTCGTCTCTCTGATCGGAGGGGACACCATAGTTACCAATCAATGGATAGGTCATGACCACTATCTGTCCACGGTAACTCGGGTCTGTTAGGCTCTCGGGGTAACCCGTCATGGCTGTGTTAAAAACGACTTCTCCGGCTACTGCTTGCTCATAGCCGAACGAATAGCCCTCGAATCGACTCCCATCGTCGAGGATTAGGGTTGCTCTTTTGCGCTTTTGCATACTGGTTGAGGACATTACCCTAGACCTTTGGGCCTAGGATCGTTATAAATTTGGGCAAAGATAACGATAATCCTCGATACTCCCTAGAGCGAGAAAGGGCTCGGCAAAGAAGTTTTTTGTGATCCGTTTGACTAGGGAGATCCCCAGGGAATAGGGCGATAAAGTAAGCGGGAGTATCTGTCCTCAGATACTCCCGCTACCGATGTGGAGATGCGGGGACTTGAACCCCGGTCCAAACATGGAACTAACTCGCTTTCTACATGTTTATCCTCTCTTTCGATTTTCATTGTCCAGGTGCGGCAGAGGCGACCATCCTGGGCACTTATCCCTCTAAGTTTAACTCTCCCTAGAGGATGTCAGGAGAGCGATTCCCGAATTTCCGGCACCACCATGATCAGCTCGCCTCGGGACGGGGCTCTCTGGGTGATGTCTTGTCGCCGCAACTGTTGCAGCGATTAAGCTTCAAATCTACTGTACTTCGATTAAGCAGCAAGAGCGTAATTGTTTTCGCCAACTAAAAGTTCGATGTCCGAGATTATAGTGCTGGCCACCCTCGCACTACATGCTTACAAATCACTTCGTCATGCTGTCAAAGCCAAATCATCCCCAAAGTGATACTACAAAGATACGACCTTTTGCTTTCATGGCAAAATCAATCCTATCGCATCCTCCATCGAGACGCTCCTGGGCCTTTTGTTGAGCTCTCGGCAGGGCTTGCCCTGAGCTCCCGATAGGATCTCGACCGAGATCCTATTTGAGTCTCATCTTCGATCCTATTTGAGTCTCCATTGAAATCTTATCTATATCTCTCTTGAGGCTCTATGGCAGTGTGTGGAGAGGGGACGGAGAGTGAGTAGGGGTGAGCTCTATAGAAGTGGCTCTCGAGGGGGGAGGCTTGCTACCCCCTCTATCTATAGATCAAACAGGCCAGGACGGCATGGTGGTCGCTCAGACACACTGCTCCTCTGTCCGTTGCGATGTGCTCTTGGTGTAGTGTCTCTAGGTATTGATTCTTTAGAATATAGTCAATTCGGGGGCGATCGCTTGCTACAAGGCGAGCGAAGTTGTGAAAAGTGCCCTCCTCGCCCTCGGGCTGCTTGACCTCGAGTCTCGTATCTCTTAGGCTCAGGGGATCGGTCTCGTCGGTCATCATCCGATAGACCGGGTCTGTCGGAGCTGCGTTGAAGTCTCCCATCACGATCACGGGTAGGCCCTGCGCCAGACGATTGAGCCTAGACTTGATGAGCTCGGCCGAACGTTTGCGAGCCTCTCCTCCGACATGATCTAGGTGGGTGTTGAGCAGGAAAATCCGTCGAGAGGTCTTCTCGTCCTGTAGGATGAGCCAAGTGGCAATTCGTTCGCATGCAGCATCCCAGCCCATAGACCCTGCAACCTCGGGTTGGTCGCTAAGCCAAAAGTACCCCGCATCCTCGACAGAGAAGCGATCCCTTCGATACAGTATAGCAGCGTATTCGCCCTGCTGGCGACCATCCAACCGCCCAACTCCATAGGCTTCGTACTCGGGTAGTCGCTCCTTGAGATCTGTGAGCTGCTGGTGTAGCACCTCTTGCGTCCCCAGGAGATCGGGGCTATACGTCCTGATCAGCGCAGCGAGCGAGTCCTTGCGGTGTGTCCAATCGTTCGGCGCATCATCCGGATTGTCATAGCGAATGTTGAAGCTCATGACCAATAGGGGTGATGGCGCAGGTTGCACCCCACAGGCGTAGACGCCTAGGACTAGGAGGCAGATGGCAGATAACTTGCTCCAGAGGGGGGTAGAGGAGGACTTCATATACTTAGACTTATTTGTCAGGTTTGATTGATGAGCGAGAGTAGTAGGTTTCACTCAGTGCAGGGCCAAGGCTGGGGCAGGGGTAGGCACTAGTCCATCAGATAGACGAGCTCCGACTGAGAGGAGTGGTCGGGGCAGTAGAGGAAGCCCTCGGGGCTCAAATGGCGCAGAGCTTCGGGATCTTCGATGCGAGAGAGGATGATCGAGCGAGCCATCAGTCCTCGTGCCATCTTCGTATAGATAACGATTTGCTTCGTCGAACCGTCAGGTTGGCGGGTGAGGAAGGTCGGGCTAATCACCTGCACAGCCTCCTCTACAGCTCTCCAGTGGAAGAGCTGCTTCATCTCCTCGCTTGCCAGGAAGCATAGCACCCCACCACGTTGCTGCACCTCGTCGATAAGCATTCGGGTGAGGTCATCTCGCCAGTATTCGAAGACACTCTTTCGCTCCCTCTCGAGCCATACATTACCCTCCATACGATAGGGTTTGATCTCATCGTTTGGGCGCAGTAGCCCATAGACGAAAGAGGTGAAGCGCAGACATTCGCAGGCATACTCCCACTGCTCTCGGTCGAAGGTCTTAGCCCCGAGCTTCCGAAAGACCATCCCCGAGTACATCAGCGCAGCCGCTGCCCCCGAAATCGAAGGATCGACGAAGTTCTGCCAGTGCCGATGAGCCTCTAGAGCTAGTTTGGGGCTGATATGTAGAGCTCGTCCGAGCTCCTCCGCCTTCATGGATAGAGCTTCGGAGACGATTGGGCGAGACTGTTTGATGAGGAGCGGCTCGCTCAGCTCTGTGGGGATCTGAGGCAGCTTGCTCGCAGAGGCAAAGGTCTTGGCTGGGGAGAGTAGGGTAAGCATAGTCGTAGCGTGGAGATGAGAATAAGGGAAGTTAACGTATGAGGCGTAAATTCAGTCGCTCTCGCAGCTGTCCGAGGGCAGGGTTCTCCTGCTCCATCTGTTCGAGGCGGGCCTCCTCACTGAGGACCACCTGCATGCTCTGCTGCTCTTTGGACTCGATACGTAGCTCTAGAGCCCCGTTGTGCAGCTGCTTGCGAAGCGAATGGATGAGCCGGGGCTGCAGCTCGACAATGGGGTCAATGATTGCTGTCGAAGGGGTAAGTCGCACCACAGCCACGTCGGGCTCGATGAGCGTTGGGAGCTCACCAAGCATCGTCTTGCGTACAAAGATCTCCTCCTGGGGCAGCTCATGCTCGGCGAAGTAGATCCAGGCACGCTGTAGGGCCTCCTCGACTATGGGCTCTCGCTCGTCGGTCTCGGCCTCCGAGGGGTTATCCGCTGGAGCATTCGCCCCCAAGGCCTGTGCGGTGGCTGTAGGCCTGCGCCTAATCCCTCGAAATCGTTCTCGTCCACGTCGGGCATCCTCCTCCTGTGCCGTGATGGGCATAGCCACTCGAGGTGGCGTCTCTAGGATCTCCTCCTTTTCGGCAGTCTGTTGCTCTACTTCAGAGGCTGTAGAGGGTGTGCTCGAGGCCTCACTCTCGGGTTCTCTGTGAGGAACACCCTGTACGTTATGGGTAGGATTGCCCGCCTTCGGCTGCGGCATCGGGCTGACTGACCTCGAGGCTTGGGGTGTGGAGACAGAGGCTGCCGCCTTGGGTTGCTGCTCGGCTGCGTTCGGTGCAAAAGTCGAGATGAGGGTCAGTAGGGTAAGCTCTATCAGCAGCCTTTTGTTCGTAGCTGCTCGGTACTGCTGATCGCATTGTACAAGAGCCTTAATGCCTGCAAAGAGCATCGCTGGGGAGCACCGCTGCGCAAGGGATTGGTATTGGAGGAGGACGCTACTGGGCTTCTCGAGTAGCTTAAGGGTGTCGGGATGCTGAGCGACCAATAGATCTCGGCAGAAGGAGGCTAGCCCTCCAATGACCAATTGCCCATCGAAGCCTCGGCCGAGGATCTCGTCGAGGATCAAGAGCAGAGAGCGGTGGTCTCGAGAGAGCAGACACTCCAAGATACGGATGAAGTAGCTATGATCGAGGATATTTAGACAGTCAAGGGCCTTGGCATGGGTGATATGCCCCTCTGAGAAGCTTGCCACTCGGTCAAACATCGAGAGGGCATCGCGCATCCCTCCATCGGCTTTTTCGGCGATCAGGTCTAGGGCTGAGGGCTCAGCTTCGATTCCCTCACTTTGGGCGACGTAGCTCAGATGCCGAGCAATATCCCCAACGGTAATGCGCTTGAAGTCGTAGATTTGACATCGGGAGAGAATTGTCGGCAGGATTTTATGCTTCTCAGTGGTAGCTAGGATGAAGATCGCATAGCTGGGAGGCTCTTCGAGGGTCTTGAGGAAGGCATTGAAGGCTGCCGCCGAAAGCATGTGTACCTCGTCGATGATATACACTTTGTATCGGCCTAGAGCAGGAGGCATGGCCACTTGCTCTGTCAGGGTGCGGATATCTTCTACGGAATTGTTGGAGGCAGCATCTAGCTCAAAAATATTGAACGAACGCTGCTCATTGAAGGCTCGACAGCTCTCGCACTCATTGCACGCCTCTGCCTCGAGGCTGAGACGAGTACAGTTGATCGTCTTGGCTAGCACTCGGGCGGCCGTCGTCTTGCCCACACCTCGAGGGCCACAGAAGAGGTAGGCATGTGCCATCTTGCGCGAGAGGACTGCACTCCTAAGGGTTGTAGACATAGCCCCCTGCCCCACGATGGAGGCAAAGCTATCGGGGCGATACTTGCGTGCTGAGACGATATAATGATCTGCCATTGAAATATTCTGTGATTGCTTGTTAGCCAGTCTATCTACCGAAGGAGAGGCCAGTACAAAAGTACGAAAAAGCGTCGGGCTTACGCTATCTCTCTACAAAGAACGAAGCTTTTATTCCAAGATAAGACCTTGCCTCTGGATAGGTCTAGTGTGTCTCGAACTATCTGATCAATATTCTGGTATCGATACCAATAACAGCGGGTATATACAGCCTTGGGAAGCCACAACAATGATTTCTAAACCAGGACTCAGTGTCGTACATATTGTTGCGATTAGAATGGGCTAAAGTGATTAATTCTGGTTTGCAAGAAAACTTAGCTTAATTCACACCATGATATAGATTTGTTATGGCTATATATGTCTCTATTACGATCCAAGTAGGATCTCGATCGAATTCCTATTTAAACCTCGATCGAACTCCTATCTAAGCCTCGAATGAGATCCTACTTAGCCCTTCTAGAGAACATTCGATAGGAGTTTGTCGTCGAAACTATTTGAGTCTAAATTAGAGGCCTTATTCGGCATGCAGCGAAGGAGTCTGATCTGAAAAGTAAAGGAATCCGAGCATCATTGACTTCACGCAAGAGCTATTATGATCAAGCTTTTGTTAATGCTAATTGATTAGATCCTTATTAGCAATAATATTGATAATCATTCAAATTGAGTCAATTTCTCTAGCGAAGATCTGATGTTGAGGAATCGGTTTTGAATATATTTTTAACCTTTTCTGTCTCTAAAGTCTTGCTGGTAAATAAATATGGTTTATCTTTGGTGTGGTCTTTTATATAAATATAAACGAATTGCGCTATGGCACAAAACACCTACTGCATTATCATGGGCGGAGGGATCGGAAGTAGATTCTGGCCGGCCAGCAGAGACAGCAAACCTAAGCAGTTTCTTGACATATTTGGTACTGGGCGTTCGCTGCTGCAGATGACTTTCGATCGGTTTGCTCGATTTATTCCCGAGCAGAACATCTTCGTCGTTACCAACGAAGCTTACAAAATACAGGTGTTGGAGCAGCTGCCTCAGATTGCTGAGCGTCAGGTCTTGCTCGAACCTATGCGTCGAAATACAGCCCCTTGTATAGCTTATGCTTGTTATCATATCCAGGCCATTGACCCCGAGGCTCGTATAGTCGTGAGCCCATCGGATCATCTGATCCTCGACGAGGCTGCTTTTGAGGTCTCTTTGCGCAAAGCCTTGGATTTTGTCCGTCAGCATGACGAGCTTGTTACCCTGGGTATTCGGCCCTCTAGACCCGAGACGGGCTATGGGTACATCCAAATGAACCTTGAGGAGGGGGCTTGCCCCGAAGGGATCTGTCGTGTCCGCACTTTCACCGAGAAGCCTGACAGAGAGATGGCCCAGGTATTCCTCGACAGTGGCGACTTCCTTTGGAATAGTGGGATGTTCGTTTGGAACATCCGCAGCATCATGGCAGCCTTTAGAGAGCATCTTGCGGAGGTCGTTGCTATCTTCGACCAGGGTGTCGGACTCTTCACCACAGACAAGGAGCATGACTTCATCCAGGAGCACTTCCCTCAGTGTCCCAGCATCTCTATAGACTATGGGGTCATGGAGAAGGCGCACAACGTTTCCGTCCTACCAGTAGACTTCGGCTGGGCAGACCTTGGTACCTGGGGCTCGCTCTACGAGCTCAAGGAGCATGACGAGCAGAGCAATGTCGTCCTGCACAGCCAGGCCGCCTTCTACGAAGCAGAGGGCAACCTCGTCAGCATGGACGACCCCAATATGCTTGTCGTAGTCCAGGGACTCAACGATAGTATCATTGCCCAGTCGGACGGAGTGTTGCTCATCTGTAAAAGAGACGAAGAGCAGCGGATTAAGACTTTCATGAACGAAGCCTCTATTCGCTTCAACAAGAAGTATGACTAAGCAAGAATGATCTCGACCAGGGCACACTGCTGGGCCGCAGATCAACACAAAGAAGACACCCCCTAGGCGTGCCATTGCACGCTCAGAGGGTGTCTTCTTCGACGAAATAAATCAGCTCGATGGAGACTTTCCTGCATTATCTTTGGGCCTCTCGCCAGTACACCTCTCTAGATCTAGTAGGGGAGGCAGCCCCTGCAACCATAGAGGTGATAGATCCAGGGACGCATAACGTCCATGCAGGGCCAGACTTCTTCAACGCCAAGGTTAAGATCAATAATATACTTTGGGTAGGGGATGTGGAGGTGCATCGTTCGGCTGGACAATGGTTCGAGCACGGACACCATCGAGACCCTCTGTACCGATCGGTTATCCTCCATGTCGTAGAATATGCAGATACTAGTACTACGGATCAAGGAGGCAGGCGTCTACCAACCTGCGTAATAGGCGTTCCCGAGGAGCTGAGGGAGCGAGCCGAGTATCTTGTCGCCTCCAGTAGTCTGCTCCCTTGCTCTCCTCTGCTGGGGAGAGTTTCGGAACATTCTATTCGGGAGTGGCTTCATAGTCTAGCTCTAGAGCGTATGGAGCGTAGGGTAGAGCAGATTGCAGAGCTCTATCAGAGCTATTCCGATCCTCGAGAGGTTGGTTACCTGCTCCTGATGCGATACTTCGGCTTCAGCCTCAACAATGACACGATGGAGGCCCTGGCTCGCTCTTTGCCCTATAGGGTGGTAGAGGCCGAGCAAGATCGCCTCGTGGCCCTAGAGGCTGCTCTCCTGGGGCAGGCAGGGCTATTGGATGAGGTCTTGGATGATGATCGTAGGCGGCAGCTTGTGAGGGAATATGCCAGACTGAGACAGGACTATGGCCTTCGCCCAATAGATGCGAGGCGTTGGCTTCGAGCAAAGATCCGCCCCGCCAACCAACCTCTCTCGAGGTTATTACAGTTGGCCAGCATCTTTCATCTTCATAGAGATCTAGCCCAGGAGTGTTTGTACATAAGGGATATAGATCAGCTTTCGAGGCTACTCTCTCTCCACAAGCCCTCTAGGCGAGGCTCATCCTCAGACCAAGAGAGCAGCCCAAGCCTACGCCTAGGAAAGCAAAGCCTCTCAATGCTCTTTATCAATGTGATCGTCCCCTATCAGATCGAGTATGCACGACGGACAGGACAAGTGCCTAGCTTCGAGGTTGCTCGCCATTCTCTAGAGGAGCTCCCGCCTGAGAGCAATAGGCATACACGACTCTTCGATCAAGAGGGTATTCACGCTGCAAATGCGTTAGGGAGTCAAGGGATGATCGAGCTACGCACATCCTACTGTTTACCCCGCAAATGTCTCTTCTGTCGCTGGGGTAGGGAGCTCCTCTCCGCCCGAAGCTCGAAGGACAAAAGAGGCTGAGTTACTCCATCAGAGATATGGTCTCCATCGTGATCGCTCTATCGTGAGGTATTCGGATCAGTCTCTGGTTGCTACTCCCGCGAAAGCGTAGGTGAGGGTCAGCAAGGCTTTGCACAAATCGTCCATCGACAAGCACATCAATGTAGGCCAACGATCGTGCCATATCCTCGTGTGAGAGGATATACTCGATTGTGTAGCCCGTATAACACCAAAGGTTGAGCTTGGTCTCTTCCTTGAGCCTGCGCAGCAGAGGGTAAAGCTCCTGAGGGTTATAGAAGGGGTCGCCTCCGGAGACCGTAATCCCATCGAGGAGGGGATTGGCTCGGATCTCCCGAATAATATCGTTCAATACAGCATCAGAGAGTGGGATCCCGGCGAGGGGATCCCAACTCTCTGGGTTATGACAGCCTGGGCAATGATGCGAACATCCCGACAGGTAGATCGAGTACCTTAGCCCTGGGCCATCGGTGATCGTCTCCTTATATACATTGAGCAATCTCATCACTGCCAAACCTCAGAGGGGCTAATGATGCTTTACTCGATCTCGCTCTTCTGCCTGCTTAGCACTATTCCAGCTGTCGAGGCTGCCTGTGAGGTAGCCTGTGATGCGTCTGAGGCGAGAGATACGCTCGCTCTTACATACAGGGCATTTGTCGTAGATGACACCTCGATAGCCGCAGCTGTTACAGGTATCTACGGGATGATTAATAGAGCCATAACCGATCTGCTCATCGTGCATCGTCTTGACAAGTTTGAGGATAACAGAGACATTCTTCTTTGCCTCTCCATCTAGCTCTACGTAGGTGATATGCCCACCGCCTGTAATGGTGTGGAAGGGGGCTTCACGTTTGATCTTCTCGAACATCCCAATAGGCTCTCGTACATCCACATGGAAGGAATTGACATAGTAGTCTAGGTCATTCACCCCTGGGATCACGCCATACTTCTTACGATCAATGCGGGTAAATCGACCCGAAAGTCCCTCTGCAGGTGTGGCCAGGACAGAGTAGTTGAGCTTGTACTTCTCTTTGTAGCGGCTTGCCACTTCGTTGAGAACACTAACAGCTTGATATAGAGTTTGCCATGCATCCTGGTTCGTGCCATGTCCCTCGCCGTAGAGTGCGACCATGGCATTATGTCCTCCGATAAAGCCAATGCCGAGCGTACCACTCTTCCAAACGTCTCCCACCTCTTCGTTTGGCGAGAGGCGTGCTCCGCCCTTCCAAACGTCGTTACCAAGCATGAAGGGGAACTGTCTCGCCAATGCTTTACGCTGGTACGAATAACGCTCATAAAGCTGCTCGGCGACCATTTCGGCCCGAGCTCGTAACTGCTCCAGGAAGTGCGCGATAGCTAGACTGCGACGCTGATGCTTGTCTGCCCCAGGTAATTCGCTCTCGGCATAGCGCATAGCCTCTATGGCTAAACGAGGCATATTGATCGTGGTGAAGGATAGATTGCCTCTGCCGACTGAGGTTTTCTCCCCATTGATGTTGTCGAAGACACGCGTACGGCAACCCATCGTAGCCACTTCGTAGAGGTAACGCTTAGGATCGTTGGGCATCCACTTCTCGTGCTTGTTATAGTCCGTGTCAAGGAAAACGAAGTTGGGGAAGAGGGCATGAGAGGTCGTGCGGCAAGCGGCCAAGAGGAGGTCAAAGTTGGGGGTCTCGAATTGAACTCGTCCCTGGAGGGCAGCATCGAAGTCCTCCATAGCCCGCTCGTAGTCTGCTTGGCTATAGTTTACCCCGTCCTTAACCTTGAAGATCTGAATGGGGAAGATCGGGATCTCTCCCTTACCCAATCCCTCAACGGTGGATTTGAGAAGCTCCTCGATCACCATACGTCCTTCGGGAGAAACGTCTGTCCCATAATTGATAGAGCTAAAGACAACTTGGTTCCCCCCACGGGAATGCATCGTATTGAGGTTGTGGATGAAGCCTTCCATAGCTTGGTGGGTATCCTTGCGAGTGCGGTCGTAAACAGTGCTGAGCACACACTCGAGTTTGTCGGTAGGTAGGTCAATACCACTGTCTACTAGGATGCCCTGTAGTCGTTCTGCTAGAGCCCGAGAGTAACCCAATTCGATCTGAGCACTCTCGAATTGTTGGACGAGTCGTTTGCTCAGCTCGGATTGATCCTTGAGCTCTAGATCCCCATTGAACTGAAGCAGGAAGATCAATCGATCTGCCAAATGCCGATGAAAAGACTTACGTACCCCTGGAGCCATGAAAAAGTCAAAGGCTGGGATGGACTGACCACCATGCTGCTCATTCTGATTGGTCTGAAAGACAATAGTTGCTAGCGTGGCATAGCTCTGAATATTCTGCGGTGTACGGATACTGCCATTTTTGGTGCGGAAACCCCGCTCGAATAGATCAGCTAGATCGTACTGCACGCAAGTAGCTGTCTTGGTGGGATAATAGTCTAAGTCGTGAATATGGATATCTCCCTGCGCATGTGCACGAGCATAGCTGGGCGATAGGAGATATTTAGTCGCATAATCTTTGGTTACCTCGGAGGCAAAGGTCATCATTTGCCCAGCCGGGGTGTAGGCACTCATATTAGCATTGCTGAGGTTGGTATCATTCTTCTCAATCGTAACAATGCCGTCCATAGTATGCTTGAGACTGGTGCGCTTCTCTCTCTCGACGGTGCGCCATTCTCGATAAATGATATAACGCTTGGCAATCTCGGGACTATACTTCATTAGCTCCCTCTCGACGATGTCTTGGATCTCTTCGACAGCAATTCGTTTCCCTTCTCTTTCGGAGACTGTGTCTTTAACGACCTGAACTATCTGCCCAAGCTTCTGTATATCGGGCTGTTCATCGCCTGCCCTAAAGGCCTTGACTAGAGCATTGAGGATCTTATCTGCATTGAATTCCTGCACGCTCCCGTCTCTTTTGATGATTTGTAAAGAATCCATAGATGTGATTGTTATTGATTGTGTAACGGAATAATAAAGGCCCTATCCCATCCTCATACCTACAAAGGAGAAGCCTCCTTCTCGAGGGAGAAATCCTAGGGGCAAAAATAGCCCTTTTGTTTACCGAAACCTCGCTTCAGAAGAACAAAAGTTATACACATCGAACCTAGCCCTCTCTAGCCAAGGGAAGTACGCCTCAAGATTCTTGAACATCTCTTCGGACGGGAGTGTTTGCCTGGCTATACTCCTCTGCTCCTAGACCCACTTCATCGCTATAGGGGTGGAATATTCGCTCGAGGAGATGATGGTTGTCGATACTGCTGCAACCAATGGAAATCATTAATTTTGTGTCGCAGAACTCTTAGTTAATGCTTCTTCGTGGACAATAGATTAGCTTTACATATCGGGCAGGTGCTGCGCCAGCACACCTGCGCTGTTGTGCCTGCCTTGGGGGGCTTCGTATTGGAATCTCTCCCAGCGAGCTATGATCCTCGGACTGGTCTTGCTACACCTCCTACGACGAAGGTGCGCTTCCAACCCGCTCTCTCGCATCATGATGGCCTGATCGCCGAGTGCTATGCTCGAGTCTACGGGCTCTCGCTCAGGCGTGCCAGGATCTTGCTTGATGAGGATGTCGCTCGTCTACGCCAGGCTCTGCTCCGATGGGGTCGCTATGAGCTCCAAGGGCTAGGAATACTCAACCTGGATGCTGCCGCTAATCTCTCTTTCGTCCCTACGGTAGAGAGGGGCTTCGATCGAGATGCCTATGGCTTGAGTTGTGCCTCCCTCTCCCCTCAAACACCTCCTCTTGAGAGAGAGGCTCAGCCTACGCTGAATGATGGGCGATACTTTACGATCAACATCCCTCGCCGCCTGATCTCTTCGGCTGCCGTCCTGCTGATAGCTATTCTTGTAGCAGTACCACTGTGGTGGGGAGGGAGCAATTCGCAGGAGAAGGCAGAGCCTAGCTTCAAGGCCACCATTGTCCCCTCTACGGAGATCCGCTTACCAGAGATCATCTCGAGCATCCTTCCCGCACAGACAGAAGAGGCCATGCCTACCCCCGAGGAGCAAGCCCTCTCAACCTCCGTCGAAGATCCATGGATCGAGCCCATCTCGGGATGCTACTATGTGATCGTCGCCTCGAGCCGAAGGACTGATATTGCCGAGCAATACCATGCTGAGGCTATGCAGGAGGAGATCCTCCCCAGTCCCCATATTCTTCTAAACGAACGAGTATTTCGTGTGTCTGCGGCCTCATTCGAAACGTATGCAGAGGCACGAGACTTCCTCCGAAGCCTGATCGCTCAAGCCCCACACCATCGGGGTGCTTGGGTGCACCGAGCTCCTTAGTCGGATCGGGATGCAGCGAGATCTCTCTCCACTGGAACAGGCAGATATGATCAGAGCCGAGGCCTACCGCCTCGGCTTCTCTGCTTGTGGCTTTGCCCAGGCCGATGCTGTCCCGAGAGCATTGGCCGAGGGCTATGATCGCTGGTTGTCTGATGCCTATCATGGGGAGATGAGCTACTTGGAGCGCAATACGGATTTGCGCCGAGATCCACGCCTGTTGGTAGAGGGTACTCGTACAGTTCTCGTTGTGGCCATGAACTACTATCCGGGTGAACGCATCGATGCGCATCGACCTCAGTTTGCCTACTACGCCTATGGCCGAGACTACCACAAGGTTGTCAAGCGACGCCTGGAGCAGCTCCTGCGATTTGTCCAGGAGCAGATCGACCCGAAAATCACGGGTAGAGCCTTTGCCGACTCGGCCCCTATCATGGAGCGTTACTGGGCTGTACAAGCGGGCCTCGGTTGGTTGGGGAAGAATGGTCTATTGATCTTGCCTAGAGCTGGGAGCTTCTTTGTCCTGGGCGAATTGCTGCTATCCCTCGAACTCCCTCCTTCAGAGCCTATACGATCACTGTGTGGCAACTGTAGCCGTTGCCTCTCGGCTTGCCCGACGGGGGCTCTCATCGCCCCTGGGGTGATGGACGCCCGTAGGTGCATCAGCTATCTAACTATAGAGCAGAGGGGGCAGCTGCCCGAAGAGCTTCGGGCGAAGATCGGCCGTAGAGTTTACGGCTGTGATGCCTGTCAGACCTGCTGCCCCTGGAATCGCTTTGCAATTCCCACCACTGTAGAGGATTTCGAGCTGCGTGAAGTCCTGCGTACTCTAACAGCAGACAAGCTCGAGGCCATGACAGCCGAAGAGTTTGATCATTTATTCGCTGGCTCTCCCATTCGCCGAGCTGGGTTAGAGGGTTTGCAGCGCAGTCTGCAAGGGTTAAGGGACAACTTCGATGACTGAGCCTCTGCCAGGATCACTGTTCGGTTTCGATGGAGGCTGTACCTGGGCCTCCACTCATAGCCCTACAGACTACTCATTTATAAGATTTTTTGCTGTAAGTTAATCGCTCACTGACTACTAACTTATAAGATTTTTTCTTGTAAGTTAGCAGTTTACCCACTACTAACTTATAAGATTTTTCGCTCCTACTTAGACCTCTACGGAGGTTCTAGACGAGGCCTCGGTGGAGATCCTATTGGGGTCTCTGTTGCGATCCTACTTAGACCTCGATGGAGATCCTATTTGAGTCTCTGTTGCGATCCTACTTGGATCTCAGTCGTAACTCTATTGAGAGCTTATTGACGATTCTATCGAGATCTCTTACCTTATTCTCGTGGAGGCTTGATGGACTCTTCGCTGCTTGGAAAAGCCAACTGCATGACAGAGGCAGAAATATTTGCTAACTTCGCCTTGCACTTCATCTGCACGGTATATAAACTTCAACTTATAACATTTAAGGTATGACAGCAAAACACCTTCTCCTATCCACCTTGGCGGCAAGTACACTCAGTGCGACAGCTTTGGGACAGAGCTCTACTTCTCACCAAGGCATGACCCCCGAGATACTGCTTACGATGGCCCGTGTAGGGGCATCGGACATCTCCCCAGATGGTAAGCAGGTTGTCTATGCGGTGAGCTTCCCCAGCATAGAGGACAATAGTAGCCGCTCCGAACTCTTCGTCGTTGGCTTTGACGGCCAAGGGCGCAAGCAGATCACCCATACTCCTAGCGGAGAATACGCTCCCAAATGGATCGATCAAGGCAGACGCATTGCCTTCCTCAGCCCCGAGAGCGGGAGCATGCAGCTCTGGTCTATGAAGCCTGATGGGAGCGATCGCCGAATGCTCACCGATATAGAGGGGGGGATCGAGAGCTACGCCTTCTCGCCCGATGAGACGCAGGTGGCCTTCATCAAGCAGATCAAGTACGGCAAGCGCACGGTAGATCTCTACCCTGATCTGCCCAAGGCCTCGGGTCGGGTCATCAACAACCTCATGTACAAGCACTGGGACGAGTGGGTAGAGACCATCCCCCATATCTTCGTTGCCAAGCTGGGCGAGCAGCCTGTGGCTCAGAGCCTAGATATTCTCGAGGGTGAGCCCTACCAAGCCCCTACCAAGCCCTTTGCCGATATTAGTGATGTGGCCTGGAGCCCTGATGGCAAGACTATCGCTTACTCCTCCCGCAAAAAGGAGGGGGTAGCCTATTCACTCTCGACGAATACGGACATCTACCTCTATAGCCTCGAGACGGGACAGACACGCAACATCACCGAGGGAATGATGGGCTACGACACGCACCCCCGATTCTCCCCCGACGGCAAGAGCATCTCCTGGATCAGCATGGAGCGTGATGGTTATGAGGCCGACCTCAAACGCCTCTTCGTGATGGATCTATCTAGTGGTGAGAAGACTTGGCTCACAGAGGGCTTCGAGTGCGATGTGGATGAGACCCAGTGGGCCTCCGATGCTAAGAGTATCTACTTCTTGAGTTGCATCAAGGCAGAGACCCAACTCTTTCACTTGCCTCTGAAGACCCGCAAGATCCGTCAGATCACCGAAGGTCAGCACAACTATACCTCGCTCCAGCTTGCGGGCAAGTACCTCCTGGCAGGTCGACAGAGTATGGCCGCCCCTACCGATCTGTACCGAGTAACGATCAAGACGGGCGAGGCCCTGCCCATCACGCAGGAGAATAAGGAAGTCCTCGATCGCCTGAGCCCTATCACCATCGAGAAGCGTTGGATGAAGACTACAGACGGTGGTGATATGCTTGTTTGGGTGGTTCTGCCCCCAAACTTCGACCCTAACAAGAAGTACCCCTCGCTGCTCTATTGTCAGGGTGGGCCTCAGAGCACGGTAAGTCAGTACTTCTCCTTCAGATGGAATCCTCGCTTGATGGCCGAGCAAGGCTACATCGTCATTGCTCCCAATCGCCATGGCGTACCTAGCTTCGGAAAGTCCTGGAACGAACAGATCAGTGGAGACTATTCGGGTCAAAACATTCGAGACTACCTCACGGCTGTGGACGAAATGAAGAAGGAGAGTTACATCGACCCCAAGCGAATCGGGGCTGTCGGGGCCAGCTATGGTGGGTACTCGGTATTCTACCTGGCAGGACATCACGAGGGCCGTTTCTCCGCTCTAATTGCCCACGCAGGGATCTTCAACCTGGAGATGCAGTACATGACCACAGAAGAGATGTGGTTTGCCAACTGGGATATGGGTGGAGCACCCTGGGACAAGGATAATAAGATAGCCCAGCATACCTTCGCTAACTCGCCTCACAAGTTCGTAGATAAGTGGGATACCCCTCTGCTTGTCATCCATGGCGAACTAGACTTCCGCATCCTGGCAGGGCAGGGGATGGCTGCTTTCAATGCCGCTCAGCTCAGAGGCATCCCCAGTCAAATGCTAATTTACCCAGACGAAAATCACTGGATCCTGCGCCCTCAGAATGCTCTTCTCTGGCAGCGCACCTTCTTTGGCTGGTTAGATCGCTGGCTGAAGAAGTAGGCTAGGGGTTTTTGCCTCGAGCCTAGAGAGATATGAGCGGAGGGATTGCCTAGGCAGCCCCTCCGCTCTGCTTATAGAGGGGATAGCCCTATTAGATGGACCTTGGTTGATATACCTACATTGTACTAGTATTCTTTTTCTTCCTTATTAGGGTTTTTATTCTTGATTTATAGCTGTTTGTGTGTCATTCGCTTTCTCTTTGTAGATCATCTCGTAACAAAAAGAATACCTACTATTAGGTATATATCAAAAACTATACTACCTTTGCAGCATCATTCATCACTAAACGATTTATCACTTAAACGGCTTACTACAATTATGGCACATGTTATTACTGACAGCTGCGTAGCTTGCGGCACTTGCATCGACGAATGTCCTGTAAACGCAATCTCGGAGGGCTCTATCTATGTGATTGATGCTGATACTTGCATCGATTGCGGGGCTTGCGCAGGGGTATGCCCTACCGAAGCTATCCACGGTTAATCGGATAGTATCATCTCCCTCTAGGGAGGGAATGGGTTTTGTTACTTCAACGTTTTAAGGCTTGCTGGAGCATCATGCTTTGGCAAGCCTTGTTTTTAGACCATGGTTTGTCTTATTCCTGGTCGTTCTAGCTGCTTGTTAGCTCAAAAAAGTGTACCTTGCATTCGCAAATATAAGACAACGAAGAGTCGAGATTATGATTTACTCAATGACTGGGGCGGGCAAATCTACCGCCCAATGCGACGGGAAGAATATTACCGTCTTTGTTAAAACGCTCAATAGTAAACAACTAGATACCAGTGTTCGCCTACCCGCCATTTGTCGAGAGAGAGAGATCGAGATCCGCAATATGATTGCTGAGCGGGTACAGCGAGGTAAGGTAGACTTTACCCTCTCTATAGACGATGGAGTAGCAGATAATCTCTTGGCGGTGCAGCGTCTCAACGAAGCTGCCCTTAGCTACTATGCTGAGACCATCACACCTGTCTCTCAATCTCTCGGGCTAGGAACTCCTAGTCTAGAGATCCTGCTGCGCCTGCCTGGCGTCCTCGTGCCCAATACCGAGGCAAAGGCTACTGAGGAGCTGAGCGAGCGTGAATGGAGGCTGATCCGAGACACTATTGTCAAGGCTCTCGAGCAGCTACAGAGCTTTCGTGCTCAGGAGGGAGAGATGCTTCGCGATGCCTGCCTAGCTCGTATTAAGAATATTCGCTCTCTACTTGAGCAGGTCGATGCCCCAGAGAGTGAGCGAATTCCAGCCATTCGTCAGCGTCTAGAGGAGGCTCTCGGCAAGCTCTCGGTCGATGCCATCAACAACGGACGACTAGAGCAGGAGCTCATCTTCTATATCGAGAAGCTCGACATCAATGAGGAGAAGGATCGTCTGCGCCATCATCTCAATTATTTCGAGGAGGTTATCGAACTGCCTCAAGGAGCACAGGGCAAGACCCTCGGCTTCATTGCTCAAGAGATAGGCCGGGAGATCAACACCTTGGGCTCAAAGAGCAACAATGCCGAGATGCAGCAGATTGTCGTGCGTATGAAGGACGAGCTCGAGCAGATCAAAGAACAATCCCTCAATATCCTATAGAGCTTAGAGTACATCACCATACTATCACATACATGAGTTATGACACAACCGATCATCCCCAGCGTTAGCAACGAGACTGATTATCTAAAAGTCGTTGTCCTTGGCCTTCCCGAGAGCCTAGGAGGCATCCCCTCTCTATCGGAGACCTACGATGCCAAAAGCTACGAAGCTGTCAGCAAGGGCTTCTTCCCAACTGAAGAAGCTGTCAAGTACGAGATGGGTTGCCTGCTCTCCGTCCTGGAGCGTAATGGCGTCGAAGTCCTTCGCCCAGCCCCCTTGCCGGACTATAACCAGGTCTTTGCTAGAGATGTATCCTTTGTTGTCGATGATACCATCTTCGTCTCTAACCTAATCCCAGACAGAGAGCTCGAAACAGGAGCTTTTGACCCTATTATCAGCAGAATACCCTCTGCGAACATAGAGTATCTGCCCGAGAGGGTGCATACAGAGGGCGGAGATATATTGCTCTTCAATGACATCCTCTTCGTTGGTTCTTACCTCAGGGAGGATTATCCCTCTTTCAAGACCGCTCGAACCAATCGCTATGCAGTTGATTACCTTCGTGAGCACTTCCCCCACAAACAGGTCATAGCCCTAGAGCTGCGCAAGCATGACCAAGATCCTCGCCAGAGTGTCTTGCATCTAGACTGCGCCTTCCAGCCCGTAGGGCGAGGCAAGGCTCTGATTTATCGAGAGGGCTTCCTCGTGCCCGAGCAGTTGGGCCTTGTGGAGGAGATCTTTGGACGGGATAACCTCTTTGCTGTAACGCCGGAGGAGGCTTATCACATGAATACCAACGTAGTCTCCTTAGCCCCCGACAGGCTGATTAGTGATCAGAGCTTCACTCGTATGAATAGATATCTCACAGAGGAGTGGGGGATAGCCGTAGAGACTGTTCCCTACCAGGAGATCTCCAAGATGGGTGGGCTACTACGCTGCTCTACAATGCCTCTAGTTCGGACGCAGACCAAGTAGACCCCAAGTTCGGACGATGAGTAAACAGAAGGTCTCTTTCGCCTGCCAAAGCTGTGGCTCCTATTATCCTAAGTGGCAGGGGCAGTGTACTCAATGTGGAGAATGGAATGTAATCGAGGAGGTGCGTATCGTGAACTCCAATCGCCCCTCTTATGCCCAATCTGCGTCTACTACCTCCGCCCGACCCCTGCAGCTCAGGGAGATCTCTACTACTCAAGAGCAACGCATAGACCTGGGAGACCCTGAGCTCAATCGTGTGCTCGGTGGGGGGCTAGTACCTGGAGCTTTTGTCCTACTCGGGGGAGAGCCCGGGATCGGCAAGTCTACCCTGATCCTACAGACAGTCCTCAGATCTCCTCTAAAGACGCTGTATGTCTCGGGCGAGGAGAGTGCCTCGCAGCTCAAGATGAGGGCCGAGAGGCTAGGGAGTGGGGCAGCTGAATGCCTCGTCTACTGCGAGACCAATCTAGAGCGCATCCTCGACGAGGCCAAAAGCCTGAGGCCAGACTTACTCGTGATCGACTCCATTCAGACGATACAGACCGAGCTCTCAGAATCCTCCGCTGGCAGTGTCTCTCAGATACGAGAGAGTGCCAACATCCTCCTCAAGTACTCCAAGACGGAGAGTGTCCCCGTTATCCTCATTGGTCATATCAACAAGGAGGGGAGCATCGCTGGCCCTAAGATCCTCGAGCATACGGTAGACGTGGTGCTACAGTTCGACGGAGATAAGCACTACATGTACCGCATTCTTAGGGCTAATAAGAATAGGTTCGGCAGCACCAGTGAGCTGGGGATCTATGAGATGCAACAGCAGGGCTTGCGTGGGGTAGAGAACCCCTCAGAACACTTGATCTCCCGAGAGAGGGCTTCGCTCAGCGGTATTGCCATTGCTGTGGCGATGGAAGGCATGCGCCCCTTCCTCATAGAGACCCAATCTCTAGTGAGCTCGGCAATCTATGCTACACCTCAACGCTCTGCCACAGGCTATGATACTCGGCGCATGAATATGCTTCTAGCTGTCTTGGAGAAGAGGGCCGGCTTTAAGCTCGTCCAAAAGGATGTCTTCCTCAACATCGCTGGGGGCATTCGGATCAATGACCCAGCCAGCGACTTAGCCGTTATTTCTGCAGTGCTCTCCTCTAGCTTAGATATTGCTCTGCCCGAGGGCGTTTGCCTCACCGGAGAGGTCGGGCTCTCTGGAGAGGTCCGTCCCGTTGGGCGTATCGAGCAGCGTATCGTAGAGGCTGAGCGTTTGGGCTTTAGGGCAATTATCTTGCCTCAGGCCAACCTACAGGGCTTCTCCCCGAGCAAGTCTTTGGCTATTCGCTGTGTAGGGGTTCGAACTGTAGAGGAGGCCTTTCGCCTGCTTTTCAAGCCTAGAGAATAAGCTTCACCCCTGCTGCTCGCTTTGGCTAGGATGGCATCTAGCACTGAAAAAGACTAATGGACAATGACATCAGAAGAGATTGCACAAATCATAGCCTATCGAGATCAGTATCAACATCTCTCTCCCGAGCGCATCTTATTGGGTAGTACTCAGATCCCCCCCTCACTGCGCTCGGCTGTAGCCCTGCAAATCAAGGAGAGGAAGGCACTAGAGCGTAAGCTCCCTCATTGGGCGAGCCAGGGGGTATACCTCCCCTCGTCTCTGAGCCTGGAGCAATGCTCCAGCCAATTGGCTGCGACCTACAAGCAACGCTTCGTCGATGGTCAGGATCTAGTTTTAGAGCTTAGTGGTGGACTGGGCGTAGATTTCTCCGCTTTCGTCGAGAGGGCTGCTGGGGGGATATACGTCGAGGAGCAAGAGGCCCTCATCGAGGCGGCCTCGTACAATCTGCCCCGCCTCCTACCACGAGGAAGCTTCTCTATCGTACACGGCAACTCGATGGAGCTACTGGAGGCCTTGGTTCGAGAGCATCGCCCGAGCCTTATCTATGTCGATCCAGCTCGTAGGGCTGGGGTGGATCGGCAGCATCGTGTCTATGCCATTGAGGATTGTAGCCCCTCTTTGAGTGAACTGCTCGAGCGGCTGCCTCCACTCTATGACGGCATGGGTAGCCCACGGCCTAGGTTGCTCGTTAAGCTCTCTCCTATGCTCGATCTGATACATACCCTCCAACAAGCTCCTCATACCCGAGAGCTGCATATTGTCTCAGTAAAGCAGGAGGTTAAGGAGCTACTCCTACTAATGGATCTCTCGATCCCTCCACTCTCTCCAGAGTCTGTGCCCGTATATGTCGTGGAGATTGACAGCAAGGGGCAGAGGCAAGAGCTCTGCTGGCATAGGGGATGGAGTGAGGAGGCTACTGCCCCACAGCGCATAGCGAGCGTAGTAGGGGAGTATGTCTATGAGCCCTCGCCCGCTATGATGAAGTCAGGCTTCTTCAAGAGTATTGCCGCTCGCTATGATCTAGAGGCTCTGCACCCGGATGCTCACCTCTACACCTCTGATGAGTATAAGGCGGAGTTTATAGGCCGCCGCTTTCGTTGTCAAGAGGTCATCCCTCTAAGAGCTTCACAACTCAGGACTATAGGCAAACGCCTTGGGCGGGCTCAGATCAGTTGTCGCAATCTTAGTCTCTCTCCCGACGAGTTGCGTAGCCGCCTTGGCATCAAGGACGGAGGCGAACGAACCCTCCTGGGCACTAGGCTCTCAGATGGCAGTCAAGTCTTGCTTAATTGTTATCTTTGCAGCCATGATGAATAAGATCCGCAACTTTTGCATTATCGCACATATCGACCATGGTAAGAGTACCTTGGCTGACCGTTTGCTCGAGACAACGCAGACCGTATCGGGCAAGGATTTGCAGGCTCAGGTGCTTGACAACATGGATCTTGAGCGTGAACGTGGTATCACGATCAAGAGCCATGCCATACAGATGAATTATAAGCAGGACGGGCAAGACTACGTCCTCAACCTCATAGATACCCCGGGGCATGTAGACTTCTCCTATGAGGTCTCCCGATCGATCGCTGCCTGCGAAGGGGCTCTGCTGATCGTCGATGCCGCACAGGGCATTCAGGCACAGACTATCTCTAACCTCTACATGGCCCTCGAGCAGGATCTCGAGATCATCCCTATAGTCAATAAGGTCGATCTGCCTAGTGCTATGCCCGAAGAGGTTGAGGATCAGATCATCGAGCTCTTGGGCTGCAAGCGAGAGGAGATCATCCGGGCAAGCGGCAAGACAGGGCTTGGTGTGGAGGATATTCTGCGTGCTATAGTCGATCGCATTCCCCCCCCCAAGGGTGATCCCGAAGCCCCTCTGCAGTGCTTGATTTTTGACTCCGTCTTCAACCCCTTCCGAGGCATTATCGCCTATTTCAAGGTTGTTAATGGTGTGATCCGTAAGGGCGATTTGGTTAAGTTCATCGCCACTGGCAAGGAGTATGATGCCGACGAGGTCGGCGTTCTCCGCCTGGATATGGAGCCTAGAGCCGAGGTCAAGACTGGCGATGTAGGCTATATCATCTCGGGGATCAAGACCAGCAAGGAGGTCAAGGTCGGCGATACCATTACCCATCGGACAGGTGGAGCGAAGGAGGCTATTGCTGGATTTGAAGAGGTGAAACCCATGGTATTTGCTGGCCTCTATCCGATCGAGAGTGAAGACTTTGAGAACCTAAGAGCCTCGCTGGAGAAGCTCCAGCTCAACGATGCCTCTCTGACCTTCCAGCCAGAGAGCTCTGCCGCTCTAGGCTTTGGATTCCGCTGTGGCTTCCTGGGACTGCTGCACATGGAGATCATACAGGAGCGTTTGGATAGAGAGTTCAATATGAATGTGATCACCACAGTGCCCAACGTGTCGTACAAGGTCTATGACCGCAAGGGTGGATGTATAGAGGTGCACAATCCCTCTGGACTACCCGATCCGACTCTGATAGAGCGTATTGAAGAACCCTATATCCGAGCCAGCGTGATCACCCATACAGCCTATATTGGGCCGATTATGACGCTATGCCTAGGAAAGCGAGGTCAGTTGGTCAAGCAGGAGTACATCTCTGGAGAGCGTATAGAAATCTTCTTTGATCTGCCTCTTGGAGAGATCGTTATTGACTTCTATGACAAGCTCAAGAGTATCTCCAAGGGTTATGCTTCTTTTGACTACCATATCAGTGAGTTTCGCCCGAGCAAGCTCGTCAAGCTCGACATTCTGCTCAATGGCGACCCCGTAGATGCCCTCTCGACCCTAACGCACTTCGACAATAGTGTACCCTTCGGACGTAGGATGTGTGAGAAGCTCAAGGAGCTCATCCCTCGTCAGCAGTTTGATATTGCGATCCAGGCTGCTATCGGGAGTAAGATCATTGCTCGTGAGACGATTAAGGCAGTGCGCAAGGACGTAACGGCTAAGTGTTACGGCGGGGACGTTTCTCGTAAGAGAAAGCTGCTGGAGAAGCAGAAGGAGGGGAAGAAGCGTATGAAGCAAATCGGAACTGTAGAAGTACCTCAGAAGGCATTCCTTGCCGTATTGAAACTAGACTAAACTCTCTCCCACTAAGAAAACAATATGACTGCAAACCAGCCCAAGCGTCCTCAGCGCAAAGCACCAGCTCGGGTATCGGTAGTGGAGAACCTGGATGGGCGTAAGCCCCCCCAGGTTCCCGACTTTGAGGAGATTGTCCTCGGGGCCATCCTTTTGGAGAAGGATGCTTTTGCCCGTGTGGGAGAGCTACTCTCGCCCGAGGCATTCTATGTCAAGGCGCATGAGATCATCTTCACGGCTATGTCTACGCTGGCGATGAACCAGCACCCTATAGACTTCCTCACCGTAACCGAAGAGCTACGTCGTACAGGGCATTTGGAGGAGGTAGGAGGAGAGTCCTATATCACAGGCTTGACCTTCAAAGTCCTCTCCACCTCGAGCCTTGAATATCATGCCTCGATCATTCAGAAGAAAGCTCTGAGTCGGCGACTCATCGGTTTCTCCTCTGAGGTTCTCAACGACGCTTTTGAAGACCAAGAGGATGTCGAGGAACAGATGCAGCGAGCCGAAGGGAAGCTCTTCGAGATAGCTCAGAAGAAGAACTCTAAAGACTTCTCCCCGATCAAGCTCTTGACCAGGGAGATCCTAAGCGATATTCAGAATGCAGCCAACGAGGGCACTGGTATCAGTGGTGTCCCCTCTGGCTTCGGCGAGATCGACCGCATGACCTCGGGCTGGCAAAGCTCAGACCTCATCATCATCGCTGCCCGTCCAGCCATGGGTAAGACGGCCTTTGTGGTCTCCATGGCAAAGAATATGGCAGTGGACCTGAATATCCCAGTGGCCCTCTTCAACCTAGAAATGAGTGATGTGCAGCTCGGGAAACGCTTCGTTAGCAACGTGGCCGAGATCCCTGGCGATGTGATCAAAAATGGTCAACTCAAGGATGCCGAATGGGATCGTCTCAAGAATGGTCTAGGTTTACTCGAGTCCGCCCCACTGTATATCAACGACACACCCAGCCTCTCGATATTTGAGCTGCGTACTAAGGCTCGTCGCCTAGTGCGTGAGTACGGGGTTCGGATCATCATCATCGACTATCTCCAGCTGATGAATGCCAGTGGGATGAACTATGGCAACCGTGAGCAAGAGGTGAGTATGATCTCTCGATCGCTCAAGATGCTGGCCAAAGAGCTGCGCATCCCTATCATTGCCCTCTCGCAGCTTAACCGCTCTGTCGAGACCCGCCAGGGGGATGCCAATAGTAAGCGTCCGCAGCTCTCTGATCTACGTGAGTCTGGGGCTATCGAACAGGATGCGGACATTGTCTGCTTCATCCACAGGCCAGAGTATTACAAGATCTACAACGACCCCAATACAGGTGAGGATCTTAGGGGGACGGGTGAGTTCATCATTGCCAAGCATCGCAATGGCTCGGTGGGTGATGTGCGCCTGCTCTTTAGGTCAGAGTTTGCCCGATTCTCCTCGATGACCCGACAGGATCGTAAGTCTCGCCGCTTCAACGAGGGCAAGGCTCAGGCGATAGGGCCTGCGCATGACTATTCGTCCTCGGAAGTGAACGTCCCATTTGATCCACTCAGCGGCCTCTAGAGCTATGGCTCTTCCTTGGCCTACCTTCTTCCCATAACCCTTCAAAAACTATGCAACTCTCTACCGATCTCCATCTGCGCCTCGAACGGGTTCAACTCTTGATGCAGCGTGAGGGGCTGGATGCTCTACTGCTAACCAGCAATGTCAATACCCTCTACCTCTCGGGGGTGATCTACCAAGGGCTCGTCGTCGTACCATCGGAGGGCTCGCCCAAGCTGCTCGTACGTCGCCCGCAGCACCTGCCTGAGCTCTCGCCCGACTTCGTCCCTATGCGTAAGGTCGAGCAGCTACCGGAGCTCGTCCACGAGGCCCTCTCCTGGAGGCATGTGGGTCTAGAGCTGGACGAGATGAGCCATACAGAGGCTGTACGCTTGATGGGCATCCTGCCCCAGTGTCAGTGGACGAATTGTAGCCCCATGATGCGTATGGCTCGGATGATCAAAACACCACTGGAGATCGAGACCTTCCGACAGACTACTCGCAGGCACGTTGAGGTCTACACACAGATCCCCTCGCTGTATCGGGCTGGGATGACAGACCTTGACCTACAAATAGAGGTTGAGCGGCTGATGCGTCGCCATGGTTCGATTGGGATCTTCCGTACCTATGGAGCTTCGATGGAGATCTTCATGGGTAGCCTCATCGCTGGCGACAATGCTCAGATACCCTCGCCCTATGACTTCGCCATGGGAGGAGAAGGTTGCTTAGCTCTGCCGATCGGAGCCAATGGGACGCTCCTCGAAGAGGGGCTCTCTGTCATGGTCGATATGGCTGGCAACTACAGCCCCTATATCTCTGACCTTACCCGAACCTTCTCTGTCGGACGGTTACCCGAAGAGGCTTACCGTCTGCATGAGCTCAGCTGTCAGCTGCACCGAGAGGTGATGGATCAGGCCGCCCCAGGGACTTCGTGCGCAGACCTCTACCAGGAGACATTGAGTAGGGTGCGAGAGGCTGGTGCTGAGGCCTACTTTATGGGGACGAAGCAGCAGGCTCAGTTCGTTGGTCATGGTATCGGTCTACAGATCAATGAGCTACCAGTTCTGATGGGTAGAAGTCGGGATGTGCTTGAGGTCGGGATGGTGATTGCCTATGAGCCGAAGTTCGTCCTGCCAGGCATAGGAGCTCTCGGAGTGGAGAATACCTATCTCGTTACTGAGGGTAGGGTCGAGAACCTAACCCCCATGAGCGAAGAGATTATAGACCTAACCCAAGCAAACTAGTATTCGGATTATGAGTAGAGTGGCTATGTATGCAGGCTCTTTCGACCCATTCACCCAGGGCCATGCCAATATTGTCAGTCGAGGCCTTCGCCTCTTCGATGAGATCATCATCGCTATCGGGGTCAATGAGAGCAAAAGAAGCCTCTTCACCCCCGAGCAGCGTCTCAAGCAGATACAGACTTACTACGCCTCTGACCCTAGAGTGCAGGTCTATACCTATGACGGCCTTACGGTAGACTTTGCCCTCAAACAGGGGGTCAAGGTGTTGCTCAGAGGCGTACGCAGTAGTACGGATATGGAATATGAACGTACACTGGCAGACCTTAACCGACATATTGCCGATATGGAGACCGTACTATTGCCGGCCTCGCAACGGCTAACGCATATCAGCTCGACCGTAGTGCGAGAGCTCCTGCACTTCGGGGGAGATGTAAGTGGCTTCTTGCCCGATGGCTTCAATCTAGAGCCGTAGGGAGGTCGCTCCTCTTTTATTTTTCATTTGTATTAAGCTCATGACTACTGTACAACGCTACCATGACATCAGCATGGGGCATCGTGTCGTTGGACACGAAAATAAGTGTCGACACCTGCACGGACACAACTATCGCATTCACTTCACCTGCACGGCAGAGCAGCTCGATGCCCTGGGGCGAGTGATTGACTTCGGAGTGATCAAGGAGCGCCTCTGCCTATGGCTGGAGGAGCACTGGGATCATCGTATGATGCTCTGGAGCGAAGATCCTCTCCTCTCCGAGCTAAGGCGTATCGCAGCAGAGGACCTTATCGTTGTGCCCTTTAACCCCACGGCCGAGCAAATGGCAGCCTATTTGCTGCACGAGGTCGGCCCTCGGCAGCTCGTGGGTACAGGGGTTCGCCTTGTGAGCGTCTCCGTCGAGGAGACACGCAAGTGCTCTGCCGCTTGCGCCCTCTAGTGCCCTCTCTGCGGGGGCTGCTATTAGGGTAGGTGAGTGTCCCTGTGCTCGCCTGTGGGAGTATCGTGAGTCCAGGCCCAGAGCGTTGAGATATTGACCTTGAGGGTGCGATGGGATTACCTCCCCATCGCACCCTCTTCGTATCATAGAGGTATAGAGAATGGAGGGCTCGATCTTAGCCCTAATGAATTCTTATTTTTATCTGAATAACAGCGACTTATAAATATTCCCTCGGTCTGCGCAACCGATCCCCGATAGGAATGCTGTTGAGATCCTATCTAGACCTCGAACGAGCTCCTACTTATACCTCGAGTGAAGTCCTACTTGAGTCTCCACAACGACCTCGATAGGCTCTCTACTGCTCTTCCTGGGTAGGCTCAATTGCAGAGGAAGTAGCTTCGCAGCATAAGTCCAATTTTTTGCCCTTGATTATCCCGAGCGGCCTAGCCAAAGTATTATTGCTATCTTTGTAGCACTATGCCTCTCGAGAGGCCATTCGCCCTGCGAATACGGACTTTAATTATTGTATGACAGAAAATAAAATCATCAGAGCAGCCGTTGTCGGCTATGGCAATATCGGTCGCTATGCAGTAGCGGCCCTCGAGGCAGCCCCTGACTTCGAGATTGCAGGCATCGTACGACGCAATCCCCAAGACATCCCGAATGAAATTAGATCTTACCCCGTGGTAGGCAGCATTGACGAGCTGGAGCGAGTTGATGTGGCCTTGCTCTGCACACCTACACGCCTCGTCGAGCAGACGGCCCTTGAAATCCTCTCTCGTGGTATCGCCACCGTGGACAGCTTCGATATCCATGGGGGTATAATAGATCTTAGGGCCAACCTCTCGGCAGCAGCTCGGGTACACAATACAGTGGCGGTCATCGCCTCCGGCTGGGATCCAGGCAGCGACTCTATGGTTCGTGCTCTAATGGAGGCCATTGTCCCCAAGGGGATTACCTATACCAACTTTGGCCCTGGGATGAGCATGGGGCATACCGTCGCAGTCAAGGCTGTCGCTGGCGTGCGCAAAGCTCTCTCGATGACTATCCCTACGGGTACGGGCATTCATCGCCGTATGGTGTATGTGGAGCTGGAGGATGGTTATAACGCCGATGCTGTCGCTCGGGCCATCAAAGAGGATGACTACTTCGTCCATGACGAGACGCATGTTCGCTTCGTGGAGGATGTAGATGCCCTGACGGATATGGGGCATGGGGTGAATATGGTGCGCAAGGGGATCTCAGGCGTAACCCACAATCAACTCCTGGAGTTTAACATGAAGATCAATAACCCCGCCCTGACAGCGCAGATCCTCGTTTGCGTGGCCCGTGCAAGCAAGCGACTGAACCCAGGCTGCTACACCATGCTCGAGATCCCTGTCATCGACTTGCTACCGGGCGCAAGGGAGGGGTGGATCGCTAAGCTCTGCTAGACTTAGAAATAAAACAAATACTTCGACTGAACTAACGAACCTGATCATGCTACCTCATTACATCAATTGGGATGTAGATCCTGTACTCTTCGAGATCTTCTCTCGAGAGATACGTTGGTATGCCCTGCTCTTTGCCGCTGGCTTGCTCTTCCTCGGCCCTATGATCGAGGCCCGTATATGGAAGCGAGAGGACCTCAAGCCTGAGTGGCTGGACTCGCTCTTCATTTACATCTTTGTGGGCACTATAGTAGGGGCTAGACTAGGGCACGTCCTCTTCTATGATCCTCTGTATTACCTGGCCAATCCGATCAAGATCCTTTTCACCTGGGAGGGTGGACTAGCGAGCCACGGAGGGACGATCGGCGTCATAGTCGCTATATGGCTCTATTCTCGGCGAGTTACCAAGCTCCCAATGCTTTGGGCAATGGATCGAGTAGCCGTACCTGTAGGCATTGTCGCAGCGATGATCCGCCTAGGTAACTTGATGAATAGTGAGGTTTTTGGCCGTCCTACGGATGTGCCCTGGGGCTTCCGCTTCGTTCGCTCGCAAGAGTACCATCAGCTAGTACCGGACTTATCTATCGGTTGCCATCCAACGCAGCTCTATGAGGCCTTGGCCTATCTGTTTGTCTTCGCTCTGTGTATGTGGCTCTACTTCGCTAGAGATGCCGCACGTCGCTATTCGGGACTCCTCGTTGGGGTCTTGCTCTCAGGGATCTTTGGTGCGAGAATATTCATTGAGAGGATCAAGGTCGTCCAAGAGCCTTGGGAGCTAGACCTAATCGATAGCATCGGGCTAAATATGGGGCAGCTACTGAGTATCCCCTTCGTTGTCCTAGGCCTGTGGCTCATCGTTCGAGCCCTGAAGAGAGCTAAGAGTACTTCCTATCAGATCAATGGAAACTAAATAATTCAACCCTTATGTATACAGTACCTCAAGTAACGGACTCCGTGTATTATGTCGGAGTTAATGATCGCAGCAAAGCCCTCTTCGAAAATATGTGGTCTCTGCCACATGGGGTGTCGTACAACTCTTATCTTGTTGTAGATGAGGTTACGACGCTGATTGATACAGTAGACGTGTGCTACTCGGATGTATTCTTTCACAAGCTAGAGCTCGTCCTGGGAGATAGACCCCTAGACTACCTAATTGTCAATCATATGGAGCCCGATCATGGTGGCTCAATTGGGCTTCTACGCAAGCGTTATCCCGATGTGAAGATCATTGGGAACAAGAAAACCTTTGATATGCTCAAGGGGTATCATGGCATTACCGATGGGTTGATCGAGGTCAAGAGCGGTGATGCTATCCGTGTGGGCAAGCATGAGTTCTCCTTTCTTCTTGCCCCTATGGTACACTGGCCAGAGGTGATGTTCACCTACGAACAGACGCAGAAGATTCTTTTCTCAGCCGATGCCTTTGGGACTTTCGGAGCTCTCAATGGGCATATATTCGATCACTCGGCAGATCTGGATCTGTATCTCGGAGAGATGTCCCGTTACTACTCTTGCATCGTCGGCAAGTATGGCAACTTCGTTCAGAAGGCCTTCGCCAACATCAAGCAGCAGGGCCTCGAGGTAGACTATGTTTGTCCTACCCATGGGGTGGTGTGGACTCCAGCCCACTTCGACAAGGCTTATGAGATCTATGACCGCCTTAGCCGCTACGAGGGCGAGGAGGGTGTGGTCGTACTCTATGGCTCCATGTATGGCAATACGGAGCAGCTCGCCGATGTCGTTGCTCAGTCGCTTGCAGCAGCTGGCGTCAAGAAGGTAGTATGCTACAATGTCAGCCACAGCGACCCCTCTGTCATCCTCAGAGACATCTTCCGCTACAAGGGCCTCATCATCGGTAGCCCCACATATTGCGGCGGCATCTTTACCCCGCTGGAGACTATCATGAATCTCGTACGTATTCGTGAGGTGAAGGGGCGTCTCTACTCGATTTTCGGCTCTTACACCTGGGCACCTGCCTCGGTCAAGAAGCTAGCACCCTTCGCAGAAGAAATGAACTGGGAACTGGTAGGTACACCCTTCGAGCTCAAAATGGCCGACCTACCTGCCGTCATGGAGCAGGCCTGGGCTATCGGTCAAGAGATGGCCGCCAAGGTACTAGCCAAGGATATAAGCTAAGCTATTTATCAACCATCATTATATCTCTTTTCACATGAGACTTATCATTCAACCCGACTATCAGAAGCTCTCCCAATGGGCTGCCGACTATGTCGTATCGAAGATCAATGCCGCAGCTCCTACGGCGGATAAACCCTTTGTCCTAGGCTTGCCTACGGGCTCTTCCCCTATGGGCATGTACAAGGCTCTGATCGAGGCCTACAAAGCCTCTCGCGTCTCCTTTGAGCACGTCGTAACCTTCAATATGGATGAATATATCGGCCTACCCCAAGATCATCCTCAGAGCTACCATACCTTCATGTGGACGAACTTCTTTAGCCACATCAATATCAGGCCCGAGAACGTTCATATCCTCGACGGCAATGCAGCTGACCCCGAGGCCGAGTGTGCTGCCTACGAGGCTGCAATGAGGGCTATGGGGGGCATAGACCTCTTCCTTGGAGGTATCGGCCCTGATGGGCACATCGCCTTCAATGAACCAGGCTCTTCGCTGACCTCTCGTACCCGCATCAAGACCTTGACAACGGACACCATTATTGCTAATAGCCGCTTCTTCGAGGGCGATGTCAATAAGGTTCCCAAGACCGCTCTTACTGTGGGCGTTGGTACAGTAATGGATGCCAAGGAGGTGCTGATCCTAGTCAATGGCCATGGCAAGGCTAGAGCCCTACACCATGCTGTAGAGGGTTCGATCAATCAGATGTGGACGATCTCTGCCCTGCAGATGCATCCCAAGGGGATTATCGTCTGTGATGAAGCAGCTTGCCTAGAGCTCAAGGTTGGCACATACAACTACTTCAAAGACATTGAGAAGGACAACCTCTAGGCCTCATCCTTTGATCTCAAACAAAGCAAGAGGAGCGAATGCAGTCGGAGTACAGCCGAGGGCATTCGCTTCTCTTTGCTTATATTTGTAAGCAAACTCTATCGCATCATCTCCTATCACTATGAAGCATTTAGTCTCTATCAATGAGCTGAGCCCAAAGGATATCCTCCGCATCCTAGACAGGGCAGAGCTCTTCGAGCAAGACCCCAATCGAGATCTGCTCCGGGGGCGGGTCGTTGCCACGCTCTTCTTCGAGCCATCTACACGCACTCGCTTAAGTTTTGAGACAGCAGTCAATAGGCTAGGGGGGCGGATTATCGGCTTCTCCGATGCTGCGACCTCTAGCTCCTCCAAGGGGGAAACCCTCAAGGACACTATCTCCATGGTCGGGGGCTACGCCGATCTCATCATTATGCGACACTATCTCGAAGGGGCGGCTCGCTATGCCTCAGAGGTTAGCCGTGTACCGATCGTCAATGCAGGGGATGGAGCCAATCAGCACCCTTCACAAACGCTGCTCGACCTTTACTCCATCCGCAAGACCCAGGGAACGCTCTATGACAGGACTATCGTCCTGGTCGGAGATCTAAAGTATGGTCGCACAGTGCATTCGCTCCTGGTAGGGATGTCGCACTTCCGCCCTCGCTTCATCTTCGTCGCTCCCGATGAGCTGCGGATGCCTCAAGAGTACTTGGACTTCTGCCGTAACCATGGGATTCCTTACGAGGAGACACGAGCCTTCGACCGAGAAGTTATTGACCGAGCAGATATCCTCTACATGACTCGTGTGCAGCGAGAGCGATTTGTCGATCTCGAAGAGTATGAGAGGGTCAAGAATATCTACGAACTGACCAACGACATGCTCTCCACCAGCAGAGACAATTTGAGGGTGCTACATCCACTACCTCGAGTAGGAGAGATCGCTCAGGACGTGGACGATAACCCTAAGGCTTACTTCATACAGCAGGCCCGAAACGGTCTCTATACGCGCCAGTCTATCATCTGCGAAGTATTAGGCCTCGAGGTTCACTAAAGACAATACGCATTGCCTCTATGAATAAGAAAAAGATGCTGGTCGAGGCCATCTGTGATGGTACAGTACTCGATCATATCCCATCGGATAAGCTCTTCAAGATCGTTTCTCTCCTACAGTTGGAGCAGATCCAGAGCCCCATTACCATTGCCAACAACTTAGAGAGTGGCCGTTGTAAGCAGAAGGGCATCATCAAAATCAACGACCGCTTCTTCTCAGAGAACGAGCTCAATCGGATTGCAATCCTAGCCCCCAACGTCCGACACAACGTCATACGTGGCTACAAGGTTGTGGAGAAGCGCAACCTGAGCCTCCCCGATGAAGTCGTAGGACTAGTGCGTTGCCCCAATGCCAAGTGTATTACGAATGCAGAGCCGATGGCCACCCGCTTCACCGTAGAAGCTCATACCGAGGGTGGAGCTCCTATCCTAGAGTGTCGCTATTGTAGTCGTAAGGTTCTCGGCGAACAAGTGGAGTTACTATGAGAGCCGATTGGAAGCCTGGAACGCTGATCTACCCCCTGCCTGCGATACTCGTCAGCTGTGGCAGAGTGGGGGAGGAGGTTAACCTCTTCACAGCCTCGTGGGTCGGGACGATCTGCACCAATCCTCCTATGTGCTATGTGAGTATCCGTCCCGAGCGACACTCCTATGGCTTAATCAAGGAGCAGATGGAGTTTGCCCTCAACCTCACAACCCGAGCGATGGCACATGCGACGGACTGGTGCGGGGTAGTCTCGGGGCGCAAATATGACAAGTTCGCCGAGACAGGCCTGACCATAGAGCGAGGGAAGTGTATCGAGGCCCCTCTAGTGCTGGAGAGCCCTATTAGCCTCGAGTGTCGGGTGAAGCAGATCATCCCCCTCGGCAGCCACGACATGTTCATCGCTGAGGTCGTGAATGTGCGGGCTGATGAAGCCTACCTAGATCCTGAGACTGGGGCTTTTGATATGGCTCGAGCGGATCTTCTAAGTTATGCCCATGGGGAGTACTTCTCACTCGGAGACTATCTCGGCCACTTCGGCTGGTCGGTGAAGAAAGACAGAACTAAGAGGCGAAAGCCTCGAAGCCTAGCTCGCTAAACCAGCGAAGTTGGGGAATTGATATAATTGAAGAATAAACTTAAAACAAGAAGACAATGAAGAAGAATTTTGTGTGGATTGCAATCCTGATTGGCTTGATCGTGCTCGTTGTAATGGGTTTTAGCAGCTACAATGGCCTTGTGGAGAAGGAGGAGGGTGTGAGCACAGCCTGGAGCCAAGTTGAGAACCAATATCAGCGTCGTGCAGACCTCATCCCCAACCTCGTCTCCACGGTCAAGGGCTATGCAGCCCATGAACAGGAGACGCTGCAGAGCGTGATCGAGGCCCGTAGCAAGGCAACGAGCACGACGATCAATGCAGATCAGATGGACGAGGCGGCTCTAGCCCGCTTCCAGCAGAGCCAAGACGCCCTCTCCTCTGCCCTTTCTCGCCTCATGATCGTGGTGGAGAAGTACCCAGATCTCAAGGCTAATGAGAACTTCCGTGATCTACAAAATCAGCTCGAGGGCACAGAGAATCGTATCACAGTTGCCCGCCAAGACTTCAACAATGTAGCCAAGGCTTATAACACGAGTATCCGTAAGTTCCCCACCAGCATCGTAGCTGCCATTGCGGGCTTTGAGAAGCGTCCTTACTTCTCTGCTCAGGAGGGTAGCGAGGTTGCTCCTCAGGTAGACTTCGGCAAGTAATCTCTCTTGTTTCCCCGATGAGTATAAGACGAATATTGATGGGGCATGCTAGATATCTGCTGCTCGTATGCCTAGTGCTACTAGCCTCCAGTACCCTCTGGGCACAACGAAGCTATCGGGTCGATGAGGTGCCCAATGTACAGCTCCTCGACTCTACTCGGCGTGTCTCTGACCCTGAAGGCATTGTGCAGGACATAGGCCTCGCGAAGTTAGATGCAGCTCTCTCGAGATTCAAGATCAACTATGGTGTGGAGGTGGCTGTCGTGCTGTTGCCCTCTATTGGAGAGCGAGATATTGAAGGCTTTGCTGTCGAGCTGTTTCGTCACTGGGGACTGGGGGATAAGAAGCTCAATAATGGCCTCCTCATCCTCTACGTTGCAGACCAACGCCGCATCCGTAGCGAGGTCGGCTATGGCCTTGAGGGTGTGCTCACGGATGGCCGTATGGGGCGCATCCAAAGGACGGTGATGATCCCACACTTTAGAGAGGGAAGGATGGGGCTAGGTCTCTTGGCTGGTCTAGATGAGATCGAGCAGCTCATACAGAATGAAGGCTTACGCCCCTCTGAGGGGCATCTGTCGGGTATGGATGTCTTGCAGGGGAATATGGTCCTCTACTTCTTCCTCCTCGTAACGGGGATCCTTTTCTTTGGGCTACTGATCTCTCTAGAGTACGAAGTCAATGCCATAGACAAGCCCTCTCAGGCCAGAGCCCGATGGGAGAAGTTGTACAGCAGCTATAGACTTTCACTCGTATTATTTCTCCTGTTGGGCGTTGCGCCTGGGGTACTCATTTGGCTTTGGGGTAGGGTGCGGTTGCCTAGAGTGCGTCGTATGCTAACACACTGTGATCTCTGTGGAGCAGAGGGTATGGAGCGTAAGACCGACTTCCTAGAGTCCTATCTCAGCCCAGTGCAACGCACGGAGCAGGCGATTGGCTCTCGGGCTTACTCGATCTATCATTGCTCGAACTGCAATGAGGTCGAGTTGCACGCTCAGACGGTCGCAGGGTCTTCATTCGTTGAGTGTCCGGTCTGCCATGGGCGTACAATGCAGGCCACCCGTCAGCAACGTATTCGCCTCTCGGGTAAGCCTTATATTCGTACCTACCTGCACTGCCTACATTGTCAGCATGATGATCATGCCGATCGCCGAGATAGTGATTCGGCAGAGAATGCAGCTGCCGCAGGAGTCCTGCTGGGTACGCTGATCAGTATTGCCGGCTCGGGCTCTCGTCGCCATGGCGGAGGTGGCTGGGGAGGCGGTAGCTGGGGAGGAGGATCGAGCGGCGGTGGCGGCGCAACCAGTAGCTGGTAATTCATTAGACAGCCAATAAACAACTGGGGCTAAGGGGAAGCAAACTCCTCTTAGCCCCAGTTGTTTTGAGACCCTCGTCCGTGGGGGAACTATCGATTGAGGTGCGATCCTATAGGCATCCCAGCATGGTACTCAGAAGAAGCTCCTCTGAGGCCTCAATAGGATCGTCGTAGAGGCTCAGATAGGATCTCGATCGAAGTCCTAATAGGATCGCAGGTGAGATCCTACTTATACCTCCACAGAGGCTTCGATAGGGGCTCAATCGATGGGCCGAGAGGCGCACTGTAGTGATCCTTATATGTCCTCAATCGAGCTCTTATTATTTTCGTTAATGATGATTATGTTTAATTTATGATGCGAAGTAATAGAGAAGGCGAACGGAGGGTTCGATCTGGACCATGGACCGAAACCTACGAAAAAGCCACACAGCCCCCTTCGATGGCTAAGGCTTAGAACTCTCGAGACTGAAGGTGGCGAAGCTACTGTCGGTATAGAAGACCGTGATATGTGAGATCTCTTTGGGTCTACTGGCTTCGATTTGCTCCTTAAGACGACCGATCTCTTCGGCTTGCCCGATGAGTACCTCTCTGAGCCGATCGTCTTGTCCATGACTGGAGAATAGATCACTGGACTGAGCCCCCTCGCTTGAGGCCAGTGATGCTCTATTAGAGAGCCCCTCATCCCTAATCCCAAATAGCAGATAGGTCGGGCTCATTAGGTCGCTCCACTTATCGATGATCTTATTGATATTGTCCACGCTGGGTAAGATCTTGCCATTATTGATTTGTGAGAGCGTAGAGGCTGGGATCTCAGTCTTTGCACTAAAATCCTTTGCCGTCATGCCACTCATATCCTGGAGCTCTCTGATACGCTTAGAGATCTCTGCTAGATTGATAAAATCTGCCATTTTCCCTTCGATATTTAGTATTCTGTATTTCGAATACAAATGTACCTCAAATTATTCTCAATCCAAATTTAGGAATTAGATATTCTGAATTTTAAATATCAAAATCCTATCATTCGCAAAGGTATCTACCCTTCGATTACCTCCCTATAGAATAGTCTATTACTGGATATATATCATATAAATCATTGGTTTATAGTTAGTAATGGCATACACTAAGCATTCTTTGATGGGAATATTGCTTCAGTAAGCCCTTTACCTTAGAGTTATACTATAGAATAGTGGTTACAAGATATTGATTTTCAGTTGATATTCTTTTTACAATAGGAGTTCCCCTACTCTATGCTTCTAGATATAGAAGGTGTATTCCTATAAATGAATTTCACTTGGTAGATTTCAAAATTGGCAATACAACTTCACGTGAATCCTATTTTAGAATTAAATTTAGTTCGTTTATTTATGATTTTCGATTTTATATTTCAAATACTGGGCCACCCAAATTCGACAGATTTGCCCTCTATTCGAAAAAATGATCTCTAGCTCCTCCTGCCCTTTGAGGCCTCTAAACAGGCAGCAATGAGCCAAGACTATTGTCATTGTCTATATAAAGAATAGACAATAGCTATTCAGCCTATCTAGAGTACTAAATGGTTATCCTGCTGATCATAGATGGTCTCTAGGGCTGCGCCGATGAGAAAGTCGTCCTTGATCTCGAGACAAAGATTTGCTAACTTTGGCTGCCCTAGAGACTGGATAGGTCTTGATTTACTGGCAAGAATTTAAGCATCACAATACATACACAGACCCGACCCAATGAAGATTATCAAGCGAGACAAAGCGGTAGAGGACTTTGAGCTTTCTAAGATCTCCAACGCCATAAGACGTGCCTTCCAGGCCACAGGCGAGCGTATGCCTGAGAAAGAGATCCAAAAAATCTGTAAGAAGATAGAAGTAGAAGCTGCCGAGAGAGGCGGAGAAATCGAAGTCGAAACTATACAAGACCTCGTCGAGCAGGCTCTAATGGCCGCAGGATACTTCACCGTGGCCAAGGCCTATATATTGTATCGTCAGAAGAGAAGCGAATACCGCCAGATTATCAATAAATTTTGCTTGACAATCACCGATCCTGGTATCATTCGTCTACTCAAGGATATTCAGGCATCTTTCGGCGACAAACGCTACTCCCTCGACTTCCTATATACTAAGTATCAAGCCTTCTACAAGGAGCAGGCCGATACACTTGAGATCTTGACCAAGGCTGCAGTCGAGCTGATTACCCCCGAAGCTCCCGACTGGGAGTTCATAGCCTCTCGGCTGCTCCTTATGCAGGTCAATCGAGCAATCTCGAGCCAGGAGGATAAGCTATATATTGAGGGTTTCTACGGCAAGATCGCCTATCTGACCAACGAGGGCCTCTATGGTCGCTACATTATGGAGCACTACCATCGGGCCGAGATCGAGGAGCTGGGACGCTACCTCGACGAGTCTCGCAACCACCTGCTCACCTACAGCAGCCTACAGCTGATCTCCAAGCGTTACCTCATCACCGACAACAGCCATACCCTGCTGGAGCGTCCTCAAGAGATGTTTATGGGGATTGCCATGCACCTAGCCATGCCCGAGGGTGAAAACAAGGTATTCTGGGCTAAGAAGATCTACGACACGCTCAGCCGCCTGCAGGTTACCATGGCAACGCCCACGATGAGCAATGCCCGCAAGCCACTCAGCCAGCTCAGTAGCTGCTTCGAGGACGTTATGCCGGACAGCTTGACCGGTATATACCGTACGATCGACAACTTTGCTCAGGTCTCGAAGTTTGGCGGAGGGATGGGTATCTATATGGGCAAGGTCAGGGCCGTGGGCTCCGACATCAGAGGCTTCAAGGGCGTAGCTGGAGGTATCCTCAAGTGGATCAAGCTGTGCAACGATACTGCTATTGCCGTCGATCAGCTGGGTGTGCGTCAGGGCTCAGTGGCCATCTATGTAGACATTTGGCACAGGGATATGCCTGAGTTCCTTCAGATACGAACCAACAATGGGGATGACCGTATGAAGGCGCATGACGTCTTCCCCGGGGTATGTGTGCCAGACCTCTTTTGGCGCATGGTACAGACCGATATTGACGGTACTTGGTACATGATGTGCCCTCATGAGATCCAAAGCATCAAGGGTTATTGCCTGGAGGATTATTACGGAGAGGAGTGGGAGCGTCGCTACCAGGACTGTCTCAATGAGCATCGCATTGCCAAGCGTCCCATTAAGGTCAAGGAGATGGTTCGCCTCATCATCAAGAGTGCAGTTGAGACTGGCACGCCCTTCATCTTCAATCGAGATACGGTCAATCGCCTCAATCCGAATAAACACCAGGGTGTTATCTACTGCTCTAACCTCTGCACTGAGATCGCACAGAACCAAAGCGAGATCAAGGAGCGCAAGATCTCCGTTCGCACAGAGGGTGGCAGAGAGATCATTACGACAGAGACAGAGGCTGGGGACTTCGTTGTCTGCAACCTCGCCTCTCTCGTGTTGGGCAATATCAAGGTGGATGACCGGGAGGAGCTCCGTAGCGTGATCCACACGATCGTACGTGCACTGGACAATGTGATCGACCTCAACTTCTATCCTATTCCCTATGCAGAGATCACCAATATGAAGATGCGCCCCATAGGTCTCGGCACCAGTGGTTACCACCATCTATTGGCTCAGAAGGGGATCAAGTGGGAGAGCAATGAGCACCTCGAGTACATGGACAAGCTGTACGAACAGATCAATTACCATGCGATCGAGGCCTCCTCGCTCCTGGCTGAGGAGAAGGGGCAATACCTGCGCTTCCCGGGCAGCGATTGGGAGACTGGGGCGTACTTCCAGCTCAGAGGCTACGAGTCCCCAGAGTGGAAGCGTTTGGCCTCTGACGTAGCCCGCAGAGGGATGCGCAATGCCTATCTGCTGGCCATTGCCCCTACCAGCTCTACCTCCATCATTGCAGGCACGACAGCCGGGATTGACCCCGTTATGAACCGCTACTTCCTCGAGGAGAAGAAGGGCAGCATCGTCCCACGAGTAGCACCACAGCTCTCAGACGACACCTTTTGGCTATACAAGACTGCCCATCAGATCGACCAAGATTGGGTCATCGATGCGGCGGGCATTCGCCAGAGGCATATCGACCAGTCTCAGTCTGTTAATCTCTTCATCACCCACGACTATAGCTTCCGGAAGTTGCTCGATCTCTATCTTCGTGCTTGGGAACATGGGGTTAAGACCCTATACTACGTGCGCAGCCGATCGCTTGAGGTCGAAGAATGTGAAAACTGCTCGGCTTAGTCCTAGCAACAATTTGTCAACATTATTTATCTATCATAATCCCTCCCTAATATGTCAACCCTAAAGAAGAAAGCCCTATTCAACGAACATGGAGATGTCGATGTTACGAAGAGACGCATGATCAATGGCAATACTACTAATCTCAATGACTTCAATAACATGAAGTACTCTTGGGTAGCAAACTGGTATCGCCAAGCGATGAATAACTTCTGGATTCCAGAGGAAATCAACATGAGCCAAGACGTTAAGGACTACCGAGAACTCTCAGAAAAAGAGAAGATTGCCTATGACAAGATCCTCTCCTTCCTCATCTTCCTAGACAGTATCCAAACGGCGAACTTACCCAATGTTGGAGAGTATATCACTGCTAATGAAATCAACCTCTGCTTGACGATACAGGCTTTCCAAGAGGCGGTACATTCGCAGAGTTATAGCTATATGCTTGACTCGATTTGCTCACCCGAGGAGCGCACCTCTATCCTCTACCAGTGGAAGGATGATGAGCATCTGCTCAAGAGAAACAAGTTCATCGGAGATATCTACAATGAGTTTCAGGAGCACAAAAAACCTGAGCAGCTACTCAAAACGATGGTGGCAAACTATATTCTCGAGGGCGTGTACTTCTACTCGGGCTTCATGTTCTTCTATAATCTTGGTCGCAACGGCAAGATGCCAGGCTCTGTGCAGGAGATCCGCTATATCAATAGAGACGAGAATACGCACCTTTGGCTCTTCCGCTCTATGATCCTAGAGCTGAAGAAGGAAGAGCCTCAGCTCTTCACCCCCGAGGCCATCGAGACTTTCAGAGAAATGATCCGAGAAGGGGCACTACAGGAGATCGAATGGGGTAAGTATGTCATCGGTGAGGATATTGAAGGGCTAACCTCCCAGATGGTTAGCGACTATATCATGTATTTGGCTAATCAGCGCAGCGAAAACCTAGGCTTCGGGGTGCTCTTCGAGGGTTACGAGCAGGAGCCAGCCAGCATGAATTGGGTTTCTCAGTACAGTAATGCCAATCTCATCAAGACAGACTTCTTCGAGGCCAAGCCCAGTGCCTACTCCAAAAGCGGTGCCATTGAAGACGACCTCTAAGCCTCCATGCCACTTAACAATCAGAGAAGCCCCCAAGCACAATAAGGCTTGGGGGCTTCCTTTTCAGTATAGAGAGGGGCTATCCTCAGATTTGCAGTGATCCTACAAGTTCGGAGAGATCCCTTACTCCATGACGCTGCATATAGTCCTCAATGCCCTCTATGACCTTGATCGTGGCCTTAGGATCAACGAAGTTGTAAGTACCGAGCTGTACTGCCGAAGCTCCTGCCAGGAGGAACTCTATGGCATCGCTAGCACTGCAAATCCCTCCAAGACCGATGATGGGGAGGCTAACCGCCCTAGAGGTCTGCCAAACCATTCTTAGGGCAATAGGCTTGACCGCAGGGCCTGAGAGGCCGCCTGTAACGGTCGAGAGTATAGGGCGACGCTTTTCGGCATCGATGGCCATCCCCAGGAGGGTATTGATCATCGAGAGGGCATCTGCCCCCGCAGCCTCCACAGCACGAGCGATTTCGGTGATATCCGTTACATTGGGCGATAGCTTGACGATGAGCGTCTTGTCATAAACTTTTCGCACAGCTCTGACAACGGCCTCAGCCCCTGGGCAGGTAACACCAAAGGCCATCCCACCCTCTTTGACATTGGGACAGGAGATGTTGAGCTCTATGGCTGGGATCTTCTCTAAGCTATTGATCATCTCTGCCGTCGCTACATAATCCTCTATGGTCGATCCGCTCACATTGACGATCATAGCTGTATCAATATCCTTGATCTCGGGATATATGTGCTCACAGAAGTAGTGTACCCCCTTATTTTGCAACCCAACAGCATTCAATATCCCCGCTGGGGTCTCGGCCATACGCGGATAAGGGTTACCTTGTCGTGGATGCAGGGTAGTCCCCTTGACGACAACCCCCCCTAGCCTACTGAGGTCTACGAAGTCTTGGTATTCAATCCCATAGCCATAAGTCCCCGAAGCCGTAAGGACGGGGTTCTTGAGCTCGAGCCCTGCGATGTTGATCTTAGTGTTTACCATTTGAGCTGCTTAGCATTAAAGACTGGACCCTCTGTACACACGCACACGTTGCCCTGCTCGTGAAGGTCCTCAACGCAGCAGAGGCAAGCTCCAATCCCACAGGCCATTGTATTCTCCAGCGAGACCTCGCACTCGATCCCTCTCTCGGCGGCAAGGCGGGCCACAGCCATCATCATCGGCTTAGGGCCACACGTATAGATGCGCTCATGGGTGCTTTGGCTCAAGATCTCGTGATCCACCACAAGTCCCTTGAGGCCCATCGAACCGTCATCAGTCGTGAGATGAACCGCACCATAGCGATCAAATTCGTCCAGCAGGGCCAAATGGGCATGGCTACGCCCTCCGAGCAGGATATCGGGCCGAATACCCTCTTGGGCGAACTGCTTAGCCAAATAAAGCATCGGGGCAATGCCTACCCCTCCGCCAACAAGCAATGGTCGTTGCACGCCCTCAAGAGAGAAGCTATTGCCTAGAGGGAGCATAATATCCAGCTCATCGCCTAGACGCATCTCACTAAGCGATTGAGTTCCCAAGCCGACCTTAGCCACCAAGAGCCAAAGCTCTCCATCCTCAACATTGCACACCGATATTGGACGACGTAGGAGTACCCCCTGATGCGGCACTTTGATCTCAACGAATTGCCCTGGGAGCATGAGGGGCATTTCTGTGGATATAGGAGGGATGCAGCGCAGCAGATAATTATTACTGCCGAGGTGTGCAAGGCTTGTGAGCTTGAAGTTTAAGACCTGTTTTTTGCTCCTAGGTCTAGGGTTTAATGGATGAGTCATTACTCGTGATTCTGTGATCCTACAATGTGGAGGGTGAGATGGATTTGCCTGCAAAGATACTACATATTCATTCGGCTAGGGAGGCAATTCAATGCTCTAATCACTTTCGATGATCCGATGGATGAGTCTGCGCCCCCAAAAGGCAGAGAGGAGCGAGCGGACGAGCAGGTAGACTACAAAAGCCAGCCACAGAGCATCGAGCCCCAACAGCGAGCGAAGAGACCAATAGAGAGCAAAGAAAGCCAACCAGGCAGCGAATACTGCCTGAGTCATTGGGCGACTTGTCGTTGCCCCTACGAAGATGCCATCCCACAGAAAAGCTCCGAAGGAGGCCAAGGGGATGACAAGCACCCACAGCCGATACTGCTGTGCCAGGACAATGACCTCTGCCTTGTCGCTCAGGAGATATAATAGATCCTCCGAGAATAGGAAGAAGATGAGAGACATCATCGGAGCCATGATCCAGCCGATAGAGAAGAGTTTGCGAAGCATTTGTCTCAGGCGTCCCCAGTCCATTGCCCCGATATAGCGGCCCGAGAGGGCTTCGCCAGCATAGGCAAAGCCATCCATGAAGTAGGCAAAGATCGTGAAGAACTGCATCAACAGAGCATTAGCCCCCACAGCCACTGTACCATAATGGCTGCCTGCATGGATGAAATAGAGCGAGATCGAGCCGAGCATGAGGGTGCGCAGGAGCAGATACTTGGCTATGTGTACATAAGAGAAGAATTCGCCTAGAGAAAAGAAGTCTCGCCAGTGCCACTCCTCGAAGTAAATCTTATAGCGCACGAGAGCCACGACAGCTAGAATGATCACGGCAAAGTATTGGGCCACGACTGTTCCCCAGGCAATGCCCTCGACACCCATCCCCCATTTCCATGCGAGGGCAAAGGAGAGGGCAATATTGAGTATATTGCTCAATATCGTCGTGATCATCGGAACGACAGTGTTTTGAATGCCGACAAACCAACCATTGAGCACATAGAGCAAGAGGGCCGCCGGCGCACCTAGGTAGGCAATGCGCAGATAGGCAATGGCTTCGGGGGAGAGCTCCTCGGCCCCTTCGCTCAGGAAGCGAGAGAATTCGTAGAAGAGTGGACGCATCAGGATGATGACCAAGGCCCCGACGATGGAGATCGACACGCCCACACAGAGCTGGCGAGAGATCGCCCTCCGATCCCCTCGGCCATAGGCTTGGGCAGTAAAGCCCGTAGTAGTCATACGCAAGAAGCCCCAAAGCCAGTAACTAAAGTTCGCCACCATGGAGGCTAGGGCAACCGCCCCGAGGGCCTCGACCTGAGGCATTCGCCCTGCAATGGCCGTGTCTGCGAGCGACAGCAGGGGGACGCTGATGTTAGATATAATATTGGGCAGAGCCAAGGCGAGGATGACCCAGCCAATGCGCTCCCGCCAATGCGAAGAGATGCTCTCTTTTTGCTTCATAATGCTTAATGAATAAGCCTCTCAACACTCGAGAAGGCGGGTACAAAGATACGACGAGAGGGGCGCAGAACAAGCATACTTATAAATCGCTAAAACATAGAAGGATAATACAGAGTTCGAAGATGATTTAATTTTCGTATATACAAAAATATATTTTCGCATATACGAAAATTAATCTGCGCATATATGAAAATAAGAATGTGCATATAGATCTATTCTACAATGTACGTACTCGTCTAAATTTTCGTACGTACGAAAATATTTTTTTGTACGTACGCAGATAAATTTTCATACGTACAAAAATTTCGCTCCTTGACCACGACCATTAACAAGGATGGCCGCAGAGGGGCCCGTCGGACATAACAGCAGAGGGCAAGGATAGGCTCGGGAGATAATCTTATCTTTGCGCTGAAGGAGGAAACCAATCGAGTAGGCCTCACTCCGAGTGCCCAAAGAGCACGTTCCCCATCCCAACGAAACAACAGCAAAGACTATGCAAAACTTTAAGTTCAAAAATCCGACCGAACTCATCTTCGGTCAAGGTATGATCGCCGAGCTTCCCAAGCGACTCCCCAAGGGGGGGAAGATACTCATGACCTGTGGCGGAGGAAGCATCCGTCGCAATGGTGTCTACGATGCCGTCCGAGCTCAACTCGAGGGCTACGAGGTCGTCGAATTTTGGGGAATAGAACCCAACCCCAGCGTACAAACCCTGAGCAAGGCCATCGAGCTGGGTAAGCGCGAGGCAGTGAGCTTCGTCCTGGCCGTAGGTGGTGGGTCAGTCATCGACGGCAGCAAGCTCATCGCCCATGCGATTGTCTCGGAGAGAGATCCTTGGCAGTTGGTGTGTCGGGGAAGGGATCGATCCGTCGTGAGCCTTCCGCTGGGGACTGTGCTCACCATCCCCGCTACAGGATCGGAGATGAACAGAGGGGCCGTGATCTCCAATACCGATACGCAGGAGAAGTACCCCTTCTCAGGTGATTATCCCCTCTTCTCCATTCTTGATCCCACCTTTACTTATTCGCTGCCTCGTTATCAACTCTCTTGTGGTATTGCAGATAGCTTTGTTCATGTGATTGAGCAGTATCTGGCTGGCTCAGACGAAAGCCCTTTGATGGATCGTTGGGCAGAGGGGATCTTGCTCACCCTCATCGAACAAGCTCCACAAATCCTGGCGGAGGAACATGACTACGATGCTCGAGCCAACTTCATGCTCTGCGCCACGATGGCTCTCAATGGATTCATCTGCATGGGGGTTAGTCAAGACTGGGCTACACACCGCATCGGGCACGAATTGACGGCCCTGACAGGTTTAACGCATGGGCATACGCTCGTCATCCTGTTGCCTGCGCTGCTGCGTACCGTGGGCAAGAAGGCCAAGCGAGACAAGCTCCTGCACTACGCCTCCCGTATATGGGCCATCGACGAGAGGTTAGACTCAGAGGAGCGCATCGAGCTGGCTATTGATCGGACGGAAGAGTTCTTCCGCAGCCTCGGGCTCGAGACCAAGCTCAGCGAGCTGGGCATTGCTCCCGAGATCTGTCAGAAAATCGTAGACCGCTTTGCCTCTCGAGGCTCTCTACTCGGCGAGCATGAGGATATTGATCACGAGGCGATTGCCCAAATATTTGCCCTATGCTACTGAGCAGGGAATGGCTTAACCTAGATCCACTACCCGAGCATTCCGATCTCGTGGTAGTACCACCCTCTAAGGGCGGAGGCTATCGGGACTTGATCCGCCTGGGTGTCGGTGCAGCTGTCGGCTTTCTTCTACTGATCGGCTGGATGACTATTCGTCAGCTGACAGAGGGAGGGCAAGAGCCTTCGGGGCAAGAGATGATCATCCTAGTAGGTCTACAGCTTGTACTCATATTTGGTCTTCCGACGCTATTGGCTCGTAATGGGCGAGCAACTCTAGTGGGACTACTCCGCCCACTTCCTCCCAGGCAGTGGCGAGGCTATAGCTGGCCTTGGCTCATTTTGATCTTGCTGGGTATCGGATTGGGATTATCGTTTGTTTTGTCAGAGCTGAGCAGCTCTATCATTCAAGCCCTCTCGCTCGAGGGGATCTTCTCCCTCGAAGATATTGTTGCCCAGCAGGTTGAGGAGATGCTTCTAGGGGCAGATGCAGGGACGATAGTTCTAGCCTTATTCTCCTTATGCATCGCCCCTGGTGTGTGCGAAGAGCTTTTCTTCCGTGGCGTCGTAGATAGGGCATTGCAGCAAGAGATGCCACAACGCCCCTGGTTAAGTCTATGGCTTAGTTCAGCTATTTTCAGCTTATTGCACTTCTCAGCAGTCGGATTTCTCTCTCGTATGGCACTCGGCGGGCTACTCGCCTACACCTACCGAAAGACCAATCGCATCTATATGCCGATGCTCCTGCATGCCCTCAACAACCTGATCGCTCTACTTTGGGTCTTTGTCCCTTTCGATTAAGGAGCTTATCACCATCCAATCAAATACTGTACCCCTAGGCCAAAGTGCATCTGGGTCGATGTTCCGTAGGGATCTACCCTCTTATTTGACCAAATATCGCTCAGGCTATGGAGAAAGCGTCCCTCGATTTCGAGGCGATGCTTTCCCCCAAGCTCTAGACTAATACCAGGACCTCCACCTAGACCCCAAATAAACCGATTTTGTATTGGGAGGGCGTGTCTCTGCTGTGCCCTAGGGGTGTGCTCTGTTCCCTGCTTGCTGCGAGAGAGGCTTTCATCGCCAATGATCCAGGAGACATAAGGACCAGCATTAATATAGAAGCGCATTGCCCCACTCTTGAGATAGAGATGAGTGAACAGTGGGAGCTCGATGCTTCGGATTAGGCGTTCGTAGCCAAGCTTCGGATCATCAAAACGCTCTCTCCAACCAGCCTGCTTGTAATTGAGCTCAATCTGCAACGAAGCCCCTCGCTCGACATCGACACGAGAGATCAGCCCCCAGTTATAGCCCTGCATCTGCGTCTGAGGGACAGAAGGCACGAAGACAAATTTACTCCATTGGACTGCCCCCCTTATACCCGTCCACAGCCTTGGGGCGAAGGGCTCGGGGGGGGACACTTTCCCATCTTCGATCTCGACCTGAGCCCTTAGGCTACCGATGGTGAGGCTACACACGAGGAAAACACCCAGCATTCTAAGACTACCTCTCATCATAGAGCCTCTCGATGAATATTCCCATTGCGATCGTAGCGCACGAAGTAGAAGCGTTGGTTATAATATCCCCCTGCATGCCCCGAAGAGCTTAGTACAAGGTCGCTCTGCAGACCATCTGAAGGCAACAACCAGCTCTCCTTCATAAAGCCCTGTCCTAGGGCGGCATAGGAGCGAATGAAGTAGCGAGCTAGGTCATAGCCTAGGACAGCCATCTTGGGATACGAAGCTCCAATCTTTTTGTTGAACCAGGCATGATACTTTGTCAAGAAATCTGTGGCATCGCTCTGATAGGGGTCAAAGAAGAAGCTGGCATAGATCGTTGTCCCATACTTGTGCATTTGTTTCGTCACTTCATCCCCATAAGATTGCCACTGAGGGTAGCCAAAGAGTGTGCAGGCATCATTCGGATCCAATTGGGCTAGGAGCTGCTGCAGGAGAGGCTTCGAAGGGGATACGGGCACAACGACTGTGTTTCGCCCTAGAACACCTAGATACTGAGAGGTAATATTGACCACTCGATAGCGAATACCTGCCTTACCCAATGCGACCTTGAGGTGATGAGCGAACGGATCATCCCCATCCTCTGTACGACGCACGAAGCAGACCTCCATGGACTTATACTTGCGGATAAAGGTATCGGCTGCTCGGGCGATGAGGGCCGAGGCAGGAGGATTGATCTGAATGACTCTATCTCCAGCTTGATCTAGCGAAGCGTAGCGATGGAAAGGGATCACATAGTGCCCATAACCCCTGGAGCGGACAATGCGCTCGATCTGATACTCGTTGACCCCTCCGAAGACTAGATCTAGACCCGTGAGAGAACCTCGAGCGATGAGTCTATCGAGGGTTTCATCTTGTGGAATATCATGTACGAAGAGCTCGATAGAGATCCCATTCTTCTTGAGGTCATTGATGCCCATCAAGAAGCCTTCGTAAAACTCTACATAGGTCTTCTGACTTGCCAACGGTAGCATGAGGGCTACCCGTATCTCGGGGCGGATTGCTTGTTCGGGCTCAGCTTCTTCTCGAGCAGGGTAGGTTGGATGGGCTTCTTGAATGGGTCTAGGCTGTGCTTTCTCTTTTGGGGTGAGTTCACCAGCGGAGATGATTAGGATGTCTCCTGGGTTGATCTGCTTACGAGCCCAAGGGTTAAGCGTGTAGAGCTGATCTAGGGGGACGCCATAACGCTGAGCGATGCTATAGAGGGTATCCTTAGGCTTGACCTCATGCACCTGACGAGTGGGCTGGGTTTGCTGCCCGAGGAGGTGGACAGGGGATAAAAGCATCGCAAGGCATAAGGTAAGGGCTTTCCCCAATAGTTGTATTCTCATCATCGGAGTTCTATGTACTTATATGGATCACAATCATCGACAAAGGTAACATTATATATGTATATTTGCGCTGATCTAGGCAAGCGACAAAGGCCTAATAGCATTGGTGCCGTAGGCACTTCACCAGCAATATTATCATCATGAAGAGAAGATTTTTGGGCAATATCCTAGCCCTTTCGGCAGGCTTGCTCTCCTCTACCCTACTTTGGGCCCAGAGTACCTCTAGCGAGAGCTATTCCCCCGTAGATCTAGTTAATCCTCTAACTGGGACGCTGAGTTCGTTCGAGCTCAGTACGGGCAATACCTACCCCGTCATCTCTCGACCCTGGGGGATGAATAGCTGGACACCACAGACAGGTAAGATGGGGGATGGATGGCAATACACCTACACGGCAGGCAAGATCAGAGGCTTCAAGCAGACGCATCAGCCAAGTCCGTGGATCAATGACTATGGACAGTTTAGCCTCATGCCCATGACTGGTGATCGGCCTATATTTGACCAAGAGCAGCGAGCCTCTTGGTTTGGGCACAAGGCCGAGCTGGCACGTCCTCATTACTATAAGGTTTATTTGGCAGATTATGACACCGAGGTCGAGCTCACGCCCAGCGAGCGAGCGGCTGTCCTGAGGATAGAATACTCCGAGACGTCCAAGAGCCACGAGCGATGGTTGGTGGTCGATGCCTTCGATGCGGGCTCTCATATCGAGCGAGTCGGCACGCATCGCCTTGCTGGCTTTAGCCGCAAGAATAGTGGTGGCGTGCCAGAGAACTTTAAGAATTACTTCGTCCTCGAGTTCGATGCTCCGATAGCTGAATATGTGGTAGGCGACAGCCTCGGCAAGCAAGGTCGACACGCTATGATTGGCGTTCGCTTTGAGGGGGAGGGTCGAATGCGAGAGGTGCGTGTGGCCTCGTCCTTTGTCTCCGAGGAGCAAGCATGGGTCAATCTTCGAGAAGTCCAAGGGAAGAGCTTCGACGAGCTCAAGCAAGAGGGGCGAGAGGTGTGGCATACGGTTCTGTCTCGTCTGATGGTGCGACATCCCGAGGCGGACAAGGTACGGACCTTCTACTCTAACCTATATCGTTGTCTCCTCTTCCCTCGTCGCTTCTACGAGATCACGGCCGAGCAAGACACGATCCACTACAGCCCCTACAACGGGCGGATCGAGCGGGGGTACATGTACACCGACACTGGGTTATGGGATACCTTCCGAGCCCTTTTTCCTCTGATCAATTTGGTTTACCCGGAGGAGGGTGCACGAATGCAAGAGGGCATGCTAGCTGCCTATCGGGAGAGTGGTTTCTTCCCCGAATGGGCCAGCCCTGGTCATAGGGACTGCATGGTGGGGAACAACTCTGCCTCGGTGGTAACAGATGCCCTGCTCAAAGGCCTGGGGAGGGTGAACGCTCGAGAGCTCATCGAGGGACTCATCCACGGCAGCGAGCAAGTGCATCCATCCGTGAGCTCGACCGGGAGGCTAGGCCATGAGTACTACAATAGGCTAGGCTACATCCCCTGCGACGTAGGGATTAGGGAGAGTGCAGCTCGCAGCCTAGAGTATGCCTATGCCGACTGGTGCATTCTGCAGGCTCTCAGGCACACAGGAGCGTCGAAGAAGCTCCAGAGGGTATACGCTGAGCGGGCCAAAAGCTATCGCAATCTATTCGACAAGGAGAGCGGTTGGATGCGTGGACGCAATCAGGACGGCAGCTTTCAGAGTCCGTTCTCTCCGTTCAAGTGGGGCGATGCCTTCACGGAAGGGAATGCCTTACACTATACTTGGTCGGTCTTCCACGACGTGGCTGGGCTGGTGGATCTGATGGGTGGAGAGAGGGCTTTTGAGCGGCAATTGGACACTATCTTCAGCCTCCCTCCGCTCTTCGATCACAGTTATTATGGCTTTACGATCCACGAGATACGAGAGATGCAGATCATGAATATGGGCAATTATGCTCACGGCAACCAGCCTATCCAGCACATGATCTATCTGTACAACTACGTGGGGGCTACCCATAAGACACAGCAACGTATTCGTCAGGTAATGGATCGCTTCTACAGTCATCAGGCGGACGGATATTGTGGCGATGAGGATAATGGGCAGACCTCTGCCTGGTATGTATTCTCTGCCCTGGGCTTCTATCCCGTAACGCCTGCGAGTGATCAGTACGTCATCGGCAGCCCCTACTTTGAGGAGGTGCAGATGAACTTACCCTCGGGCAAGACCACGCTGTACGCTCCCCGCGCTTCGAAGCAGTATTACATTCGAGGCATGAGGGTCAATGGGCAGCCTTACGAAAAGGTGTATCTGAGGTACAGGGATCTTAAGGCTGGGGCGAAGGTAGAGTTTGACCTCGATACTCGACCTAGCTCGTGGGGGCAAAAGGCAGAGGGGAGGCCTTACTCCTTCTCGAGGGAAGGCAAGAGATAGATTGGCCTATCAACGAACGAGGAACTACAGACAATGATCTTCACCCCAAGCAATCACCTCAGTTCTGACGACTGGCGGCTCATACGAGAGCTATATGAGGCGAGCTTCCCCATCGAGGAGCGTCGAGACTGGGCACTGGTTCAGAGGCCGCAGAGGTCAGAGTTCGCCCTATATAAGATGAGCGACGAAGCGCACAGCTTCATTGGTTTTGCGACCATGTGGCATTTGCCGAGCTGCCTCTACGTCGAGCATTTGGCTATTCGAGCTGATCTCAGGGGGGGCGGACTCGGTACAGCAGTCGTGCAAGCCTTGCTCCAGGAGAGCGACTCCGAAAGACCTTTGCTGCTCGAAGTAGAGCCTGCTGAGGCCGGGGAGCTTGCACATAGGCGCATTGCCTTCTACGAACGCTCGGGCCTACAGCTGCTCCCTTACGACTATATACAGCCAGCCTATTCGGACGACTTGCCCGAGGTTGTTCTCAGACTCATGTGCAGTCGATGGCTCGAGGAGCATAGCTGTCGCCATCTGATTGGCGACCTCTATCGGGTTGTCTATGCTCGTTCGACGGACGCGCGAAGGGATGTTCATGAGGGCAAGGTATAGCCCTGTCGGATGAAAGGTATACGTTTCGCGATCAAAACGTATACGTTTCGCATCGAAAACGTATACGTTTCAGGCCGAAAACGTATACGTTTTGGGCGTAAAACGTATACGTTTTGCACCACCCCCCTAGAACCCTTTATTTATAGGCATTTCACCTTGCCCCTCGAAGAGGTCAATCCTCCGCCTCTGAACTGTCGGATAGAGCTCGAGGAATGGACTTCTTACTCGACACGCCAAGCTCTTTGAGCTCCTCAAGTCTGCGTACCACATTACCCGGTCCGGTAAAGAGTTGCCCCTTGGCTCGTGCTAGGCTTTCGGTCGCTGAGGTGAGGGCTGCTTCGGCCTTGAGTAGGCTCTCGCTGTAATTGACGAATTTGTCGTACAGAGCTCCGGCCTTGACAACGATCTTCTCCACATTCTTGATCTGCCGATCACGCTGCCACAGATCCTGAGCCATCTTGAGGGCTGCGATGAGGTTTGTACCATTGATCAAGACGATACCCTTCTTGTAAGCCTCCTCCCAGAGTTTAGGTTCTTGCTTGAGTGCAAGGTTATATGCTGGTTCGTTAGGTACGAAGAGCATGACGAAGTCTGCCGCTCCCTGCTTATTCTTAGCATAAGCCTTGGAGGCTAAAGAGTCAATATGCCTGCGAATACTCATGAGGTGCTCTCGGGCATACTGCTCACGCTCGTCCTGCTGCTCTGCAGATACATAGGCTGTATAGGCTGTCAGACTGACCTTGCTATCTATGATGATGTAGCCTCCATTCGGATAGCGAACGATGATGTCCGGACGCAGGCTCTTGCCCTCCTCAGAGAGGATGACGTTGCCCTGCTCATCCCTTAGCGTCTCCTGCACGCTGTATTCTTCGTCCCTTCTGAGGCCGCTCTGCTCGAGAATGTTTTCCAGGATCATCTCTCCCCAGTCGCCCTGTACCTTGCTATCGCCCTTGAGTGCTCGGGTGAGGTTGGTCGTCTCTTGGCTGATCTGCATGCTGCGCTCGAGCAGGCGTTCGATCTCGTTTTTGAGAGAGAAGCGTTCTCGGGCCTCTCCCTCATAGACTTGTTGCACCTGTTCGCCGAAACGCTTGAGGTCATCCCTCAGAGGCTTCATCGTCTCTTCGCTACGCTTAGCGAGGGCTTCGCTACGCTCGGCCATGATGCTGCTAGCCATCTCCCTGAACTGAGCTTGTAGCTCCTGGTTGATCTCTCTAGACTGTTTGCGCAGCTCAGAGACTTGCTCTTCGGAGAGCTCTAGGCGGGTTCGTAGGATGGCGGCCTCTCGCTCAGCCTCTGAGAGCTGAGCCCTGAGCTCTAGAGTCTCAGCTTGCGCCTTAGAGAGTTGTTCCTCTCGCAGCTCGAGGGCACGTACGAGCTCGGCTTCTCGTACAGAGGGGGTGGGCTCGAGAGGTTGAGCTTGTTGGCGACTGAGCCTAAACACCAGCCACAAGATCAGAACAAGCTGTGCAAGGAATAGAACAAATAGGATAATGGTCATAATGGACATAGATCGCAAAAAAGAGGAGTACTGGACAGAGGTCTATCCCCTCTGTCTGTCAAATCATGTATACAATGCTGCACCACAGCCTAGCAAGCTCGGGCCATGGTGCAGCAAAGTGTTGAACAGAAGTCCTAGGCTATTCGACACCTGGGGCTAAACAGCAGCAGAAGGCTGGCACTAGGTTACGGTCGCCAAAGCCGTTGTCGATGCGGGCGACATTGATCCAGAACTTGTTCTCTCTCAAGTAGGGCAGAGCATAAGCAGCCTTGGATCTGCTATAGCTGTGCGTCCATTCGTCTGCCACGACCTCATACTCGGGATGCGGAGCATTCTTGAGGACATTGTCGTTGGCATCGACTAGTCCATCCTTGACCTCCTGGATCTCTTGCCAAATACATTGCATGACCTCGAGGAAGCGGTCGAGCTCGGCCTTGCTCTCGCTCTCCGTGGGCTCGATCATGAGCGTACCATGTACGGGGAAGGATAGTGTGGGGGCATGATAGCCAAAGTCCATGAGTCGCTTAGCAATATCGCTCTCATCGACTCCGCAGGTCTCACGCAGCTTACGGCAGTCGAGGATTAGTTCGTGCCCTACCCTACCCGTAGCTCCTGTATAGACGATACCGTAGGAGTCCTTGAGGCGAGCAGCGAGATAATTGGCACTGAGGATCGCTGTACGGGTCGAGCGTTCGAGCCCAGCAGCACCCAAGAGGCGAATGTAGGCATACGAAACGACGTCTATACCCGCACTACCATAGGGCGATGCAGCGACAACGTTATCCCCTGCGCCAACGCTCTGCCAGTGGCTATGCGTAGGCAAATAAGGCTCTAGAGCAGGAGTCGCACAGATAGGGCCACTACCTGGGCCGCCGCCGCCATGGGGGATTGCAAAGGTCTTGTGTAGATTGAGGTGGCATACGTCTGCCCCAATGAAGCCAGGGTTGGTAAGGCCTACTTGAGCATTCATATTAGCCCCATCCATATAGACTAGAGCTCCACAGTCATGGATGCGCTTGCACAGGTCTATGATATTGGTCTCGAAGATCCCATGAGTACTGGGATAAGTGATCATCATAGCTGCGAGCTGATCTCTATGCTCTTCGCTCTTGCGCATAAAGTCTTCCCAGTCTACATTGCCCTGGGCATCACAGGCCACGATCACACATTCGTAGCCACATTGGGAGGCACTTGCTGGGTTCGTCCCATGAGCCGAAGCAGGCAAGAGTACCTTGTTGCGATGCCCCTCACCATGAGCCTCATGATAAGAGCGAATGGCTCGAAGACCAGCATATTCCCCCGCAGCACCCGAGTTGGGCTGTAGCGATACAGCTGGTAGGCCTGTGATCGTACCCAGGAGTTGCTTGAGATTCTCAAGCAGCTCGAGCGATCCAGCGACCTGATCGGCAGGGGCATAGGGGTGTACGTTGCACAGGGCAGGATTGCTCAGAGGGATGACTTCGCTGGCTGCATTGAGCTTCATCGTACAAGAGCCTAAGGAGATCATCGAGTGTACGAGCGAAATATCCTTGCGCTCAAGACGCTTGATGTAGCGCATCATCTCCGTCTCGGTGTGGTACTTGTTGAAGACCTCGTAGGTCAAGAACGATGAGGCCCTGAGGAAGGAGCGATCGACACGCACAGAGTGCTCAGAGGGCTCTGTGTCGTAATTGCTCTCCACGCCCATGGCCGAGGCGAAGATATAGCAGAGGACGCCTAGATCATCCTCGAGTGTAGTCTCGTCGAGGCTGAGCATCACATGCCCACAGGGAGTATAGTAGAGGTTCACTCGGCACTCCTCAGCCTCCTGACGCAGGCGATCAATATCTACCGACTTAGGTAGTTCGACGAATAGGGTGTCGAAGAAGTTGTTGTGGCGTATCCGATAGCCCAGGGCGGAGAGCTTGTCAGCTACAAAGGCTGCGAAGGAGTGCACCCGACGGGCAATGTGTTTGAGCCCCTCAGGACCATGATAGACGGCATAGAAGCCGCTCATCGTAGCCAGCAGGGCTTGGGCGGTACAGATGTTCGAGGTCGCCTTCTCTCGCTTGATATGCTGCTCTCGGGTCTGTAGGGCTAGACGATAGGCCTCCTTGCCCATACGATCCTTCGAGAGACCGATGATGCGGCCTGGTAGGGTACGCTTGTACTCCATACGGCATGAGATGTAGCCCGCAGATGGGCCGCCAAAGTACATCGGTATGCCAAAGCGTTGCGAAGAGCCAAAGACAACATCCGCCCCCCATTCGCCTGGAGGAGTGAGCATGACAAGAGAGAGCAAATCGGACGCAACGGCAACCTTGACATCAGCTTCGTGAGCCTTCTCCACGAAAGCCTTATAGTCGCATACTTCGCCCTCAGCATTGGGGAACTGCACAATAGCTCCGAAAAACTCTGGGCTGAACTCAAAGCCCCTATAATCTCCCTCAACGACCTCAAGCCCCTGAGGGACAGCTCGTGTACGAATAACGTCCTTCGTCGAGATGAAGACGTGTCGGTCAACGAACAACTTATTCGCCCCAGACTTGGCCTTGGCACGGCTGCGCTCGTTATAGAGCAAGAGGGCAGCCTCTGCCCCAGCCGTAGCCTCGTCGAGGAGCGAGCAATTGCTCAGAGGCAAAGCCGTCAGATCCGTGATGACACTCTGGAAGTTGAAGAGAGCCTCGAGACGACCCTGTGAGATCTCAGCCTGGTAAGGGGTGTAGGAGGTGTACCAAACGGGGTTCTCCAGTACGTTGCGCAGGATAACAGGAGGGGTAACACAATCATACCAACCCTGACCGATGTAAGAGGTGAAGACCTCATTCTTGGAGGCTAGATCTGCGATGTGCTCGGCGAACTCTCGCTCGGTCATAGGCTCTGGCAGATCCAGAGGTTTGGGCAGTCGAATGTTCTTTGGCAGGGTGGCACTGATGAGTTCGTCCATGGACTTGACTCCGATCGTGCGGAGCATCTCTGCGGCCTCTAGGTCGCCGATGCCGATGTGTCTTAGCGAAAAGTCGTTCGTGTTCATTACTAAGCAAGTAGGTTATTTGAAGTACGGATTATGTGCGATTTCCTCCCCGATCACTGTAGGATCTTCATGCCCTGGGTAAACAATGGTGTCAGTTGGTAGTGTGAAGAGCTGCTCCCGGATGCTGCCGATAAGCTGATCATAGCTACCATACCAAAAGTCCGTGCGACCGATATTGCGACGGAAAAGAGTGTCTCCAACGATCACGAAACCTGCATTGGCAGCATAGAATACGACATGACCAGGTGAATGGCCTGGTACATGACGCACCTCTAGGCTATGCTTACCGAGCTGGATGACCTCACCCCCAACGAGAGGGCGATAGACAGAAGGATCTACCTCCTCACAGCGGAGTAATAAGCCAAATTTACGGATCTGCTCCGAGGGGCTGGGGAGCTGCTCGAGGTCGATCTTGGGCGCATAAGCCTCTATCTCGGGCCAGGTACGCAGAACCCAACCATTGCCCCACACATGGTCAAAGTGCATATGGGTCGAGAGCAGCAAACGGGGGCTGAGCCCCTTGCTCTCGACGAAGCTGCGCAGACGCTCCTGCTCGTTGCCTGTCATACAGCCGCAGTCTACGATGGCGGCATTGCCCACCTCGTCGTAGATGACGTAGGTATTCTCCTCTACGGGACTAAAACAAAAGGAATGTATCTGTAGCATTTAGATAGATTGTATCGTTTAGAGGGGAAGGTAGACGACCTTTTTGGTCTTGAAATACTCCTCCTCAAATGTAGGGAAAAGGTCTTGAACCTCCACTATATTCCTATACGGTTTGATCTCGGCCTGTAGCTCTCCGCCCTTGAGACAAATGAGACCATTGGGCATCCCATTGTGGTGCTCATGATGGACAAGTCTCTTGACCATCGGTACAAGCTCGCCCAGCTGCATCACGGCTCGACTGACGACGAAGTCAAACTGGCAGCCCAACTGCTCCCCTCGCCCATGCACCGTCTGCACATTACTTAGTCCAAGGGCTTCGGCAACGGCTGTGGCAACCTTGACCTTCTTGCCGATGCTATCTATGAGGGTGAAGGAGACTTCGGGAAACATAATTGCAAGAGGAATACCTGGGAAGCCTCCACCACAGCCAAAGTCCAAGACCGAGGTCTCGGGCTTGAAGCGGATCATCTGCGTGATGCCTAGCGAATGCAGTACGTGGTGGGGGTATAGCTGGTCAATGTCTTTGCGAGAGATCACGTTGATCTGTGCGTTCCAGTGCCTATAGAGCCCATCCAGCTGGGCATACTGCTCTTGCTGCTTGTCTGTAAGGTTGGGAAAATACTTGTCTATGATAGTGGACATAACCTTCGGGAATATAAATACAATGTAGCTCTCTACGTAGAGCAGAGGCAAATATACGATGATCCGTCGATATGCGAAAGCTCCTCGGCCAATTTATCTTCTTCGCTCCAAGGCATGGCTGAGCCTCTAGAAGAGAAGGCAACAGAGCTCTAAATAGAGCCTCTATCCATAGGCATAAGTAGGAGCGTGGTAGGGATATAAGTAGAAGCGAAAAATCTTATAAGTTAGCAGTCATTAGGCTGCCAACTTACAAAACAAAATCTCGTAAGTTAGTAGTCTGTAAGGGATGCAATGGAGACCCAAGTAGGAGCTCCACCGAGGTCTAAGTAGGAGCGCAGTGGAGACTCAAATAGGAGCTCCATTGAGATCCTACTTGGATCTCAGCCGACCCTCCCTCGGGCATTCACCCTGAGCCCTATCGAGATCTTGTCAGAGACCCCTATGGGTCTTCACCCAAGAGTCAAAGGACGGAGGCTTGATCCTACGATAAACCGTACCTTTGCAGCAAACTCAAAACAAGACGAACAATGGCCCAACAACTATTAGACATCATCCGCCAGCGCAGATCCATTCGCCGCTACAGCTCCGAGGTCCTCGATCCTCTAGAGGTGAGCACGATCCTCGAGGCTGGCCTCAGAGCCCCATCCTCCAGAGGGGCGCATACCACTCAGTTTATCCTTGTCGAAGACCCCGAGCACCTCGAGGCTCTAAGCTACATGCGTGCCGAGGGGGCAGCATTCCTTCGAGAAGTACCCCTAGCAGTGATTGTCCTGGGATCGCCCATGGAGTGTGAGAGTTGGATGGCCGATGCGTCCCTTGCCGCTGGCTATATGCAGCTACAGTGTGAAGCTCTAGGTCTAGGGTCATGCTGGGCAGCAGTCTATGGGCAATACACGGCCAATGGGCAGGACTGCTCGGAGTATGTCCGCCAATTGCTCCACATTCCCTACCAGCTAGAGGTACTCTGTGCCCTAGCTATAGGACACAAGGCTGAAGAGCTGGAGCCACACAAGAGCGACAGCCTTCGCTGGGAACAGATACACATTGGCTATTATCCTAGCCTCGAAGCCGACTCCTCGGCTCAAGGTAACGGCGAGACACCCTCCACACAAGCATGAAACAGATCGTACTCATCGGCGCAGGCAATGTAGCCACGCACTTGGCTCGAGCTATAGATCAGTCTTATCCTCGGGGCACACTCAGCCACATCTACAGCCGAAGGCATTCCTCTGCCCTAGAGCTTGGGCAACAGCTGAGCTATTGTCCCGTCTGTGTGGATAATCTCCAGGCCTTGCCCACCTCTGCAGACCTGTATCTCTTCTGCACCCCTGACGACAGCCTCGAAGCTCTTTGGCATACTATGCCTGCGACCCACGGCGGGCTATGGGCCCACACGGCAGGCAGCGTCCCTCTAGACAAGATGATGGCTTGGCACTCGAAATGTGGTGTCCTCTATCCGCTACAGACACTCAGCAAGGCTCGTTCGATAGACCCTCGAGAGCTCCCCCTATATATTGAGGGTAGCGACGAGGAGGTAGCTGCCCGTCTAGAGAGCTTCGCTCGTAGTCTCTCAGGCTGTGTGTATCGAGCTGACAGCCAACAGAGGGGGCATCTACATTTGGCTGCTGTACTGGCCTGCAACTTCACCAATCATCTGCTAGCCCTTTCGGAGGATTATCTCAAGAGGCATGACCTTGACCCTAAGGCTCTATACCCTCTCGTGCGAGAGACAATGGCCAAGGCTGAGCTCTATAACCCCAGGAGCATGCAGACAGGGCCGGCCATTCGAGGCGATGAGGAGACTATGAATCGACACCTAGAACTCATCCAGGAGGATCTGCTCCTCAGCCAAATCTACCGTCTACTCTCCGAGAGCATCCGACGCCATAGCCGGTAAGACGATGTGATGAAGTCTCTTTTTAAATAACTTTGCAGCTCAATTTTGATAGGGATACCTATACGATCAATGGATACAATGAAACAATGGTTGCTCGAGACCTTCATCGAGCCCTCTGGTACACAGACTATTGTAGTGCTTACGCTCGTCTGTGCTGTCGGCCTTTTACTGGCCAAAATGCGCTTTGGAAAGGTAACCCTCGGCGTTACCTTTGTCTTCTTCACAGGGATCTTGCTCGCCCACCTGGGGATGCCAACCGATTATGAGATCTTGACCTTCGCCCAAAACTTCGGTCTAGTCATCTTCGTCTACGCCCTAGGGCTAGAGGTTGGGCCCTCATTCTTCCCCTCGCTGAGGAACCAGGGCGTCATCTACAACCTCTATGGGGTGCTGCTCATGGCAGTAACCTACGTCTTCATCATCCTCTTCCACTACCTCTTCGACGTCTCCATGGCCAATCTCCTGGGCATCATGTCGGGAGCTGTTACTAATACGCCCGTACTGGCTGCGGTGCAGAGTACGCTTCAGTCAGCATACCCCGATGCAACACGAGAGGTCGCCGACGTGGCCCTGGCTGGGGCTGTTACTTACCCCCTCGGCATCGTGGGCGTTATCCTCGCCTTTGTCGTGCTGGACTGGCTTCACCCCAAGGAGCAAGAGCAGGAGCAGGAGGAGGCTAGAGAGGCCTTCGTTACAGAGTTTGAGGTGATCAATCCTGAGCTCAGTGGCCTCAGTGTCAGAGATCTCGTCAGCAGGATCAATCTACACTTCATCATCTCTCGTATTTGGCGAGATGGGCATTTGATCGTGCCTACCTCACAGAGTCAGGTGCAGCAGGGAGACCACCTCTTGATCCTCTCGAAGCAAGAGGATGTAGATACCCTCACCCAATACTTCGGCAAGAGGGAGGAGGGAAAAGACTGGAACCGCCCAGATATCAACTGGGATGCTATCGATGATAATCTCGTCTCCAAGCGACTCATCATCACCAACCCCGACCTCAACGGTGCTAAGCTCGGTTCTCTCAAGCTGCGCAATAAGTACGGGATCAACATTACCCGTATCGACCGAGCTGGCATCGAACTACTCCCCAACCCCGAGCTCTACCTCCAGCATGGCGACCGCCTCACAGTCTTAGGCGAGGCTGGAGCACTCTCGCAGGTGAGCAAGCTCATGGGAGACTCGATCCAAATGCTCGACAAACCCAAGCTCGTGAGCTTCTTCTTCGGGCTACTGCTGGGCTGTGCTCTCGGGACACTCCCTGTCTTTATCCCAGGCATGAGCATCCCCATACGCCTAGGACTGGCGGGCGGGCCTATCATCATTGGGATCTTGATGGGAGCTTTTGGCCCAAGGCTTCGCCTGGCAACCTACATGACCAATAGTGCTACACAGCTAATCAAACAGCTTGGTATAGCGATCTTCTTCGCTGCTCTAGGCCTCTCCAGTGGCGAGCACTTTGTCGAGACTCTAATTGATGGTGGGGGACTCTTGTGGGTGGCTCTTGGGTTCTTCATCACTGTCGTACCCACTGTGCTTGTCGGACTTTTTGCCCTCAAGCTTAGAGGGAAGGGTTATCCCGAGACGGCAGGCTTCCTCAGTGGGACGATGGCTAACCCTATGGCTCTTGACTTTGCAGAGGAGCAGACCGGAAGCCGCGCCTCCTCTGTTGCCTATGCGACCGTGTATCCCGTAGCAATGTTTGTTCGCATCATTACGGCACAGATCCTATTACTCTTCTATCTCTAACGAAGCAGGTAGTAAAAGACAAGGGGGAGGGGCATCTAATTGCCCCTCCCCCTGACTTATATCCCGCTCGATCTATTCGTGCATCTGTAGATAACGGACGATCTCATCAGGCATAGCATCCTTCATAATGACCTCTCGAGAGCCTCTCAAGAGATAGCAAGTGGGGCTGGCCTTGAGATCGTAGAGTGGCCTCCGCATGATCTCACCCTCAGGATCATAGCCCACAGTCGCCCATTCGGGGGCGATACCTCTCTGCTCAATATAGCTGGAGGCCCCCTCTCCGAGGTAAATGACCAGCAGTGTCAGCTGCCCTCGAGCAGCCATCTGAGCGAGACTCTTCTGCTCCTTCAGATAGCTCATTACCTCTCGACAGTATGGGCAACCTATTGAGGAAAAGATCACCATCGTGTAGGGAGACTTAATCTGACTGAGGCGAAGACTGCGTTCATCCGCAGTCTTGTAGAGGAAGTCTTCGGCCTGCTGCCCTACTCTATTCTTGTTGATGAGCTTCAGCATCAGTGAGGCTTGCTCCTGGTAGGGCTGATCTACACGAGGCGAAGAGATGGCCCATTCGAGCACGGGACGGAAGAAATCCTCATTCGTTAGGGGCGAATCGGCTTCGTAGAGATACTTGCGATAGAGGGTCATGGTGTATAGAAGGGGCTGCTTCACCATCTGCTCGAGCGGATAGAGCAGCTGCGGACGCACCTCTTCTAGGGGGAGGCTGGTCAGAAGGCCAAGGTAGGTAACGATAGCCTCCTCGTAGGCCTCTGCATGCGTTATGATGCTAGGATCGGACAGATTGATATTGTCCCAAAAGTGATCGACCATATAGCGAGCCTGCTCATGGGCCGAAGCTAAGTGAGCAGGAGGCTCAGGTAAACGAACGAGCAACTCCTCAATGGATAGCGTATCGGACGAGAGGCTCTGCTTGCTTGCCCTGTTGAGGCATGAGGGAGAGAGAAGGATGAGGGCAGACAGAGCCCCGATAGAGATGAGTCGGGCGAACATAGACTTAGGTGATAAAGTTTCTGTAGCAACGTAATAAGGATGGGGAGGGATAGCAGCCTTTGGCCACACCCCTCCCCATATCGAGAGTAATCTTGAGGCTTACTTGAGCGTTCCCTTTTGGGCTGCCTCGATCATCTCCTGGCTAGGGAGGATGTACACCTCTACACGGCGGTTCTCCTTGCGGCCAGAGGCTGTAGTATTGTCGGCGATAGGCTCATGGCTTCCCTTACCCAGGTAGGTCATGCGCTCAGCGGCAATGCCATGCGAAGTAAGGTAAGTGTAGACGCTCTTGGCACGATTGACCGAAAGAGGATCATTGACCTTGTCTGAGCCAGTGTTATCGGTGTGCCCAATGATCTGCAGCAGTGTCTGAGGGTTGCTGGCAATGCTGGCAGCGAAGTCCTTGAGGGCAGTCTGAGAGTTTGCCCCGAGGACTGAAGAGCCGGTGGCGAAGAGGATCCCACTATCGAAGGTTACACGAATAGCCTGCCCCTCGTTGATGGACTCGATCTTCGCATTCTTGACCTTCTCCTCGAGCTCACGCTTCTGCTTGTCCATCTTGTTGCCAATTAGAGTACCAGCAGTACCTCCGACTACAGCTCCGATGGCAGCACCAAGGCCAGTATTGCCTGCGATCTTACCGATACCTGCACCGAGGGCAGCACCAGCAGCCGAACCAATACCACCTCCCTTGATGGCGTTGCTGAGACCGCAACTAGAGAGGAGCATAGCCCCCATGAGGAATGCTATACCAAAAGTCTTTTTGTTCATAGTCTTTTCTTGTCTATTATTTGAATTTTCCACGTATTTACTCTACGTGTCTACTAAAGTATTTCATAAACTGCATCCGCTCGAAGAGCCCAGCCTCGGGGATAGAGGTCGAGTTGAGCCTAGCTCTAAACTCATCGATGCGCTCATAGCCCTGCTTCTGCATCCACATACGCATCCCCATTAGGGCATCGGAGATGGCAGGTGCGCCCTGCTTGTAGAGGGCGGTACACATCTGAGCAGTCTGAGCCCCGACGAGGAGAGCCTTGACAAGCTCCTGCCAAGTATAGACTCCAGTAGAGGCACTGATCTCAATCTGAGGGATGAGGCCGCTAACGAGACCTGTGAAGCGCATCGTATCGGTAAAGTCGCCCGCATGGGTGAAGATATCTCCGCTAATGAGCTCCTCCTTATCCAGATCAATATCGGGCTGATAGGCTCGGTTGAAAAGCGTTACTGCCGAAGCTCCTGCAGCACGGAGCTTATCGACAAGAGCAGGGATAGCAGTATGATGACGGGAGAGCTTGACGATGATGGGGATCGAGAGACGCTTCGAGAGCTCAGAAACCACCTGGACATAGAAGTCTTCATTCTTCTTGGGGTCGAAGAAGAGATCTGTCTCCAGGCGCATAATATTAACCTCGAGGGCGTGAGCCCCAGCTTGCTCGATCTGAGAGGCAAACTCTATCCAGCTGCTGCTCAAGCGACAATTGATACTCGCAATGACAGGGATGGTGAGCTCCTTACGAGCCTTCTCGATGTGCTCGAGATAGCGACTCAGCTCCTCACTGCGCACATAAGTGGCGATGTAGTCTGCGGCCTCGGGATAGTCCGACTGACGAAGCATCTCAAGCCCTTGGGCCTCGATTTGCTCCTCGAAAAGAGATTTGCATACAACTGCACCTGCGCCGACCTTAGCAAAGTATTTTACCTTGTCTAGGTTGCGGGTAAGTCCTGAGCTACCGACAATGAGAGGGCTCTGGAGCTCCAGCCCTACAAATGATGTACTGATGTCTATCATAACCAAATAAGTGTTTGATTGCCCTACTTCTATCGCCCATCGGTGCTTCGTGGAGCAACTCTGAGGACAAAGGTAGGTATTTTACATTATTAACATTCTATCTAACAAAATGGCTCAACGCTTTTGAGCCTCAATTTCCAGGCAGAGCCCCTCCTCGGCAGCGATCGTCTTGGGGAAGAGCCTCTGTGCCTCCTGTAGCAGCGGTTCGGGGTCGGGATGACGTGCCGAGTAATGCCCTATGACCAGGCGACCTACTCGAGCTTTGAGCGCGATACGGGCAGCCTGCTCGGCCGTACTGTGCCCAGTGGCTAGAGCCCGAGAGGCGTATTCGCTAGAGAAGGTAGCCTCGTGATAGAGCAGATCTATACCCTCGATCCAAGGGATAATTCGTTCAGAGTAGGCAGTATCAGAGCAATAGGCATAGCGTCGAGCAGCTCGAGCAGGAGAGACAAGCAGTTCGTTGGCGATCCGTCGCCCCGAGGGGGCTACAAAGTCTTCGCCTCGCTTGAGGGATGGATAGGCCGACAGAGGAATGTCGTACGCATCAGCTAGAGCCTTGTTGATGTGAGGCTCGGCAGGCTGCTCCTCGATGAGGTAACCCGTTGTCGGTGTCCGATGCTCTAGGGGGAGTGTCGAGACACGAACCGAACGATCCTCGAAGATCAAGGCATGGCGTCGGTCGTCCACTTCATGCAGTACGACTTCGTAGGACATACCATGGCAGAACTGTTGCAAGATTGGCTCGAGGAATGCTCTAAGGCCTCGAGGCCCCCACACATCGAGCTGCCCTGTGCGTCCGAGTAGCCCCAGCGAAGATAGCAAGCCTGGCAGACCGAAGCAGTGATCTCCGTGTAGATGAGAGATAAAGATCGCTCTGAGACGATTGAAGTTCAGACGATGGCGGCGAAATTCTCTCTGAGCACCCTCGCCACAGTCTATCATATAGAGCTTACTGTGCACCTCTACAACCTGCGATGAGGGAAGATGCGCACACGATGGCAAGGCAGAGCCACATCCGAGTATATATACCTTGAAGTTCATTCGTTTTGGTTCAGTTGTTTGAGGGGCTAGAGCCCCAAGCCCCTAGGGGTCGGAGCGAGCTAACGCCTCAAGCGGAAGAACTCCTGCATCAAGGCCCGAGCCTCCTGCTCCAACACCCCCGTACGCCTACGACACGAGGAGGGGAGGATCTCCGAGGAGTAGATCGTGTAGCCGAACTTCTCCTCTGCTGCCCCGTAGATCACCTCGGAGAGCCTCGCCCAGCGAATTCCCCCTGCGCACATCGGGCAGGGCTCGATGGTTACATAGAGACTACAGCCCGAGAGCCGAGAGGCCGAGAGGGCTTCAGTGGCAGCCGTAATGGCAAGCATCTCGGCATGGGCAGTGGGGTCTCGGAGCTGCTCGACCTGGTTGTGAGCCCGAGCAATGACCTGCCCTTGACAGACGACGACGGCTCCGATAGGGACTTCCCCTGCCTCGAAAGCGACCTGTGCCTCCTCTAGGGCCAAGCGCATGTAGTACTCATCGTCGAGAGGTTGTAGGCGTGCACTCGACTTCATCGCATCTCCTCCTCCTCGAAGAGCATAGGACTATCTTGCTCTGCACGGCGCAAGACCTCGAGCAAGATTTGCTCTCGTACCCAGCGAGATCGATTGGCTATCTTGTATTGACGACAATGGTCTTCGAGGGCCTTCTGCTCTCGATCGTTAAGGCGCACAACTAGGGTATGCTGGCGTACGCCATCGGGTTTTCGGTTCATGCCCAAACTATAGGTGGCGTGTAGGATAATGATGAGTATCTGCAAAGATACTCTATTTCTTCTTGTATCACTAGAGGCTGAGTGATATAATTGCCCAGCGAGGAGGGCAAGCCCTGCCCAGTGAATATCGCTCAAGAGAATCTAAGTAGGATCTCGAGTGAACTCCTACTTAGACCTCGAGTGAGGTCCTATCTGAGCCTCGAATGAGATCCTACTTAACGTGAGTTCGGTATAAGGACTGCCGTCTTTTCGGTTTCAAAATAGGAGGTGTTTTTATTGCAAGAGTGGGAGATATTTAGTATCTTTATNACGTGAGTTCGGTATAAGGACTGCCGTCTTTTCGGTTTCAAAATAGGAGGTGTTTTTATTGCAAGAGTGGGAGATATTTAGTATCTTTATAGCTGAATAACAAATAGATAACTAAATACTCCCACTCCAATGGATAAGACAAAGTTAGTAGAAATATACTGTATGGTNAACGAAAACCCTCCCCCAAGACGACAGACCCAGGCGTCGTCGAAAGCCCTTGATGTCCGATAGTGAAGTGATGACCATCCTCATCATGTTTCATCTATCCGGGCATCGAAATCTCAAAGCTTTCTATCTAGGTTACATTAAACAGCATTGCCAAGAGGATTTTCCTAAACAACTATCCTACAATCGTTTTGTGGAAAGACAGACCTCTGTCGGGATCTACTTGTTGCTCTACTTGAACCTCTTTTGCCTAGGCCAATGCACCGGGGTTTCTTTCATTGACTCTACCCCTATAAGAGTTTGCCACATCAAGCGTGTTCGTCAGCATCGAACTCTGCGTCATTGGGCGCAAATAGGCAAGTCCACTATGGGCTGGTTCTATGGNNAAGAGTTTGCCACATCAAGCGTGTTCGTCAGCATCGAACTCTGCGTCATTGGGCGCAAATAGGCAAGTCCACTATGGGCTGGTTCTATGGATTTAAGCTCCATATCATCATCAATGACAGAGGTGAAATCCTCAACTTTCTCCTCACTCATGGAGCGATTGATGACCGAGTCCCCCTAAGGCGAGATTCCTTCATCAATGGTCTGTATGGCAAGCTGGTAGGCGACCGAGGCTACATCTCTCAAGACCTGTTTGAAGGATTATTCGTCAATGGTATTCAAATGATTACCAAGAGGAAAAGGAATATGAAGAACNAGAACGCCCTAATGCATCTCTATGATAAGGTCTTACTGCGGCAAAGAGCCTTGGTGGAATGTGTTAATGATGAATTGAAGAACATTTGCCAAGTAGAGCACACCAGGCATCGTTCCATTCATAACTTCATTTCTAACCTGCTAGCAGGGCTTATTGCCTATCAAACACTCCAAACACTCCAGAAGAAGCCTTCTCTAAACCTAGAACACATTGATAGTCAAGACCTAGTTGCCTAAGCTTATACCGAACTCACGTTAAGTAGGATTACAATGGAGGCATAAGTAGGATCTGCATCGAGACTCAAATAGGATCGCAGTGGAGACCTAGATAGGGCCACTCGAGGGATAGATAGAAACGAAAGAATAGGGGAAAGTAAAGGCCTCAGACAACCACAGGCGACACAAGGCCGAGGGACAGGGCTGAGGCCTAGCAAGAGAAGGGGGAGAGGCTGTAGGAGAGGCAGGTCGTACTTTTTACCTTATCTTTGCTGGCGAATTATTCAACCACTAAAATGTTAGTAGAACTAGTCAAGTCAAAGATCCATAGAGTTACCGTAACCGAAGCTAACCTACAGTACGTGGGGTCGATTACCATCGACCAAGACCTAATGGATGCTGCCAATATCCTACCTGGAGAGAAGGTGCAGATCGTTAACAATAACAATGGTGCACGTCTCGAGACCTACACTATCCCAGGAGAACGAGGCTCAGGCGTGATCTGCCTCAATGGTGCAGCAGCCAGACTGGTTCAGCCAGGCGATATTGTCATCATCATGGCCTATGCCTGGATGACTTACGAAGAGGCTCAGGGCTTCAAGCCCAGTATCGTCTTCCCAGATGCCGCGACAAATAAGATCATTAAGTAACCAAGATACCCCATAGATAAGGAATGTTTGAGAACCTGAGTGAACGCCTCGAACGATCGTTTAAGATCCTCAAAGGCGAAGGTAAGATCACCGAAATCAATGTAGCCGAGACGCTCAAGGATGTGCGTCGCGCCCTCCTCGAGGCTGACGTTAATTACAATGTCGCCAAGCAGTTCACCGAACGCATCAAGGAGAAATCCCTCGGGCAAAATGTACTCACAGCCGTTCGCCCAGGCGAACTGATGGTCAAGATCGTGAGAGACGAGCTGGCAGAGCTGATGGGGAGCAAGGCCTCCGACATTAACCTCAGTGGTCATCCCGCCATCATCCTGATGTCAGGGCTACAGGGCTCGGGTAAGACAACCATGAGTGGTAAGCTGGCCCACCTGCTCAAGACTAAGAACAACCGCAAGCCCCTACTCGTCGCTGCCGACGTCTATCGCCCCGCCGCTATCGAACAGCTTAGGGTGCTGGGCGAGCAGATCGGTGTGCCCGTCTACTTCGACCTAGAGAGCAAAGACCCAGTATCGATTGCCCGCCGAGGGGTGGCCGAGGCCATGAGCCAGGGCCGGGACACGGTCATCGTCGATACGGCTGGTCGTCTCGCAATCGACGAGGAGATGATGCAGGAGATCACAGCCATCAAGACCGCTCTCAAGCCTAGCGAGACTCTCTTCGTCGTTGATTCGATGACGGGACAGGACGCGGTCAATACGGCTAAGGAGTTCAACGAACGTCTTGACTTCGACGGAGTCGTGCTCACCAAACTCGACGGTGATACCCGTGGGGGAGCAGCCCTCTCCATTCGCTCAGTCGTAGACAAGCCCATCAAGTTCGTCGGTACTGGCGAGAAGATGGAGGCACTGGATGTCTTCCACCCAGACCGTATGGCCGACCGCATCCTCGGCATGGGCGACATCATCTCTCTGGTCGAGCGTGCACAGCAGCAGTTCGACGAGCGAGAAGCGCGCCGACTGGAGGAACGCATTGCCAAGAACCAGTTCGACTTCAACGACTTCCTCGGGCAGATCCAGCAGATTAAACGTATGGGTAACCTCAAGGATCTAGCCTCCATGATCCCAGGCATAGGCAAGGCGATCAAGGATGTAGAGATCGACGACAATGCCTTCAAGAATATCGAGGCTATCATCTACTCGATGACCCCCGAGGAGCGTCGCCGCCCCTCGATCATAGACGGCCGCCGTCGCAAGCGCATCGCCGATGGTAGCGGAACGAATGTGCAGGAGGTCAACAAGCTTCTGACCCAATTCGCCCAAACCAGCAAGGCCATGAAGATGCTACAGGGGATGAAGGGTGGCAAGATGCCCAAGATGCCCCGTATGCCCAAGATGGGTGGCAAGTTCGGCTTCTAATCATCATATACTCCTATTCTTATGAGCAACCACACCTACAAGCTACTCGATGGTAAGGCAACAGCCGAGGCCATCAAGCTAGAGATCGCAGCCGAGGTCGCTGCCATGGTCGCCGAGGGCAAGGCTGCACCGCACCTGGTGGCGATCCTCGTTGGCCACGATGGGGGCAGCGAGACCTATGTAGCCTCGAAGATGAAGACCTGCCAGGAGGTAGGCTTCCGCTCGAGCCTCATTCGCTATGAGGACAACGTTACCGAGGCCGAGCTTCTGGCCGCTATTGCCCGCCTCAACCTCGACGAGGATGTTACGGGCTTCATCATTCAACTCCCTCTGCCCAAGCATATCGACGAGCAGAAGATCATCGAGGCCGTAGACCCACGCAAGGATGTGGATGGCTTCCACCCGATCAACGTGGGTCGCATGAGCATTGGCCTACCCTGCTTCGTCTCTGCTACGCCCAAGGGCATCCTAGAGCTCCTCAAGCGCAACCAGATAGAGACCCGAGGCAAGCACTGCGTAGTGCTCGGGCGCAGCAATATCGTCGGCAAACCTATGGCCCAGCTGCTGCTGCACAAGGCTAGCCCAGGCGACTGTACCGTTACCGTCTGCCACAGCCGCACGCCCAATATCAAGGAGCTCTGCCTACAGGCCGACATCATCGTCGCTGCCCTCGGAGTCCCCAGCTTCGTCAAGGCCGATATGGTCAAGCCTGGGGCAGTAGTCATCGACGTGGGGACAACCCGCATTGCTGACCCTACACGCAAGAGCGGATTCCGCCTCTCAGGTGATGTTTGCTTCGACGAGGTCGCACCGCTAACCTCCGCCATCACTCCCGTGCCCGGTGGTGTAGGACCGATGACCATCGTTTCGCTCATGCTCAACACCCTACAAGCAGCTAAACAGTAATGGAGCAGGCCACATACACTCCCCCTCAGAGCCCCAAGGGCAACCCTATCCGCTGGGTGCCTTCGGTCTACTTTGCGATGGGCTTGCCCTTCATAGCCCTCTCACAGGTAGCGACCCTGATGTACAAGGATCTAGGCGTTAGCAATGAAGACATTACCTATTGGACTTCTCTGCTGATCCTACCCTGGTCCCTCAAGCCCATCTTTAGCCTCGTGATGGAGCTGTTCGGCACGAAGCGACAATACCTGGTCATCACCGAGATGATCTCGGCCCTCATGTTCGGGCTGATCTGCTTCGCCCTGCCGTTACCTGACTTCTTCGCCCTAAGCCTTGCCCTAATGGGTGTAATCGCCATCAGCGGATCAACCCATGATATCGCTGGCGACGGGATCTATATGCAGGAGCTTACTGCCAAGCAGCAGAGCGTCTATGCAGGCTGGCAGGGGGCATTCTACAACCTAGCTAAGATCCTGGCCAACGGGGGACTCGTATACCTGGCTGGGATGCTCTCCAAGGCCATGGGCCTACAGACAGCCTGGATGATTATCATGGGGATCTGTGGGGTGATCATGCTCCTAATTGCCCTCTATCACCTCGCAGTCCTTCCTCGAGAACCCAAGCGACAGGAGGAGAAGAGTCTCAGGCAGGGGATCAAAGATCTCTCCGAGGTTGTGGTCTCCTTCTTCACCAAGCGGTACATTTGGCTCTATTTGCTCTTCATCTTCCTCTATCGTTTGGCCGAGGGACTGGCCATGAAGGTTGCCCCCCTCTTCCTCAAAGACTCCGTCGAGATCGGGGGAATAGGCTTGAGCAACGAACAGTACGGCCTGATCTATGGGAGTGCAGGCTCGGTAGCCTTTATCCTGGGGTCTATCCTCTCGGGCTACTACATCTCGCACTTCGGTCTCAAGAGGGTGCTCTCCTCCCTAGTGCTCTTCTTCAATGTCCCCTTTGTAGTTTACCTCCTACTAGCTCTTTATCAGCCCGATAGCCTATGGTGGGTGGCCACAGGGATTATCTTCGAGTACTTTAGCTATGGTTTCGGCTTTGTCGGCATCACCCTCTTCATGATGCAGCAGATCGCCCCAGGCAAGTATCAGATGGCACACTATGCCTTTGCCAATAGTCTTATGAACCTCAGCGTGATGGTCCCTGGGATGATCAGCGGCAAGCTGAGCACAGCCCTCGGCTACGAGACCTTCTTCGGTGTGGTGATGCTTGCATCGATCCCCGTGATCCTCCTCTCCTTCTTCTTGCCCTTTGCCCATAATCAGCAGGAAGCTAAGGCCTCTTAATTCATTTACAGATACATTCTAACTCTATCACAACAATGAGCAACCTAAAGATTGTCGGTGAGGCCATGCCTCACATGCCCTGGGAGGATCGCCCAGCTGGCAGCAAGGAAGTTATGTGGCGTTACTCCGCCAATCCGATTATTCCCCGAGACCTACTCCCTACCTCCAATAGTATCTTCAATAGTGCTGTCGTACCCTTTGGCGAGGGTTTCGCTGGGGTATTCCGCTGCGACGATACCAACCGCCGTATGAGGCTACACGTGGGCTTCAGCAAGGATGGGATGAAGTGGGATATCAACCCCGAGCCCCTCAAGTTCGAGTGCGACATCGAAGAGGTTGGCCAGTGGGTCTACGGCTACGACCCTCGTGTGGTCTTCATTGAAGATCGCTACTATGTAACCTGGTGCAACGGCTACCATGGCCCTACGATTGGGGTTGCCTATACGTTCGACTTCAAGACCTTCCACCAGCTGGAGAATGCCTTCTTGCCCTTCAACCGCAATGGCGTCCTCTTCCCTCGCAAGATCAATGGCAACTTCGCTATGCTCAGCCGCCCCAGCGACAATGGGCATACGCCCTTCGGGGACATCTTCTACAGTGAGTCCCCCGAGCTTGAGTACTGGGGACGCCACCGTCATGTGATGAGCCCAGCACCCTTCGAGGACAGTGCTTGGCAGTGCACCAAGATCGGGGCAGGGCCTATCCCCATCGAGACCAGCGAGGGATGGCTGCTCATTTACCATGGAGTACTCAATAGCTGCAATGGCTTCGTCTATGCCTTCGGCTCAGCTATTCTAGACCTAGATGAGCCCTGGAAGGTGAAGTTCCGCTCAGGGCCCTACCTCATCTCTCCTAGAGAGACCTACGAGTGCATGGGCGATGTGCCTAATGTTACCTTCCCCTGTGCCGCCCTACACGATGCCGAGAATGGTCGCATCGCTGTCTACTATGGCTGTGCAGACACGGTTACAGGCCTAGCCTTTGGCTATATCGACGAGATTGTAGAGTTCACCAAGAAGCACTCGATCATCTAAACCCTTCGGACAACGAAGTGGCTAATAAAGTAGGAGCAGCATCTCGATCGAGATGCTGCTCCTATGCTTTTGTCGAGAAAGGCCCGATCTCTCGGGATGAGGGGGCTAATCCTTTATCGAACTATCGTTCTCTCGAACCCTCATTTGCCTATACTTGGCCAAGAGGCCAGTGTAGGTCTCGGTGATACGCTGCACCCAAGCCTTCCGACTAGAGATCACTGGCACACGGCCCTTGTGGTAGTCCGTCTTGAGTATCTTCTTGTGGTTAAGGGAGCGTTTACCTGTCTCATAGATGGAGTATTGGATCTGTAGATCCTTAGCAAAGCTAACCCAACGATAGCGATGCTCCCCCTGCTTGATCGCCTCTTCTATGGCTAGAGTATAGGGGGCAGGCCCAGTAGTCCGTATAGTCCCCATGAAGCCCATCCCAGTATGGTAGGGGTTGTATTCGTCCATGATCCTCATGACCCGAAGCAGTACTGCCCTCATCAGAGGATGCCCCTCGCTGGAGATGATGCACCACTGGACATATTCCCCTCGGGGGATATGATCCAGCTCACAGACGAAGGTCTGCCCCTCATGCAGATCACCAGGCTCATTGTCCCAATAGGAGATGAGAAAGCTATCATCTGGCCTTAGAAGCTCGTCCAAATGCCCTCGGACACAGGTTTTGATGTCTACATAGACCCCACCCAGCCTATACATGAGTAAGTAGCGAAAGAAGTCTGCACGAGCAGCCCCATAGGAAGGACTGATGCGCAGATAATAACCCAAGATCTTCTCCCCATAATGCTCTAGGATAAAGTCCTCAATATCCTGATCGTCAAAGAGGTGATGCTCCCAGTCGGGATTACCCTTCATCATCTCCTCGATGCTGGCCTGTATTTCCTTGGGCAATGCCTTGGTATAGGTTGTCTGGTAGATATGACGAGGGATTCCTTCTCGGTATGGGACTAGAGGGAGCAAGGCCTCGTACTCTGCTGGGGATAGCCTCTCTCGGGCATGATCCCATACTTGGCTCAATAGCTTGGTTACAATGCTCATAAACGTTCGATTTTTGGAGGAATGGCACTAGCCCCTGAGGCGTCCGACCATCTTGCGTCCGATCTCGACGAAGCGCAGACTCATCCTACGAGCCCCGTCGGACATCAACAGATAGATCCCTAAAAGGATGGAGGAAAAGGCTATGGAGTAGAGACTGGCATTGAGTACGAAGCTCCCCCAAGAGGAGTAATCGGGCTCGCTCCACCTGACAAGATAAGTCCCCACCACTATAGAGAGCAAGGCGACCAAAAGGTACTTGGCATAGCTGCGCCAGTAGATCCAGACCGAGATCTCGAACCCAGTGCGGAAGAGGAAGAATAGCTTCCACACCACAATGATCACAATATAGGAGATAAGCGTGCCAAGCAAAACACCTGGCAGACCCCAAAAGTGCCCGAAGAGTATTCCACAGCCAATATTGAGCGAAGCCTCTATGATGGGGGCCCAAACATCTTGATATAACCCCTTAGCGGCCAAGAAGGCGTCTTGGGTGGCTCGGCTCTGAGACACGAAAGCGGTCGTCGTGATGAGGAGCAGTGTGATGTTGTCCAATTCGGACTCTGCACCCACCCAAAGGATGATGAAGGGATGAGAGAAGTTATAGATGATGAAGCAGATAATCGTTGCAACGAAGTTGCGCAAGGCTAGGAACTCCCAAAAGAAACGAAAGATCTTCTCCCTATTCCCCTCGGCCACCAGATTACCAATACTTGCTCCAATGCTGCCAAAGACTGCACTAGAGATTGCATTAAGATTGGCTACAACCATAGTATAGTTACTATAGTATGCAATGACTACGAGAGAGGTGTACTTCCAAATAATAAGGGGTGCAACATTGCCTGCACAAACACCAGCAAGCTTGTGGACGAAGATCTCTTTGGTCTTTTTGATGATCTCAGGATGCTTCTTCAAAAGGGAGCGTCCTTGCTTGAGGTCGGGGCGCAGCCAAGGGTAATCCCTATTGATCATATACTCAAGGATGAAGATCCCGATCAGAGAGACAATAAACTCCAGGAGCAGATAGTAGGGGTAAGGGTTGTCTACATAAAGCATGACTGCTACCTGGAGAAGACTTTTGACGATCACAACTCCCTGAGTATTAATCGTGAGGCGATAAGCATTCTGATTAGCCCCAAATATAAGCCCTCGAAAGTTTACTAGATAGGACATGAGCACCTCCCAAAGTAGCAGGGCGAATGTGGCATAGGCATACCAAAGAGGGCCTTCGAAGTCGGAAAAGATCAGAGGGAGAAAGGCCATCAGAATGAGGCCAATGACCAAGAATATAACCGAAAGCTTACGATAGAACCACGCCTGCACTGTAATGATCTCGTTCACCGTTCGAGTATCGTTGTCGTGCAAAGGCTTGTAAAGGAAGAAGCCTATCGCAACGCCTAGACCGAGCTCGGCTAAACTGAACATCGATAGCAAGTTCGATATGGTCGTACGCAACCCTAAGATCTCAGGGCCAATGCTCTCGAAGAAAACCTTACGAGAGAAAAAAGCTATCGCTGCACTTGTGAGGTAAGCCAGGAGTGCAACGACGGAGTTAAGAATGCTTTTATTCGTTCGTGATTGATTCATGCAAAACAGAATAGATAGACTTGTCTCAATACCCTACCAGCAGATGTAGTGGATCAGCGAGCCTTCTCGGCAAGCTTACGCTCGAAGAGCTCCACCCATCTAGCGATAATCGCCTCTCGGGTAAATCGCTGTGCATTGTGCAGGGCATGTACCCCCATGCGTTGGCGCAGATCATCCCGACGCATCAGGGCCTCGAGCCTGGAGGCGAAAGTCTCTTGGTCTCCGACCTCAACGAGGAAGCCATTCTCCCCGTCGGTTATGATGTCGCTCGGCCCACACTGACAAGCATAGGACACAATGGGGACACCCACTCGCTGTGCCTCAATCAAGACCATGGGAAGGCCTTCATATCTAGAGGTCATAGCATAGATGGAAGAGCCAAGGTAACATTCTTCTATACGTGTAGTACTAGGTAACAGATCTACACTCGAGAGGCCTAAGGATTTGATCTGAGCCTCCAGCTCTCCTCTCAGTGGGCCATCGCCATAGATCTCGAGCCGCCACGAGGGATTTCGCCAGGACAGACGAGCCCAAATAGAGATGAGCTCCGAGAAGTTCTTCTGCTCGACGTGCCTGCCGGCTGCCATGACTCTGTGATTGGTCAGTGTGGATGCTCCGTGGGAGGAGATGGGGATAAAGTTCGGGATTACCTCTGCATCCACACAACCATGCCACAGCTTCTGATCCTCATACGTCAGGACGACGAAGACGTCGGCTCGACGCGCCACTCGGAAGTTCTGCCACAGACGAAAACGATTGATCACTCGGCCAATAAACCCTGAGAGATTTCGCTCTCGATGCATGAGTAAGTAGTCATACCTAGAGCCATGACTCTCAATAAGCTTGATGCTGCCATCCGTCAGCCCAGGGAAGAGCTGTGCCTCTCCCGAGAGGGGGGAGATGAAGAAGTCCAGACGAAGCTCTCGAAGCAGAACCTGAAGCTTCTGCTTGTGTCTCCTCCGCTTGGCCCAATAGATCGGGATCCTGCGCCACCTAGGGTTAGTGTAGTTCTCCTCATAGTTGATCTCGAGGTCGATCATTCGGATGCGGTTATCTATCGGGAAAGCTGTTTCTCTACTGCGCTGGCAGGTTGTGATAATAAAAACCTCATGCCCCAATTCGGCAAGCGCATTAGCTTTGGCCGTCATGATGCGCTCCAGGCCACCCCTAATCGTAATCTTGGGAAGTGTATAGGCAATCCTCATAGTGCAGCTCAGTTTTTAATGAAATTTATCTCCTTCGAATATTTGGCAAAGGTATATATAATATCGCTGCATTTGTATGGCCACAGAATTATCTCTTGAACGAGGCTAGAACCTCCTGGAGCTTGGCTTTTATGATTATTCGGCGTACCTTTAGGCTGCCTTATGAACAGGGATACAACTCAATTACTTCATAAAACTAAACATCCAAGCGTATGAAAAAGAACCTATTTGCCTTGGCTCTAGCCGCCCTAGCCCTCGCTGGGGGAGCAGACCAGGCACAGGCGTGCTCAGACCTGATCGTCGGGAAGAAAGCCTCTACCGATGGCTCTGTCATCATCAGCTATTCGGCTGACTCGCACACCCTCTATGGTGAGCTCTATCACTGGCCCGCACGCACTTGGGCGACTGGCACTATGCGTGAGATCCGTGAATGGGACTCGAACAAACCCCTAGGCTTCATCCCCGAGGTGGCACAGACCTACAACGTCGTGGGGAATATGAATGAGCACCAGGTAGCCATCACCGAGAGTACCTGGGGAGGGCGTAAGGAGCTTCATGACCCTAATGGGATCATGGACTATGGTAGCCTCATCTATGTAGCCCTACAGAGATCCAAGACTGCCAAGGAGGCGATCAAGGTCATGACCGACCTTGTGCGAGACTATGGCTATCACAGTAGTGGAGAGTCCTTTACGATTGCTGATAAGAATGAGGTTTGGGTCATGGAAATGATCGGTAAGGGAGCAAACAAGAAGGGGGCTGTTTGGGTAGCTATCCGCATCCCCGACAACGCTATCTCTGCCCACGCCAACCAGGCTCGCATTCATCAGATCCCCTTCGATGACAAGGAGAATTGCATGTACGAGAAGGATGTAGTCAAGCTAGCCCGTGAAATGGGTTACTTCAAGGGTAAGGACAAGGACTTCGACTTCCAAAAGGCCTACAACCCCTATACTTTCGGTGGACTAAGAGGCTGTGAGGCTCGAGTATGGAGCTTCTTCCGTGAGTTCAACAAGGGGATGGAGAAGTATCTCTCGCACGTGCAGGGAGATGTCGAGGCTGCTCCTATGCCTCTGTATGTAATCCCTGAGCGTAAGGTCTCTGTAGCTGATGTACGTCAGGCCATGCGCAACCACTACGAGGGGACGGCTCTGTCCATGACCAACGACCCTGGGGCTGGCCCCTACAAGGTCCCCTATCGCTGGAGGCCTATGACCTTCGAGGTCGATGGCAAGGAGTATGTCAATGAGCGTGCTATCGCCACACAGCAGACGGGTTTCGTCCTAGTAGCTCAGCTACGCTCTTGGCTGCCCGATGCTGTGGGGGGCGTCCTTTGGTTCGGGGTGGACGATGCCAATACGGCCGTCTTCACGCCCATGTATGCCAGCATCACTGCCATCCCAGAGGCCTACCGAGTGGGCAATGGGGACATGATGAACTTCTCCTGGACTTCTGCCTTTTGGGTGCACAACTGGGTGGCGAATATGGCCTACAACCGCTATGCCCCTATGATCAGAGACATCCGTCCCGTGCAGCAGCGATTAGAGCGGGCTTTCGATGAGCAGCAGAAGCACGTCGACGCAGAGGCTCTACGTCTCTATCAGGAGTCTCCCGACAAGGCTGTCAGCTTCTTGACGACCTATTGTGCGGATGCCGCCAACGGGACAACGGCCCGATGGAAGAAGCTCGGCGAATATCTCCTGGTTAAGTACATGGATGGCAACGAGAAGAAGGAGAAGGATGGCCGCTTCGTAGACAACGGCTATGGTCTCTCGGAGATGCCCAATTTCCCCGGCTACAGTAAGGAGTTCTACGAATGGATCGTCAAGACTGATGGCGAACGCCTACAGGTACGAGGCCCCAAGGACGAGCACTAAGTAGCACTGCCCCTCAGGGGCTGAGAGCTAATACTCCCCTATGCTCAGCAGCTGTATGCCGTGGGGTATAGGGGAGTATTGTGTTTGTCATATAGAGAATTTTGATTATCTTTGCACCGCATTTGAGGCGAGTGCCCTTGCCTCGAAGGGCTTAGGATTGTCCCGTGGTGTAATGGTAGCACAACAGGTTTTGGTTCTGTTTGTCAAGGTTCGAATCCTTGCGGGACAACTCGTAGAAGGTCTGTGCCATCGGTCTTTGGAGATCGGTGGCACAGGCTTTTTTTGTTGGTGCGGAGCGAGGGGAAGCTCTCTAGAGCAGGGCAGATAAGGGGAGTAGAGGAGGCTAGACCTCGAGGCCTCGGCGGATCTCTCGGGCAAGCTCTTCGGCCACAGCCCACTCTTGCCTACGGTTCATGACCTGCCCCACAGGCACACGCAGGGCGGCCTGTTCGTAGATCGGGCGACGCAGGAGCATGGCCTCTCGGACGTGCTCGAGGAGCTCAGGGCCACTCTTGTCTCGGATCGTGGGGCGGGTGCGCTTACAGAGCTCGAGCCTTGTGGCCAGCTCTTCGTCCGTAGCCTCCAGGTAGATCGTTAGCCCCGATTCGAGCAGGAGATTCATCGTGTCGAAGAAGCAGGGCAGGCCTCCACCCGTCGAGATCACCACATCCTGCATCCCCGAGAGCTCTTCGATAACCACTCGCTCACGTCGTCTGAAGGCTGCCTCACCTATCGAGGGAAGCATATCGACGATGCGCTCACGGAAACGATTTTCGATGAAGAAGTCCGTGTCGATGAAGCGCAGCGAAAGGCACTCGGCCAGCTTCGCTCCGACGGTACTCTTACCCGAGCCCATATAGCCAATGATGAAGATGGGTCGCATAGAGAGGGGTTACTTTTGCTTCTCTGGGTAGGTAATGCGGGAGTGGTACATCGTTCGGATCTTGTTGTAGAATACCTCCTTGATCGTCTTGATGTCTCTGAAAGTCAGAGGTGTATCGTTGAGCAAGCCTTCAGCGACGATGCTATCGATGATGCGGTTGATCAGCTGCCTAATTCCCTGCTCCGTATGCTCCTTGAGGCTACGGCTAGAGGCTTCTACAGCATCGGCCAGCATAAGAATCCCTGTCTCCTTAGTACTGGGATTCGGACCTGGATAGGTGAAGGGCGTAGGGTCTACCTCCTGCCCAGGATGCTCGTTGCAGTAGGTATTGTAGAAATACTTGGTTAGCCCACGACCGTGATGGGTGCGAATGAACTCGATCACCTGCGGAGGTAAATTGTGCTTCTGTGCCATGGCGATCCCATCGCTTACGTGGCGAATGATGATGCTCGCACTCTCGTCGCACGTGAGGGAGAGGTGCGGATTGACCACCCCTTGGTTCTCGGTGAAGTAAGAGGGGTTGCGGATCTTACCTATATCGTGATAGAGTGCCCCAGTACGGATGAGCTGCACATCAGCCCCGACCTTGAGGGCGGCCTCGGTACAGAGGATCGAGACCTGTAGGGAGTGTTGGAAAGTGCCTGGGGCGACCTCGGAGAGCTCTCGAAGCAGGGGAGCATTCATATCGCTCAGCTCGACGAGGCTCACATTGGAGACATAGCCGAAGAGCTTCTCAACGACAAAGACGAGGATGTAGGTAAAGGTCAGGAAGATCAGATTGATCGCATAATAGAGCTGTACGATCCAGTATTCGCTACCAATAGTCCCATCTCTCAAGAGTACCATGGAGATCGAGGTGATGCTGTAAGCGATGTACACCATGAAGGCTGCGCGGATGAGCTGCCCACGAGAGGTGAGGCTCTGCAGATTGATGATGGCCACTAGACCCGCCATCAGCTGAATAATAATGAAGTACAGCGGTTCGGAGACGAATAGGGCGGAGCAGAGGATGCAGCACAAGTAGGTAATCAGAGCCGTATGAGAGTCGAAGAAGGTACGGATCATGATCGGCAGGACGACATAGGGGATAATATGTCCGTTGAACCACTCGTAATCGGCATTGAGCTCCGTAAGTCCAATGAATAGGAGCAGGGCACAGGCGAGGAAGAGGACATTCTTGATCTCCCGCATGAAGTTGGTACAGAAGAGGATGAGATACATCCCGAGGATCAAGAGCATGATCATGGTGCTCATCAAAACCCCCGAGTTGATGATGCGGCTCTGTGCCCCACCCATGCGCTTCTCTTGCTCGAGGCGTAGCGAACGCAGGATGTTGTGCGTGTGGGGGGTAATGATCTCCCCTCGGTCGATGATGCGCTCGCCTTGCTGCACCAATCCCGTTGAGCGAGAGAGCTTGCCCAGCTCCTCCTGGAGCATCTTCTGGCTCAGAGCTTCGCTGTAGAGGATATTCTCCTTGAGATATTTGGAGATGTTCATTTGGGAGAGCACCTCTCGGTCAATGCCCTCGGGGGCATTGTCGTAGATCTGCTCGTAGGCCTCCTTGAGGGTGTAGAAGCGGGTCAGGGGCACTCGAGTGAGCACATTATCCTCATCGAGTAGCTGCACCTCCAGGCGTCCCTCTGCTCGTCGCTCCAACTGGTCAGTCAGGCCGATGAGCCCACCGATATAGAGGCGACGTAACTGCGACTGCACATAGGCGAAGTAGCGATGGGGGATACTCGTCGAGAGGTTTGCATCGTAGGCATCCTTGAGCTGATTGAGCATAGAGGCCATGACCTCCCTATCGTAGGTATAGACAGGCTTCATGGCCTGGCGAATACTATCCTGCTCGAGGCGCAGCTCTGCATCTCCTTTGTAGATGGGGAAGTCGTAGGGGGCTGTCAATAGCTCATACTGCCAGGGCTTGCCCTTGTTGAACTCGTACTGAAAACCTTGTCCGCTGGGGGCAAGTAGCATCACACAGAGGGCGACGAAGAGGAATATAGAGAAGGTATTCAGATGACCTCTGAGCTTACCAGGGATGGAGAGACGGGCATACCACATAGCGAAGACTAGCTTATTGCTCACAAAGATACGGATTATACCCACACGGCTGGGTGTGGGGGGATCTGTCGAGACCAGATCGTCCTCTCTTGGTTCGGGACCTCGACAATGATCTCGATAGACAGTCTATTCCTAGCTCGATAGGCCCTCCAGCGAAGGTTAAGTAGGATCGCAACGGAGATCTAAGTAGGATCACAAGTGAGGCATAAGTAGGAGTTCGAGTGAAGTCCTACTTATGCCTCACTTGTGATCCTACCGATCTCTCGACAGAGTGTCGTGTACTGAAAAAAGTTGACAGTGGGTGGAGCTGGTTCTAGAATAAGTTTACAGGGTTTGTGCTATAGCTCTGAATTGGGTTGACACTCTGCCGCCTTAAGACGACTTTCTGTTGACACGTGCAAATTTAGCCTTTTGTTGGGCATTCATTCTACGGGACAATTGGGGCGCAACCTGAGGCCAATCGTCCTTCCACCCCAGCAAAGGATTTACATGCTCTGAAAGAAGGACTTGCATAGGTGTCTTGCCCCCGAGAGCTTGATGCGGTCGGGCCTCATTGTACATCTGAACAGCCCGATCGACAACCCGCTTCGCCTCTTCGAAGGATTGTCGCTCGCTGGAGACAGACCAAGAGTAGGACATCTTCCTCATGACAAGAAAAGGCGTTGAATTGGCGTT
>NZ_JRAO01000035.1 GCF_000768875.1 Porphyromonas sp. COT-239 OH1446 | reverse complement strand
GTATCTGCTCAAAATGATAAGCGAAAAGCTAAGCGAGGGGTCATCCATGAATGACTCCTCGCTTAGCAATGCTTTTTAAGGGACGACTACTTATACCTCAATCGAAGTCCTACTTATACCTCAATCGAGGCTTAAATAGGACTTCACTCGAACTCTTATTTGAGTCTCAATCGAGATCCTACTTATGCCTCTATCGAGGCTCTATCGACACCTCCGTTCTCTGCCTAGATAGCTTCTCAACCGAGGGTGTACCGAGACCTCGGTCGAGGATCTACCGAGGGCACTTTCCCTGCTCTACTCTAGGTCGATCACCGTGATGCCGGCACCGCCGAGCTGTACATGCTCATCTGCATAGTGCCGCACCCCTGGCACTCCCGAGAGGTACTGCCGTATGGCCTCACGCAGGGCCCCCGTACCCGTACCGTGCAGGATGCGCACGCGACTGATGCCGAGCTGCAAGGCATCGTCCACGAAGTAGGTAGTGGCCTCTAGGGCTTCGTTCACCCGCATCCCCCGAAGGTCCAGGTCTTGCTTGAAGTGCAAACGCTTCTCTCGCAGCTGATCCAAGATGCTGCTATGTCTCTGGCCCAAGGTGAGGCTCTGTGCCTTCTGTTGCTGCTTCGTTTGGCTCTTATCCTTGCCATTGGGCTGGCGCAGACGATCCAGGGCGATTGTAACCTTGAGCATACCCATAGCGACGATGGCCTCCTCGTCCTTGATAGAGAGGATCGTCCCGACACTCTGCTGGCCCTCGATACGCACCTCCTGCCCGACAGTCCACTGAGGTCGCTGCTCGGCAGAGGCCTCGGGCCCTTGCGCAGCCTGCTGGGTAAGCTGGCGGAGCTTCGCTACGACCTTCGCCTCGTCCTTCGAACCTTGCCCCCGCCCGGCCTTGCGCTCACGACGGCGCAGGATGCGCTCTACCTCTCGCTGTGCCTTCTGTGCCGAGAGGCCATCATCCTCAGTCTCCGTAGAGAGATCCTCCTGGTACGATCGGAGCTCCTGGCGCAGGCTGATCGTTCGTTCTCGTTCGGCCTCAGCCTCCTTGATCTCGCGGATGGTACGCTCGACACGGCTGCCCGCCTCATTCACAATGCGCTTGGCTTCGTCTCGAGCCTCGGCCAGGAGTTCGGCCCGCTGAGCCTTGAGGGCAGCGATCTCATCGTGGTACTTCTGTGCAGCCTGCTGGAGGGCTTTTTCTTCCCTTCGAATGCTTTCTCGCTTGCCCTCCCAGTACCTCTTGTCTCGGATGATGTCCTGTAGGTACTTATCCATATCAATATAGTCGCTACCCACGATCTGTCGGGCCTCTTGGATAACCTCCTCGGGCAAGCCGATCTTGCGTGCGATCTCGATGGCGAACGAACTGCCAGGACGACCGATCGAGAGGCGAAAGAGCGGGCGCATCTCGTGCCGATCATAGAGCATCGCTCCATTGACCAAGCCCTCATGATCCTCGGCAAAGGTCTTCAGGTTCTGATAATGCGTGGTGATCACCCCCCAAGCTCCCTGCTCGTTGAAGCGATGCAGCAGGGCCTGGGCAATAGCCCCTCCGATCGTGGGCTCTGTCCCCCCGCCAAACTCGTCGATGAGGATCAACGTCTCGGGATCACACTCACGAGCGAAGTGCTTCATATTGCTCAGATGAGAGCTGTAGGTACTCAGATCATCCTCGATTGACTGCTCGTCGCCGATGTCGATGAAAAGGCGAGAGAAGACCCCTACCCTCGACTGCTCTGCCACGGGGATGGGCAGGGCACATTGCACCATATATTGCAATAGGCCCACCGTCTTGAGACAAACCGATTTTCCTCCAGCATTCGGCCCAGAGATGATCAAAAGCCTGCGTTCGGGCAGAGAGAGCTCAATATCCAGCGGCACGATCTCTCGCCCCTGAGCCTTGAGGCTGCGCATGAGCAGAGGATGCTTCGCCCCAAACCACTCCAGCCGAGGTTCGGCCTCGAGCCTAGGGCAGATCGCTTCGTGGCTGAGCCCCCACTGGGCCTTGCTTCGGATAAAGTCTATCACCCCAAGTAGCTCATAGGCACCGAGCAGATGCGACAGATTGGGGCGTAGCTTGTTGGCGATCTCGGTCAGGATGTGGATCAGCTCTCGACGCTCCTCTGCCTCTAGCTCTCGGATGCGGTTATTGGCCTCGACCAGCTCCACAGGCTCGATATAGACCGTTCGCCCTGTAGCAGACTCGTCGTGGACAATGCCTTTGATCTTGCGCTTGTACATCGGACTCACCGGGATCACCAGGCGGCCATCTCTGAGGCTCGGCTGTACCCCCTCCTCAACCCAGCCCTCGGCTCGGGCTGTGCGTAGGATGCGCTGTAGCGACCCCGAAATGCTCCGCTCGGTATCGCTCAGCTCCGTACGAATGCGCAGTAGCTCTCCAGTGGCATTGTCTCGGATCTTGCCATCCTTACCTAGGAGTCTAGCCATAGCCTGCTCGATCTTTGGAAAGGTTGGGCAGTTCTCCAGTACACGAGAGAGCTCGGGATAGAGGAAGGTCAGGCTCTCATCCTCCACCGACCCCGAGGCTGTCTGTACTCGGAAGAAGTAATAGAGGGCGTGCAGCGAGCGAAGCATCTGCAGCAGATCTGCCAGCTCCTCTTGCTCGATGTACGTCCCCTGAGGACGGATGCGCTGCAGAGCCTCTCGACAGTCTACGACACGCAGAGAGGGCAACTCTAGCTCACCTCGGAGGAGCTGCTGCATCTCCTGCACCTGCGTCAGCTCTTGACTGAGGGTGGAGAAGTCGTCCCGACAGACCAATCCCTCTACACGCTCCCGCCCCATAGGCGTTAGGGCATGCTCAGCCACGAGCATCCTCACCTCATCGAAGGCGATCTTCGCCTCAAAACTCTCTGGATAATGTGCTACTCTACCCAATCTCATCTACTCGTCTTCTATTCCAATAAATTGTCTGCAAAGATACAATTACCACTACACATGACCTCCCCCCAAGCGACAAAGACTAAAGCTCCCCACCTGCCCCATACTCTAATCCGAGGACTAGGAGCAATATGATAGGCAGTCTTGGGTGCAGGAAAAGGGAAAGGAGGAGGAGGCGAGAGAGGGGCAGTGTGGAGCAGGGCCAAAGGAGATGGCCATGGGAGATAA
>NZ_JRAO01000034.1 GCF_000768875.1 Porphyromonas sp. COT-239 OH1446 | reverse complement strand
CTCTCAAAGGTCTCTCCTTTTCTTTTATCTTGAACCTACATCAAGCAGGGGGAGGTTTCCCCCTGCAACCCCCTCTAGGTGTTTAGGGGGCTAAAGCCTGTATCCCACTGCCAAAATTTGCACTTCTAAGTTGAATATAGCAAGTCATTGCATGGGGCAGAGCCCGAGAGGTCTAGAGGCAGGCACACTCCCGGAGCGACACAAGTCTCGAGCCTCCCATCTCATGTAACTCGGAGAGGAAGGCTCGGGGCTGTGTAGAGGGGGGGGCTAGAGCTTGAAGGAGAGGGAGAGCATCACCTCCCTGCCCCTCAAGGGCAGGAGATAGTAGGAGGTATTAGGCCCTGAGATGGTGAAGACCTCGTAGTCCCTCTTGTCCAGGAGGTTCATCGCCGTTAGGCGAGCCTCGAGGCTCTTGCTCAGAGTATAGCGCAGTGAGGCATTGAGCAGATGTGTGCCGACGAAGCTCGACGGGGCGACCTCACTGATCGTGCTGCGCAGCGACAGAGCCCCCGAGGCCTGACTCCAGGGGCGCAGGACGAGGCCCACGACCGACCAAAGCTCCGAGATCAAGGGGCTCACCCCGAGGCGAGAGCTATGCCGAGAGAGCGAAGCCCCCAGATTGGCCTGCACATCGAGCCAGGAGATCTGCGTACACGAGCCGCCGAGGCTGCCCGAGAGGAGCTCGCTCAGATTGTCAAAGCTCTTGCCCTGCTGCGACATGAGGGAGCGATGCTGGGTGTAGGAGGCTGTCGCCTCGAGCTGGACTCGAGGGTCAAGCCACTGCTTGTCGAGCTGTAGCTTGAGGTTGAGCCTGCTGGAGGCATTGTACCCCTCGACGATGCGAGCCTGGGTCTCGGAGGCCTGATAGTCGTAGTCGATGTAATAGTCCTGGGATGAGCGACGATATGTGCCCGAGAGGTTGGCGAAGAAGAGCTGGGTGGGGATCTTGTACTCGAGCCTTAGATTTGCCTGCCAATAGTCCGAGGGCAGCAGCAGGTGGCGGGCCTGGGTGCGATAGCGATACGATAGGGCCAGGGGCAGGCTGGCATAGTAGCCCCCAGGGTCGAGGGTGCGACCGAAGCCGAGCCCCCCGCTGAGCTTGACATTGTACCAGGGGTTGTACTTGATCGAGAGGGAGGGCCGAGGGGCTAGGAGGCGATGTAGGAGCGGATCTCGATCGCTGGGCCTCAAGGCATTGTAGGTATAGCTTATGGGCAGCGAGAGGCTCAGCTCGCCATTGCTCCAGCTGCGGATGTAGCGCAGTCCGAGGGCCAGGTCGAGCTCGTCCCTTTGGGCCAAGGAATGGGCCTCATCCAGTCGGGTCGTGTAGCGGGAGGAGTGGTACGAGCCTGTCAGCCCGCCCTCGAGCTGGCCAGAGCCAAGCCTCCAGAGAGAGCCGAGGAAGTTCTTCGCCGAGAAGATCTGATGCCTGTAGGAGGCCTCTAGGCCTCGCTCGTCCCCTCGTACCTCGAGCCCCTCCTGCTCGTCATAGTAGCGCAGGTGGCTCTTGAGGGAGAACATCTGTCCGCCCAGCGAAAACATCCCCGAGAAGAGGTTGCTCACGATCAGCGGCCTGCCCCCGATCTCCTCGTCGAGGGCCCGCTCGGGGGTGCGCACGCCTCGGGTGAGGCTGCTGGGGGAGAGCGAGGCCGAGAGCTCGTTGTTCAGGTAGAGCCTCGGGGCGTTGTGCTCGTAGGAGAGCTGCGGGGCATAGGTGGCTCGGCGGAGCTGCTCCCGCCGCTCCTCGTCGATGACGAGGGTGCTCCCCGTGGCGTAGGTATTGCGGGAGTGGGAGCTATAGCGTTTGCGCTCTAGGCCTGCGGCGAGGTTGATCTTGAGCGTAGCCTCCTGAGAGGGTGCGATCAGGTGGTTGAGGCCCAGACGCAGGCTCTCATTGTCGAGGTAATACTGCTGGTCTATCCCACCGCCCGAGCCGATCTCGTGGGCGAGTAGGCCCATGGGTGGCAGCATGAGCACCTCGGCATTGACGAAGTCTGCGATGCTGAAGCCCCCCGAGAGAGGGAGGGCTCGCCCAGCATTGTTCGCCTCGACGAGGGCTAGGGACTGCGAGCGGCCGAAGCGCATCAGCGAGCCTTTCACGCTCCCCAGCGGGGCGGGGAGGCCACCGCCCAGGAGGGCCTCTCCCTGCCAGCGTTGCCTATAGCTGGGCTTGAGGCGGATGTTGAGGGCCGCATCGTCGCTCGAGACCTTGTCCTTGAGGATCTTGGCATGCTGATGCCCCTCGAGGAGCTCGACCTCCGATATAGCCTCGGCAGGCATACTGCGGGTGGCCATATCGTAGCTGCTACCGAGCAAGTCCTTGCCCTCGACATAGAAGCGGGAGATGGGCTTGCCCTGGTACTCGATCTTGCCGAGGCTACTGACCGAGACGCCTGGCATTCGGCGCAGCAGGTCAGCGGCATAGCGATCCTCCTTCTGTATGAAGGCACTGGCGTCGTAGCGGATCGTATCCCCTCGCTGGCGAATGGCTGGGGGGCGAACGACCAGCTCTCTGAGCTGGACGACCTTGCGCCGCAGCTCATAGGGCTCTCGACGCTGGGCCAGCAGCTCCGAGAGGCGCAGCTCGAGCTTGTCGAAGCCGAGGCGGGAGGAGGTCATACGTACGACCCGAGAGCGATCGACCGAGAGCCGCACGCGCCCCGCGCTGCTCGAGACCCCGTGAGAGACGAGCCGCCCCTCCTGGTCATAGAGGCGGCAAATAACTTGGGCGATGGGGCTCTTGTCGTCGCTGGCGACGAAGGAGAGCTCGATCTCTTGGCTCTGCCCCGTCTGCGCCCCGAGGCGAAGGGGCAGCAGGAGGAGCAGCAGGAGAGGGAGGCGATACATAGGCTAGAGGGAGGGGGATGAAGGAGAAATGGGAGCGGGGAGAGCGGCCCTGCCAAGGGCCTACTCCAGCTCTAGAGGACGGAAGTGGGAGGACACATCCTCGGGAGGGCCACCAGCCTCCCCTGGGGGGAGGATGATTGTCTTACCCGAGAGCTTGATAGCAGCCTGGAGGCTGTCGTGGCACATCTGATTGACCTCTCGGGCTCGCTTTCGGCTCGTTCGGGTCAGCTTTTGGTCGATGGTCTCCTCATAGATGGGGACGTAGCCCTTGGTCTCCTCGAGCCCTACCAGCTCGTAGCGATAAGCCCCATGGGTATCGTAGATGCAGAAGATAAGCCCTGGCAGGCCTGCAAAGCGCACTGGCCCAGTGGAGAGCTCCACCTCGGGGGCATACCAGGCGAAGAACNCCTGGCAGGCCTGCAAAGCGCACTGGCCCAGTGGAGAGCTCCACCTCGGGGGCATACCAGGCGAAGAACCTCCTGCCACGGAAGACGGTCGTTGCCTGTCGGCACTTGTAGCCAGCGACGATGCTATCGCCCTCGATGAGCTTCCACTTGATCTCAGCGTTGGGCTCGCTGTACTCGTACGTACCATTGAGTAGGGGCGTGATGCGGGTCGTGATCGTCTGAGCGGCGAGGTCTCGGAGGATGACCTCAGGATCATCGACCTCGAGCCGTTCGCTAATATGAACCCTCCCAGTAGCATGGTTGGCCGTCTTGCTCACAACCTCATGGTCGTAGATCGAGTCAGCCATCTGCCAACGCTTGGGCCAGAACTTCTGATACAGCTCCCCCACCTGCAGGAGGTACTGATACTCTCGGACCACAAAGGTATCTTGGGGGATCGGCCAATGCTTCATCTGGTAGGTGATGCGGTAACGCTCCACATCGAGCACCCTCTTGGCGAGCGTATCCGTGGGGACGGGGGTAGGCAGGGACAAGACTCCCCCAGGACTTCCTATGCTTTGAGCACAGAGGTTAGACAGAGCTAGCCAGGACACAAGGAATAGGGGGATTAGACTGCGTAGCTTCATATATTCAGTGATTTAGGGGTATGAATAGAAGGGATGAGGAGGGAGAGGGCTGCGTCCAAGGCCCTAGAGCAGCTCCAGGGGGGAGAAGGGATAGTACAGATCTTCAGGAGGCCCTCCATTCTCCCCTGGAGGGAGTACGAATGTCTTACCTGAGAGCTTGATAGCAGCCTGGAGGCTGTCGTGGCACATCTGATCGACCTCTCGGGCTCGCTCTCGGCTCGTTCGGGTCAGCTTCCTACCGATTGTCTCCTCGTAGATGGGGACGTAACCCTTGGTCTCCTCGAGCCCTACCAGCTCGTAGCGATAAGAGCCGTGGGTGTCGTAGATGCAGAAGATAAGCCCTGGCAGGCCTGCAAAGCGCACTGGCCCAGTGGAGAGCTCCACCTCGGGGGCATACCAGGCGAAGAACNCCTGGCAGGCCTGCAAAGCGCACTGGCCCAGTGGAGAGCTCCACCTCGGGGGCATACCAGGCGAAGAACCTCCTGCCACGGAAGACGGTCGTCGCCTGTCGGCACTTGTAGCCAGCGACGATGCTATCACCCTCGATGAGTTTCCACCGGAACTCAGGGTTGGGCTCGCTGTACTCGTACGTACCATTGAGGCGAGGGTTGATGCGGGTCGTGATCGTCTGAGCGGCGAGGTCTCGGAGGATGACTTCGGGCTCTTCGACAATGAGTTTTGCGGACGAGAGGTTTCCGTAGGTGGCGTGGTTGGCCGTCTTGCTCACGACCTCATGGTCATAGATCGAGTCAGCCATCTGCCAACGCTTGGGCCAAAACTTCTGATACAGCTCCCCCACCTGCAGGAGGTACTGATACTCTCGGACTTTGAGGGTATCTCCAGGATCGACCCAATGCTTCATCTGGTAGGTGATGCGGTAACGCTCCACATCGAGCACCCTCTTGGCGAGCGTATCCGTGGGGACGAGGCTAGGTAGGGACAAAGCTCCCCCAGGGCTTCCTATGCTTTGTGCACAAAGGCTGGCCAGGGCGAGCCAAGACACGAGGGAGAGGAGGATTAGACTGCGTAGCTTCATATCTTCAAACTTTAGGATGGACAAAATCTCGAGTAGGATGCCTCTAGGGTAGCACACCCCATCGAGCAGTTTTCTCTCTCGGCGAAGATACGAAGAAGAAAACAAAAAACAAATGCAGCCCGAAAGCATCCAAAACAAAATCGATGAGGAGCAAGCTCCAAATTTAAAAAACGAACAAGGAGGAGGCCGACAATAAGACAAAAATAGAGTCGAGATCTCAGGACGATACACCAAGCAAACGCCACTACAGCCCCCGGGAGAGCCAAGCGGGAGGGCCTAGACAGAGACCGCTCGTGGGGCTGTGCCTCGGGCACAGCTCCACGAGCGGCATACGCCCCAGAGTCTTGGAGCGGGGGAGCGAGGGGCTCATGGGAGAGCCGACTGAGGCCTCTCATGAGGGATAAATAGGATCTCGATCGAGATCCTATCTGAGCCTCTAGTGAGGGATAAGTAGGAGTTCGATCGAGATCCTATCTGAGTCTCCAGTGAGATCCCGTCGGGAGCTCCATGGAGGCTCACTCGAGCTCTCGGGCGAGCTCTGACCGAGAGCTTACCCGAGGGAGAGGAGGGACTTCGGCGACAAAGCCGATAGACCCTCAAGGGGGCAAGCCTAGGGCTGGGTCTTAGATCCGCCGAGCCAGTCAAAGACACGAGGCGAGAGGACGCTCTCCCGAGGCATGATCACCCCTACCCAGTGGCCCTCCTCGTCGATCATGAACTTCTGAAAGTTCCACCGAATGGGAGCATCCTGCACCCCATTGAGCGCACGCTCGGTAAGCCAGCGATAGAGCGGAGCGATGTCGTCCCCCTTGACCGAGATCTTCTCCATCATGGGGAAGCTCACCTCATAGTTCAGACGGCAAAACTCGGCAATCTCTGCATTCGTCCCAGGCTCTTGTCCCTTAAAGTTATTAGCAGGGAAACCCAAGATGACAAGTCCCCGATCCTTGTACACTCGATAAAGCTCCTCGAGATCAGCATACTGTGGAGTCAATCCACAGCGAGAGGCAACATTGACGACGAGGACTTTCTTGCCCTTGAGGCTCGAGAGGGCAAGCTCCCGCCCCTCGATGGTCTTGACAGTGAAGTCGTGCAGGCTCTTGAGCGTCTGCGCCCCCAGGCTATAGGAGACCAGGAGGATGAGCACGAGGCTCAGACTAAGTTTTCGCATATTCTTTTGGATAATTAATTGATACAAATGATTGTGCTCTTCTCCCCGAACCCCTTCGGCTAGGGCAGGAGCAGCGAGCTATCGCCATAGCTCAAGAAGCGGAAGTCGTGCCTGAGGGCATAGTCGTAGATGCGATGCCAATCGTCGCCCACAAGGGCCGAGATCAAGAGCAGGAGGGTGCTGCGGGGCTGGTGGAAGTTGGTGATGAGCCCTCGGATCATCCGAAAGCGGTAGCCCGGGGCGATCATGATCGAGGTCGAGAGGCTGAGCCGCTCCAGCCCCCAGAGATCCATATAGCCCAAGAGGATGCCCAGGGCCTCCTCTCGAGAGAGCTCCTCCGCCTCGGGCCGGTAGGGCGACCACTGCTCCACATGCAGCCCCTCGGGCTCGGGGCTCTCGGGGCTATGCTTGATCTTGAGGGCCAGGTGGTAGAGGCTCTCGAGCGTACGCACCGAGGTTGTCCCGATGGCGACGCCCCCCCCGTGGGCACGAGAGAGCTCCTCGAGTACCTCACGCTCGAGGCTGATCCATTCACTGTGCATCTCATGCTCGCCGATCTGCTCGGCCTTGACAGGGCGGAAGGTCCCCGCCCCCACATGCAGCGTAACATCCAGCACCCGAGTGCCCACCCTCCCCAGGGCAGCGAAGACCTCGGGGGTGAAGTGCAGCCCAGCCGTCGGGGCAGCGACCGAGCCCTCGTGTCGGGCATATACCGTCTGATAGGTCTCTAGATCGCCCTCCTCGGTCTCACGACCCAGGTAGGGAGGGATGGGGAGCTGCCCCATGGCCTCGAGCAGCTCGCCGAAGGTATAGCCCCCCTCGGGCCAGGAGAAGCGCACCTCGGCCTCCCCCACCCGCTCGGCCTGCACCTGGAGCATAGTCCCGTCGGGCATCTCGAGCGACTTCTCCAGTAGCCCCCCACGCCAACGCTTGGCATTGCCGATGAGGCAGTGCCAGACGACCGTGCCCCGAGCCCCTAGAGCTGCCTCGTAGGCACTGGGCTCACTCGGGTCGAGGCAGAAGATCTCGATCTCCGCCCCCGTAGCCTTGCGGATGTGGATGCGGGCACGGATGACACGGGAGTTGTTGCGCACGAGGAGGCAGCCCTCGGGCAAGAGTTCGGGCAGCTGAGAGAAGTGGTGCTCCTCGATCTCCCCCGCCCTATAGGTCAGAAGCTTAGAGCTCGAGCGCAGGGGCAGGGGGTAGCGGGCAATACGATCGTCGGGCAGAGGGTAGTCATACGCATCGATCGAGATATTCTGTACATTCATAGTGCGCAAAGATAGCACTTTGAGAGGTATGAGCCCCCTACGCCCACTCAATTTCTCCCCACCCCTAATTAAGAGTTTTATCCTACCTACATCTAGGGCTAATTAGTATCTTTGTGTGGGAATAAACGCATTAGACAATGGCAACGATACAGATCAGAAATGTTGGGCCACTCAGAGACACCGGCACAATACACCTTACTCGGATCATGCTCCTGCTCGGCCCTCAGGGTGTCGGCAAGAGTACCCTCATGAAGATCCTCTGCTTCTGCCGATGGATCGAGAAGGAGGTCATGCTCTCCCCCGAGAAGATCGCCTATTACTCTCGATATAAGCGGTTCGTCAAGATCATGCAACGGTTTCATCGACTGGACGATAGCTTCTTTTCCTCCTCCAGCGAGATCCTCTACGAGGGGGATTGTATCACGATCCAATGGAGGGGGACTAAGGGCAAGGAGAATGCTCATATCCAACAGAAAGCGGAGTTTGACCGTCAGCGACACAATCCCAAGCTGTCCTTCCTACCAGCAGAGCGCAACCTCGCCTCTGTCGTGGACAACATCGACCGCAGCTATAGGGGCAACCCTGCCGAGGACTTGCTCTTCAACTTCATCCTCGAGCTCACTGAGGCTCGCAAACCATACAACTCGAAGCGACCCCTACCACTATCCATCGACGAGGATATGAGCTACTTCCACTCCTCTGGTAGGGACATGATCAAGGCCAAAGAGATGAATAAGAGCCTCTCGGCCTACTATGCCTCCAGCGGAATCCAGTCGGCCTTCCCCATAGATGTCATGACCTCTTACCTGCTCAGCAGCATCGGGAGAGTCCCCGAGATGACAGCCGACGAGATCATGAGACGCTTCTTCTCCGAGGGTGTCCCCTCTGACCTCAGAGAGATCCACGAGGGTTTGTCCCAGCTCAAGAAGCAGTACCAATACAGCTCGATGCAGCTCTATATCGAGGAGCCAGAGCAAAACCTCTATCCAGAGTCTCAGAAGTATCTGCTGCTCAACCTCCTCAGGGCGATCTATGAGGCACAGGAGAGGGAGACAGCACCCAGCACCCTGACCATTACAACCCATAGCCCCTACCTCCTCTCGGTCATCAATACTCAGATAGCCATCGGCCGAGCACACAAGCACTTGGTGGGTCTAGAGGAGGGCGAGACGAAGACAAGGCAACTAGCAGCCCTGAGGGAGCTTACAAGCCTGGGGCATTACCCTCAGATAGAGGATTACTCTGCATACTTCATCGGCAAGGATGGGAGGCTCAAGAGCCTCATAGACCAGGAGTTTCCCATGGTCAGTGGGATCGAGCTCGATGGTGTATCGGACTGGGTGGATGAGTACACCAATCAGATATATGACATTATCTACGGCGAGGATGACGAGCAATAGTACCTACGAGCACCTCCTCAAGCTAGGGCACGAGCCAGAGGCCCCTCTGCAAGAGAGGGAGAGCTACTCGACACGAGAGCGAGGGGTCGTCTATCGTCTAGAGCATATCGACCGAGAGTGTGCCAGCTTTGGCATTGATGGTAAGATCATTACAGAGGGATATAGGTGCGATAAGCTCCTGCTGATCCGATGCGCACAAGACAAGGCTGGAGACAAGTGGGCACAGGTCTTCATCGAGCTCAAGGGCAGCGATATAGAGCACGCCCTCAAGCAGCTGGAGGCCAGTGTCAGCAACCCCATCTTTGCACATAAGACCAACATCAGGAGGGTGGGTAGGATAGTAACAAGAGGGAGTATCCCTGGCAACAAATCTAACCCCAAGGTAGCAAAGGCCATAGAGAAGCTATCGAAGGAGTATAGATGCTCGGTAAAGATCCTCAAGAGCAAGCAGCCTGACAGCTTCGCCCACCTATAATCCTGAGGATTGCGGGGGCTGGCCCTCCTCCAAAAACAACATCGAGGCACTGAGCAGTACTGCTCAGTGCCTCGATGGCATAGGGCCGAGAGGCTAGGCCTGGCCTAGGCAGCCTAGTCTTCTTGGCCGAGGTAATTCCCCTCTGCGTCGTAGAGCAGGTCGAGGTCGTCCCCTCGGTACAGCAGCTCGATCTTATACCCCCGACCATTACGCTCCATGGCCAGCACCGCAGAGCCTGGGTAGGAGGCATGTAAATGCTGGATCAGCTTGGCAGGCAGGAGGGCAACCACAGACTTGGGCAGGGGACGATCATCGCCGTCGATCTCCATCCAACGGTCCTCGGAGTCGAAGTCGATCTCTACCCCCGTAGACAGCTCTACCTCTATAGTCCTTCCCCCAGCCTTGCGCTCGATCTTGCGCATATAGACTCCAGGGAAGTGCCTGGCGAGAAAGTCCTTAGCCTGCTGAGGAAGGATCTGAGTAATCTGCCCCATGTCGCTACCCTGCTGCGTATCGGAGTCTTCGTCCACCTTCTGCAGCTTGCCCTCCTTGTCAAAGTACAGCTCTACATCCCCCTTGAGCTCGAGCTTATAGCCCTGAGGGCGAACCTCTACCGAGGTTACAGGGCGTTGGGGGTATCTCTTAGCGATCTCGGAGCCGACCGAGGCGGGGAGTAGACCTACGATCGAGGCTGGCACTGGGACAAGCCCTAGATCATCGCCCTCGACCTCTAGCCAGCGAGATTGATCATCAAAGACGAGCTTGAAGCTCTCCTGGTAGCCCTTGCGGATATATACCTTGAGCTCCTCTCGCCCATCGTCCTGCTCCGTCTTGGTATAGACGACCTTATAGCCAGGGAAGTGCTTCTGCATGAAGCTCGATACAGAGCCTACCATTGGGGCGACCTCGGGCGTATTGCCTCCGATAGGGGCTGTATGCAGGAGCTCACCATGGCGATCGAAGAGCAGCTCCCGATCATTCACCAGCTCCAGTTCATAGCCGAAAGCCTTGCGCTCGACCTCATGTACCCCTACCCCAGCATGATGCCGAGCGAGATACTGTAGCATAGGGGCTGGGAGCAGGCTCAGCACACTAGAGGGCAGAGCTCCTCCATCACGCAGATGCTCCAGCTCGATCCACTGCCCCTGCTTGTCGAATGTGATGCGCACCCCAGCCTTGACTACAGAGGCCGCACGAGTAGCATTGGACGTAGGCTCGAGGATGATGCTATAGAGCGAGCCATTCTCCGCCATCACAGGAGCGACCCACACCTGAGAGGCCTTGTAGTCTCGGAAGTGGCTCAGAACAAACTCCTGAGCCGAGGCAGGGAGCTTCTTCAGGTCAGACTGTACGGCAGGCATATCTGGGAGATTGCTCTCGACCGAGGAACAGCTAGTCGAGGCGACCAGCGTAGCTGTAGCCAGTAGGGCTACTAGAAAGATTCTTTTCATAGGAGTCATATATTGAGTGAGTTAATAATACCTTATTGCTACTGGTGGCTCGTTGTTACTCGAGCCCTATTGTTGTTAATACTTTATCGTCGCTACCCTCCCCTATTCTGCTGGGGTATGGATAGTCTCCGACGCTACAAAGGTAGAGGCCAATTCTGTAGAGATTTTGAAATCTCCCTCCCAAGCTCAGCATCACGCTCCTCTCCTAGGGGGATAAAAACAGCTCGCCCGAGACTGCTCATGGCAGTCTCGGGCGAGGTCTATGGATTTATTGAGGTTAGAGGGAGACTAGCCCTCTACCTCTGTCAGGTTCTCTTCGCCTAGGGCCTCACGCTCTACGGCTAGTTCATGCTCGGCCTTAGTCATCACGACGAGCTTCTTATACTCACGCAGACCCGTACCGGCGGGGATGAGGTGGCCGCAGATCACATTCTCCTTGAGCCCCTCGAGCGTGTCCACCTTACCATTGATGGCAGCATCGTTGAGCACCTTGGTCGTCTCCTGGAACGAGGCTGCACTCATGAAGCTCTTCGTCTGCAGCGAAGCTCGAGTGATCCCCTGAAGGATCTGCTTGGCCGTAGCAGGCTTGGCATCGCGCACCTGCACAGGGCGCAGGTCTCGACGCTTGAGCTGGCTATTCTCGTCTCGGAGCTTACGCAGGGTTACGATCTGACCAGCCTTGAGGACCTCAGAGTCTCCAGCATCCACGACAACCTTCTTGCCCCAAATGCGGTCGTTCTCGTCCATCACCTCTAGCTTGTCCACAACCTGCTGCTCGAGGAAGAGGGTATCTCCTGGATCGACGATCTCGACCTTGCGCATCATCTGACGGACGATCACCTCAAAGTGCTTGTCGTTGATCTTCACACCCTGTAGGCGATATACATCCTGTACCTCATTGACGATGTACTCCTGCACAGCCGTTGGGCCCTTGATCTCGAGGATGTCAGTAGGCGTGATAGCCCCGTCCGAGAGGGGAGTACCCGAGCGAACGAAGTCGCCCTCCTGCACCAGGAGCTGCTTGCTCATAGGCACAAGGCACTTCTTCACCTCACCAATCTTGGGCTTGATCGAGATCTCACGATTACCTCGCTTGAGCTTACCGAAGATCACCTCCCCATCGACCTCGGCCACAACGGCTGGGTTAGAGGGGTTACGAGCCTCGAAGAGCTCAGTTACACGGGGCAGACCACCAGTGATATCACCTGCCTTGCTGACAGAGCGAGGGATCTTCACCAGCACCTCACCGACCTTGACCGTCTCACCCTCTTCCTTGGCTACGTGCGCCCCGAGAGGCAGGCTATAGCTGCGGATGGGATTGCCAGCGGCATCCTGAATTTGGATGCCAGGGGCGAGGTTACGATCCTTAGACTCAATGATCACCTTCTCACGCAGGGCAGTCGTATCGTCAGACTCGATGCGGTAGGTTACCCCCTCGATCACGTGCTCAAAGGCAACCTTACCAGCTACTTCGGAGACGATAACGGCATTGAAGGGGTCGAACTGATAGATCACATCCCCCTTGTGCAGCATATCCCCCTCGTTGTAGAAGAGGAGCGAGCCATAGGGCACACTACCCGTGAAGAGGGCAATCTTGGTATTGGGGTCCACAATGCGAAACTCTGCCATACGGCTCACCACCACCTTGTGGGGCTTAGCATCGGCTTCGAAGCTATCTGGCTCTACGGTACGGAGCTCCTCGAAGGTCAAGATCCCGTCAAACTTAGCCGAGACGCTATTCTCCGTAGCAACGTTCGAGGCCACACCACCGACGTGGAAGGTACGCAGAGTCAGCTGTGTACCAGGCTCACCGATAGATTGGGCAGCGATTACCCCCACGACCTCACCACGCTGTACCATAGCATTGGTAGCCAGGTTGCGGCCATAGCACTTAGCGCAGACACCCTTCTTCGACTCACAGGTCAGCACAGAGCGGATCTCCACGTGTTCGATGGGCGAACGCTCGATCTCCTCGGCAGCCTCCTCACGAATCTCCTCACCAGCACGCACAATGATCTCGCCTGTAGAGGGATGGATGATGTCGTGCACAGATACTCGCCCGAGGATGCGCTCGTAGAGAGAGGCGATGGTCTCCTCGTTCTTCTTGAGCTCCGTAGCCACCAGTCCACGCAGTGTACCGCAGTCATCCTCAGTAATGATCACATCCTGAGAGACATCCACGAGACGACGGGTGAGGTAACCAGCATCCGCTGTCTTGAGAGCCGTATCCGCAAGACCCTTACGAGCCCCGTGGGTAGAGATGAAGTACTCCAGCACGGAGAGCCCCTCCTTGAAGTTCGAGAGGATAGGGTTCTCAATGATCTGCTGGGCATTCTCGGCCCCACTCTTCTGAGGCTTGGCCATCAGACCACGAATACCCGAGAGCTGACGGATCTGCTCCTTACTACCACGAGCCCCAGAGTCCATCATCATGTAGACAGAGTTGAAGCCTTGATTATCCTCACTGAGCTTCTTGACTACGATGGCAGCCAGGTTGTTGTTGATATGCGTCCAGGTGTCAATGATCTGATTATAACGCTCGTTGTTTGTGATCAAACCGAGGCTATAGTTTTGCATCACCGACTCTACGGTGTTGAAGCCCTCCTGGATAAGCGTATTCTTCTCCTCTGGGATGATCACATCACCGAGGTTGAAGGAGAGGCCGCCCTTGAAGGCCATGTAGTAACCGAGGTTCTTGATGTCGTCGAGGAACTGGGCTGTAGTGGCTACTCCGCAGACCTTGATCACCTTACCGATGATGTCTCGCAGAGCCTTCTTACCTAGTGTCTCATTGACATAACCCACGCTTTGGGGGACGAACTCGTTCACCATCAATCGACCCATAGAGGTCTCGACCATACGGCGCACAGATTCCCCATCGACTACATCGTCCACATAGACCTTGATCTTGGCATGGATGTCGATCTTACCCTCATTGTAGGCGATCGTCGCCTCCTCTGGGCCATAGAAAGTATATCCCTCGCCCTTGGCCCCTGGACGCAGCTTGGTGATATAGTAGAGTCCCAGCACCATGTCCTGCGAGGGGACGGTGATAGGAGCACCATTGGCAGGGTTGAGGATGTTATGAGAGGCTAGCATCAGCATCTGAGCCTCGAGGATAGCCTCATTACCTAGAGGCAAGTGCACAGCCATCTGGTCTCCGTCGAAGTCGGCATTAAAGGCCGTACAAGAGAGTGGATGCAGCTGAATAGCCTTACCCTCGATCATCTTGGGCTGGAAAGCCTGGATACCGAGGCGGTGGAGCGTAGGAGCACGGTTCAGCAGCACAGGATGCCCCTTCATCACATACTCGAGGATATCCCATACGACAGGCTCCTTGCGGTCTACGATCTTCTTTGCGCTCTTGACTGTCTTGACGATGCCACGCTCGATAAGCTTACGGATAATGAAGGGCTTATAGAGCTCTGCAGCCATGTACTTGGGGATACCACACTCGTGCATCTTGAGCTCTGGGCCCACGACGATCACCGAGCGGGCAGAGTAGTCTACACGCTTACCGAGTAGGTTCTGACGGAAGCGTCCCTGCTTACCCTTGAGGCTGTCCGAGAGCGACTTGAGCGGACGATTGTTGTCCGAACGTACGGCACTGGACTTGCGAGAGTTGTCGAAGAGCGAGTCCACAGCCTCCTGCAGCATGCGCTTCTCATTGCGTAGGATTACCTCGGGGGCCTTGATCTCGATCATACGCTTGAGACGATTGTTGCGGATGATCACACGACGATAGAGGTCGTTGAGATCAGAGGTGGCGAAGCGACCACCATCGAGGGGTACGAGAGGGCGCAGATCGGGTGGGATCACAGGCAGCACCTTCATGATCATCCACTCAGGGCGATTGACATTGCGGCTCTGACGGAAGCTCTCCACGACCTGGAGACGCTTGAGAGCGTCGCTCTTACGCTGCTGAGAGGTATCGGTGCTCGCCTTGTGGCGCAGCTCGTATGAGAGGTCGTCCAAGTTCAGGCGGGCAAGCATCTCGTGCACAGCCTCTGCACCCGTACGACAGATGAACTTGTTGGGATCAGTATCCTCGAGCTGATCATTGCCTGGATAGGCTGCATCGACACGATCCTGTAGATCGATGTACTCCTCCTCAGTCAGGATAGCATTGTGCTCGACCTCATCGGCCAATACACCTGCCTGGATGACTACATAACGCTCGTAGTAGATGATCGAGTCGAGCTTCTTGGCCGAGATACCGAGGAGGTACCCCATCTTGTTGGGCAAAGAGCGGAAGTACCACACATGAGCCACAGGCACCTCGAGCTTGATGTGCCCCATGCGCTCACGACGCACCTTCTTCTCCGTAACCTCTACACCACAGCGGTCGCAGACGATGCCACGGTAGCGGATACGCTTATACTTACCACAATGGCACTCAAAGTCCTTGACAGGGCCAAAGATACGCTCGCAGAAGAGGCCATCACGCTCGGGCTTGTAGGTACGATAGTTGATCGTCTCGGGCTTGAGCACCTCCCCGCTCGAGTTCTCTAGGATTTCCTCAGGAGAGGCTAGAGAGATCGTGATGCGAGAGAAGTTACTCTTTATTTTATTGTCTTTCTTAAAAGCCATAAGTTCTTTTATTGACTGCTAAAGATATTATGATCGTCCTGCCCACAAGCCTCTCACCCACGAGGGGCGAGAGGCATAGGGATAGGGAGGATGCTAGTCGAGCGTAAAGCTAAGGCCAAGCCCCTTGAGCTCGTGCAGCAATACGTTGAGCGACTCGGGGATACCTGGCGTAGGCATAGGATCGCCCTTGACAATGGCCTCGTAGGCACGAGAGCGTCCCTGCACATCGTCGGACTTGATGGTTAGGATCTCCTGAAGGATGTGGGCGGCACCGAAGGCTTCTAATGCCCAAACCTCCATCTCCCCGAAACGCTGTCCTCCAAACTGAGCCTTACCACCGAGTGGCTGCTGCGTGATCAGAGAGTAAGGGCCGATCGAGCGAGCGTGCATCTTGTCGTCGACCATGTGGCCGAGCTTGAGGAAGTAGGTTACCCCGACAGTAGCAGGCTGGTCAAAGCGTTCGCCTGTACCACCATCATAGAGGTAAGTCTTACCATTGCGGGGCAGGCCAGCCTTGTCCGTCCATTCGTTCATATCATCGAGGGAGGCTCCGTCGAAGATAGGAGTAGCGAACTTGCAGTCGAGCTTACGCCCTGTCCAGGCCAGTACTGCCTCGAAGATCTGTCCGAGGTTCATGCGGCTGGGCACCCCTAGAGGGTTGAGGCAGATGTCCACAGGAGTACCATCCTCAAGGAAAGGCATATCCTCCTGGCGAACGACCTTCGACACGATACCCTTGTTACCGTGGCGACCGGCCATCTTGTCGCCAACCTGGATCTTACGCTTTTTGGCGATATAGACCTTAGCCATCTGAACGATACCTGCAGGCAGCTCGTCCCCAATCGTTTCGTCCAGTTTCTTACGGCGCAGGTCTGCATCGTACTCCTTGGACTTCTTGAGGTAATTCACTGTAACCTTGTTGATCAGCTCATTGATGTGATCATCCTCAGTCCAGTCATTGAGCTGGATCTCATTGTAGGAGAGGCTCTCGAGATCCATGCGGGTAAACTTAGCCCCTGGCTTGATCTTATCCACACCGAGGAAGTCCTTGACACTGCGGCAAACCTGACCCTTGGTCAGTGTGGCCACCTTGTCGATGAAGAGCTCACGCAGGTCATTCTGCAGTACAGTGTACTTCTCATCGAGCTGAGTGATGATCTCCTTGGTCTCGGTGCGGCCCTTCTTCTTAAGAGCCTTAGAGAATAGCTTGGTATCGACAACGACACCACGCAGGGAGGGGGTTGCCTTGAGGGAAGCATCCTTCACATCCCCAGCCTTGTCGCCGAAGATCGCACGCAGGAGCTTCTCTTCGGGGGTCGGGTCGCTCTCGCCCTTGGGCGTGATCTTACCGATGAGGATGTCGCCTGGCTCTACACGAGCCCCCACACGGATGATGCCATTCTCGTCTAGATTGCGAGTAGCATCGTCACTAACATTGGGGATGTCCGAGGTAAGCTCCTCGAGACCTCGCTTCGTCTCACGCACCTCGAGAATATACTCATCAACGTGTACGGAGGTGAAGAAGTCCTCACGTACGAGGCGTTCGTTCAGCACGATAGCATCCTCGTAGTTGTATCCCTTCCAAGGCATATAGGCCACCTGTACGTTGCGGCCGAGAGCAAGCTCACCAGCCTGGGTAGAGTACCCCTCGGTGAGGATGTCGCCAGCCTTCACCTTCTGCCCCTTGGTGCAGATAGGACGCAGGTCAATGGTCGTACTTTGGTTGGTCTTGCGGAACTTGGGCAAGACGTAGGTTGTGATCGGATCTTCGAAGCTCACGAACTCCTCCTCCTCCGATCGGTCATATTTGATCTTGATGTAATTAGCATCAACAAAGACTACTACTCCACTGCGCTCAGCAACCACTTGAGTGCGGGAGTCGTGTACCAGCTGAGCCTCGACACCCGTACCCACAATGGGAGCCTCGGGGCGAAGCAGAGGAACAGCCTGACGCATCATGTTCGATCCCATGAGAGCACGGTTAGCATCGTCGTGCTCGAGGAAAGGGATCAAGGACGCAGCAATAGAGGCAATCTGCGTAGGAGCTACGTCCATTAGGTCTACCTGCTTGGGCTCTACTACGGGGAAATCTGACTCGAAGCGAGCCTTGATGCGGTCTCGTAGGAAACGACCATTCTCATCGAGAAGGGCATTCCCCTGAGCTACGATCTTGTCCTCCTCCTCCTCAGCAGTATAGTACTTGAGACCAGATGCTGAGAAGTCTACACGCCCATTGCTTACCTTGCGGTAAGGCGTGGAGATAAAGCCCAGTTCGTTGATCTTGGCATAGACACAGAGCGAAGAGATCAGACCGATATTAGGCCCTTCGGGCGTCTCAATAGGACAGAGACGACCGTAGTGGGTATAGTGTACGTCTCGCACCTCAAAGCCTGCACGCTCACGGCTCAGACCACCAGGGCCAAGGGCAGAGAGACGACGCTTGTGGGTGATCTCAGCCAGTGGATTGGTCTGATCCATGAACTGAGAGAGGGCATTCGTACCGAAGAATGAATTCACCACCGAAGATAGGGTCTTGGCATTGACCAGATCGACAGGGGAGAAGACCTCATTATCACGAACATTCATGCGATCGCGTACCGTGCGAGCCATACGGGCCAGCCCGACGCCGAACTGATTGTAGAGCTGCTCGCCTACAGTGCGTACACGACGGTTAGAGAGGTGGTCGATGTCATCGACCTCGGCCTTTGAATTGACGAGCTCAATCAGGTACTTGATGATCTCAACGATGTCTTCGTTAGTCAGTACTCGGGTCTCGGGGTCGATCGAGAGATTGAGCTTCTTATTGATGCGATAACGCCCTACATCCCCCAGGTCATAACGCTTGTCTGAGAAGAAGAGGTTCGTGATCACCTCACGGGCATTGGACTCATCGGCAGGCTCGGCATTGCGCAGCTGACGATAGATGTAGTAGAGGGCATCACGCTCACTATTACAAGGATCCTTCTGCAGGGTATTGAAGATGATCGAGTAGTCTGAGGCAACCTTATCCTCACGGTGCAGCAGGATGGTCTTGGCCTCGGCCTCGAGGATGAGCTCGATATTGTCCTCGGTCAGCTCGACCTCACGGTCGATCAGCACAGTAGTACGCTGCATAGATACCACTTCGCCGGTATCTTCGTCGCTCAGGTCGTCGATATAGGTCTTATTCACACGTCCTGCTAGACGGCGGCCAATACACTTCTTCAGGCTGGCTCGTGTAACCTTCACCTCCTCAGCCAGGTCAAAGATGTCGAGGATCTGCTTGTCGGTCTCATAACCGATCGCACGCAGGAGGGTCGTTACGGGGAGCTTCTTCTTGCGATCGATGTAGGCATACATGGCATTATTGATGTCTGTAGCGAACTCGATCCAAGAGCCCTTGAAGGGAATGATACGTGCCGAGTAGAGCTGCGTACGGTTGGTATGCATGCTCGTACCGAAGAAGACCCCTGGCGAACGGTGCAGCTGAGAGACAACCACACGCTCGGCCCCGTTGATCACAAACGTACCCGACTCTGTCATATAGGGGATAGGCCCTAGGAAGACATCCTGGATGACAGTAGGGAAGTCCTCATGCTCTGGGTCTGTACAGTAGAGCTTGAGCTTTGCCTTCAGAGGGACACTATAGGTAAGGCCTCTGCTGAGACACTCCTCGATCGTGTATTTGGGTGGATCAACGTAGTAATCAAGGAACTCCAATACGAAGTTGTTGCGGGTATCTGCGATAGGGAAATTCTCCGCAAACACCTTATAAAGTCCCTCTTTTTTACGACGCTCAGGCGGCGTATCGAGCTGGAAGAAGTCTCTAAAAGACTTGAGCTGCACCTCGAGGAAATCGGGAAACTTCAGAGGATTCTTGATCGACGCGAAGTTTATTCTATTTTGATTTTTATTTGGGGCCATCTAACTCAAAGTTAATGTATTGGAATTATAGACACGAAATGGTTAAGACCCCTCCGATGAGGGATCTCAACCATGTGTTCCTGACTTAACGATCAGGGAATGAGGGGCTTACTTCAGCTCTACTTCAGCTCCAGCTTCTTCTAGAGCCTTCTTCACTGCTTCAGCAGTAGCCTTGTCTACGCCTTCCTTGATTGCGCTAGGAGCAGCATCTACGAGGTCCTTAGCTTCCTTCAGACCGAGACCGCAGTGTTCCTTAACAGCCTTCACAACCTGGAGCTTAGCAGCACCTGCACTCTTGAGGATAACATCGAAAGAAGTCTTCTCCTCTTCCTGAGCTGCTTCACCAGCAGCTGCTACTACCACTGCCGCTGCAGCTGGTTCGATTCCGTACTCCTCCTTGAGGATAGTTGCCAGTTCGCTTACTTCCTTAACTGTTAGGTTTACAAGCTCTTCTGCAATAGCTTTGATATCTGCCATATTGATTTAAGTATTTTATTTTAGTTCTTGTTCGATTGATTATGCTGAGGGCTGGAGGTTATACTGCAGCGGCCTCTTCGTTATTTGCGTCCTTATTCTCAAGCGCAGAGAGCACATTGCGGATAGGAGACTGCAGGAGGGCCACCACGTCGGCGATAAGCTCTTCCTTACTCTTAATAGCCACGAGGGTATCCAGCTGCTCTGCTCCGTAGAAGCCAGTCTCGGCATAAGCACCCTTGAGCTTAATCTTAGCATCAACCTTCTTATCCTTAGTAAGCTCCTTGATCAGCTTAGCGGGAGCGTTAGCCACTCTCGTGAGCATGATCGCAGTATTGCCCTTGAGGCTCTCATACAGAGGAGCCAAATCCAGCTCCACCTCAGACATAGCCTTGCGCAAGAGGGTGTTCTTGACTACAACAAGCTTGATATCACCCTTGTTGCACTGACGGCGAAGATTAGCCGTCTGCGCTGCGCTCATCCCTTCGATATTCGCCAGGTAGAAGTGGGGGTATTCATTCAGCAAGCTCTTAAGCTGCTCGATTACAGCACCTTTATTTTCCTTTCTCATGATTACTTCCTTTTATTATTCTTCTACAGACTTAGGATCAATCTTGATACTTGGGCTCATCGTGCTAGAGAGGTAGATACTCTTGAGGTATGTACCCTTGGCAGCAGAAGGCTTGAGCTTGATCAGCGTAGAGATGAACTCCTGCGCATTATCCTTGATCTGCTCAGCATTGAATGAAACCTTACCAATCGAAGTATGCACGATACCAGTCTTGTCCACCTTGAAGTCGATCTTACCAGACTTAACTTCCTTGACGGCCGAACCGATGTCGTTGGTTACAGTACCACTCTTAGGGTTAGGCATCAGGCCGCGAGGGCCGAGTACACGACCCAGAGCACCGATCTTACCCATGATGGCGGGCATGGTGATGATCACGTCGATTTCAGTCCATCCGCCCTTGATCTTCTCGATATATTCGTCTAGTCCTACGAAGTCAGCACCAGCTTCCTTAGCTTCGGCTTCCTTGTCAGGAGTACAGAGTGCGAGTACACGCACCTGCTTACCAGTACCATGGGGCAGAGTTACTACGCCACGTACCATCTGATTAGCCTTGCGAGGGTCTACTCCCAGGCGTACATCTACGTCTACAGAGGCATCGAAGTTTGCGAGGGTAATCTCCTTTACCAGCGCAGAGGCTTCTGTGAGTGAATACGCTTTTCCGGGCTCAATCTTGCTTAAAGCTAACTTCTGTTTCTTTGTCAGTTTACTCATGTCAATTGATGTTTATTTACCCGGGAAAGTCTCCCTTGACAGCAATACCCATACTGCGGGCCGTACCAGCAACCACCTTCATGGCTGCTTCGATGGTGAAGCAGTTTAGGTCTACCATTTTATCTTGAGCAATTGCACGCACTTGCTCCCATGTTATCTCAGCAATCTTATTACGATTGGGCTGAGCCGAACCGCTCTTCTGCTTAGTGATTTCGAGCAGTTGGATAGCAACAGGAGGAGTTTTAACGATGAAGTCAAAAGACTTATCGGCGTAGTAAGTGATTACAACTGGCAATACCTTACCGGCCTGGTCTTGAGTTCTGGCGTTAAATTGCTTGCAAAACTCCATGATGTTAATCCCCTTAGCACCCAGTGCAGGGCCTACGGGGGGGGAGGGATTTGCAGCTCCACCTTTAATTTGCAATTTTAGTTGTCCAGCAACTTCCTTAGCCATTTTTACTTTCTTTCTTTTGAATGTGATACACAATCAGGATCTCCTACAAGAGCCAACTCCGTAACTAGTCTACTCTTTGGAGATTTGAGCATAAGTGAGCTCCAGGGGGATCTTACGTCCGAACATTTTGACCATCACCTTAACCTTACGCTTATCAGGCATAATATCTTCGATGACCGCCTCACAATCGACGAAAGCTCCGTCGGTTACCTTGACCATATCGCCGACATAGAGCTCGAGATCGTACTCGCCCTCCGAATCTGCGATTTGATCCGCCTTACCCAGGATGCGATCTACTTCGCTGCGCTTGAGGGGCTCGGGAGAGCCACCTTTGCTGCCCAAGAAGCCGATCACATTTTGCGTATTGCGGAGCTTGTGCTCCACCTCACCCACCAGGGCAGCCTCGACGAGGACATATCCAGGCAGATAAGGGCGTTCCTTGACAACCTTCTTCCCGTTGCGCTGGGTTACGACCTTCTCAGTAGGGATGATCACTTGATAGAGATACTGACCGAGGTCGGTATTGCGCATCTCTGCCTCAAGCTGTTCCTTAACCTTGCCCTCCTTGCCACTAATGGCTCGGAGCACATAAAAGCGTTTCTCTACTACGTCAGCCATAATTAAATACCGCCACGCAACACTCCATACACGAACTCGAGGACATTCTCAAAAGCAACGTCCACAAAAAACACAAAGATTGCTATGATAAGGGAAGCAATCATCACAACAATCGCGCTGCCTGTTAGCTCAGACCGCGTAGGCCATGTTACCTTTTGTGTTAGTTCGATATATGAATCTTTGAAAGCAGTCCCTATTTTTTTAGTTAAGCTCATTATCTCAAAGTTTTTTCGCACGGGTTGAGAGACTCGAACTCCCGACACCTGGTTTTGGAGACCAGTGCTCTACCAACTGAGCTAAACCCGTAGATAAGGCTCGGCGTCCGAGCAGGTGCTGAGGACACCGAGCCTTGTGTATCGTTTAGTTCCCCTGATGGGGAGGGGCTGATCTCTTAGTCGAGGATCTCAGTGATCTGACCAGAACCCACTGTGCGACCACCTTCGCGAATGGCGAAGCGAAGACCCACGTTGCAAGCTACTGGATAGATGAGCTCTACATTGATCTCAACATTGTCGCCAGGCATTACCATTTCAGTACCTTCGGGCAGCGTGATCTCACCAGTTACGTCGAGCGTACGGATGTAGAACTGAGGGCGATACTTATTGTGGAATGGAGTGTGGCGACCACCTTCTTCCTTCTTCAGCACATAGATACTTGCCTTGAAGCGAGAGTGGGGCTTCACCTGACCGGGCTTAGCGATCACCATACCACGCTTGATATCAGTCTTGTCGATACCACGGAGCAGAAGACCTACGTTATCACCAGCCTGACCTTCGTCAAGGATCTTGCGGAACATTTCCACACCAGTTACAACAGACTTAAGTCCTTCAGCACCCAGACCGATAATCTGCACCTCATCGCCAGTGTGGATCACACCAGTTTCGATACGACCAGTAGCCACAGTACCACGACCAGTAATAGAGAATACATCCTCTACTGGCATAAGGAATGGCTTGTCGATAGCACGTGGAGGCAGTGGGATCCAGCTGTCTACAGCGTCCATCAGCTCCATAATCTTGTCTTCCCACTGAGGCTCACCATTGAGACCACCAAGAGCAGAACCACGGATCACAGGAGTGTTATCACCGTCGAAGTCGTAGTTAGAGAGCAGCTCACGCATATCCATCTCTACGAGCTCAAGCATCTCTTCATCGTCTACCACGTCGCACTTGTTCATGAAGATAACGAGGGCAGGCACGTTTACCTGACGAGCGAGCAGCACGTGCTCACGAGTCTGAGGCATAGGACCGTCAGTAGCGGCAACCACGATGATAGCACCGTCCATCTGAGCAGCACCAGTTACCATGTTCTTCACATAGTCGGCGTGTCCTGGGCAGTCTACGTGTGCGTAGTGACGATTAGCAGTCTCGTACTCAACGTGTGAGGTATTGATCGTGATACCACGCTCCTTCTCTTCTGGTGCATTGTCGATAGAGTCGAACGAGCGCAGCTCAGAAAGACCTTTCTTAGCGAGTACAGTTGTGATAGCAGCAGTAAGCGTAGTCTTACCGTGGTCTACGTGACCAATCGTACCCACGTTTACGTGAGGCTTCGATCTGTTAAACGTTTCTTTTGCCATAACCTTATTTGTTTGCTTATAAAATTTAGTTCCGATGAAACTTTTCTATCCGTGGCAACTTGAGCCGGTGTCGGGACTTGAACCCGAGACCTCTTCCTTACCAAGGAAGTGCTCTACCGCTGAGCTACACTGGCTTAAATCGCATCCAACCCCCTCTCGGAGAGCCTCTAACCTCATAATAGAGAAGCCATAATCGGGAGTTTCGAGTGCAAATATAGTTACTTTTTCCGAACCAGCAAAAGTTGCTCTTTTATTTTAATCCTTGCAGGTTCAAGTATCAAGTGCAAATTTACTTTATAGCAGCGAAGAATACTTTTGCTGGGGATTTGAAACCCAACTTTTCTCTAGGCCTC
>NZ_JRAO01000033.1 GCF_000768875.1 Porphyromonas sp. COT-239 OH1446 | reverse complement strand
GTACGATGAAGATACGAAAACTTGCAGATTTGACAAAGGATTTAACCGTTTATATCACTGAATAACAAACGATAAACGACTATTTAAGGGGCGACTAGATAGGAGCTCGGTCGAGGTATAAGTAGGACTTCACTCGAGCTCCTACTTATGTCTCTGCAATGATCTAAGTAGGATCTCCGCTGACGCACTCCTGGAGCTTTCGCTTGTGCTCTCTCTCAGTCTCATTGGTCTCTCGTTGGCTCACTTTGGGCGAAGCGATCGCGAGAGAGGAACTGCCTCGATACTTTTGGCTCTAATGCCTCTATTGCTAGAGGTGAGCTGAGGTATTTTAACTATCTTTGCGCCCGACAATAAGAGTGTTAGAATTAAAATTAAGACAGTATTATCTATGCTGAACGTGTTGAGAAAAACTATTACCCTGCCTGATGGACGTGAGATCGTCATCGAGACAGGCAAGCTGGCCAAGCAGGCCGATGGTGCGGTAACCGTAACCATGGGGAACACAATGCTCCTGGCCACCGTGTGTGCAGCTAAGGATGCCAATCCTGGAGTGGACTTCATGCCCCTGCAGGTTGAGTACAAAGAGAAGTTTTCTGCGATTGGACGCTTTCCCGGTGGCTTCACTCGCCGCGAGGGTAAGGCCTCTGACTATGAGATATTGACTTGTCGTCTGGTAGACCGTGCTCTGCGCCCCCTCTTCCCAGATGATTATCATGCTGAGGTGTTTGTCAATGTTACCCTTTACTCCGCCGACGGAGTGGATATGCCTGATGCGCTAGCTGGTCTAGCTGCTTCGGCTGCATTGGCAGTATCGGACATCCCCTTCAATGGCCCTATCAGTGAGGTGCGTGTGGCTCGCGTGGGTGGTGAGTTCATTGTGAACCCAACCTTTGAGCAGCTCGAGGGGGCAGACATCGACTTGATGGTCGGTGCTACCCTCGACAATATCATGATGGTAGAGGGTGAGATGCAGGAGGTGCAGGAGAGCGAGATGCTCGAGGCTATCAAGGTGGCTCACGAGGCCATCAAGGTACAGTGTCAGGCACAGCTTGAGCTGAGCGAGGCCTGTGGTAAGCTTACCAAGCGTACCTATTGCCACGAGGAGAACGACGAAGATCTCCGCCGTGATGTGCACGAGAAGTGCTATGCCAAGGCCTATGCCGTGGCTACCTCAGGGACGGACAAGCACTCTAGAGCCGAAGCCTTTGAAGCTATCGTAGAGGAGTACAAGGCTGCCTTCACCGAAGAGGAACTCGAAACCAAAGCTCCTATGATCGCTCGCTACTATCATGATGTGGAGAAGGAGGCGATGCGCCGTGCGATCCTCGACGAGGGTAAGCGTCTCGATGGTCGTAAGACTACGCAGGTGCGTCCCATTTGGATCGAGACGGATTACCTGCCAGGGCCTCACGGTTCAGCGGTCTTCACCCGTGGCGAGACACAGTCTTTGACTACCGTTACTCTCGGAACGAAGAACGATGAGAAGCTCATCGATGACGTTCTTAACTATGGCAAGGAACGCTTCCTTTTGCACTACAACTTCCCCCCCTTCTCTACCGGTGATGCCCGACCACAGCGTGGTGTCGGTCGTCGTGAGATCGGTCATGGAAATTTGGCTCATCGTGCCTTCAAGCGCATGATCCCTAAGGATTATCCCTATGTGATCCGCATTATCAGCGATATCCTCGAGTCGAACGGATCTTCGTCTATGGCAACAGTATGTGCCGGTACGCTGGCCTTGCGTGATGCTGGGGTGCAGATCCATAAGCCTGTATCGGGGATCGCTATGGGCCTGATCTCTGAGAATAAGGGCCAGAATTATGCTATCCTCTCCGACATCCTCGGCGACGAAGACCATCTCGGAGATATGGACTTTAAAGTTACTGGTACTGCGGACGGGATCACCGCTACACAGATGGACATCAAGGTCGATGGCCTCAGCTATGAGATCCTAGAGCGTGCACTGGCTCAGGCTCGTGAGGGTCGTCTGCACATCCTCGGTAAGATGATGGAGGCACAGCCAGAGACACGTCCTGACCTCAAGCCTCATGCCCCTCGCATCGAGACCCTGCGCATTGGCAAGGAGTTCATCGGTGCTGTGATCGGCCCTGGTGGTAAGATCATCCAGGGAATGCAAGAGAAGAGCGGTGCTACGATCAGCATCGAAGAGGTCGACGGCGTAGGCATCGTTGAGATCAGTGGGACGAATAAGGCCTCTATCGATGCCGCTATCGGTATGATCAAGGCTATTGTGGCTATGCCCGAGGTGGGTGAGGTCTATCAAGGTAAGATCTCCTCGATCATGCCTTATGGATGCTTCGTGGAGTTCCTCCCTGGCAAGGATGGTCTGCTGCACATCTCCGAGATCGAATGGAAGAGACTGGAGACTGTCGAGCAGGCAGGCCTCACCGAGGGTCAGCAGATCGAGGTGAAGCTCATCGAGATTGATCCCAAGACGGGCAAGTTCAAGCTCAGTCGCAAGGCCCTGCTGCCCAAGCCAGAAGGCTATGTAGAGCCTGAACGTCGTCCTCGCCCCGAGCGTCGTCCTCGTCGAGACTAATGTACTAGTTCCTGGCTGCATGGCCCTCTCTGGGGCTAAGCAGATAGATACAACAAGGGCTGTGGCAGGAGTGCCACAGCCCTTGTTGCGTCTAGTCTGATGGAGTAGGGTAGGAGCCCTGCCTGCACCTCAAATAGCCCTTGGCTCGAGGTAGTCCGAGACGAGGTCGTGCGGGCAGGCGATGATGTACTTGCGCCCCTTGGTGGTGATGAGCTCGAGAGTAGGCTGGCGTCGGTGGCAGGTATAGAGGACGAAGTGTCCGTGCTGCTTGCTCCACCAATACCCCGTATAGCCGAAGAAGCCACCCGAACCGAAGCTGCGGATAGCCCCCGAGAGTATAGCTCCCTCCATCGGTGTGATGCTGCGGCATTGCTCGAGGTTGAAGGTATGCTTGTAGAGCAGGCAGCGTAGGAATAGGCTCTGCCCTCTGCGTTCAATATAGACCGGGCAGATGGCGATGACACCGACGAGTGCAGGTATGAGGAAGATCCCTAGATACCAGTGCACCCAGCTGGGGCTGTCTACCCAAACGAAGAGGACAACGCCTAGAAGAATGATTGAGACACAAAGTGTGATCAGTATGCAGAGCCAATCCCAGGTGAAGTAGGCCCTAGAGAGGTGTTTGTCTTGTATCATAGCAGATAGTGTTGATGAATGTCTGATACAAAGATAAGAGGATCGGGCGAGGGATCACCCTTGTAAGGGTAGGGAAATTGTGCCTTAGAGAAGAGATGGTGTATCTACAAAAGGCCTATCTGTGCCCCAGCGGAGCAGAGAATGAAAGGTCTAAAAACAAAAGATGGTCGTCTCCCGACGACCAATCTTTTTCGTTAACCTTAAAATCTAATACCATGAAAAACACACATGCAAATGTAGACATTATTTTATTCCTACCAAACTTCTAGAGGCTTTTTCCCGTACTCTAGGGTGTATTCATTGATAGATGGCATCTATTATTGAGCTTGCATGATGATGCCAATTCGCTGTTTTTTAACTGATTGTGCGCTTTGTCTGCGGAGAATTGTGAATAAGAATAAAGTTCCTTGCCAAGTGTGAAAATTTTTGACCAAATGAGGGCCTTTTGCCCTCGCCGCCCCTCGGGGAGAGTCGCTCTCGCTCCTTGTGGAATGACTTTGTTCGAGGGCTCTCTGCGCCTTGGGAGCTAGGATGATGGATAAAGCCATTTTTATATTTAATTAGTATCTTTGTCGGTGAAACTAAAGCAAAAGGAGTATTCATCACTTTATAAAGATTGATATGCATATTGTAAAGATTGTAGGTCGAGAAATCCTCGACTCTCGCGGTAATCCTACCGTAGAAGTAGACGTAACCCTCGCATGTGGTATCGTAGGTCGTGCTGCTGTCCCCAGCGGTGCCTCTACGGGCGAAAACGAAGCTCTCGAGCTGCGTGATGGCGACAAGACTCGCTACCTCGGTAAGGGTGTCCTCAAGGCTGTAGACAACATCAACAACGAGATCGCCCCTGCCCTCTATGGCATGAGCGCACTCGCTCAGCGTGAGATCGACCTCAAGATGATCGAGCTGGATGGTACTAAGACCAAGAGCAAGCTCGGTGCTAACGCTATCCTCGGTGTATCGCTCGCTGTGGCCAAGGCCGCTGCTGCATACCTCGAGATGCCTCTGTATCGCTATATTGGCGGTACGAATACATATGTGCTGCCCGTACCTATGATGAATATCATCAACGGTGGCTCACACTCTGACGCTCCTATTGCCTTCCAGGAGTTTATGATCCGTCCCGTAGGTGCTCCCTCTTTCCGTGAAGCTCTCCGCATGGGTGCTGAGGTATTCCATGCGCTCAAGAGCATCCTCAAGAGCAAGGGTTACAGCACGGCTGTAGGCGACGAGGGTGGCTTTGCTCCTAACTTCGCTGGTGGTACTGACGAAGCTCTTGAGACGATCCTCGCTGCTATCGACAAGGCTGGCTATGTAGCTGGCAAGGATATTACCATCGCTATGGACTGCGCCTCCAGCGAGTTCTTCAAGGATGGTATCTATGACTACAGCAAGTTCGAGGGTGCACATGGGGCTAAGCGTACGATCGACGAGCAGGTAGAGTTCCTCGCCTCTCTCGTAGAGAAGTACCCCATCGACTCTATCGAGGATGGTATGGCAGAGAATGACTGGGATGGTTGGAAGAAGCTCACCGCCAAGCTGGGCAAGAAGATCCAGCTCGTGGGCGACGACCTCTTCGTAACCAACGTAGAGTACCTGCGTCGTGGTATCGCTGAGGACTGCGGTAACTCTATCCTCATCAAGGTAAACCAGATCGGTACGCTCACCGAGACGCTCGATGCTATCGAGATGGCTCACCGTCATGGCTTCACCAGCGTAACCTCACACCGCTCTGGTGAGACTGAGGACTCTACTATCGCTGACATCGCCGTGGCTACCAACTCTGGTCAGATCAAGACTGGTTCGCTCAGCCGCACAGACCGTATGGCTAAGTACAACCAGCTGCTGCGCATCGAAGAGGAGCTGGGTGCACTCGCTCAGTTCGGTATCAAGCGTGTGAAGTAAGCACGAGCTTCGAATAACAAAGCTAATCGCTAGGGGCTGTGGATCACCATTGATCCACAGCCCCTATTGCATGGGAGACATGACCAAGTGTCTACCGATACCACTCTTGAGCTCCTATTGATACCTCGAGAGAATGCCTACTTATACCTCTATCGAGATCCTACTTGGGTCTCTCTTGCGCTCCTACTTATACCTCGATCGAGCTCCTATTTAGGTCTCCACTGCGCTCCTACTTATACCTCGATCGAATGCCCTCCGATACCTCACCTGCCCTCCTATTTAGATCTCCATTGCGATCCTATCTATGCTTCGACAAGTGCCTACCGATGCTTCGTTTGAGTCCCTCTAGAAGGCCCACTCATCGGTAAGTGCCCTCTCGGATCTTCGCCAGATCTATCACCGTGCTTTATATATGCTCGTATTGCAAACTGTGTTTGCATTGGAGCTTGTTCTGAAGCTTTTGGGCGAAGCTGACGATTAGCCTTATCTTTGTCCCATACACGGCGGGTAGAGCCTCGAAGCCCCGAGCCTCATGGCCTCTACTGCCCCATACCTCAAGTATCTATGGTGCAAACTCCAACCCTTACGCCGCTGCGCAAAGGCATCGTTGGCGTACAGTATCTCTTCGTAGCCTTTGGGGCTACGGTGCTCGTCCCCCTGCTTGTGGGGCTAGACCCTTCGACAGCACTCTTCTCTGCGGGTGTCGGCACGCTGATCTTTCATTTGGTGAGCCGAGGGCAGGTGCCTATCTTCCTCGGGAGTAGCTTCGCCTTCATCGCCCCGATACAGAGTGCCACGGAGCTCTATGGCCTCGGTGGGGCTCTCTTCGGTATCGTGGGGGTAGCCCTGGTGTACCTCCTCATGTCGGCCTTGATACGAGCCTTTGGGGTGAAGTTCATTGCTCGTCTCTTCCCGCCAGTTGTCATTGGCCCGATCATCATGCTCATCGGTCTCTCGCTCTCGGGGGCGGCGGTCAAGATGGCTGCGAGCAATTGGGCTCTAGCCATTGCCTCCCTCTCAACAGCCATCGTCATCACGCTCTACACCCGAGGTTTGATGCGGCTGATTCCGATCTTCTCGGGGATTGTAGTGGGATATCTGCTCGACTGGGCCTTCTTCGATGTGGATCTGAGCAGTGTGGCCGAGGCCTCGTGGTTTGCCTTCCCTCGCTTTATCCTGCCGACGGAGATCAGTTGGCAACCCATCCTCTTCATGATCCCAGTGGCCATTGCCCCCGTGATCGAGCATATTGGCGACGTCTATGTTGTCAATAGCGTAACGGGGAAGAACTTCATCAAGTCCCCCGGCCTACACCGTACGATGCTCGGCGATGGCCTGGCTTGCCTCTTCGCCTCTGTGGTGGGTGCACCACCCGTTACGACCTACTCCGAGGTTACGGGGGCGATGTCTCTGACTCGGGTTACTGACCCAGTAGTCTTTCGCATTGCTGCTGTCGCAGGGATCGCCTTCTCGCTCATCGGCAAGGTGAGTGCCCTCCTGCGCAGCATCGACGAGGCTGTGCTCGGCGGCATCATGCTGCTGCTCTTCGGCACGATCGCAGGGGCGGGGATCTCGACGCTGCTGAGGAGCAAGGTGGACTTTACCAGCTCTCGCAATATCGTCATCACCTCGGTAACCCTGACCACGGGGATTGGCGGGGCAGTACTCTCGATGGGCGACTTCACCCTACAGGGCATTGGCCTCTCGTCTATCGTAGCCGTCCTGCTCAACCTCATCCTCCCCGAGCCCAAGGCCACTCAAGACGAGGAGCAATAGACACTCTGCCTCACCCTATATCCTTCTCTCACAATGAAGCAACGCTATATCCTCCTGCTGTCCCTCCTCCTCATGATGATGAGCCTCCCCCGCCTCTCAGCACAGAATCTCCAGCTGCATTACGACCTCGGTAGCCGTCTATATGCCAAGGAGATGCCCCGTCGGCCTCAGCTCACCACGACGATAGAGCACTTCCGCCCCGATGCCTGGGGCAGCACTTTCTACTTTGTCGATCTGAACTATCAAGACCAGGGCATCCAGTCCGCCTACTGGGAGATCGCTCGAGACCTAAAGCTCTGGAGTGCTCCGCTGGCCCTGCGCCTAGAGTACAATGGCGGTCTGAGTAATAGCTTCTCCTATGACGACGCTTATCTCGTGGGGCTAAGCTATGCCTACAACGCCCCCGACTACTCCTGGGGCTGGGGCATTGCGCCGCTCTATAAGCATCTAGCAGGGCGTAGCCGCCCACATTCGTGGCAGCTGACAGGGACGTGGTACCTGCATCTGATGAATCGAGCACTGACCTTCACGGGCTTTGCCGACCTGTGGCAGGATCGCTTCGCAGGCCTAGGGGATGGCTTGGTCTTCATTTCCGAGCCACAGATCTGGTGCAACCTCAATCGTCTCAGGGGCTTCTCCTCCGACTTCGGCCTGAGTATTGGGGCTGAGGTCGAGCTGAGCTACAGCTTCCTACGCCGAGACGGCCTGTATGCTATCCCGACTGTGGGCCTCAAATGGACATTCTTTTGATGGATCGCTAGCTTATTTTGCAAAATAGTATTACCTTTACGCAAGAGAATATAAATCCTCTAGCCCTTGCTCGGGGCAAATTGACCCGAAGTGAGGTAGAGGTTGGTACAAATACTCACAGAATTAACAACGAAAAAACTATGGCAAACTCAAATGGAAGGTTCGCTCTCGGTCTATTGATCGGAGCCGCACTCGGCGCAGCCGCCGCTTATTTCTCTGACCGCAACAGACGAGAGAAGTTCGCAGACGATCTCTCTTGTACTTTCGACAAGGCCAAGGATGGCCTGGTGGAGAGCTACTACGAGGCTAAGGATCGCTATCACAACTATCGCAACAAACTCGTCAATAGCACCGAAGAGCTGCTCGATGAGGTGCGGGACGAACTCAAAGAGCTTGACTAGGCCTCAGCCTAGTCTCTAGTTGCATCCCTCGGAGCGTGTCGGCAGTGCAGTCCTTGCACTGCCCGCTCTCCTTGGGCTTATCTCTACGACCCATCCATGACTGGTGAGGCCCTGCGGTAGACGGGTGTCCTCTGTCCTAAGTGGCTTCGTCCCTAGACGACCCACCCGGGAGAGAGGGGCATCCCCCTCGGCTGCAGTGCCTCTCTGTATTTATCCGAAACAATGAGAGCTCAAGACAAACAACAACTGGATCGACTGACCGATAGTGTGGTCAGCTTCTCTCGTAACAAGCTCAATGCGCTGCTGTTTGGCGCAGCGAGCTCTGTGGCCCGTACCTCGGGCAGTCTCACGACACTCCTGATCCTCGTCGTGCTGGGCTGCAATGTCCTGCTTTTCCTCAGCATCGCACTAGCCTTTTGGCTCTCGAGCCTGCTGGGAGGATCGCTCGCCTGGGGCTTCCTCATCGTCGCAGGCATCTACCTGCTACTGATGCTCCTCTACCTGTTGCTGCGCTCCCGAACCGAGGCTTGTGTGCGCAATAGGGTAGCAGCGCAGGCCCTTAGAGCTTCGGGTGAGCTCAACGAAGGGCTCGACCGTGTGGCTAAACTTCGCCTCAAGGGGCATGTCGTGCCCTATGCTCAGCAGTGGGCTGGTCGCCCTGCCTATACCGCTATGGTTGAGATGCAGCAGGAGGCGCATTTCAAGGCCGACTATGCCCTCAAGCAAGCTAAGAAGAGCGGTTCGTACTTCGTCTATAACTACAAGGAGGTCGCCAAGCAGGCCGCCTTCGCAGAGGTCGAGGCTCGTGTCCCAGGGCGCAAATTCGTTACCCCTTTGCTCAAGCTGTTGGGCTATCGTCCCACTACCAGGCAGCCTCGTGCAGAGATTCCTGCTCCTAGGCAGTCTGGCTCTCGGGTTCGTGGCCTCGAGGACTACATGCCCTACATCAAGTTCGCTGTCGAGATCATTCGCCCAGTGCTCGTAACCTTCGCCATCAGTAGGCTAAGGGGCGGTATCGGTTATCTGCTCGGGCTTACAGCTCGCCGACGAGGCAAGCGTTAGCGAGTGGGGTATAGTCCTAGAGCCAAGCTTCTCCTTGAGGCCACACCGAGTGCTCCGCTTTGTCCGAGCCTTGCTGTGCGGCCTCGAGTGGCTTCTTCCCCGAGAGCTTCGCCTCCCTTTTCGCAAAAGCCTTCGGGCTCGCTTCCGAGAGTCTTTTAATTGTCCTCCATCTCTGTTGTTCTGTGCTGTAAAACATAATTTGACTATTGTGTGGCTTGTAAATTCAGGGGAACTTTGCGCCGGAAATAAAGCAATCTTTTTCGACCCTAGAAGAAGGTATTCAGCGAAAACAACACGGTTCATAAGGCATGTCTGTTAGCTTGGCTACAGGACATGCCTTATGCTTTTCTTCCTCTTACTTCGGGCGAGCATCTGCCCTCATTACAGACGAATTTGCCTTGGAGAGTGGCCTGGATCTCTGAGAGAATGTAGTATCTTTGCTCACTCCCTGCGAGGCTTAGCTCCCTCGCCAGGAGGGTGCGAACGAACCCTATATGCTCATTTTATGTCGAACCGTCTATGACAAGCAATACCTTCTCTCTAAGGCATTTCGCTCCGCCGATGACCCTAAGGCTCATCATCATCAACGCATTGATGTGGCTCGCTCAGATGATCCTCCTTCATCGACACGGGATCGATCTGTCGGATATGCTGGGGATGCACTACATCGCTGCCGAGAGCTTCTCGCCCCTACAGCTCCTCTCGTATATGTTCCTGCATAGTACGAGTGGCATCGATCACCTCTTCTTCAATATGTTCTCCTTCTGGATGTTCGGTAGCACGATCGAGCGGTTCTGGGGACAATTTAGGTTTCTCCTCTTCTACGTCATCTGTGGGCTCACGGCCGCACTTGCCCAGCAGGGGGTGTGGTTCTTCGAGCTCCTTGAGATCACAGCGCTGCCTAGCGACTCTCTGGTGCAGCTGAGCTCGAATGTAGTCTTGCCTGTTTGGCAGGTACTCGATATGCCCGTTACTGTTGGGGCTAGTGGGGCGGTCTTCGGTCTCCTCTTGGCATTTGGGATGCTCTTCCCCAATAGCTCTATCTTTTTGCTCTTCCTCCCGATCCCGATCAAGGCGAAGTACTTCGTGGTGATCTATGGGCTCATAGAGCTCTTCCTCGGTGTGAGCTCAAGAGGGGGAGGCACCGTTGCTCACTTTGCCCATCTCGGCGGTATGATCGGCGGCTTCCTGCTGATCCTGCTGTGGCGCAAGAAGGGACGTATCGATGGCCCCTACAACTAACTCCTCGTCTCTGAGCCGCTGGAGGCAGAGCTATGCCGAGGCCTCGCCCCTGAGGCTTATCCTCTACCTCAATGTAGCTCTCTACCTCCTGATTGCCCTCGTGCAGCTAGGCCTCGATCTTTGGGGCTCGGGTGGAGTGTCGCTCAAGCGCATGGGGGCTCTCCTGCCCAGTGGCGCACTCTTTCTCCTGCAGCCCTGGGGGCTCTTGACCTACAGTTGGCTTCATGATGGGCTGCTGCATCTGGCGGGTAATATGCTACTGCTCTATGTCCTGGACAAGCGGCTCTTGCATGGCATTGGACAGCCCCGTTTGGTCGCCCTCTACCTCGTTGGTGGCCTATGGTGTGCCGTGGTGTTGCTCTCGATCTATATGCTCCTCTCGGCCCTTGGGCTATGGCTCATCTCCTATCCTGTCTTTGGGGCAAGCGGAGCGGTGCTCACACTGCTGGGAGCCTCGACAGCCCTATATCCTAACAGAGAGCTCGAGCTTGCCTGGCTGGGGCGGCTAAGGCAGCGAGACCTCCTACTAGGCTTCATCGTTCTCGATGTGGCCCTGATGCTGCTCTTCGAAGGCAACTGGGGTGGGCACGTCCTGCATCTAGCGGGTGTGCTGCTGGGGCTACTCTATGGCTATTTGCTGCGCAGTCGGGGGATTGATCTCGTTGCCCCGCTGCTGGCATTCTACTCGACAATAGAAAGGCGGCGACGAAGACACCCCCTCCCCCCTCCCCCTCCGCCTCGTCGGGAGCGAGAGGGGCAGAAGGAGCTCAACGATATCCTCGACAAGGTGCGCAGCTCCAGCTACTCTTCGCTCACCCCGCACGAGCGAGAGCTCCTCTCTCGTGCCAGCGAAGAGGCTTCGAAAGAACAAACATCCTCCAAATAAGATGACTACACAAAGGCATCCTCGTGCTCAGGGCATTGGGCGTATCTTCAAGTGGAGCTTCAAGGGACTGCTCTATGTCCTGAGTGCCACGATCTCGGCCCTCTATTTGCTCTCGGTCGGGGCTATGTACATTCCCCCGACTAGGTGGGGGATACCTGCGTTGTTGGGTCTGCTCTTCCCTTTGTTTTTTGTGCTTCAGGTGGCTTTGGTGCTCTTTTGGTTCATTCGCTTTCGCTGGCATCGGGTGCTCCCGCTTGTCGTGGTGTTGCTCTTGGGTTGGCCTGCGCTCAGGGCCTATTTCCCGATCAATATTGACCGCCGGGAAGAGCCTGCCGAGGGACAGATGCTTCGAATACTCTCGTACAATGTCAACGGTTTCGGTTTCAAGCCTCACACCCCCTCCTCGCCCAACCCAACCCTACAATACCTCAAGGCCAGTGGGGCAGATATTATTTGCTTGCAGGAGGCTTACCTCGTCAGGCATGACTCTCAAGGGATCACCGAGAGCGATCTGAATGATTATCTAGGGAGGGAATACCCTTATCGTCATCACCTCTCTGCGCAGAAGGAGAATAGTAGCACGCTCCTGCTCCTGTCTCGCTATCCGATCAATCGTGCAGAGCGCATAGCTCTGCGTTCCCACTATAACGGAGGGGCACTCTACAGCCTTCAGGTCGGGGAGCTAGAGGTTAAGCTGCTCAACCTACATCTCGAATCCTTTCGTCTAAGTAAGCTGGGTCAAGAGTATTATTTACAGCTGGCCAAGCACAATGATCGTATGGGTGTAGAGCGTATGCTTCGAGGTAGATTCTTACCCGTGTTTCGTCTGCACAACTTACAGGCCAATCAGCTCGATCAATTGTTGAACTCTATTGGGCGAGAGCGGACGATCATCTGCGGAGATTTCAATGATACACCCGTCTCTTACCTACACCGTTCGTTGAGCAGAGGGATGCAGGATGCCTTTGTAGAGAGTGGAAATGGCCTTGGACTGACCTATAATTCTGCCCCCTATCGTGTGCGTATCGATCACATCCTCTGTGGGTCAAGTTTCGTCCCCTATGCCGCGCGGGTCGATCGGAGGGCTCAATTCTCCGATCATTATCCGATCACGGCAACCCTGCTCTGGCAGCATGATGAGAAGGAGCAGAAGGCCTCCCAATCTCCGACAAATAACCCCTAGTACTCTATATCATATGGATAAGCAACTTCATCTGTCTTACGGTACCATAGCTCGTAGTGAGCTCTCTGAGCAAGAGCTACGTCTTGAGTCCGAAGCCCTCGAGGCTGCTCGTAAGGCCTATGCCCCCTATAGTAACTTTCATGTCGGTGCTGCCGTTTTGTTGGAGAATGGTCAGATTGTCAGTGGATCGAACCAAGAGAATGCAGCCTATCCTTCTGGGCTATGCGCTGAGCGTACGACCCTCTTCTATGCTGGGGCTCAGTATCCGGAGGTAGCTCCCCTGGCTTTGGCCCTTGTGGCGATCAATCAGGCGGGGCGAGTCCCCCTGATTACGCCCTGTGGGGCTTGTCGGCAGGTCATGCTCGAGACAGCCATGCGCTTCCGTCCCTACAAGGTTCTGCTCATGGGCCCTGAGGAGACGCTGCTCATCGAGGACTGTCGTCTGCTCTTGCCCTTTGCCTTCGACGGCAGCGACCTCTAGAATCATCCGCCTAGGGGAGGCTCTCCGCCTCGTCTCGGAGAGCTCAATAGGGTCGTTAGCGAGTCCTCGCTAGCCTTTCGGTCGAGAGAGCATATAGGCTCTCTGTGGAGATCCCGATAGGATCACACTGGAGACATAGATAGGACTTCGATGGAGCTCCTACTTAAGCCTCGGGTGTGATCCTATCGGGATTGTTTTTGCCCTCTCGACGGGCTCTTTGTAGGGCCCTGCCCTTGCCTGCCCTTTAGACTGTTGGGAGAAGTAGAGGAAGATCATCGAAGACGTTTGGCCGACTGTGCCGCTCTTTCTTCGTTATACTCGCTCGTGCAATCAAAAAAAAATCGTACATTTGTCTCGTAGCTCCAAACAAGAATCATAACAACGTAATAATAGACAGATATGGAAATCAAAAAAGCCCCCCAAGCAGACCTCGAGCGAGGCAAACTGCTCTCCCTCCTCATGGGATTGGTGGTTGCCATCTCGGTAGTATTCGTCGCTCTGGAGTGGCGTAGCCCTATGGACAATGGCCCGATTGTTGCCAACAGCTTGACTATTGCTGACCTGGACAACGTGCCTATCATCGAGGACGAGCAGCCCGAGCCCGAGCCCGAGCCCGAGATCCAAAAGGTCGTGGAGGTACAGCTCCCCGAGGTGCTGACTGTCGTAGAGGACGAGAAGAAGATCGAGACCAAGTTCGTCTCTGCCGATGAAGGTAAGACCCTGCCTCCCCCTGTACAGGTTGTCGCAGATCCAGAGCCCGAGCAGGAAGAGGAGATCTTCGAGGCTGTAGAGAAGCCTGCTGAGTATCCTGGTGGCCCAGAGGCAATGCTCAAGTATCTGAGTAAAAATACTGAGTATCCTGCCATCGCTCAGGAGAATGGTATCCAGGGTCGTGTGTACATCGAGTTCGTCGTGGAGAAGGACGGTACGCCTACTCAGTTCCGAGTGCTCAAGGGCGTAGACCCTGCGCTGGACAAGGAGGCTCTTCGTGTGGCCAAGACCATGAAGAAGTGGATCCCAGGTGAGCAGCAGGGACGTAAGGTGCGCTCGAAGTTCCGTCTGCCCGTACTCTTCCGCCTGAACCAGCAGTAGGGCCTGCCCGCTGTAGACGGTCAAATGCCTACCTGTCGTTTGTGACCCGAGGCCCTTACGCTCGAGGCACGGACTTGATCATTCATCGTATTGACATCATCTCATAGGCCGCCCCCTAGCTCAGAGCGAGAGTAGGGTGCGGCCCTTATATTTTTACCCCCTATGAACCAACATACACCCCTTCGTGCTGAGATGCTCTCGGCCATTGAGCTCTCGCTCCAGCAGCGAGGCTTTGCCCACAAGACCCCCGAGCAGCTCTTTGCCCCTATCGACTACACGCTACGCCTGGGAGGCAAGCGCATCCGTCCGCTCTTGAGCCTCCTGGCTGCACACCTGCTCTCTGAGTCGTGGAGAGAGGCTCTGCCAGTGGCTACAGCTGTAGAGATCTTTCACAACTTCACCCTCCTGCATGATGACCTGATGGATCGCTCGCCGCTGAGGCGTGGCCAGCCTACTGTCTATTGCCGTTGGGATGACAATACCGCCATCCTCTCGGGCGATGCCATGTGCATCGAGGCCTATCGGGCTCTCGAGGGCGTTGCTCGAGGGGAGATCCTTGCGCAGGTGCTCCCTCGTTTCTCCGCTGTAGCTCTTGAGGTATGCCAGGGTCAACAGTACGACATGAACTTCGAGCGTAGGGATGATGTCTCGGTAGATGAATACCTCGAGATGATCCGACTCAAGACCTCCGTACTCATAGGCCTTGCCCTCGAGCTAGGGGCGATGAGTGTGGGGGCAGACGAGGAGATATGTCATCGTCTCTACCAGGTGGGTGAGAGCCTGGGACTAGCCTTTCAGCTACAGGATGACCTCCTAGATGTCTATGGCGATGAGGCTACCTTTGGCAAGCCTGTGGGCACTGATATCGCCAATGCGAAGAAGACGCTGCTGCTGCTCTATACTCAGGCTCAACTCCCCGTTGACCAGAGGCACGAGCTCGCTCAGCTGCTCTGCCTTCCTCCCGAACGCAATGCCGAGCGCATCGAGCGTGTGCGTGCCCTCTACGATCGTGTCGGGGTACGCTCCTATGCCGAGGGACTGATCGAAGACTACACTCGCAGGGCTCTGGAGAGATTGGCCTCAGTTGTACCCGACGAGGCCCGACGGGCCGAGCTGGAGGATCTCTTCCGCTCCCTCATGCACCGCAATAGCTAGGCAATGATCATAGACACCCATGCTCACCTCTATGCTGAGGAGTTTGCCAGCGACCTCGTCGAGGTGGTGGCCCGAGCCCAAGAGGCGGGACTCTCGGAGGTCATCATGCCAGCCACGGATAGGGCTTCGTACGAGCCGATGATGGCTCTCTCTCGATTGTATGCCGGCTACCTCTTTCCCACCATCGGGCTGCATCCGACCTACGTCAAGGAGGATTGGCAGGACGAGCTCAGCTTCGTCCGCAAGCAACTTCCTCAGCACCCCTTCGTCGCAGTAGGCGAGATAGGTCTGGACTATTACTGGGACACAACCTATCGCAGCGAGCAGATTGAGGCCTTCGAGACCCAGTTGGCTTGGGCTCAGGACTTTGATCTGCCCGTCATCATCCACACACGGGAGGCCTTTGCCGATACCTTTGCCTCTATGGCTCGCATGCCCCATCGGGTGCGAGGCGTCTTCCATAGCTTCACGGGCAGCGAGGCGGAGCTGGATGAGGCCCTCAGTTTCGAGGGAATGATGATCGGCATCAATGGCGTGGTTACTTTCAAGAATAGCCGTCTGAGGGAATACATCGCTCGCATCCCTCTCGATCGCCTCCTGCTTGAGACCGATGCTCCTTATCTTGCACCAGTGCCGAGGAGAGGTAAGCGTAATGAACCTGCCTTCATAGCTCATACGCTGAGCTTTGTCGCTGAGCTCTACGGTTGTACGACGGAGCAGCTCGCCGAGGCCACTGGGGCGAATGCTCGTCGCCTCTTCCCCCGCATCCTTCGAAGCTAAGGGCTCGGCATCGAGGCTCTGCCCCTGGTCGGAGGGCAGGGATGGAGGCATGTGGGCGAAGCCTTCGCTCAGGGCTAAGATGCAAGGATAATTGTAACTTTGCCTCCCCGTGCTGCCCCTAAGGCACTAGACCCCTATATGAACCGAAAGAACAATCCCTCCCCCGCTCCTCTAGAGGGGCATCCCTTCTCGCGTCGAAGTCGTCGGCTAGGCCGTGCGCTCTCGCTCGCCCTCTCTCTTGTCGTCCTCGTTGCTCTCAGCTGGGGATGCGCCAATATGGGTAATCCTGAGGGTGGCCCCTATGATATGACCCCCCCAAGGTTCATCGGGGGGACGCCTGACAACCGAGCTACCTCAGTCTCGACGACCAGCCTCCGCTTGCGTTTCGACGAATTTATTCGTCTGCTCAACCAGCAGGAGAAGCTCATTATCTCTCCAGCGCAGCATCAGCCGCCTCGCATCAGTGCCCATGGCAAGGTCATCGATATTCGCCTGGAAGATAGCCTGCGTCCCCATACGACGTACAGCTTCTACTTCGCAGATGCGGTGGTGGACAATAATGAGGACAATCCGTTGGAGGACTTTGACTACACCTTCTCTACTGGTGAGTCTCTCGACTCGATGCGCCTAGGGGGAGTGGTGCTGGATGCTCGTACCCTAGAGCCTGTCGGAGGATTGGTTATGGGTGTGTATTATAAGGATGAGGTCTCTGATAGTGTATTCAGGACAAGCCCCTTCGTCTTCGTGGGTAAGACCTCTCGTATGGGCCGCTTCTCGATCCGAGGGCTTAGAGACTCAGTCTACCGTGTCTTTGCCCTCAAGGATGATGACAATAACTATCGCTACAGCATGCAGACCGAGGGCTTGGCTTTCGATGGGGTGGACTGGTCTACGAGCCTCTTGGACAGCCTGCGTACCGATACCATCCGCATCGACTCGATCGTACGTCGAGACACGATCCGAAGAGACTCGCTCATCACCAAGCCTCATACCTATTATTATCCGGATAGCGTACTTTTGCGCTACTTCGTCGCCCAGGATATGCGTCGAGGGCTACAGAAGCATAGCCGTGTAGACTCACTGCTCTGTCGGCTCGAGTTCGTTCAGGAGCAAGACAAAGCCCCCCTGCTGCGTTCGCTTGAGCGTCCTGAGGTCGAAGCTGACGAGCTCTATGTAGCTTCGGTGCAGGGGCGTGTGGTCGACTATTGGCTCAAGGATGGGGGACTGATCTCTGCCGACTCTATCCGTTTCGCTCTGACTTATGCTAAGACGGACTCGCTCCTAAGGCTCTCGGAGCAGACCGATACGCTGACCTTCTACAAGCCTCGAGAGAAGGCATCAGCTAAGACAAAGGTTGAGCCTCAGCCTCGTCCCAAGCTCACCCTCAAGCTCGAGACCCTCGGTGGAGTCTTCTCTGCGACACCTAAAGATCGACTATACCTTGTAGCCTCTGCCCCCCTTGCTCCTCCTGGAGAGGGTGCTATTATCCTCGAGGCCAGTCGAGACACCCTATACAAAAGCATTCCTTACCGCTTCGAGCAAGACTCGCTCGAGCGACTGCGCTACGAGATCGTTTTTGAGCGTTCGTACGGGCACAGCTACCGGGTGCGCATTGATTCGGCGGCTCTGTCGAGCATCTATGGCTCAGTTAATGATTCTACGGGCCTGCAGATGAGGCTCTCACGGGAGAGTGAGCTGGGGCATCTCAGCATGGAGGTCGTAGGCCTAGAGGGTCGGGTCATGCTCGAGCTCCTGGACAAGAGTGGGGAGGTCCTCGCCCAGCAGCTCGCCCTCGATAGCACAGCCGCCCCAGGGGGGGCTGCCTCGGGGATGGTCGCAGATAGCGTGTCTGCTAGTTATACTCCCCTCAAGAATGGAGCAGCTCCTGACAGTACAGGTGCCGAGGCATCACTGCCAGTGCTGCAGACCGAATTTAGAGACCTTAAACCTGGGGAGTATTACCTGCGCCTCTATATAGATCGCAATGGTGATGGCGTGTGGACGACAGGCAGCTACCCCGATCGTCAGCCCGAGGAGGTATACTATTGCTCGGAGCTCCTCTCCGTCAAGAAGGGCTTCACAACTACCGAGCGATGGGAACCTCTAGCCAAGCCGCTCCACCAACAGAAGCCTGAAGCCCTGCGTAAGACGAAGCCTGAGAAGGTTCGTGAGCGTGTAGACAAGAATGTAGAGTACTACCGCCGCATGGAGGCCAAGGCCAAGAAGTAAGCCCTCGGCCTCCAGTGCGAAGACTCCTAACCCAAGATCATGATCAGGCTACAAACCCCTGTCCCTCTGCCTCCTCGCCCTCGGCTGCTCTCGCATGGCGAGCAGCTCCTGAGCCTAGGCTCTTGCTTTAGTGAGCATATTGCTCGAGAGCTTCATCGATTGGGGCATCGGATCGAGATCAATCCACATGGCGTCCTCTACAACCCACTCTCGATCTGCACTGCCCTAGGGCGGATGCTCGAGGGGCGACTCTATACCGAGGGCGAACTGCTGCCGCATGCAGGCCTCTGGCATAGTATGATGCATCACGGCCGCTTCTCCCGCCGAACGCCTGCCGAGACCCTGGAGGCGATCCAACGCTCCTATGAGGCTGGGCGTAGGGCTCTCTTCGGGGCTCGTTACCTGCTCTTGACCTGGGGGACGGCCTATGTCTATCGCCTTGGCTCGACGAACGAAGTCGTGGGCAATTGCCACAAGATGCCTGAGTCGCACTTCTCCCGTTCGCTCGTCTCGGTTGAGGAGCTACTCGAGCCTTGGGTCGAGCTCCTGGGGCGTCTCCTGGAACATTTGCCGGAGCTGCAAATCATCTCCACCATCAGCCCCATCCGCCATCTGCGTGATGGAGCGCATGGCAACCAACTGAGCAAGGCTACCCTGCTGCTCTTCGATCAAGCCTTGAGGGAGCACTTCCCCGAGCGCATGGTCTACTTCCCCTCGTACGAGATTATCCTGGACGAGCTGCGGGATTACCGTTTCTATGCCGATGACCTGACACACCCCTCGTCCCTCTCGCAGCGCATCGTGAGCGAACGCCTGATCGACTGGCTCTGTAGCGACGAGGCCAAGGCCCTGCACCCACACATTGATCGTCTGCGCAATCGTTGGCTGCATCGTCCGCTACAGCTCGATGAGTGGGAGTATGAGCTCGAACGAGAGCAAACCTTAGTGCTGATCCGTTCGTTTCAGATGCAGCATCCCGAGCTGGATCTCAGCGAATGGTTCATGCCCTCCCTTGAGGAGGGGTTTTAATGCCCTTTTCTTCCCCCTAAATATACCCTCTTCGGAGAGGCTATTTGCCCCTTTGTCGAAGTATAAGTAGGACCTCGATCGAGGTCCTACTTATACTTCGACCGAACTCCTATTTATATCTCAATCGAGGTCCTACTTATACTTCGACCGAGCTCTTTCTTGATGCTCTCCTGAGGCCCAACCGAGAGCTCAATTGCGGCCCCAGGGCTTTGCATCGGTCGATCGGTTGAGAGCTCTACTCTGTGCTCCCTGGTACGAAGAGACCCTGCCCTCGAGTCCCTTTTTTCGATAAATATTGGCTCGATCCTCCTCCCTTAGCGGACAAATCGCCTCGCTAGGGAGGACAAATTCGATAAGGTTCTGAGGAAAATTTGGTTGGAGTAGGGAAAAAATGTATTTTTGACCTCCGAAGTTGCCTCTCCCGTCGTAACAAGAGGGCTGGGCCTGTATGGTTGCCAGGTCAAGTCTCGAGGGGTCGCTCAAGCTCAAGAATAGAATAAACTAAGTATAACAACTAATTCAAAAACAAACAACGATGAAAAAGTTATTTGCAACGATTGCATGTGTCGCTCTTCTGTCTGTTGGTTTCTCTACTGCAGCGGTAGCGCAAGATCAAACAGCTGCTACTCCAGAGCAGGTAGTTACTGACGCTGAAGCTGCTGTAGAAGAAGCTACTGCTACAGAAGCTCCAGTTGAGGCATCTGCCGAAGAGACTGTGGTGGCAGAGAATGCTTCTTTCCACCAGGCTCTCAAGTCTAAGTTCATCGACGGAGGTGCTGACTTCATGTCGTTTGTGGTGATCACTCTGATCCTTGGTTTGGCTATCAGCCTTGAGCGTATTATCTACCTCAACCTGGCCAACGTGAACCCAGATCAGATGCTCCACGACATCGAAGAGGCTCTCGTTAAGCGCAATGACCTAGAGGGTGCTAAGAAGATCGCTCGTGAAACTCGTGGCCCTATCGCCTCGATCGCCTATCAGGCTCTGTTGCGTGCAGATCAGGACATTGACATCGTTGAGAAGTCTGTAGTATCCTATGGCGGTGTACAGGGTGGTCTGCTCGAGAAGAACCTCTCTTGGATCACGCTCTTCATCGCTATGGCTCCATCACTCGGGTTCTTGGGTACTGTAGTAGGTATGGTGCTCGCCTTCGACAAGATCGAACAGGTAGGGGACATCAGCCCAACAGTTGTGGCCGGTGGTATGAAGGTGGCTCTGATCACAACCATCGGTGGTCTCGTAGTCGCTCTGATCCTTCAGGTGTTCTACAACTACATCCTTTCTTTGGTAGAAGGTATCCTCAACCGCATGGAAGATGCTTCTATCACGCTGCTTGACCTCGTAGTTAAGTACAACGTTAAGAACAACAAGTAAGCTTACGTACACTTTTATCAATCAAGAACAATGGCTGTAACTGGAATTAGAAAGGTATCCAGCTCTACTCTCTTGGCTCTTGTGGTCATCAGCATCGCTGTCATCGCTCTCTTCTTCGGAGGGGGCTTCGAGCTCGACGACAAGGGAAATAAGGTGTACGAGTTTACAGATACTCTTCTGTGGTGGACGTACGCCCTCCTAGGCGTTACGATCCTGGGCACCCTCGGGTTTGCCCTCAAGGGTTTCTTCTCCTCTTTTGCAAACGACTCCAAGAAGGCTCTGCTCTCACTCGGCGGCTTGATCGGTCTCATCGCTCTACTGGGGATCACCTACGCTATCGGCGATGGTACGCCTATGGCTAATCTGAATGCAGACTCTCAGCGTTTTAATACCGAAGGCTGGCTCAAGCTCACCGACATGTGGCTCTACTCTACCTATGCACTCTTCGTGCTCGTAGTCGGTGCTGCCCTCGTGGGTGCAATCAGCAAGGTGGTCAAGAAGTAACGGGTGGTAATCAGAAACGAAATATCAAACAAAAAGCATTATGGCTAAGAAAAAAAGAAAGACTCCAGGCATTAACGGATCGTCCTCGGCCGATATCGCTTTTATGTTGCTTATCTTCTTCTTGATTACAACTTCGATGGACACTGACAAGGGGCTCAAGCGTCGCCTGCCGCCGCTTGCCCCTAAGCAGCAAGATCAGAAGCCAGTAGAGATCAACGATCGCAACGTAATGCGCTTGCTTGTGGACCGCACCGACCAGATTGCGATCTCCAAGCGTACAGCGGTCATCCCTGTGCGTATCGAAGAGCTCAAAGACAAGGCTGTTGAGTTTATCATGAACCCCAACGATGACCCACGTCTGCCAGATAAGGAAGTGCGTGAGATCCCTCTCTTGGGGAGCAGGAGAGTAACGACTAGCGGTTATGCGATTTCGCTCAAGAGCGAGATCGAGACGAGCTATCAGATGTTTATCAACGTGCAGAACGAGCTGCTCAAGGCTTACAACGAGGTGTGGGAGAAGACCGCTCTCAAGGAGTTTAAGACCTCCTTCGCAGACCTCTCACCTGCAAAGCAAAAGGCAGTAACCGAGATGTACCCTATGCACATCTCCGAGATGCCTCTGTCTAACCTCAAAAAGAAGTAAGTGAACTATGGGAAAGTTTAGTAAATCAGGTGGGCGCGAGATGCCCGAGTTGAATACTTCTTCTCTACCAGACTTGGTGTTCGCCTTCCTCTTCTTCATTATGATGGTAACGTCGATGCGTGAGGTAACGCCTAAGGTGAGCTACAGTAACCTGCCTCAGGCTACCGAGCTTACCAAGCTCGAGGAGAAGTCGCTCGTTACCTTCATCTATGTAGGTAAGCCTACCGAGCAATATCGTGCGATGTATGGTACTTCATCGGCTATTCAGCTCAATGACCAGATCACTCAGAATGCCTCTGCCGTTTATAACTACGTCAAGGAGGCCGAGGGCAAGATCAAGGATGAGCGCAAGAAGTTGATGCAGATCTCCATCAAGGGCGATAGAGATACGAAGATGAACATCATCTCCGATATTAGGGAGGAGCTGCGCCGAGCAGATGTGCTCAACATCAGCTACTCTGCTCGCCAGAGCAAGAAATAAGCATTCTAACTGGCGATATCCTGAGGCTCGATTACAGAGAGCCTTAGGGCATCGCCCCCTCAAAAGGAGAGCCTCATGCCCACCCTGGAGCGTGGGGCTCTCTTTCTTTATCATCACACACATTCCTCTAAACAAAACTTATGAAGATCAAGCAGCTTATCTATGCGCTGGGCTCTTTGGCCCTGGCCACGACGACTGTACTGGCTTCGGAGGCCGGATCGTCTCCCCTGTGGATGCGTTATCAGCAGATCAGTCCAGATGGTTCTCGCATTGCCTTCTGTTACCGTGGCGATATTTATACGGTCTCCTCTTCGGGTGGGCAGGCCGTTCGTCTGACGAGTAACCGAGCCTACGACTATAGCCCCGTTTGGAGCCCCGATGGAGAGCAGATCGCTTTCAGCTCGAACCGTGATGGCAGCGATGATGTCTACATCGTTTCGTCAAGGGGGGGGAGTCCTCGTCGCCTTACCTTCAATAGTGCTACCGAGAGACCTGTTGCCTTCGATGGTAATCAGAGATTGCTCTTTACGGCGAATATCATGCCTTCGGAGCGTTTCGATATGTTCCCCTCGGGTCTCTTTGTTCAGACCTACCGCATCTCGACCCAGGGCGGACGAGCAGAGCTCTATAGCTCTCTACCTATGGCCGACATCGCCCCTCGAGGTGGAGGTGAATTGCTCTACACCGACATCAAGGGCTACGAAGACCCTTGGCGCAAGCACCACACCTCGTCTGTGGCTCGGGACATTTGGCATCGCTCTACGAAGGGGGAGTACACTAAGATTACCTCCTTCAAGGGAGAGGATCGTAACCCCGTTTGGGATGCTACTGGAGGGATGTACTACCTGAGCGAGCAGGACGGGACTTTCAACGTTTATCATCGTCCTCAGTTCAACTCTCACCTAGCTGAGCGTCAGATCACGACCTTCAAGGGCAATCCTGTTCGTTTCCTCTCTGCCTCGGACAATGGTCGTCTGTGCTTCGGTTACGATGGCGAGATCTATACCTGGGATGCTCAGAGTGGTCTGCGCCAAGTGCCCATCTCGATCAGCTTGGACAATGAAGAGCGAGACATCGTGCATCGTCAGCTGAGTTTGGGATACTCCTCCTTCGCGCTCTCGCCCGACAATAAAGAGGTCGCCTTCGTAGTCAATGGCGAGGTCTATGTGGGCAATATTGAGTTCGGAACGACCAATCGGATCACTAATACTGCCGAGCAGGAGCGCGATGTAGACTTTGCTCCCGATGGCCGCTCGATCGTCTATGCCGCCGAGCGCAACGGGCAATGGAACATCTACCAGGCCTCTCTTGTGCGCAGCGAAGATCCACAGCTCAGTTATGCCACAGAAATCAAGGAGAAGCAGCTGACCAAGCATGCTAAGCCTTCGCAGACCCCACTCTTCAGCCCCGATGGCAAGGAGGTTGCTTTCCTCCGAGATCGTACCTCTATCGTTGTGTTGAACCTAGCTTCGGGCAAGGAGCGCGTTATCCTAGATCGTAAGCACAACTACTCCTACGCTGATGGAGACCAGCACTTCCGTTGGAGCCCTGATGGCAAGTGGATCTTGACTAACTACATGGGTAATGGAGGATGGATGCATGTCGATGCCGCAGTGATCAAGGCTGACGGCTCGGGCGAGATGGTTAATCTGACCGAGAGCGGCTACTCTGATGGTGGGGCTACGTGGGTGATGGGGGGCAAAGCAGTCCTCTTCACCAGTGATCGTTCGGGCTTCCGCAGCCATGGGAGTTGGGGGGCGCAGAGCGACCTCTACCTCATGTTCCTGGATCGCAAGGCCTACGAGGAGTTTCGCCTGAGCAAGGAGGAGAAGCAGCTGCGTAAGGAGATCAAGGCCCTAGAGGAGAAGAATAAGAAGAAGGATACCAAGAAGGAAGAGCCCAAGAAGGATACAGCCAAGAAGAATGGCAAGAAGGATACCGCTGCAGACAGCACCAAGACCGAGTCTCAGAAGGTGAAGACCATCAAGCTTGAGTTCGAGGATAGAGACAACCGCACGATCCGTTTGACCCGCTTCTCGGGCAGCATCGGCGATGCCTTGATCAACAAGGATGGCACGAAGCTCTACTACATCGCAGGCTACGGCTCTGAGGGTGGTCTTTGGGAGCATGACTTTGAGAAGAAGTCTACCCGTCTGCTCTCCTCCAGTGTCAGGGGTGGCTCGCTCTTCCTCGGCAAGGATGGTCGCACGATCTATGTGGGTAGCTTCATGGGCCTGAGCAAGCTCAATGGCAATGCACCTACGCCTATCCGTCTAGCGGCAGAGTTCGAGCACAAGCCTGCGGCAGAGCGTGAGTATATCTTCAATCATGCCTGGCAGCAGGTACTGGACAAGTTCTACGATGTGAACCTGCATGGGGTCGATTGGGCGCATTACAAGAAGGTGTATGCGAAGTTCCTCCCCCATATCTCTAACGATCGCGACTTCGCCGAGATGCTCAGCGAGATGCTGGGTGAGCTGAATGCTTCGCATACAGGTGCTAGTGGACGAGTGGCCGTTGTCGCTACGCAGCAGACAGCGGCTCTAGGTGCTTTCTTCGATTCCAAGCACGAGGGCGATGGTCTGCGTGTGCAGGAAATTCTCAAGGGTGGCCCTCTCTCTCTGCTCGATCGTAAGATCAAGCCTGGGGCGATTATCGAGCGCATCAATGGTGAAGTGATCAAGGCTGGGATGCCCGTCGAGCTGCTCCTCAACGACAAGGTCGGTAAGCGTGTCGTGCTGACGATCAAGGATGCAGGCTCGAGCAAGAGCCACGAGGAGTCTGTCTTCCCCATCAGCCAGTCCTATCAGAATGAGCTGCTCTACCGTCGTTGGATCGAGCGTCGTGCCGAGCTGGTGCACAAGTGGAGTAAGGGACGCATCGCCTACGTTTACGTTCGCCAGATGAATAGCCCCAGCTTCCGTGAGGTATTCCGTGATCTGCTCGGTAAGTACCGCAATTGCGATGCGGTGGTGGTAGATACTCGCTACAATGGTGGCGGTTGGCTGCACGAAGACCTAGCCTACCTGCTGAGCGGGAAGAAGTATCTCGAGTTCACCCCTCGTGGGCAGTACATGGGCCAAGACCCCTTCATGCAGTGGACGAAGCCCAGCTGCGTGCTCATGAGCGAAGGCAACTATAGCAACGGACACGGCTTCCCCTGGGTGTACAAGACCCTCGGGTTGGGTAAGCTCATCGGAACGCCCGTGGCTGGTACGATGACGGCCGTATGGTGGGAGACGCAGATCAATCCTGCGATCGTCTTCGGTATCCCACAGGTTACCTGCTCCGATCTCGATGGACGTGCTTTGGAGAATATGGATCTTATCCCCGACATCGAGGTGTACAACTCGCCCGAGGACTACCTCACGGGTGAGGATGCTCAGCTACGCCGTGCTGTCGAGGAAATGATGCGTCAGGTCGGCGGCCGCTAAGCGGCTTGCTCGTCCGAGCGCACGCTCTCGAGGCCTCATCCCCACGCTCTACCTCTTGCGAGGTCGGGCGTGGGGATGCTCGTTTGTGGGGGCGAAGCGTATCCGTTACCCCTTTGGGTGGATGTCTAAACTTTCTTGCGCAAGGCGAGAAATTTTCTTCCGCACGAAAAAATATTTTCTTCCGCAAGGAAATAAATTTTCTTCCGCAAGAAAAAATATTTTCTTCCGCAAGAAAATTTGGACGCTTTGGCGAAGAAATTTTTGTATCTTAGCAGAGCGATATAACACATTGTTCAACAGTAAATTGAATTATCATGATTAAGATTAAAGCAATTGAGCGCAAGGTGGGCTTCAGTAAGACCGGAAAAACGCTTTGGTACCCTGCCATTCACTTGCATTCGGACGTGAAGTTCGATGAGTTTATCGACTTGGTTTCGGACGAGACAACGATCTCTTCAGCCGATATTAAGGCGGTATTTGATCGTGCTTCGAAGGTACTCATTCGCCTTCTGCAAGACGGCAAGAGTGTCGATTGTGGCGACATGGGGACATTCCGCCCCAGCATCACGGCCCGCTCGGGATCGGGAGTTGATGCAGCCGACAAGGTGAATATTGACCTTGTAGACAAAGCCAAGGTCATCTATACCCCACGTGTTAAGGTCAAGACTGCTCTCAAGGGCGTTCGCATGGAGCGTGCCGAGCGCGTCTTGGACGTGCCCTACAACTCTTCGGGCAAGAAGACAGAAAAGCCTTCTCCTGGAGATACTGCTGGCGGCGGCGATACTGCTGGCGGTGGTGATTCACACATCGGGCTGTAGGGCTTAGCCTCCGCCCCGAAACGACGATCCCCCGAGCTGTGCATCATGGCACACCTCGGGGGATCAGCTGTATCGCCTCGTGGCTAAAGACCTTCCCTGCCGCAGCTCAGGACGAAGGGGCAGTGCCCACAGCCCTGCGCACTCCTCTCTTGGCGGAAGGGTTGCCCTCGGTCGAAGAGCTCCTCGAGACTCTGCCCCCATACCTCGACGAATGCTTCTCTGAACTCCTCATATTCCCCCAGGTCTCTCTCGCTGCGTCTCGTCTTCCCCTCCTCGACTTCGTAGAGGACAACCTCCGAGCGATAAGCCTTCCCCTCACGGCGCATGCTGGGCAGGTGATAGATGTGCGGACGTAGGGGCTTGCCCCGTAGAGCCTCGAGGCTCGGGCCTGACTCGCCCGTATGGCCTCGGTAGAGCAGCTCGCAGTAGATCATGGTCTGGGCGATAGCTTTGTGTTCGCCCTCGCTGTCGAAGAGCTCCTGCCAGCTGGGCAGCCTGCGCACAGCATAGCCCGTCTTGTAGTCAATGACCCGTATCGTTCCCTCGTGCTCGTCGATGCGGTCTATAGTTCCCTTGAGGCGCACCCTACGGCCATCCTTCAGCTCCAGCTCGAGGTGAACCTTGAGCTCCCCAGCATGGTAGACGAAGGGGGCGAGCTCTCGGTCATACCGCAGGACGGTGTAGACCTCCGAGAGGATGAGGTCGCAGTAGATATCGGCCAGGCGGGAGAGGGGAGCTCGGTGCTGCGACTTCGGCAGGACAGTCCGCTTGTATTCCCGTCCGACGAGCGTGTGCAGGTAGGCCCGATGCCCGGGGGAGAGCAGGTCGTCGAGGAACTGAGGCCGGATCTCCCTCCCCCCCTCGTAGGGGCGGTAGAGCTCCTGGACGACGTTGTGCAGGATCGTCCCGAATTCATTGGCCTGCATCAGCGGGCTAGGCGTTTCGTCCTCGGCGAGCCCCTCGATCTGCTCGTAGTAGAAGCGCAGCGGGCATGAGGAGTAGATGCTCAGCGTGCTGGGCGAGAGCTCGTGGGTGAGGCGGTAGGCCTCGAGGTGCTCCCAGGCTTCGCCCTCTTTCTCGACGATGATAGCACGTTGCGAGGGCTTGTCCGCCCTGCTTGAGAGGCTTTGGTGCTCGACGTTTGCCCCGTAGAGGTGCTCGAGCTGCTGCACATATCGGCTCAGCTCGGCCGCTCCGCCGAGCTGCTCCTCAGCTCCATAGAGCAGGGTGAGCGTCTCGGCCCGAGCAATCGACTGATAGAAGTTGTAGGCCGAGGCCATATCCTGCTCCTGCCCTGTGGGTAGGCCATGACCTTGCCTCAGGCTCAGGGGGATGAGAGTCGATGCCATGAGGTCTCGGGGTAGCTTGCCCTCCTCGGCCGAGAGGTAAATGACGTGCTGGCAGTGCAGCCCTCGAGCCTCCAATAGGCCCATGACCTGCACCCCTCGGAGCGGATTGCCCTCGAAGGGGATATTGACCCCCTCGATTAGGCCTTTGAGTAGTCGGATGGCGGTATCGACATCCACTAGATCGACATACCGCTCGAGCTGAGAGCGGAGTCGCTCGATGAGCAGGAGATAATGGTAGATGAACTCTAGGTCAAAGGGCGAGAGCCCCTCGCCTCCATCCTCCGCCTCTGCGCCCTCCTCGCCCTCGACACTCTCAGCGATCTCGGTCGGTAGCAGGAGGCGTAGCAGCCGTTGCATACGCTCCAGGAGCTCTATCCCCTCTGTGGGCCTGGATGGCACAAGGAGCTCTAGGAGCGGACGAAGCTCCAGCGTGTCGATGGTCTCGGCATGATCCTCTAGGCAGACGTAGTAGCTGCGCCCTCGCTTGATCCCCTCGGCGAGCCTCCCGATCGAGGGGAAGCTATCTCGCAGGAGGCGACTGCTCAGCAGCCCGGTCAATTGGTCGAGGGGGTAGGTGTCTCGCTCCCGAACGATGCGTTTGTGCTCTAGAAGGCGCATCCAGCGTTCGATGAAGACCGCTACAGGGGCGAAAGAGAGAGGATAGCCGAGGCTCACGTTGATGCTGGTGAAGCTGTCAGGGATAGAGCTCACGACTGGGAGCAAGAGCTGCTCATCGGGTAGCAGGATAGCTGTCGATGGGCTGGTAACCTCTCGACTATCGACTCCGATCTCATCGAGTAGCAGCGGGAGAGTCTTGACCTGTGCGATGCTTGAGCTACAGCGTATGAGGCGGATCGATCGCGGTAGGGTCGGGGCATCGCTCTCGGGGGCAAGGGCCGAGACCTCGCCCAGGAGCTCGAGGTTACGCTGCATCTGACGGTAGGCTGGATGCTCCTCGTCCTCGAGGATACGCAGCTGTCTATCCCAGCACCATTCACCTAGATCCCTACGACGGATTTGGGCAAATAGCCGCTCCTCGCTGGGGGTGAGTTGGAAGAGACCGACGAAGACGATCCTGCGCCCTTCTCTTCCCAGCCGATCGACGACCTCGACGGCTTGCTCGGCGACCTCTCGGTAGAGTGCACCCTCGTAGGCGATGCCGCCCTGGCGTAGCCGACGACCATAGGACTCGTAAAGTGGATAGAGCCTAAGCCAAAAGTCGAGGAACTTGTGTCGCATCAGCTCACTCTCCCCCTCCCCCCGATCGGGAAGGTCTCTGAACTTGCCCCAGAATTGCTCTACGAGCTGCCGCAGCTCAGGGCTTAGGTGTTCGAGCTCGTCCGTAAGCTCTCTGTAGTCGTAGACATTGGCATACAGCCCCCGAGCCGAGACGAGGTGGCGGTCGATGAGGTCGAAGTCTTTGAGGATAACTCCCCCCCAGTAGAGGAAGCTGTCGAAGCTCTCGGCATCGGGGTGGATCTCCCGATAGGCCTCATAGAGCTCAAACTGTAGGCTGGTGTGATCGGCGAGCCTACGTCCCTCGGGAGAGAGGGAGGTGATGAAGTCATTGATCGTCTGACATTCGGGGGCGAAGATCGGCCTCTCGGCCAGCTGAGAGAGGTAGTGCCTAAAGAATAGAGCAGCTCGCCTCGAGGGGAAGACGAAGCGTAGCTCCGAGACTCCACCCCCATAGGAGGCGTAGTAATGCTCAGCTACCGAACGAAGGAAGTGCGACATGGCTCTAGATAATTGGTCTTCTTAGCATTTCCCCTGCCCGTCGTTAGACATGCCGTTCGGCATGGTAGGAAGAGCGTACCAGTGGCCCGCTCTCGATGCGGTCGATCTTCTTCTCTAAGCCGAGGATGCGGAGCTTGGCGAACTGCTTGGGGTGTACATACTCCACTACAGGCAGATGCCTACGGGTGGGCTGTAGATATTGCCCGATGGTCAGCACCGAGACCCCTATAGCCTTGATGTCGTCCATGAGCTCGAGAACCTCCTCCTCTGTCTCTCCGAGCCCGAGCATGATCCCCGTCTTGGCTCGAACACCACTCCGGGCGATTCGCTCCAGCACAGCTAGGCTGGTCTCGTAAGTGGCCACGTGGCGCACCGAAGGGGTTAGTCTACGAACAGTCTCGAGATTGTGCGATACGATGCGGGGCTTCAGGGCCGTGATCTGATCGACCAACTCTAGCTCGCCATTGAAGTCGGGGATCAAGACCTCGATCGTTACCTCGGGGGTCGTCTGCTGTATGGCGCGTATCGTAGCCACCCAGTGGGCTGCCCCATAGTCCGGCAGGTCATCTCTGTCTACGCTCGTGATGACGGCGTGCCGTAGGCCCATCTGCTTGATGCTATCGGCCACTCGCTGGGGCTCTCCTGGGTCTAGGGGGGCAGGGGTACGGCTGGTCAAGGTGTTGCAGAAGCGGCAGGCTCGGGTGCAGTGTGCCCCTGCGATCATGAAGGTCGCAGTGCCTGCTCCCCAGCATTCGCCTATATTGGGGCAACGCCCGCTCGTGCAGATGGTGTTCAGACCATGCCCTTGCAGGTTTGTCTTAGTGTCGGTGAAGGTGCTATTGTCGCCCAGCTTGGTCTTAAGCCACTCGGGCTTGCGTACTCGAGTGCTGGTGGGTTTAGGGTCTTGTTTCGTTTCCATTATGCTGTCTCGTGGTGTGAGCCCTCCTTCGGGGCTGAACTGCGAATATAACTAGAACAAAGAACTGGGCCAAATGGCTCATCCGACGAGCTCACCCTCTTGGCTTCTCTGCTCCTCCTTCGTCGCCTGAGAGGAACGAGCATCCCCGCCAAGCAAGGATCCCTCTCCGAGAGTTCGGGCAGGGTCTCCTCTTGGCGGGGATGGGGTCTAGGGTGTGGGTGGTTAGTACATCACCAGGGAGATGAGCATCTCGTCGCCCTCGCCCTCGAAGTTGAGTTTGCCTTCCTTGGCGAGCCATCCGAGTGCGGCGAAGAGCTCCTTGTCTGTCTTGAGCTTAGTTGCCTTCTTGAGGGCCTTAGGACTCATCTTACCCAGCTCATTGAGTGCATTCCAGACGAGGCCAGCATTTGTTCCGATAGTTGCGATCATAGAAAATCTTGAATTGAATTAGTAATGTGTATCTCTCTCGCCAGGGCAGACGATGGTACTGCTGTAGGCCTTCACCTCGAAGTGTTGGTCAGCGGAGAGGTGTACCTCCTCGAGGGTCTCTTCGAGCCTCGAGGGTTGCCCTGTGAAGTCGTTGACGAAGATGAGGATCTCCTTGGATTGCTCGCCCAAGCAGGTGCGTAGGCTATCGCTCGTAGGGGTGGCGAAAGGGCCTAGGGCATCGCAGTAGACGGGCATTCGATCGATGTTGAGTAGTCCTCTGCCGATCCCCTCGTATTCGTCGCTTGCTCGCCCTAGGCGCAGCTCTACGCTCTCTCCCGAGATGTGCCCTCGGTCGAAGAGCCCCATGGAGTAACCACTGCGCAGGGAAAGCAGATTGCCCCAGTCTACTACCGCATGGACACGATAGAGACCAAGGGCATTAATGATCCGTCGCCCCAGCTGATCCGCAGCTGGACGATAGCGGTTAGGGTCTTTGCCGCAGCGTTTGTAGGCTCGGCGGGTGGCGGCGATGGTGCTGCGTTCACGCCAGGAGGCCAAATCATAGCTCCTGCGTACCCATTCGATGGTCTCACTAATGGAGCTCTCTAGCTGTGGACTCGGGGCTTTGGGGTTAATCGTCATCTCAATCACCCCGACTCTAAAGTCAGGGCAGAGGAGGGTAAACTCCTCTGAGCAGGTGATGTGGATCGTAGGTGTAGGCATATCTAATGCTCATCCTCTAGGGGCTCATCATCATCCCAGTCAATCTCGATGTACTCGCCCTCTTCGTCGTCGAAGTCCTCCTCCTCCTCGTCCATGTCGGGGATCTCCTGCCAGGCGTCGTCGTCCCACGTCAGGCTCTTGATGTCCATGGGTTTGTGGACAATGCTCTCGACACGGTGCTTGGTCTCTCGATTGAGCTCTCGCCAGAGCAAGTCCTTGAGCTCGGTCAGGTGCATGTGGGCCACGGAGGAAATGAAGATGACAGGCAAGCCCTCGGGCAGCTCGGCCCGAAGAAGCTCTTGTAGTTCCTGGTCGATGAGGTCGCACTTGGTGATGGCCAGTACCTTGCGCTTCTCGACGAGCTCGGCATTGTATTTGGTCAGCTCACCTAGGAGCATCTCATACTCCTGGGCAATGTGCTCTGTATCTGCTGGGATCATGAAGAGCAAGAGCGCATTGCGCTCGATGTGGCGCAGGAAGCGAAGCCCCAGCCCCTTACCCTCGGATGCTCCCTCGATGATACCTGGGATGTCGGCCATGACAAAGGATCTATTGTCTCGATAGCGAACCATCCCGAGGTTGGGCTCGAGGGTGGTGAAGGGGTAATTAGCGATCTTGGGTTTGGCGGCAGTCAAGACGGAGAGCAGGGTCGACTTGCCCGCATTGGGCAGGCCTACGAGCCCCACATCGGCGAGCATTTTGAGCTGGAGGATGATCATGCGTTCCTGCGCTGGCTCTCCTGGCTGGGCGTAGCGAGGGGCTTGATTGGTCGAGGTTTTGAAGAAGGTATTCCCCTTGCCGCCTCGCCCACCCTTGAGGAGGATCTCGGTCTGTCCGTCCTCGGTCAGATCCATGATGAACTCTCCTGTCTCGGCATCGTAGACGACTGTGCCTACAGGTACTTCGATGGTCCGATCCTCTCCGTCTGCTCCTGTGGATCGTTTGCCTGATCCGTTGCCCCCTGCGGTAGCCATGATGTGGCGTTCGTAGCGCAGGTGGAGCAGCGTCCAGTAGTTGCCATTGGCACGGATGTAAATATTGCCTCCGTGTCCGCCATCGCCTCCGTCGGGTCCGCCCTTGGGGATGTACTTCTCACGTCGGAAGTGCGTCGATCCTCTGCCGCCCTTACCTGAGCGGCAGTAGATCTTGACGTAATCGACGAAATTGGATTCTGCCATCGTTGCTCCTCTCTGTTTTTAAGCTCTAGGGGTTATGTATCGGGGTGGATAGATGCGCTCTGTGCTCTAGTTGAGGGCGTCAATTACCTGCGAGAGTCGAGCGGTGATGTCCTCGAGAGCCCCTGAGCCTTGGATGGCATGGTGTACGCCCTTGTCGGCATAGTATGCTGCCAGTGGTGCGGTCTGAGCGTGGTAGACGGCTAGACGCTTCTCGATGGTCTCGAGGTTGTCATCGCTTCGACCACTAGCCTGGCCACGCTTGAGGAGTCGATCGACGAGCTCCTCCTGGCCCACTTGCAGATCCAGTACAGCGTGTACACGGGTGTTGTACTTGGCCAGGAGCTCTTCGAGAGCTTCTGCTTGGGGGATGGTACGGGGGAATCCGTCGAGGATCAACCCATGCTGAGGGCGACGCTCCTCGAGGACACTCTCGATGAGGCCGATGATCAAGGCATCGGGGACGAGCTGTCCATTGTCGATATATTGCTTGGCGGCCTTGCCGAGCTCGCTCTGGGCCTTGATGGCCGAGCGAAGTAGATCGCCCGTAGAGACGTGTTCGAAACCGTACTTCTTGATGAGCAGCTCACTCTGAGTGCCCTTGCCGGAGCCTGGAGCTCCGAAGATAATGAGGTTGAGCATTGATTGATGTGGTGAATTAGTCTTTGATCTGATAGATGTCTCGGTACATGCGTCCATAGCCGTCGAAGTCCAATCCATGGCCGACGATGAATTTGGGCTCGATCTCCATGGCCACGTACTCTGAGTGTACGTCGCACTGTAGGGCTGCGGGCTTGCTGAGCATGGTGGCGATGTGCACCTCCTCGGCCCCTTGACTCTGATAGAGGTCTCGTACGCACTTCATCGTGTACCCCGTGTCGATGAGATCCTCGACGATGACGACGATGCGATCCTTGATGCGCTCAGGCTCGACGGGCATGATCTCTTTGAGCAGCATGGTGCTCTGTGTGCCCTCGTAGCTTGAGTAGCGTGCGAAAGCGACCTCGAAGTCCTCGTCGATGGCGTACATGAGTTCGGAGGCAAACATAAATGCCCCGTTCATGATACAAACGAAGAGGGGGTTCTTGCCCTTGAAGTCATTCTTGAGTCGTGCTCCTAGTGCTGCGACGGCTTGGCTGATTTCTTCGGCAGTGATGTATAGCTCGAACTGGCGACCATGCAGTGTAACTTCCTTCATCTTGCGATCTAACATTAGTTATTAAAGCACAAAGGTACATCTATTCTCCCAAATTTCGTCCCCCCTATGTCCTTGGGTTGAGAAGGCTGTATGCCCTTCGGCCCTCCTCTCCTTAGGTCTAGATAGGATCGTCGATGAAGTCTAAGTAGGCTCTCGGTAGAGATCTAAATAGGATCACGATGGAGGTCTAGATAGGATCGTCGATGAAGTCTAAGTAGGCTCTCGATGGAGGTCTAAATAGGATCACGATGGAGGTCTACATAGGCTCTCTCTAGAGGTCTCCATGGGGCTTCGCTTGAGTGGATTGCCAGACGCATACGAAGAGGCTACTTAGCTCGAGGGGCTAGATATGAGATTTGCGTCCCAGGCAGATCCTCCGAGGTATTTTGCTCTCAGACTATTTGCACTCTAAGGCATATTCGTTACCTTTGCTACATCAGTCAAATCATCGCTCGATGTGCCTATCGCTTGAGGCTTGGGGGCTTCTCTCAGCTCCTAGTCGGGGAGGGGCGCATTGTTCATCACTCAAAGTAATTACAGCATCATGGACTTGATTCAGGACATCATCAATCGGGCCAAAGAAAACCCACAGCGCATCGTCTTCCCCGAAGGGACAGAGGAGCGTACCCTAAGAGCAGCCGACCGACTGCTCCGAGACAAAGTATGTAAGCTAACCCTGATCGGCGATCCCTATTCGATCCGCGCCAAAGCCCAGAACCTCGGGCTGCGCAACATCGCTCAGGCGGATCTCTTAGATCCTAAAAATCACGAGAAGAAGCAGGCCTATATCGATCTGCTCCTCGATTTGCGCCGCAGCAAGGGTCTGACCGAAGAGAAGGCCGCCGTACTCGTCGAAGACCCCCTCTACCTGGCCTGCCTCATGATCAAGGCCGGAGATGCCGATGGTGAGCTCGCTGGAGCTATCAACGCAACAGGCGACGTGCTCCGCCCCGCCCTACAGATCATCAAGACCATGCCAGGGATCAGCTGCGTGAGCGGGATCTTCCTCATGTTCCTACAGACCCACGAGTACGGAGAGCATGGGCTCATGCTCATGGCCGACTGTGCTGTGATGCCTAACCCCACGGCTGCCGAGCTGGCACAGATCGCTGTCTCGTCCGCCCTCTCTGCTCGTGCCATCGCAGGTATAGAGCCTCGCATCGCGATGCTGAGCTTCTCCACCAAGGGCAGTGCCAAGCACGAGATGGTGGACAAGGTCGTCGAGGCTACCCGCATGGCCTGCGAGATGGCCCCCGATGTGCAGATCGACGGAGAGCTGCAGGCCGATGCTGCCCTCGTGGCCAAGGTCGCTGCCCTCAAGGCTCCTGAGAGCACCGTGGCAGGCCACGCCAACGTACTCGTCTTCCCAACCCTCGAGGTGGGTAATATTGCCTACAAGCTGGTACAGCGTCTCGGTGGCGCAGAGGCCGTTGGTCCTATCCTGCAGGGAATGGCCGCCCCAGTCAATGACCTTAGCCGTGGTTGCTCGGTCGACGACATCTACAAGATGGCCGCCATCACAGCCAATCAGGCGATCGCACTCAAACATCACAACGCTCAATAATCTATCTTCCCCTCATCCCCTCTCACGTTATGAATATAGTCGTGCTCAACTGCGGCAGCTCGTCGCTCAAGTATGCCCTGATCGAATTGCCCGAGTATCGGGTGATTACCTCTGGGGGTATCGAACGCCTCGGCACTAACGAAGCCTTCATCAAATTCAAATCCCGCACGGGCGAGAAGGTACAGCTCGACCAGCCCATCCCCGACCACACCCATGGGGTAGAGCTGGTGCTTCAGGTGCTTACCCATCCCGAGCATGGGGTGCTCTCCTCTGTGGAGGAGATCGATGCCGTCGGCCACCGCCTCGTGCATGGTGGCGATGTGTTCTCGGGCAGTGTGCCCATCACAGACGAGGTCATCGCTCAGCTCGAGAAGTGTAGTCAGCTCGCCCCCCTACACAACCCCGCCAATATCCTCGGTATCCGTGCCGCTCAGAAGGCCCTGCCCCTCGTTCCTCAGGCAGGTGTCTTCGACACCGCCTTTCACCAAACGATGCCCGAGCATGCTTACCTCTATGCCCTGCCCTATGAGCTCTATGAGCAGCACCGCATTCGTCGCTATGGCTTCCATGGCACGAGCCACAACTACGTGAGCCAGCGCGGTGCAGAGGTCGCTGGGTTGGATATTAATCACTCGAAGATCATCACGGCTCACATCGGTAGCGGAGCCTCTATGGCTGCTGTCCTCAATGGTAAGAGCATCGACACCTCGATGGGGATGACCCCCTGTGAGGGATTGGTGATGGGTACTCGATCGGGGGATATCGACCCTGGGCTCATCGACTATCTGCTCAGCAAGAATGACTTCAAGCCCGAGGAGATCGCCGACTACATCCAGGACAAGGAGCGCAAGGGCAAGGCCACCTCGCTCACACTTGCCGACCTCAACTTCATGCTCAACAAGCGTAGTGGGGTCTTCGGGGTCGGGGGCATTGGCTCTTCGGATATGAGAGACATCGATGCCGCTATGCACCAGGGTAACCACCGTGCACAGTTGGCCTATGATATTCTCATTTACCGCATCAAGAAGTATATCGGAGCTTATGCAGCTGCTCTCTCGGGGGTAGACCTCATCGTCTTCACAGCAGGGATGGGTGAGAACCAGGCCTCGCTGCGCTGGGATGCCTGCCAGGGGTTAGAGTTCCTCGGGGTCAAGCTTGATCCTGAGCTCAATCAAAAGATGCGCCTCGGTGCTGAGGGCTTGATTAGCACGCCCGATAGCCGTGTCAGGGTGGCCATCATTCCCACCGACGAGGAGTACATGATTGCCAAGGATACCTACGAGATCGTCTCGGCTGGTATCTAGGTCTGCATCCAATGAGGGAGGGGCTACACCGAAGTCAATCGTTCGGTGTAGCCCCTCTTCTTTGTGCCCTTGGGGTGGCATGCACTCCTCTAGGGCTCTTCGCCTAGAGGGGATGCCATTGCCCCCGAGGGGCTATACGACACGGCTGATACCCTCTTTGCCCTCGAGGAAGCCTAGGACGTTGTCCACCATCTCATGCACCATTCGGGCACGGGCCTCGTAGGTCTGCGTCCCTACATGTGGGGTCATGACCACATTATCCAGCTCGAGCAGGCCGAGCGAGGGGATATCTTTGTGCTCGAATACATCTAGAGCGGCCGCAGCGATACGCTTCTTTTGGAGGGCTTCGACGAGGGCAGCTTCGTCCACGATAGCCCCTCGGGCGGTATTGACCAGGATGGCCGAGGGCTTCATTAGGCTCAAGGCCCTAGCATCGATCTGATGATGCGACTCGGGGCTGTAGGGCGTGTGTAGCGAGACAACATCACTGCTCCTCAAGAGCTCGTCAAGGGGGGCATACTCGAGCCCCAGCTCCACCTCTCGCTCCCTGTCGAGGCGATGACGTTTGTAGTAGAGTACCTGCATCCCGAAGGCCTTGGCCCTCTGGGCTACAGAACCCCCGATATTGCCATAGCCCACGATCCCAATGGTCTTGCCATAGAGATCCGTCCCTAGGCGGCCTAGACGCCCCAGCCCGAGGGTCGGCCCTTCGGTGCGGATGAGCCTGTCGAGCTCGGCCACACGCCGAGTGGCAGCCATCATGAGGGCAAAGGCAAGCTCGGCCGTCGGTTCTACTACAGCCCGAGGGGTATTGGTAACGGTTATCCCGTGCTTCTGTGCATGGACAATGTCTATATTGTTGTAGCCTACCGCATAGTTGGCTACGAGTCTGAGGCGACGACCACGACGCATCAGCTCAGCTGTGATGGGGATATCAAAGACGCTGCACAGCACATCGCAGTCCTCGATGAGCTGCTCTAGTTCCTTAGCGGAGAAGTCTCGCCCTCGTGGAGGGCGGATCAGTTCATGTGCCTGGCTTAGGCGTTCGAAGCCTTCGTCTACAGTGTCGAAGGCGACAAGGATCTTTGCCATGATGTATTGAATTAGCGTGGAAGGTGATACTGCAAATGTACGACTTACATTCCAATGATTTATTTCCTCTCGGCCACTCAGCTGCGGATACAAAAAGAGATCGTGCCACGACTGCCCTACGGCACCCATAGCACGACCTCTGTCTTGTGCGGTTGAAGGGACTCGAACCCCCACGCCTCTCGGCATCAGATCCTAAGTCTGACGTGGCTACCAATTACACCACAACCGCAGGATCTTGTGCACTGAGATCTCGCTCAATTGCTCTGCAAAGGTAAGACTTATTTTTGTACTATCCAAACCTCTCCTCTTCGGCCTAGGCTCAGTTAGAGGACTAGTTGCATCCTTCGTATCTCCTAGATTGATAGATGTATAACCTTTCCTTTTGGCGGATATTGAGGTTGTGTGCGTTAAGATTATTTGATTACCTTTGTTGTGCTATCGTAATTTATGCAAATAGTCTAAATCGTATTCTCAGATGAAAAAGTTTATACAAGAGTTTAAGGAGTTTGCTGTCAAGGGCAATGTAATGGATATGGCTGTGGGTATCATCATTGGTGGTGCTTTTGGCAAGATCGTTACCTCCCTCGTCAATGACGTGATCATGCCCCCCATTGGCCTCCTCCTAGGTAATACTTTTGCCTCTCAGCGGATTATCTTACGCTCTGCTGTTGCCGAAAGCACGGATGCGGCAGGTAATGTCGTCCCTGCTGTCCAGGAGATCGCCATCAATTATGGGAACTTCCTTCAGGTAACTGTTGACTTCCTTATCATTGCCTTTGTGATCTTTCTCGTAATCAAGGGAATGAACAGCCTTCGTCGCAAAGAGGAGGCTGCCCCCGCCGCCCCTGCTGCTCCTGCCGAAGATCCAGCAGACATCAAGCTCCTGCGTGGCATCCTCGAAGAGCTCAAGAAGAGAGACTAGCTCCACGCTGGTGATTGGGCTGCTGGCCAATGGCTAGCGGCCCAATTGCTGTGGTACTGTGATTATTCCCTAACTATATCAAATATTTAATTCATGAAACGAGTAATCTCTACCGACAAAGCTCCCGCAGCTATCGGCCCCTACAGCCAGGCGATCCTAGTCAATGGTACGCTCTATGCTTCTGGGCAGCTAGGTATTATCCCCGAGACGGGAGAGTTCGCAGAGGGTGTAACGGCTCAGACAGAGCAAGCCTTCCGCAACATCCGGGCGATCCTTGAGGCCGCAGGTCTGAACCTCTCGCACGTGATCAAGACTACGTGCTTCTTGGCAGATATGGGAGACTTTGCAGCGATGAACGAGGTCTATAGCCGTCAGTTCGACGGAGCTTTCCCAGCTCGATCTGCAGTAGCGGTACGGACGCTACCTAAGAATGGTTTGGTCGAGATCGAGGTGATTGCCATTGCTGACTAGGCAATCGCCTAGGAGCGCACAAGAAAGGTCGGGGGCAACGAAACAGCTGTTTCGTTGCCCCCGCCTCTGTTTGGGTTGCTGGGTCTTGCCCTCGGGCTACATGCGCTCGGGCATCTCAATGCCGAGCAGCCCCATCCCCTGGGCTATGGTGCGTGCGACGATGCTCGAGAGGGCTACTCGGAAGGCACGTAGAGCCTCATCCTCCTCCTTGAGTACGGAGAAGTCGTGGTAGAACTGATTGTACTCCTTGACCAGGTCATAGACGTAGTTGGCAATGACCGCCGGGCTGTAGCTGCGCCCTGCCTCAGCTACGACCTCGGCATAGTCGGCGATCGCAGCGATGAGCTCTGTCTCCTTGGTCGATAAGGGAAGTGCAGCTGGGTCGAAGGCCTGGGGCAACGTAATGCCAGCCTCGCTGGCCTTGCGTTCGAGGCTGCGGATGCGAGCATAGGTGTATTGAATGAAAGCTCCTGTATTGCCATTGAAGTCTATGGACTCCTTGGGATTGAAGGTCATGTTTTTGCGAGGATCAACCTTGAGGATGAAGTACTTGAGCGAACCGAGGCCCACCCGACGGGCTACCTCCTGCGCCTGCTCGGCGGGCATATCCTTGGCCTTGCCTTGCTCGGCGGCAATGCTTGCCGCTGTGTCGATCATCTCCTGCATGAGGTCGTCGGCATCGACGACCGTCCCCTCACGGCTCTTCATCTTGCCCTCGGGCAGCTCTACCATGCCGTAGCTGAAGTGTACGAGACCCTTACCGAACTCGAAGCCGAGCTTGTCGAGTAGGATAGAGAGTACCTGGAAGTGGTAGTTCTGCTCATTGCCCACGACGTAGACCATGCGGTTGATAGGGTAGTCTACGAAGCGGAGCTTGGCTGTGCCGATGTCTTGGGTCATATATACGGACGTGCCGTCGGAGCGTAGTAGGATCTTGCGATCGAGTCCCTCGCCAGTCAGATCCGCCCATACCGATCCGTCGGCATCACGGACGAAGATCCCTTCGTTGAGGCCACGCAGTACCTCTTCTTTGCCGACGAGGTAGGTCTCACTCTCGTAGTAGATCTTGTCGAAGTCTACCCCCATGCGGCGGTAGGTCTCGTCGAAGCCAGCATAGACCCACTCGTTCATTCGTCTCCACAGGGCGACGGTCTCGGGGTCTCCCTCCTCCCACTTGCGCAGGAGCTCTCGAGCCTCTGTCATGAGGGTGGAGGCTGCCTCGGCCTCCTCGGGGCTCTTGCCCGAGGCGATGAGCTCTTGGAGCTCAGCCTTGTAATGCTTGTCGAAGAGGACGTAGAAGTCGCCGATCAGGTGGTCGCCCTTCTTGCCCGTTGTCTCGGGGGTTGCGCCCTCGCCCCACTTGATCCATGCCAGCATGGACTTGCAGATATGGATGCCACGGTCATTGACGATATTGGTCTTGACCACCCGCAGGCCGCAGGCCTTGAGGATCTCGGAGAGGCTGTAGCCGAGCAGGTTATTGCGCACGTGCCCCAGGTGTAGGGGCTTGTTGGTATTGGGTGAGGAGTACTCGACCATGACCAGGGGGCTAGAGGCGGAGGCCTCTCGGTGTCCGTAGCTCGCCTGGCTGCGGATCTCGTTGAAGAGCTCTACCCATGCCGAGGTGCAGATCGTAAGGTTGAGGAAGCCCTTGATCACCTGTGTCTCACGGACGATAGGGCAGTGGCTGAGGAGGTACTCGCCGAGCTCTGTGGCTGTGGCCTCGGGGGCCTTGCGGGAGAGCTTGGTCAGGGGGAAGACGACGAGGGTGAGATGCCCCTCGAACTCTCTCTTCGTTTTCTGTAGCTGGATCTGTGCCTCGGAGGCCTGGACACCGTAGAGTGCCTGAACGCCCTCAGAGACGGCTTGGGTTAGTTTGCTTATAATGGACATGATGGGGTGTGGGAATGCTTTTTCTTTGTCAATATATCTCAATAAATCGATGGGTTTAGCCTCGCTTGGTTGCCTGGGCGAAGTTGATCGCAGGGTTGGCGTACATCTCGAGTAGGCAGCGGCGCAGGAAGCCCACGTCGGGGGTTAGCCCCTCGGGCAGGCGGATCTTGCCGATGCGCTGTGAGAGGTACTCCTCGAATTGCTGCTTGTCCTCCGAGCTATAGTGCTGTGCATGCTCCTCTCGGCCCAGGAAGAGATCCCAGGCGATGTAGTTGCAGGGGTAGAGCTCGTAGCCTCGGTGGATCTCCTCGTCCATGAGGCTGGCGATGAAGTCGGGCAGCTCCTTGTCGGGTGTCTCCTGCCAGGAGCTCTCCTCGATGAGTTGGGAGAGTGGACGCCCCAGGCGCATGGTAACGCGGCCCTTGTAGCCGAGTACTCCGGTGGCCATGTTGAGCGCATCCTCTGCTCCGCTCTTGCGGTAGTGGGGGACGTCTCTTTTCATCTGCATCTCCCAGGCCTTAAGGTAGTCGCAGGGGTCGTACTCGTAGCTGCAGGTTACGGGCACAATGGACAGTGGTCTGAGGGCCTCGACGAGGTTGCGGCTGCGTCCCCCGATGCCGAGCATCTTGAGCAGGGCTGGCTGTGTGCGGTCGGTGGAGTCCTTGGCTCGTCCCTCTCGCTGTGCGATCCAGAGGTTGATGCCCTCGGCTGCTGCGTCGTGCATGTACTCGGAGAGCTGCTTGGCGGCCAGGAGCACCTCACGGCCCTCGAGGCCTCGGCGCACGATGAAGCTGCCATTGAGCTTGACCAGCGTCTCGACCCAGGGCTGGAGCATGAGGTTGTCGCCGATGGCGATCTGAGGCAGGCCGAAGCCTGCATCATGCAGCAGGACGTTGAGGAAGGCCGAGTCGAGGATGATGTCTCGGTGGTTGGAGATGAAGGTGTACTGCCGCTCGGGGGGGAGGCCCTGCGTGTCCAAATGCACGCTGGAGCAGCGATGCTTCATGACCTGCTTGACGAGGTAATAGCCGAGGCGTCGCTTGAACTCGTCTACACTGTCGCAGCCCTCGAGCATCTGGGCTACTCCCTCCCAGGGCATCTCGACCTGTAGCTGCTCGTAGGCGTGTCGGAGGGCAGGCACAGTCAGTAGCTGTGCGATAGCCCCAGGCACTTCGCTGGCGATCAGGGGGCGTATGTCGTGATATTTCTCGTAATTCATAGCTCGTAGTCGGGCTTAATGGGTTGATGAGGTAGGGGCTAAGCCCTGGCGAATAATTTGGGTGAGCAGCTGCCCGATCTCGAGCCCTGCTGCGCTGACCTGCTGGGGGATGAAGCTCGTTGGGGTCATCCCAGGTGTGGTATTGACTTCGAGTAGGGTAGGCAGGCCATCCGCCTCGATGATGTAGTCCACACGGATGATGCCTCGAGCATCGGTGTAGCGGTAGATCTGACGGGTCAGCTGCTGGATGTGCTCGGTGAGCTCGCTGGAGATGCGGGCGGGGGTAATCTCCTCGACCTGCCCGTTGTACTTGGCATCGTAGTCGAAGAAAGCGTTGTCCGTTACCACCTCGGTTACAGGCAGAGCGATGGCCTCGCCCTCGAGCATGTAACAGCCACAGGTAACCTCTGTGCCGTCGATGAAGCTCTCCAGGAGTACATCGTCGCTCTCCTCGAGGGCCCGCTCGATGGCTGGCCACAGCTCCTCGAGGGCATTGACCCGTGAGGTGGCTACGCTAGAGCCTCCGACATTGGGCTTGACGAAGAGGGGGAGGCCGAGCTCCTTGGTGAGCTCGCAGGGCTCGATGCTCATGCCTCGGTGCAGCCGCCTGGCTCGGGCAATACGCACCCCAGGCAGGGAGTCGAGGTAGCGGTTGCAGACAAATTTGTTGAAGGTCAAGGCCTCGCACAGCACGCCGCCCGTATTGTACGGGATGCCGATGAGGTCGAGGTAGCCCTGTAGGAGGCCATTCTCGCCCGGAGTCCCGTGGATGGTGATGTAGGCATAGTCGAAGCGGATACTGCGCCCCTCGTGGCTGAAGCCGAAGGTTGCTCGGTCAATGGGCAGGCTCTCGCCCTCGACGAGGGCGTACCATCGCTCACGCTCGAGGATGACCGTATAGACCTCGAAGAGCTCACGATCGATCCACGACATGAGCCCCTGTGCACTGCGCAGCGATACGACATACTCGCCTGAGTAGCCGCCTGCTACGACTGCTATGATTGGTTTGTTCATTGATCTTTTGTTCCGTTCGGCCCTCGATCTCGGGCCAATTGTATCACAAATATAGGTATAAACTTCCACTACTCTTGTCGGATCGGATGCAAAGACCTTTGTATCAGTGGGGTAATTGTCCTCCTTGGGCCTCTCGTGCACCCTCTCTTGATTGTCTTCGGAGCTCCTACTTAGATCGCTCTTGAGATCCAAGTAGGATCGCAGGTGAGGCTCAGATAGGAGCTCGAGTGAAGTCCTATTTGAGGCTCTGTCGCAGTCCTACCGAGGCTTCAGGTGCGAGGCTTCCGAGAGCACAACCTCGATCCCCTCTGCGCTTCATTCGTCTCTCCTATATATGATAGGTATAGGGTGTCTCTTTTGGGGTGGTGGATAACATCCCTCTACGGTGTATAGATGTGTATAACTCCTGTGCATAACGTGAGGCGTGTGCTCGAGTGGGGCGAGGGGGAAGGTGGATTTGAGCATTGGTGCTCGGTAAACTTGTCAAGAGGATGGGGCAGGGCTTATAGTCCTAGTCAATGGGTCGCACCCTTGCTGAGTGCATTCTAATCAGCCCTCTACATCTTCATATTGCGTTGATGTTGTCGGGTGGAAATTTTTTGTATCTTCGCCTCGACTAATTAATTTAAGTAACAATCAAATGAATTACATAAGAACTGCGTTTATCCGCCTTGTCCTGGGATATGCGATATTTGTCGTGGTATGCCTATTGGGCATCGTGTCATTCGAGGTTTTTGAACGCTGGCAGCTACATGCTGCTTTTGTAGGCATAGTAGTTGCCAATATGGCATGGCGATATATGGTTAGGTCTTCTCTAAGATTAGATTCAACTCCTGAGGAGGGCGCATAGAGAGGTAAGATAGCAAGACGAAATCGTCTTGAGCGGACAATGGGGTACAGCGTGTTCTTGTTCATCGCTGTGATGTTGCGTTTGGCGACAGCAAGATAATTTAGGGCTGGCTTCCTGGTATGGGGGCAGCCCTTTAATTTAGCGCAGAGCAATAAATTTTGAGGGACTATTTGTGGGAACGAAATATTTGCCTTACCTTTGCATTCGCAATTGAGGCCGCTTTGCCTCGCTTGCCCAATGGCAGGCCCATTCGTCTATCGGTTAGGACGCAAGATTTTCATTCTTGAAAGAGGGGTTCGACTCCCCTATGGGCTACAGATTAAGAATAAAAAGGAAAGAAAAGAAGAAATGGCAAATCATAAGTCATCTATCAAGAGAATTCGTCAGATCGAAGCTCGTCGCTTGCACAACCGTTACTATGCCAAGACCGCTCGTAACGCTGTGCGCAAGTTTCGTGCTCTGACCGACAAGGCTCAGGCCACAGAGGCTCTTCCTAAGCTCGCCTCTATGCTTGATCGTCTTGCTAGCAAGAACATCATCCACAAGAATAAGGCTGCTAACCTGAAGAGTAAGCTCGCCAAGCAGGTCCTCAAGCTAGCCTAATAGCAGCATCGCATCCTTAGGGTGCTTTTAGGTTGGCCCATTCGTCTATCGGTTAGGACGCAAGATTTTCATTCTTGAAAGAGGGGTTCGATTCCCCTATGGGCTACCACAGGAGGCTGTCAGACTTTGTGTTTGCTCAGCCTCCGTTTGTGTTTCTATATTTGTTTTATTTCCCCAGGGAGGTCTCGTGTTTTTCGGAGCATGAGACCTCTCTCGTTTATGTGGAATGTATATATGATGTAAACGCTCAAATATCGTTACCTTTGTGAGGTTATCATCATAATTCATCCGCTTCTCTAGCGACTAATCCTCTCTGAAGGCATTGCCACAGTCTGCGAAAGATCTTAGAGAGCTCACAGCTTAATATCCTTATGAATATCACCCAATCCCTTGGCCGTGGGGCAGTCTCGCTACTGCTTCTGCTGGGTCTGCCTATCCCAATGCAGGCGCAGAGCAGTACCGATACGCTGCGTCTGTCGATGCGCGGGGCCCTCGAGATCGGTCTCGAGCGTGGCACTAAGCTACAGGTCGCCCAGCTCGAGATCCGCCGTGCCGATCAGGACTACCGCAAGAGCAGGGGTGGCCTCCTCCCCCAGGTCAATCTCAGCGGAGCATACAGCAATATGCTCAAGAAGCAGCGAGTGTATTTCGACCTAGAGGACGGCTCCTCCTCTTCCTCACCCATGTCCAAGTTCTTCCCCGAGGACGGCATCGAGATGGGGCAGACCCATAGCATACAGGCAGGAGTGCAGGCAGCTGTACCCCTCGTCGCCCCTCAGCTCTGGGCCAGCCTCGGTCTCAGTGCCCGTGCCGTCGATCTGGCACGAGAGCGGGCTCGAGGCTCGAGGGTAGCCCAACGCTCCGAGATCCGCAAGGCTTACTTGGCAGCTCTGCTCGCTGTCAAGGTGCATGAGACCCTCCAGGCGAGCCATCGGGCCATACAGCAGGCTTACGAACAGATCTCTCAGCAGTATGAGCGAGGCTTAGTGGCCGAGTACGACAAGATCCGCATGGGTACACAGGAGTGGAACGTGCGCTCTGAGCTCTTCCGAGCACAGCGGTCGATCGACTTGGCAGAGATGAAGCTCAAGACGCTCATGGCCCTACCCCTAGACACCCCCATCATCCTCACCGAGGACCTCGACAGCTACGCCTCTCTGCTCAGCCCCGAGCGTCTACAGCAGACCGAGGACATCCGCCTCGATCAGAATACGACCCTGGGCGAATTGGATGGCGAGCTCGCTCAGCTGCGCCAGGCTATCAAGCTCAAGCGTATGGCCTTCATGCCTACGCTCTCGGCCAGCTTCATCTATCAATACTCCTTCGCCAGCAACCTCTTCAAGCTGGACAACTCCCGCCGCTGGTCCCCCTTCTCGACCCTAGGGCTGACGCTCAGCATCCCCCTCTACAGTGGGGGCTCGCGCATCTATGACCTGCGCAGCAGCCGAACCCAGCTCGAGCAGCTCAATCTCAGCCGCAGACAGGCCGAGCTCGAGCTCGACCTGGCCCTCAAGGCCGCCAAGGTCGAGCGTAATAGTGCCTTCGCCCAGTATTCTGCCAGTCGAGCAGCCCTCGAGAGTGCCATCCGAGGTCTCGAGATCGCTCAAGCTCGCTATCGTGTGGGCGAGAGCACCCTGGTCGAGCTCAACGATGCCGAGATGGCCCTGCGCCAGGCTCGTCTAGGCTGTAGCCAAGCCATCTATAGCTTCATGACTGCACTGATCACTCTCGAGCAGCTTGAGGGCCGAGAGGCCATCGAGAGCGAGGTCTGGTCGCACTAGTTCGCCCCTTCATTCACCCTTTATCCTTATTCACCCTATGATCCATCGCAATATCCCCTCCCTTTGGTCTTGCCTCGGCCTCTGTGGCCTCTTGGCTCTAGGTGCTTGCTCCCGCTCGGCGAGCAAGTCTGCCTCCACCTCCGATAGCCTCACAGTTCGCTCCGTCGAGTGCACACCTGCCGAGCTACGCTCTGTCGAAGAGCAAGAGACCTATACTACTGCTCTTATTGCCCGAACGACTAATCACATCAGCTCGCAGACAGGTGGTCGCCTCAGCAAGCTCTCCGTCGAGATCGGCTCTCGAGTGCAGCGAGGCCAGATCGTTGCTCAACTAGAGGCCTCGGCCCTCAATCAAGCCCGAGTGCGCCTCGAGGATAGTCGTACGAGCCTAGCACGCATAGACGAGCTCTATCGTGTCGGGGGGATCTCCAAGTCCTCTTGGGAGGCCGCTCGCAGTGCTGTAGATCTTGCCCAGGAGGTCTTCAACAACATCCAGGAGAATACCCTCCTGCGTAGCCCTATCTCCGGTGTCGTAACCAAGAAGAACTACGATGTGGGCGATATGACCCCTCCTGCACAGCCCATCGTTGTCGTCGAGGAGCTGAGCCCCGTCAAGGCCGTCGTACATGTCTCAGAGACCTATTTCTCGTACTTGCGCCTAGGCCTTGCTGCCTCCATCGAGGTCGATGCCCTCGAGGGCAGACGCTTCGAGGGGCGTGTCTCCAACATCTATCCGACCGTAGACCCTACGACCCACACCATTGGGGTAGAGGTCGAGATCCCCAATGCCGACCTGAGCCTGCGCCCTGGGATGTATGCCCGCATTACCCTCAGGCTAGGGGTACGAGAGCGTCTGCTCATCCCCGAGCGTGCCATCGTGCGTCAGGCAGGTACAGGTGAGCGTAATGTCTTTGTCCTCTCGCAGGGTAAGGCTCTCTATCGTGTCGTCGAGCTCGGTAGGCTCTACGGTGATCACTATGAGGTTCTCTCGGGACTCAAGGAGGGCGAGCAGGTGATCTGCTCCTCCCCCTCGACCCTTACCCCTGGAACAGAGGTCTCAGTCAAGCACCAACGTTAGCATCCTACCCCTATGAGTATCTATGCAACTGCCGTCCGCAAGCCTATCACCACTGCCTTGATCTTCTTGGCCGTAGTGATCCTGGGGGTCTTCTCCTTAACCCGTCTCTCTGTGGCTCTCCTGCCAGAGACCGATCCTACTCAGATCATGGTCGTTACGGCATACCCGGGGGCGAGTGCCCAGGATATAGAGAGCAACGTTACCAAGCTCCTGGAGAATAGCCTCAATAGTGTCGATGACCTCAAGCACATCGTCTCCAAGAGTAGTGAGAATAGCTCGGTGATCTCGCTCGAGTTCAACGTAGGCTCTGACATCACCGAGGCGACGAACAACGTCCGGGACAAGCTCGATGCCGTCCGTAATCGCTTGCCCGATGGGGCTACGAACCCGATGATCTTCAAGTTCAGCACCAGCGATATCCCTGTTACGATCCTCTCCGTTGCCTCCCAGGAGAGCACGGGGGCACTCTCCAAGCTCCTCGAGGACAAGCTCGTCAATCGCCTCGCTCGTATCGATGGCATCGGTTCGGTTACGGTCTCGGGCACACGAAAGCGTACTATACAGATCTACTGCGACCCTGACAAGCTCGAGGCTTATCGCCTGAGCCTGGGGCAGATCTCACAGATCATCGCTGCTGAGAACAACAATATCCCCGCAGGGCAAATCGACCTGGCTAGCAAGACCAATTCGATCCGAGTGCAGGGGGAGTTCGCCGAGGCTACAGAGCTCGGCAGCATCGTCCTCTCGAGCATGGGAGGGCGTAGTATCTATCTCAGAGACGTTGCCCGCATCGTCGATGGACCCTCAGAGCGAGAGCAGAAGTCTTATGTCAACGGCCAGCCAGGGGCGATCGTCTCCATCAACAAGCAGTCGGGCTCCAATGCCGTAAGTATTGCGGATCTGGTCCGAGCAGAGCTGCCTAAGATCCAGGCCGAGCTGCCCAGTGATGTGAAGATCGAATATTTGATGGACACCTCTAGCTTCATCACCAATTCGATCAATAGCCTTGTCAATACGATCTTGGTTACCTTCATCATCGTCATGCTCGTGGTCTATGTCTTCCTAGTGCGTTGGCGAGCCACCATGATCGTCATCATCACGATCCCAGTCTCACTGGTGGCTTCCTTCGCTTACCTCTTGGCCTCGGGCAATACGCTCAATGTCATTTCATTGAGCTCCCTATCGATCGCCATCGGTATGGTGGTCGATGATGCCATCGTAGTGCTGGAGAATATTACCTCGCACATTGAGCGGGGAAGCTACCCCAAGCAAGCGGCCGTCCATGCGACCAACGAGGTGGGCATCTCCGTCGTAGCCTCTACTCTCACGATGCTGGCTGTATTCCTCCCTCTGACGATGATCCAGGGGCAGAGCGGGATGATGTTTCGTCAGCTCGGCTGGATCATCAGCATCGTGATGATCGTCTCTACCGTGGCGGCCCTCTCCCTTACTCCTATGATGAGTGCCCAGCTGATGAAGCGTAGGCTCAACGCTTCTCTAGCTCCTAAGGGGCTTCTGGCCCGCTTTCACCGCTTGCTCGACAGGCTCGACGGCGTCTATGCCTCTACGCTGCGTTGGTGTGTACATCATCGTAAGTTCACCATCTTTGGGGCTCTAGGACTTTTTCTTCTGAGCCTCTCTCTCATGCCTCTGATCAAGATGGACTTCATGCCTCGAAGAGATATTGGCTTCGTCCAAGCGACTATAGAACTTCCGATTGGGACGCGTACCGAGATCTCGACCGAGCTCGGGCATGAGATCCAGCGACACTGGCGTGAAGAGATCCCTGCCATCTCACTTGTCTCGATGACCACAGGGCAGGCTGATGGCTCTGATGCTTTCGCTGCCTCTCAGGACAATGGGACGAACATCATCTCCTATTATGTTAGTCTGCATCCGCGCGAGGAGCGATCGCTTTCGCAGGATGAGGTTGCTGACCGCATGCGTCAGCTGCTACAGGAGTATCCACAGATCTCTCGAGCGGAGGTCAAGTCCGCTGAGGGTTCGGGCTCGTCGAGCAATACGATTGATGTAGACCTCTTCGGCTTCGACTTCGAGGTTACAGACCGATTGGCTAAAAATCTCAAGCAAGAGATCCTCAAGAGCGAAGCCTGCGCTGAGGTGCGCATCAGCCGCAAGGACTATATCCCTGAGTTGCACTTCGTCTTCGACCGTCAGCGTTTGGCTGACCATGGGCTCAACCTCTCGGTAGCCTCAGCCGTGCTGCGCGGTGCGGTCAATGGTAGCATCGCCTCGACCCTCAGAGAGGATGGCGATGAATACGACATCCGAGTAAGCCTAGCTCCAGAGCATCGCACCTCGCTCTCGGACATCACCTCGCTCATCATCTATACGCCTCGAGGGGAGGCTGTTCGACTAAGAGACCTCGGTCGCCTCGAGGAGGCCTTCACTCCGCCGACGATCGAGCGCAAAGACCGCTCTCGTGTCGTAACCCTACAGGCTACTATCTCTCCAGGCTATGCAATCAGTGATCTGAATACATACATACAGCGCATCCTCAAGGGGACTCAGATACCCGGTGGTGTGAGCTACAAAATCGGAGGGGTCGTCGAGACACAGAGTGAGACCTTCGGAGAGCTGTACCTGCTGATGGGTCTGATCATTATCTTGGTCTTCATTGTGATGGCAGCTCAGTTCGAGAGCCTCCTTAATCCGTTTGTGATCATGTTTGCCGTGCCCTTTGCCTTCACAGGGGTCTTTCTTGGTCTAGTAGTTACCCAAATCCCTATGGGGGCGATGGCGATGATCGGGCTGATCATGCTCATCGGGATTGTGGTGAAGAATGGTATTGTGCTTATCGACTACATCCGCCTGTGTCGAGAGCGAGGAATGAGTATTGCTCGCTCGGTAGTGGTCTCTGGGCGCTCTCGCCTACGCCCTGTGTTGATGACCACGCTCACCACTGTGCTGGGGATGCTCCCTATGGCTATCGGTATCGGTGAAGGGAGTGAGATGTGGCAATCTATGGGAGTAACAGTTGCCTGGGGCTTGAGCTTCTCGACACTGGTTACCCTAGTGCTTGTCCCCACGATCTACACAGCTCTCGAGGCCCGTGTGCTGGTGCTCGAGCGCAAGCGACTGGATAGCAAACTGCGCAGTAAGCAGGCTGCTCGATCATGAACTCTCAATTCATCTAGCATATGACACCAATAGCAATGCCCCAGCGAGGGCAAGACCTCAAAGGGATCTTCATCGCTTACAATCAAGCCTATCACCCACTGATCCTTAGGCTGCTGCACAGACAGGCTCTTAGGGGCTATACCTCCTGGGAGGGAGTCCAGGGACAAGGCTCTGAGGGGGGTGAACCTCATCTAGGTAGCCATGCTTGGCCTACGATGAATCAGGCGATGATGGTCTTCGCCCCTGCTGATCGTGTCCCCGCCCTCCTCGAGAGCCTGCGTAAGCTGGACGAGGCAACGCCCGAGCAAGGCCTTCGGGCCTTTGTCTGGAGCGTAGAGGCCTCGATCTGAGGCCTCGAGCGGCTTTCTTAGGAGGGCCTGATAAGAGCAGAGCGGCTGCAGGGGGTTAACCCTGTAGCCGCTCTGTTTTGTACCCCTACCCTCGGAATGAGATCTCCTAAGGGCGAATGCTCACGACACCTCGATCTCTGTCGTAGAGGGCTCGATAGCGTCCGAGGGGGCTCTCCGCTGGGCCACTGAGGGGTGCTCCATGGCCTGAGAGTAGGTCGAAGTGGCTGTGGCACGTCTCGCAGACAGCCTCAAGCTCATCAAGGTGCAGACGATGCTCTCGACTGCGCTCAAGCGGGCAAGCGAGATCGTAGGCGAAGAAGCGATCGGCCTCGAGGGGCGAACGCACGACGATCAAGCCCCCGAGTCCCAGGGCATCGATCGAGGTCTCGGCCTGGGTAATGAGGACGACCCCCCCAGGGGTCGAGAGGGGTCGAAACCTTGGGTCAGCGAGGTGCAGTTCGTAGTGCACGGGCATTGGGGGGAAGTGTGGAAGATCCGCTTCTGCACATCCCCCGACAAGCAGTATCGAGGCGATGCAGAGGAGGGCTCTGCGTCGCCTCGATACCTGGAGATCCCTTAGGATAGAGGTCATGCGTAGGGGGGAGGCTAGTAGGGGAGGGCGGCCATGATGTCGGCGAGCCGCTCGAGGCCCTCCTGTAGCTTGCCCCCGACCATCTTCTTCATCATGAAGTTGAGCTCGGTGCGTAGGGTCAGCCTCAGGCGGGTGTCGCCTGCCTCGGGCTCGATGAGCTGTATCCAGATGGTCAGCGGGATCGGAGCACTCTGTGCCTCGAGCTTGATGGTCTTGTCGGGCTCTCGCTCGACGATCTTGAGCTCCAGCCGTCCAGCCATGGGGATGACGAAGGCACAGGTATCGCTGTCGATGGCCTCGATGTCTATCTTGCCGAGCTTGTCGGCTGGGATGAGCTCCTTGACCTTGGAGAGGCCTGAGAGGTCGGAGAGACGGGCATAGACCCGAGGGCGAGGGGCTAGGATCGTCTTGATGTTGCTGGTATAGTCTGCCATAGGGGTGTAGGGATTATTTGACGCCAGTCCACTCTGCTGGTGCTTTGCGCCACTCACGCAGCATCGCCTCGTCTTCGGGGCTGATGTAGCCTGTGCGCAGGGCCTCTTCGATGACGGCATTGTAGTGGCTCAGGGTGATGAGCTTCACTCGGGCTGCCTCGAAGTTGCGCTCGGCATCTGGGAAGCCGTGGGTGTAGATAGCGACCATCCCGAGGACTTGGCTGCCGGTCTTGCGTACGGCCTCGACGGCCTTGAGGCTGCTACCGCCTGTGGAGATCAGATCCTCAACGATGACCACTCGGCTGCCCTCGGGCATATTGCCCTCGATGAGGTTCTCCATGCCATGATCCTTGGGGGTAGAGCGGATGTAGGCGAAGGGTAGGCCTAGTAGGTCGGCCACGAGTGCTCCCTGGGCGATAGCCCCAGTGGCGACCCCTGCGATGATCTCGACCTCGGGGAAGTGCTCGCAGATGATGCGGGCAAGCTCGAGCTTGATGATCGAGCGGAGCTGTGGGTAGGAGAGGGTCTGTCGGTTGTCGCAGTAGATGGGCGACTTCCAGCCCGAGGCCCAGGTGAAGGGGGCATTGGGCTGTAGCTTAACGGCCTTGACCTCTATGAGTTTCTGTGCAATGAGTTTCTCTAAGCGTTCCATAAATATGAGTGAATTGGTCTCTAAGTCAGTTTATAGGTGTAGGTCGAAGCGGTCGGCATCTCGCCAGACGGGGAACTTCTCCCGCAGTCGCTCCATAGACTCGTAGTCGATCTGAGCGATGACGACCTCCTCGGTATGTGGTCGGCACGAGGCGACGACTGCACCTCGAGGGTTGATGATGGCCGAGTCGCCACTATGTATAAGGCCGTCGGCATCGGTGCCGACACGGTTGCAGCCGACGAGCCAAGCTAAGTTTTCCATAGCTCGGGCTCGCATTAGGGTGCGCCACACCTCGGCTCGGGCCTCGGGCCAATTAGCTACGGCCAGGATGAGGTCGTACTCGTTGTCCACGCAGCGACACCACACGGGGAAGCGCAAGTCATAGCACACGATGGGCAGGATGCGCCAACCTCTGAAATTCAGTAGTTTGCGGCTCTCTGCTGCCCGTACGCTCCTGGCCTCGCCAGCCATGGAGAAGAGGTGTCTCTTGTCCTGAGTCTGTAGGGGCTGCCCGCCGTCAATGAGGAAGAAGCGGTTGTACACCCCCTCTGCCTCTCGGACGAAGAGTGTACCCGCAATCCCCACACCTAGCCGATCGGCCAGGCTCTGCAAGCGTATGAGGCTCTCGCCCTGCATGGGCTCGGCCGCCTCGGTCGCTCCTAGAGCGAAGCCTGTAGTCATGCTCTCGGGCAGGACGAAGAGGTCTGCCTCGGTATGCTGCTGCTCGATGATCGAGACGAAGCGGTCGAGGTTGGCCTGGGGTTGCGAGGCGATGAGGTCGCTCTGCACGAGGGCGATGCGCAGGTCTCTAGGCCTTGTACTCATAGAATAGTTCGGGGTGCTTGGCCTCACTGGCATGGTACTGGTTGCGGATGTAGGCGAGGTCAGCCTCGAGATTGCCCGTTGGGGTGAAGACCTCGAAGATACCCACCTGCTTCGCTCCGTAGTCGATCTTAGCCAGCTCGATCGGCACGCCTGCTTCGAGGGCTATGTAGTAGAAGCCGTGGTGCCAATGCTCGCGTCTAGAGCGTGTGCCCTCGGGGGTGATGGCGATGTGCAGCTCCCGGCCGCTCGAGAGGAGCTCCCGAACCCGCTCTACCGTTTGGCCTCGCTGTCCTCGACGTACTGGGATGCCGCCCATGGCCCGAAGAATCCATCCGAGCGGAGGAACGAACCACTCCTGCTTCATCAAGAAGCCCGACGGTTTGCCGATGGTCATGTAGTAGAGCTTGCCGATGAAGAAGTCGAGGTTGCTCGTATGAGGGGCAACGCAGATAACGCTCACTCGGGGCGACACCTCGGGCTGGGGCAGGATACTCCAACCGAGCCGTTTGAGTAGCCACGATGCTAATGGTCGCAACACTTGCTCCTAGGTTTTAGAGCTGCTCCAGGAACTGGGTCAGACGTTCGTCGATCTGGGCCGCACGCTCGCTGATCGCCTGGCGTAGGGCCTGATAGTAGGCGTGTACGAGCTTGGGATTGTCCTTGGCGTCGGGATTACCGATGCGGCGAATGGTATCGTCCGTCCAAACGATGATCTCATCCAGGATCTCGTCTACCTGGGCAACCTGCTCCTGGGAGGCAAAGGTGCGCAGCAGCAGCCCCTGCTCGAAGAAGAAGTTGGCTAGGGATATGAATTGTTTCTTGAGGGATCTTTTACTTGCCATAGCTATAGTTTGTTTGTGGGTTGAAGACTAGAGCCTGCTCTCGGTGAGCGAGGCTCGATACCTCCACAAATGTAACCATAAATTGCCTAACTCGCTCTCGATACTCTCGTCTAGGAGCACCTATTTGAGTCTCTGTGAAGCTCCTACTTGGATCTCACCTTCGATCCTACTTAGACCTCACCTTCGATCCTACTTGGATCTCTGTGGCGATCCTACTTAGACCTCGACGTAGCCTCTACATAGCCCCCTCGGTAGGGGTAAGAGGAGAGCACTCGAAGGGGCAAGCGGAGACAAAAGAGGGTTTCGGACTTCGTCCCTCTTTCTGTACCTTTGTGCTCCAACGATGATACAGTCATGATATGAACCAGTGGTTACAGCAAAGTATAGAGTACGCCAATCAACGATCATACCTTGATGACCTATTTAGGGTCTATCCGACTATCCCTGATGGTATTAGGGAGGTCGACCAAGCTCTGTGGCGGGAGGTAGAGCAAAGCTTCGAGCTGCAAGATAATGAAGCCCTGGTGCGTGCCATGCTCAAGATGAAGCTGTTCCACAGCATCACTACAACCTACAGGGATGCTCATATTATGAGTGCCCTCGTTTTACGCAACTTCTTGTACTCCCTATAGTCATGCAAAACCTACTGATACATGGGGACAATATAGAGGGTTTGCAGTACCTATTGCAGCAGGGCTACGGGGGGAGGGTCGATCTCATCTACATAGATCCTCCCTTTGCCACGGGGGGCAACTTCACTGTCAGTGCTGGGAGGGCATCCACGATTAGCCAGGCCAAGAGCGGAACAATAGCCTATACAGACAAGCTCATCGGGGCAGACTTCGTAGAGAGCATCCGCAGGCGGCTGGTCCTCGCTAGAGAGCTCCTCTCCGAGCGAGGCTCGATCTATCTGCATACAGACTATAAAATCGGGCACTATCTGAGGGTGATGATGGACGAGGTCTTCGGTATAGATAATTTTCGAGGAGACATTACACGTATCAAGTGCAACCCCAAAAACTTCTCTCGTATCGGCTACGGCAATATCAAGGATATGATACTCTTCTATTCCAAGACGAAGAAACCGATATGGAACGAGCCCCATGAGCCCTATACACAAGAGGAGCTACAGAGACTATACCCCAAGAAGGATGCTGCTGGGCGGAGGTACACGACTGTCCCCATCCACGCACCAGGGGAAACGGATAACCCTGCTTTGTTCAAGGGCATGCTCCCGCCCAAGGGGCGACATTGGCGCACCGATGTACCAACCCTCGAACAGTGGGATCGTGAGGGGCTAATTGAGTGGTCAGAGAGGGGTAGCCCCCGCAAAATAATCTACGCTGACGAAAGGCCTGGCAAGCGAGTCCAAGATGTATGGACCTTCAAAGACCCTCAGTACCCAGTCTACCCTACGGAGAAGAATGATGAGCTGTTGGAGCGCATCATCAGCACCTCTTCCCATCCCGAGAGTATCGTCTTAGACTTCTACTGTGGTAGCGGTACAACACTTAGCTGTGCAAGCAAACTGGGACGCCATTGGATAGGAATTGACGCATCTCCCTTGGCTATACAAACGACGCAAAAGAAGTTGGGTTGGGGTGATGATGGCCTTTCTCGCCTCAGCGATGTGCTGATCTCGCTCCATCCCAGTCCGAGCCTAATGGCGGAGTAAACAAGAAACCCTCTATGACATCGTGCCATAGAGGGTTTCTGCTTTTAGTCCTTAGTGTGAACCCAGGATGGAGCGGATCATCTGCTCGAGCTGCCCCCGCTCCCTCTCGGGCAGAGCCCTCCAGGCTGCGCTCCCCCGTAGCTCTGCCCAAACGAAGGGCTTCGTCGGAAGCTCCTGGGGCAGGAGGCGGCTGAGGACGGACTCTGCATCCCGCTCATACTCTCGGGCAAGCTCTAGGGGGCTCACGCCCAGCACCGAGGCGTAGTAGTCGAAGAGGCTGGCGAAGTCGTCCCCACAGTAGTTTGTCTCTCGGAGGTGTCTCGCTACGGCGTTATCTCGCTGCCCCAGGGCCTCGAGCTTGCGGATCAGCGTGGCGTGTACCAGGGCCCTCAGTAGCCCCGCCTCCTGGGCGAGGCCATTGGGCAGCTCGCCTACATGGCTCAGGCGTATCTCCAGGGTTTGGCTGCTCGTGCTGCCAGGGCTTTGGGGGCGGAAGAGGGCTACCCAGCCCCCTGGCTGCGTCTGATAGCCTCCACGCTCTGTGTCTAGGTACTCCAGGCTCCCACGAGAGAGGATGATGTCCTCCAGCCCCTGAGCCTCTTGCTGCCCGAGGAGGCGAGAGCCCCAGGCGTAGAAGCGCATGAGGGTGAGGAGCTTCTCTGCCCACTCCTCGGAGGAGGAGTACGCTAGCTCTTTCGTGGCCCTGATCCTAGAGAAGTCTTGGGGCGAGGCACTCAGCTGCCTGAGTTGGGACTGCTTCTCGTCTCTAGGGAAGATATGTGGGCCTGTGTACTTCTTGCCATTGAAGCCTAGGTGTGGAGCATAGATAGGTCGGTAGAGGTCGATATTGATCCTCCCCTCTCCATTCCCGAAGTGTCTGAAATAGAGATCTCCGCACTTGACCGTTGGGTTGTCTAGGTCGGTGCTCTTGTACCCGAAGCTGTAGATGTTCACTTGGTCGCTATATGTCCCATGGTAATGTCCTGCCTTCCACTCTGTATAGCCAGGGTGCATGAACTCATTGTGCTTGTCGCTGCCCTTGTCGTAAGCCCTAAAGGCTAGGCGTAGCTTGTCTGAGAAGTAGTGATACTTTTTCTCCCGATCAGGGTCGTACCCCTCCTCGTCGAAGCTCGTGATGTAGGCGCAGCTGTCTCGGGAGATGAAGAACTCGTAGAGCTTACCCTCTGCCTCCCCCTGCCAGTAGCCGACGAAGGGCATGAGCTCCCCCTTCGTGTCCTTGAGGTAGACATCCTGCTCGTGAACCCAATATCTATAGGATGTTCCTCGACCAGATCGGATGATCTTTGTCTCCTCCTCTAGGGGGACGATGAGGGCGTTGCCCCTGGGTTTGCGTTCCTGGGCCGAGGCTGTAAGCACCGAGGCGAGGAGGATGAAGGCTAAGGATACTTGTCTGAAATCCATGTGGCTATTTTCTTGATTAGATGCCTGTGATTTGCTTGTGAATGTAAGGACTTCTGAGCATCCCTACAAGGCCTATCTACAACTATCTGCCCACAAGGGTAGACGAGTGCTCACTAGAGGCATCCATTGTCCTCTTGGGCAGGCCACTTGTCCCTGGGGGTGGAGAAGATTGGGCCAAGTCCACTATCTTTGTAGTTGTATTATCAACACCTCCCTAAACAACGCAACCTCTTATCTATGGAATGGCTTCATGCCCTATGGACGTTTGTCCTCGAGCATCCTCTGCCCCTTGTCGCAGCACTGATCAATTTCGTTTGGGTTTACCTAGAGTATCGGGCCAGCATTTGGCTCTGGCCCGTAGGTATCCTCCTGCCCCTGCTCTATATCGCTGTCTCGTGGCAGGAGCGGGTCTACGGCAATCTCGTGATCAATGTCTATTACCTCATCACTAGCATTATTGGCTGGGTGGTGTGGCTCAGGAGCAAGGGGCAGGATGACGAAGAGCTCCCCATCACTACGACGCCGACCCGTGTGGCTGTGTGGGGGACGCTCTCCGTCTTCCTACTCTCTTGGCCTGCCTACTGGTTGCTCTCCTCCTACACCGATAGCGCCCTGCCCTGGGCCGATGCCCTGGCCACCGTATGGGCCTTCGCAGGGATGATCATGCTGGCCCGCAAGTGGCGTGAGCACTGGGTATGCTGGATTATCTCCAACTTCCTCTATGCCCTAGTCTTCTATACCTCGGGCGATGCCATTACGACCTTTGTCATGCTCGTGAACCTCTGTGTCGCCCTCATGGGCTACAGACACTGGGGTCGCCTCCAGCGACAGCAAGCCCATGAGTAAGTACTTTCCCAAGCTCTCGGCCGATACCTCGCCCAAGACACTCATCCTGGCCAATGGAGCCTACCCCAAGTGTCCCTTAGCTCTCGAGCTGATCCGCCGATGGAGCGAGGGGGGCGAGGGCTATCGCCTCATCTGCTGCGATGGGGCTGTCAATAAGCTCCTGCAGCATACTGGCCTCCTGCCTGATGCTGTCGTGGGCGATCTCGACTCCATCTCGCCCGAGCTCCGCAGGCAGCTCGAGGGACGCATCCATCACCGCCCCGACCAAGAGACCAACGACCTGACCAAGGCCATGAACTTCGTAGCCCATGAGCTGAGTCTGAGGGCTGTTACCCTCCTGGGGATCTCGGGCGGGCGAGAGGATCATCTCCTAGGCAATATCGCCCTCTTGCCAGGCTACGCCTCTATGGTAGACGAACTCCTGGCCTTGACTGACGAGGGACACTTTCGCCTGATCTCCTCACCCTCTGTGCTCGAGGTCGAGAGAGGGCAGCAGGTCTCCCTCTTCGACTTCTTCGGCTCTCCTCTCACGGCTCGAGGGCTACACTGGCCCCTGGAGAGCTTCCGTTTGCCCTATCTTTGGTCGGGGACGCTCAATCGTGCCGACCAGGAGGAGATCTACCTCGAGGCCGAGACCCCTCTCCTGGTCTTCTTAGCCAAGCAGTGCAAACCCCTTAACCACGAACCTTAACCCCCCTTATCCTATGCACAGCCCTACAGCCCCCCAGCCCGAGCAGGAAGAGCTCATAGACTTCCTCTTGCGCTTCGCCACGGTACAGACCAGCGTCGGGGTACAGACTTCCCGTATCGTCCTCAATACGACCCGCATCGCAGAGGCCTATGGTTATGAGGCCAATATCATGATGTTTCAGCGCAACATCGCCATGACGCTTAGCTCCAAGAGCCAGGGAACTAAACCTCTGGTCTGCAACCACCCCATTACGGCTCTAACCCACCACCGAGCTCGGCCACTGAACTTCTATCTCAATGCCGAGCTGAGCCGCCTGAGCTGGTTCGCCTACGACAATCGTCCTAGCCTCGCTGAGCTCGAGGTGCGTATGCAGCAGATCCTCGACCATGAGCCGACCAATCGCTGGCTCATCCTGCTCCTCATTAGCCTGGCCAATATGGCTTTCTGCCGCCTCTTCGGTGGGGATCTGCCTGCAATGCTCTTCACTCTGCTGGGTACGGCGGCAGCCTTCTACCTACGCCAGGAGCTCAATCGTCGCCATGCCTATCATTATCTTGTGGTTGTGGTCGCCTCCTTCGTCGCCTCCTTCGTCGTAGGCCTAGGGGTGTGTCTGGGGTGGACAGCAACCCCTCAGATTGCGCTCAGTACGAGCGTCCTCTTCCTCATCCCTGGCGTTCCCTTCATCAACTCGATGATGGACTTCTTCGATGGCTATATCCTCAACGGGATCTCCCGACTGGTGAATGCCCTGCTGATCGTCCTAAGCCTCAGCATTGGGCTCAGTGTCTCGCTCCTCCTGCTCGATCTCTCACTTCTCTAAGCCCTCTGTATTATGTCTCTCGATCTTTTGGCTATACTCGAGGATGGCCTCTTCGCCGCCATCGCTGCTATTGGCTTCGCTGCGGTGTCTAATCCTCCTCGTAAGTCCTTCATCTACGTCCCTATACTAGCAGCTCTGGGACATATGTTTCGCTTCGTGCTGATGAGCTATCTGAGCTTCGAGATCGCTGTAGCTTCGTTCTTTGCAGCTATGCTGACAGGCTTCGTCGGGATCTTCTTCGCCTACAAGGCTCGTTACCCCTCGGAGGTTTTCTCTTTCCCCGCCCTCTTGCCAATGATCCCAGGGATGTTCGCCTACCGCTCTCTCCTGGGTATGATCCAGTTCATGCGTACCACAGACGAGGCCCTAAGAGGGGAGTATCTCAATGTGATCCTGAGCAATGCAATCACGGCAGCCTTTGTCATGATCTCGCTTGGTATCGGGGTAGCGATCCCGATCTTTATCTTCTACCGACAGTCCTTTCGGATGACCCGAGCTCGAGAGGAGGAGCGGAGGTAGCCACTCTCCCTCCTCTTGCCCCAGGCTATGCGTTGGCCCGTCGTCTGCACCCTCCTCTGGGACTACATCTACCCTCGGCTATGCCCTGTGTGCGATGCCCGTCTTGCGCCCCATGAGTGGGAGGTCTGTGCCCCCTGTGCCTTGGCCCTGGAGCGTTATTACCCTGTGCTTCACTGTGCCCATGAGCGGCTCTATGGCTCGCCTCTCTTTCGCCAGCTCTACAGTCTCTGGGCCTATCGGCGAGGCACAGGGGTACAGCGCCTCATCCACGCCCTCAAGTACCATGGCCACAGATCTCTCGCTGGGCACATCGTCCGCATGGCCCTCCTGGGAGGTGTGCGCCCCGAGGGTCGCTACGATGCCATCATCCCCGTTCCCGTCTCGCCCGAGCGTAGACGCCGACGGGGCTATAATCAGTCCGAGCTTCTCGCTCGAGCCCTATCCGAGGAGCTCGGCGTGGAGATCCTTACCTCGGTCGTTGAGCGCAGGCGAGGAAGCCATTCGCAGACCCACCTGCACAAGATCGAGCGCATATTCAACGCTAGAGAGGCTTTCATCCTCTCGGATCGAGCCTCCGAGGCCCTTAGGGGGCGGACGATCCTTCTCGTAGACGACGTTCTCACGACGGGCTCTACACTCATGAGCCTGTGTGATCTACTCGAGGAGGTTGGCGTCGAGGTGGTCGATGTCTATGTCGCTGCCGTGGCCCTCTAGCCCCTGCCCCAAAGCAAACTCCCCACTCCTCCAAGAGCGGGTGTGCTCTCGGAGGAGTGGGGAGATCGGCGAGGGCTGTCAGCCCTTAGCCTAGATGGCGGTAGAGATAGAGCAGTGCCCTGCGGGCCATCCCATTGCTAGGCCATAGGCTCTGGCACATACGCCAACGCCAGTGCTTGGGGCCTATATGCAGGCCTCGATGCTCGAAGTAGACGAGCTCGGCGAGGGCTCCACTCCTGTGGATGATCTCTCGTTGATAGGGGTTACCATCTCCTCTGAGGGTGATTCGATTCCCCTCTACCCGCTCAATACGGTGGATGACGTAGAACCCCTCATTCGTTCGCCCGAGGATGATGTTTCCTGGGACGATAGAGCTTTCGCTGAGGGCTCTGAGGTATAGCGAGTCCTCCCCACTGTGGATCAGGGGGAGCATGCTCCGCCCCTGTGCCCCAATGCAGACGGTCTTCCCTTGGGCTATTTGCTCTAGGATTTCACTGAAAAAGGCCTCTTTGGGTAAAACCAACTTCTTCATTGTCTAGTCAAGCAGTGAGCGGGTCAGGCGTACAGCCTCCTCGTCTGCTCGGCAGTCGAGATGATAGACAGGTATGCACTCGAGGATGTCTGCCACAGCATTGAAGATCTGTTGCTTGCCCTCTCGGTCGAAGCTCAAGCCGGCGACCGAGGAGAAGAGCGAGTTGAGGGCCTCTCGGCCATCACACTTGATGAGCCTATTCTCCGTATGCTGGTAGAGATGGACGAAGGCCACTACCTCCGCCCATTCATTGCGGTAGCAGGGCGTACTGCCGCTCCAGGGAGCTCCGTAGACCCTGACTTGCCCATCAGGCATCATGCGCACAATCGGCTCATCGTCATTGAGTAGGGTACATCCAGGGATGTACTTCTGCCACAGACGGCTATGGGTACTCTTGCCCGTGCCACTGACACCTAGGAAGAGGAGGGCCTTGCCTCTGAGTTCCGTTACAGAGGCATGTACCTTGAGGTAGCCCAGCTTGGCCGTCGCTGCCCCATAGGCAATGAGGATAAATCGGTTGAGGTATGCTGCCATCCCCCTAGAGGTCAGGGGTAGGCCGCAGCGCATCTCTCGCCAGTGTTTATCGATGACGAAGCTTAGAGTCCGCTCTCCGTCGCTCATCTCTGCCCGATAGTGGTGATCGTCTCTGAGGTAGACCCTCCATACAGTCCGATAGTCCTTGGTCGTCTCGACTAGACGCTCTCGTTCTACATCGGGCTGGATGGGCTCATTACCCCAAACCTCGAGCAGAACCCCTACGTCCTGAGGCAGGGAGGCGAGGCGAAAGGGGGCAAAGTTTGGAAGTAAGGCCGCTGTTTCCCTCGCCGAGGGGGTGTGCAGTACAACGATCTGTTCGGCTATTTGATATATGAGTTGCTCCATGAATTTGTATTGCCTTGAGCTCTAGTTAGCCCAAGCGTTTGTATAGCTCAGTAATGATCTCGGCATCCACTGAGGTGCTGAATTTGCGAGCGAAGAGGTTCGGACTGCAGAGCAATTGGTCTAGATCCTTGAGCCTCCATACCTCGGGTGAGTTAGCATCATCCCTCCAGTAGATCTCTCTGAGGCAGGCATCGTCTCGATAGCCCTCCTGGCTTCTATCCTGGCTTGGGCGGTAGAGCCGCTCCCTAAATGGGGAGTCCCAAAGTAGGGACTGAATGAAGATCTCATCCCCAGAGCGGGTGTACTTGTATCGCTTGACAATCTGCTCCCGATGTTCTAGGAGGTAGTCTACGAAGCTCTCGGTAACGCTCACCCAGTTAGCCCCTTTGTAGATTGTCCAGGGGAAGTCCCTCTCCCCGAGGAGAGCTGTGAGTAGGTCGCCAACAAGGTATCTGACCTTAGCCACGAGTATGCTCAAGAGACGAGGACGGATCTTCTCCCAGCGCAAGCCAAGGTGGTAGCGAATGACCTTCAGACGAGCATCGCCACGATGCCCCTCCTCTTGCCAGTAGGAGACGAATTCCTTGCCTTTGTGCTTAGAAAAGAAGCGATGGATCTCCTGCTGAGACTTGATCGGCAGATCAGAGCCCGAGAAGACGTGGTAATAGGCATATCCACCCCTCTGGCGAGCCTGAGCAAAGAGCTCGAGCTCAGTCTCCACCATCCCATGATGCCCCCAGTAGATCTTGCGACGGGGGCATCGGTAGAGCCCCGCCTTAGTCGTCGAGAAGTCCTCCGGAGAGAAATCCTTGCACTTGCGGTCAATGTGCAGATAAATATCATTCTGCTCATGATCGAGCATAGCGATAAGCGTCTTTAGTAGACCCTTATCGCTATGTGCAAAGATTAGAAAAGCATGCCTCATGCTCTCAGTCCTCTATCAAGATACGAAGAACATCTTCATTCGCTCGACAAACCGCTTACGCAGGCTCTTCTTACCTAGATGACCATATCCATAGCCATATCCGTAGTAGCCATATCCATAGCTATATCCATATCCATAGCTGCTGCTGTTGTGGTTCACCCCGTTGAGGATGATGGCCATATTGGTCAGCACCTGCTCCTGGTACAGACGCTCGAGCTCCGGAAGCATGCGTCTATCCATCCTCTCGGCTCTAATGATGAAGAGGGTGAGATCGGCAGCTCTATTAACGATGCTCGCATCCGCTACGACTCCGAAGGGTACATTGTCCATAATGACATAGTCATATCGGCGGCCGAGCTCATCAATGAGGGAGTCCAATCTCTTGCTAAGGAGCAGCTCGGTAGGATTGGGAGCAATAGTCCCTGCAGGAATTATCGAGAGCATCTCGCAGTTGGGATCTTGTTGGATCAACTCATCTATAGATACATCCATTCCCGAAAGGTAGGAGGTAAGCCCCATATTGTGCTCAAAGTTGAGCTTACGGGTTAGTGTGCGCTTACGGATATCTATGTCGATCAGAACCACCGATTTCCCAGCAAAGACAAGACTCTTGGCCAAGTTGTAGGAGATGTAGGACTTCCCTGCCTCTGCTCCGAATGAGGTCAGTACAATGCGCTTGGGCATCACCCCATTCTGCCCCATGAAATCCATGTTACTGCGAAGGATGCGGAAGGCCTCGGAAGTAAGATCTGTTCCCTGTTCGGAAACCCCAATCCCTTCTCCTCCCTTCTTGGTCGTATTGAGGGGAATTTCACCTAAGAAGGGTAAGCTCACTTGATCCACAACGTCTCGACGAGAGTGGATCTTGGTGTCGGTCAAGAGCTTTAGGATCGCATAGGCAGCAGGGATAAAGAGTCCAAGCACGATTCCCAGCAGGATAGAGCGGCTAGGCACTGGAGAGATTGGTGCACTAGTCCCCACGCCGAGGTCAAGGATGTAGGCGTTGTTGTTGGTGATCGTTTGGGCGAATAGGTTCTCCTCTCTCTTACTCAGGAGCTGGGTATAGAGGGCCTCCTTCATTTTGTATTGACGCTCAGCATCTAGCCATTGACGCTCCTTGGGTGGTAGGGTTACCAGCTCGGCATAGGCCTGGTTGTCTTGATACCTCATTTCCTTGAGCTTGATGCTGATGGCTGCTGCCGCATCTTTAAGAGCACGGGCTACAGCCGCACGGGCTACGTGCATGGACTGGTTATAACGCTCGACGATAGGGTTGTCCTGAGAGGCACCTGTGGCCTGCATCCACAGATCTCTCTCTTGTTTGATCTGATTGAACTGTCCGATGCTCTCGTCTAGAGCTGGAGACATGATGCCAATGTTTAGAGGCAGGAACTCGTTAGTCTTACTCGCGTCTTTTAGGTAAGACTGCATGTAGGCTATAAGACGTTCTTGTGCTTCGAGTTCGATACGCCCATTCTGATTGGTTTGCGTCCTGTTCATGTAGCTTTCGGCTAGTGATGCAGGATTGATAAATTGGTTCTCGATCAGGAGTTCCTCCCGATTGTTCTCCATACTCTCGAGCTCCTCTTCAAGGGAGATAAGACGATTGTTGATGAACTCCGTGGTGTTGACCGAGATTTGGGTCCGGAGCGTGTTTACCTCCTCGTTATAGGCCTCTACGAGTGCTCCTAATAGGTCGGTAGCCTTCTGCTTGGAGGCTTCTGTAATGGATAGGCTTAGGATCGTCGCTCTACCCTCAGGCTGTCCAATACTGAGGGAGCCTTGGTACGCAACGGCCAATGCTGGTACAGGTACTCGGCTCACTTGGATCTGTCGGGCAATCCAGGGAGAGGTATAGTTGGGATTTGGCTCTATGATTAGTCTATTTTTGCCGATACTGATGGTGTCTCCGAGAAGGAATATATGCTCCTCTTCATTGTAAGAAACAGAGACTTGGTTTTCATCTTTGTAGCTGACAAAGAAACTGTCGTATAGCTCTAAGGAATCTACAAAACTCACCCGTATAGGGGAGGCTTTGTAGAGTTCGATCATACGAAATTCTTTTTTATACTTATAGCTTACCTGTGCATCTATTTTCTTGAGTGCGTTCTCAATGATACGCTGACTTCGTAGTATCAGACGTTCATTCTCGATGTTGGCTCGTCCGCGTTGTCGAGGATTGATGAAGTCAAAATCTATGGAGGTACGCTGAGAGGGATCCTGGATGATGACCGTTACCTCGCTCATGTATGTGTAAGGTTGCTGGGCAGAGCGGTAGTACATATATCCTGCACAGATCAGCACAGATAGAACAAACCACTTCCAGTAACTCACCAGGTATCTCAGAACGTCAAGGAGATTGACATCTGATACCTGCCTTATGATCTGTACCCTCTTTGTTTCTTTCATAGGAGCTAAATGGATTTACTTCTTGTTCACAAATAGAGCCAGTGCAACAGTGATCGTTGATAGAGCGGAGAAAAAGTACGAGCCGAGTTGTAACCCTCGATCGAGGGAACGCTCGCCCTTGTATCTATGCTCTACGTAGATGATATCGTTCTGCTTGAGGTAGAAGGCCGGTGAGGCAAAGAGGCTCGCAGATTTGAGATTGACCCTATAGGTAGTGTACTTGTCATTCTCCTTGCGGATGACATTGATACGATCGATCTTTGCCTGTACAGGCAGATCTCCAACCATGGCAATGGCCTCTAGGATGTTGATCTTATCCCGCTCACGTACTCGAAGGACACCCCCTCCAGCTGCGTTAAACGCCGTGAAGGCATAATCTCCCCCTTGTTGCCCTCCGCCTAGGTAATCTCTAGAGCCAGCTGCTCCCAACTGTTCTGAAACAGCTCCAAGTAGGAAGATAGTGAAGTTGTCTAGCACGACATGCACATCAGGATCTTTCATATACTTGCCTAGGAGAATCCTCTCCCGCAGAAGCTCTGAGACCGCCGCTGTGGTCATCCCTACTACCTTGATCCGCCCGAGTACGGGGAAGTCAATTGTCCCATCTCGCTTGACTGTATAGCCGATCTGAGGGGCTTGACTGGAGACTGCAGCCCCGCCGCCGCCTTGTTGGCCAGGCATAACGTATCCCGCCCCGTTGAATGGTGCTGCCAGTTCGAGGAATGTAGAGTTTACCTTGACCTTGATACGGTCGCCTACCTGTAGCTTTGTCTCTCTGTCATAAGCTACTGCATACTGCTGAGCGAGCTCAACATCTTGAAGGTAGGTGATAGTTTTTCTAGTAGTACAAGAGGTCCCAAGAGTGATCACTGCGAGCAGTGCAAGCACGGCGTGCTGATATCTTATAGTCATAGATCTATCGATGAGTTAGAATTTCTTTCCAAAGATAATAGAGAATGCTGTTAGAACAATGATTTTTATGTCAAAAAATATGGATTGCTTCTCCAAGTACTCAAGATCTAGCCTTAGCCTCTCGAGCATCTTCTCGATCGTATCGGTGTAACCGTTGTATAGAGTAGCATAGGAGAAGAGCCCTGGACGCATCGCATAGAGGCGTACATAGTCGGGGTTTTGCTGAATAATTTGGTCAATGAAGAACTTACGCTCGGGTCTGTAGCCAACGAAAGACATGTCTCCACGCAACACGTTCCATAGTTGAGGGAACTCGTCAAGGTGATGGGCTCGAATAAACCGCCCGATCTTGGTTAGCCGAGGGTCTTCGTCCTCTCCCAGGTATAATTGGGGGGCATTGTCGAGTTCTGCATCCATGCGCATGGAGCGGAATTTATACAAAGTGAAGGGCTTGCCTCGGTAGCCAATTCTCTCTTGACTGTAAATGATATCGCCGTGGGGATCTTCCCTTTTGATTGCAATGGCGATGATGAGCATAACGGGGGAGAAGACGATCATGGAGATCGTCGCCATGACGATATCTAGTAATCTTTTGATATAGGCTTGCATATTTACCTGAATAAGTACAATAGTGTCTAATCTGGGATTCCTATATGGTGGCTGGGTTCATCGAAATAAACGGAGAGTGATTGTCTAAGAGCTCTTCATATAAGCGAAGCAGGCGGTCGATCATATCCTCGCTGCGAAACATCATACGATATCTAGCTTTGGCGGCTAGTGAATAGCGGGTATAGGTCTCGGGAGTTTGGCATATCTGCTGGATAGCCTTTGCAAGGCCTACGGCATCGCAGACTGGGGCGTTCAGCCCCGATACCCCATGCTCATTGACCCAGGATACCCCTGAGCCAGGGATGTTGGTGCTGACTACAGGCTTGCCCGAAGCCATGGCCTCTACCTGTACGATAGCATAAGCCTCAGTTTTTATGGTTGAACTGAGGCAAAATACATCGCAGGCATGGTAGTAGGCCCCTATCTCTTCGTTAGCAACGTAGCCTAGTAGGTGAACCTTATCCTCTAGGTGCAGCCGATGTATTTGTTCCTCTAGCTGGGGCATGAGTTCCCCCTTGCCTCCGATGAGGATCACGTAATCATCTCCGAGGATCTCTGCAGCCGAGATTAGGTATTCGTACCCTTTGTACTCGACTAGTCGCCCCATGGACAAAATGATCTTTTTGCCTTGGTAACGCTCTCTGATCCTAGCTATATCTTGCAGACAGGCTTGCGGCTCCTGTACGCCGATAGGCAGGTAGGAGACCTTGTCCTGAACACGCTTTAGAGCAGGGGACTCGGCTACGTATGTGGGGGTAGTCCCAACGATCCGATCTGCTCTATGGATGAGCCAGTTCTGTAGTGGTGCGTAGAGCTTGAGAAGATTCTTTTGCTTGACAATATCACTGTGCCAATGGAGGATGACACGACCCCTATATCCCGACATAAAGAGGGCCAGGGCAGCCATAGGGTCCGGATGGTGTATGTGGATGATGTCGTAGTCTCGACAGATCTTGCGCAGCTTGAAGATCATGCCTGGTGAGAGCATGGTCGCTGCTTTCTTTGTCCAAGTTGGGGTCTTGATGATACGTCCATATCCGTTGAGGCTAATCTCGTTGGTACTACCATCTTCGGAAGCGCATAGCATATCACACTCATATCCTCTACAGGATAGACCACAGGTGAAGGCTTCCATGACCTTCTCCACCCCGCCTCTAATGGGATGGAATTTCCCTAGTTGTAATACTCTGTACGACATTATTCCTAACTTAATATATTTTGTATCAGTAGGAACTGAACGCAGCACGCCCACGCTATGGCGGTTACATGACCCCCAGATGGGCTTCTTGAGATGTCATACGCACATTCCCTCCCACAAAGTTACACATTTGTTTACAGAGGGGCAAGCGTTGGGAGGGTTTATTTGTGAGATAAATGTACTTGTGGATCCTTTATATCCTTAAGGACAACCTGATATTCTGCTTTATCTTGTGGACGGGTGTGGAGATATTGGCTCTATTTGTGTGTTTCCCATGCAATATAACTTTGCTGAGAGGTGGATATGACCGATTTTTTTACATTCTGACAGAGAAGCTCCCTCCTCTTTTTAGATCGTACTCCTTTGGCTAAGGAGGAGTCTCGGGCCAAAGGGTGGACTAGAGGTTAACTCGCTTTTGGTAACGTTCACATTGGCCACAGAGGTCGTAGCCGAGGAGTGTGCCGAGAATGAAGTCTTGCTCTGCACTCAGCTCGTGAAGGTAACGATCTCGCAGGAAGTAGCCTACGGTCTCAATACAGGCCTTGTGTCCGAAGAAAAGGTTCACCCTAGAGAGCTTAGGTGTGGGTTGCGTGAAGTGAGCGATCCCTCGAGCCTCGAGTTTGCGCAGGATCAGGCCCAGCTCACCCTTATCGAGGGTGCAGAGGACCATGCTTCGAATGCCCTTCTCATATTCGTAGATATGATGGATGGCAATGCGTTGCATTGTTGTCTCGCTAGAGGTCTGTGCGACGGGGTAATCTGCTAGCCCACGTGTTAGGTAGTCTACTGTCTGCTCCATAAGTTTTGTTAATCCTATCTCGCTCCCCAGGGTTAGGGTGGGGAGGTGAAGACAAAATTAGAGCATCCCAAGAGTCCGAACCATACCTATAAGTAGGGAAATGTAGGCAGATGCCTCACTATATGAGAGGATAATGCACTAGATAGTTCGTATTCTCTCTGATATATTCGGATAAAAACCCAGTCTTCTTTTTAGAGGACTGGGTTTTTGATGAGAAAGAGATCTGAGATCGATATTGACGAAGTGTAGTCAATTGGCGTTTTTGGGACGCTGAACCTTGAACTATTGAGAACCCTGATCCTCATTAAGGTCTCCAGAAAGGAGGTGTTCCAGCCGCACCTTCCGGTACGGCTACCTTGTTACGACTTAGCCCCAGTTACCTGTATTACCCTAGGCCGACCCTTGCGGTTACGGACTTTAGGTACTCCAGACTTCCATGGCTTGACGGGCGGTGTGTACAAGGCCCGGGAACGTATTCACCGCGCCATGGCTGATGCGCGATTACTAGCGAATCCAGCTTCATGGAGTCGAGTTGCAGACTCCAATCCGAACTGTGAAGAGGTTTAGAGATTCGCATCTGGTCGCCCAGTAGCTGCCCTTTGTCCTCTCCATTGTAACACGTGTGTCGCCCCGGATGTAAGGGCCGTGCTGATTTGACGTCATCCCCACCTTCCTCACGCCTTACGACGGCAGTCTCTGCGAAGTTCCCAGCATAACCTGATGGCAATCGCAGACAGGGGTTGCGCTCGTTATGGCACTTAAGCCGACACCTCACGGCACGAGCTGACGACAACCATGCAGCACCTACATAGATGCCCCGAAGGGAGAACGGCTTTCACCATCTGTCATCTACATTTCAATCCCGGGTAAGGTTCCTCGCGTATCATCGAATTAAACCACATGTTCCTCCGCTTGTGCGGGCCCCCGTCAATTCCTTTGAGTTTCACCGTTGCCGGCGTACTCCCCAGGTGGATTACTTAACGCTTTCGCTTAGGAGCATACTGTATATCGCATACGCCCAGTAATCATCGTTTACTGCGTGGACTACCAGGGTATCTAATCCTGTTTGATACCCACGCTTTCGTGCTTCAGTGTCAGTTGTACCTTGGTAAGCTGCCTGCGCAATCGGAGTTCCTCGTGATATCTATGCATTTCACCGCTACACCACAAATTCCGCCTACCTCATCTACACTCAAGCTCGCCAGTATCAACGGCAATTTCGGAGTTGAGCTCCAAGATTTCACCGCTGACTTAACAAGCCACCTACGCACCCTTTAAACCCAATAAATCCGGATAACGCTCGCATCCTCCGTATTACCGCGGCTGCTGGCACGGAGTTAGCCGATGCTTATTCATAGGGTACATTCAATTCAGTACACGTACTAACCATTATTCCCCTATAAAAGAAGTTTACAATCCATAAGACAGTCATCCTTCACGCGACTTGGCTGGTTCAGGCTCGCGCCCATTGACCAATATTCCTCACTGCTGCCTCCCGTAGGAGTCTGGTCCGTGTCTCAGTACCAGTGTGGGGGTTCAACCTCTCAGTTCCCCTACCCATCGTTGCCTTGGTGGGCCGTTACCGCACCAACTAGCTAATGGGACGCATGCCTATCTTACAGCGAATTTCTTTCCTCAAAAAAGGATGCCCCCTCTTGAGAATACGCGGTATTAGTCCGTCTTTCAACGGGTTATCCCCCTCTGTAAGGCAAGTTGCATACGCGTTACGCACCCGTGCGCCGGTCGCCAGCAGACCGAAGTCCCTGCTGCCCCTCGACTTGCATGTGTTAAGCCTATCGCTAGCGTTCATCCTGAGCCAGGATCAAACTCTCCATTGTCAATCTATAATGTTTTGTTTGTTCTCTGTTTGTTGCCCTAATGAATTACTATTCCTAGATCTATCAAAGTTCTCGTTCAATTGACGGTTTAGTTTCCCTAAACGTTTCTTGTACTACACTTCTGTTTGTCAATATCAAATATCTCAAAGATCTCTTGCGTGATCACAACCAGGACTTTAACCCAGTCGAACCTAAGACAAGCGTTCCCGCTCGGGCAGACAACCTTTCTGTCGTTTGCGAGTGCAAAGATAGAGCAAAAGTTTTATTCCCTCCAAATATTCACAAAAGATTTTTT
>NZ_JRAO01000032.1 GCF_000768875.1 Porphyromonas sp. COT-239 OH1446 | reverse complement strand
GACCCACAACGCGAGGGTCTATTACCATCGAAAAATAATCGCGTACATCCATACACCAAAGATAGCCCTATTTTGATGCGGTTGCTCTTCCCAATGGTTCTGTTGAGGTCTCGGTAGGGCTTCGCTCGAGGCTTCGGTAGGCATTCACTCGAGGCTCAGATAGGAGCTCGATGGAGGTATAAGTAGGACTTCACTCGAGTTCCTATTTGAGTCTCACTTGCAATCCTACTTGGGTCTCATCTGCGAGCCTATTGGGGTCTCGATGGAGAGTCTACTTAGATCTCAATGGTCGGCCTATTGGGGTTTCGATCGGGAGGCGAGCGATGCCTCCACAGAGGAGCAGCCTTCGGCACTCCCCTCCCCCTCATGGGGTCTCTCGCACAAGTGTTATGCAAATCAAACAGACGAAAAGAAAGCTAAAACAGAGCAGACCCTTCCCCAGCTCTCCGGCTGCCCTTGAGCCTCAGGGTATGAGAGCAATAGCGCATAGCAGAGGCTCTCCAGCAATATAATGGGGGAGAGAAAAGTAAGGCTTGATTTAATAAATATGCCTCATAGAGAAAATAAAACTCAAATATTGTTGCATTTTTCAGGGCAAGTATTTATCTTTGAGGCATAGATAGAGCTCTCATACATCAAAGTTGTTTGCGTGCGCTGGGAATATTTGCTGCATATCGACCCTCCCCCCATGAGAGGGCCATGCACCCCCACAGAACTCTTGGGAGGGCCTGCCCCAGCCGCCGCAGTGATACCGCCCACGCTCGGGGCGATAGGCCCAGGCGGATCTCGTGAGCCCCCAAGTGGGTGTGTCGCTACGACGGATCGCCGAGCGCAAGGGGAGGTGGTTAGCCCCGAGAGGCGCAGACGGGGCCGAACGCTATAGAGGGACAGAGCCGAGGCTTCGGGCCACGGCTGTAGTCTAGAGACAAAAAGGTCTACCCACCTTACGATCCGGGGACTGCACCTGGACGGCCGAGGGATGCCTCAGACCCCAATCCTAGCCCAAGGATACCCCCAAAGATATGAGGGGCTGTGCTTCGGCCAGGAGGAGGACTCGAGAGGAGGTTCCCCCCCCACGAGGGGTAGGCCGAGGGGGCTCGCCCATGCTCGGAGCATGGAGCTAGAGAGCAGGGCTCGAGCCTAGGAGATAGTGATACATCCCTAAAACGACAAGACAATGAAACGGTTTATGAGTATCCTGGCGACGCTGGCCCTCATGGCCACCGCCCTCGTCTCCTGTGATGAGCAGGATGCGCCTGTAGTCCCCAACCTCGACGACCCCAACTACTTCGTAGGCAAATCCTTCTCGTACAAGGGCTATGTGGGTAGTGAGGAGAGAGTGTTCGAGATCAAGTTCGAGGTGGGGAAGTTCGAGGCTAGAGTGCGGCGAGTCAATACGACCAAGCCTGGACATTATTGGTACGACGACCGATACTTCGGCCCTTATAGCTACAAGGACAAGAAGCTCACCACCAAGGTGCAGAAGGTCTCCGCCAAGTACCAGGTCGGTGATGCTCCCGAGAGGACGAGGGAGGACGAGTATCAGCCCCAGGATCAGCCCATCCTCTTCATCGGACAGGTGGATGTGGGCAAGGGGACGATCTCGGGAGAGTTTTGGCGGCAGTCGATCGTCCTCAGGATCGCCCAACCCAAGTAGAGAGCCCCGTGCAACCCCTCATGCCCCAGCGGGGGCAGAGAGCAGCGGGGAGTTGGTAAACACTTAAAACGACAAGACAATGAAACGGTTTATGAGTATCCTGGCGACGCTGGCCCTCATGGCCGCCGCCCTCGTCTCCTGCGACAAGGATGACCCCAAGCCCGAGCCCCAACCCTTAGACCCCAGCTACCTCCCTGGCAAAACCTTTATATACAAGGAGGTGGTAGGCAAAGACTCCAAGGTGCTTCGCATTACTTTCCCAAGTGGTACAGACCGTACGTTTCATGGCATGAGGCAGCTCGTCATTGATAAGCCAGGGGCTGACTTCTCCATGCTCGCTGAGGGCTATGATGGGATCTACACCACGCGGGGCAATAAGATCACGGCTAAGCTCCGTAGCCTCTCAAGGGAAAAGGTAGTCGGGAACAGCAACGCAGTACGTGAGGACTTCTCCTACAAGGCTGGCCAAGAGCCCATCCTCTTCGAGGGCGAGGTAGATGCCGCCCAGGGGAAGATCACCCTACGGGCCTGGGATGAGACCATCGTCATCAAACTAGTTACTTACTGAAGCCGTCTAACCCTACAGCCCCTAGCCCCTCTTCTGAGGGGCATCCTCGGGGGCTATACAGAGACAAAATACCAATCAAACAATTAAAACGACAAGACAATGAAACGGTTTATGAGTATCTTGGCGACGCTGGCCCTAGTGGCCGCCGCCCTCGTCTCCTGCGACAAGGATGACCCCAAACCCCAACCCAAGCCTTTCGATCCAAACTATTTGGAGGGAAAGTACTTCTTCTACAAGGAGCAGCAGGGCAAGGTGCAGAAATTGGTTCAGATTTGGTTCAAGGACAAGAAGTTCAGGGCACAAACGACCCACGTCAAGGATGATGTCCCTAGGCCTGAGTTCTTCCTCTACTACGATCGCTACTTCGGCACTTACACCTATCAGGACAGGAGGATAACCGCCAAGATCGAAAGGGTGATGAAGGACAAGACCATTGGCGAGGGGCCTACAGAGACTGAAGACATCGAGTATGCTGCAGGCACAGAGCCCCTCCTCTTCATAGACAACGTTGATGAGGAGAAGGGCACGATCTCGGCCAAGCTTTGGAACAAGACCTTCCTCCTCAAGCAGGGGACTGACCCCCATGCTCCCTAGAGGAGCACCCCTCAGGGCCTCCGATGTCCCGCTGGGGTGAGAGCGACCACTAGAGGGCGCAGCAGACCAAGGCTCTGCTGCGCCCTATGTGTCTTGCCCGCTCTCCCGTGGGCGACAGGGCAGAGACGGATCGGTCGGGGAATGCTTATCTTTGCAGTCTCGATACATCCCCTCGACGCCGACAGCAGCCCTCGTTGGATAGGGTGCTGAGCCCGTCGAGGGGCGGTTCTACGTCTTTAGTTCGCACACTCTTATGGGAATTGTCGCCTTCCGCCCACGCCTTTTGGACAGTCTGCGTGGGTACACCCGTCCGATGCTGCTCAGCGACGCTATGGCTGGGCTCGTTGTGGCCATCGTGGCCGCTCTGCCGCTGGCTATTGCCTTTGCCGTGGCCAGTGGCCTCTCGCCCGAGGTGGGGATGATTACGGCCATCGTCGGCGGCCTCGTCGTAGCCCTCCTGGGGGGCTGCTCGGTACAGATCACCGGGCCGACAGGCTCGTTCATCGTGATCGTCTACATGGTCGCCCAGCAGTATGGGATCGGGGGGGTGATGATTGCCACCCTGCTCTCAGGCATCATGCTCGTCCTGATGGGGGTGCTACGCCTGGGCTCGCTGATCAAGTTCGTCCCTTACCCCGTGATCGTTGGCTTTACGGCGGGGATGGCTGTGGTGATCTTCTCGACGCAGATCAACGAGCTCCTAGGCTTGGGCATCGAGGAGCTGCCAGCGGCCTTCGTCCCCAAGTGGCAGGCCTTCATCTCCTCAGCCTCGGAGCTCCATCTACCCACAGCGGCTATTGGGCTGGGGAGCATTGCCCTAATCTACCTCAGCCCCCGTGTGCTCAAGGGGATTCCAGGCTCTCTTGTGGCCATCATAGTGATGACACTCCTGGTCTGGGCCTTACGAGAGTGGGGGGGCATTACGACGATTGCAACGATTGCAGATCGCTTCACCATCTCGGGTCAGCTGCCTAGCCCAAGCCTACCGCCTTGGGACTTCGCCCTCGTAGCCGCCCTGGCAGGGCCTGCCTTCTCCATCGCCTTGATTGGGGCTGTGGAGTCGCTCCTGACGGCCAGCGTCGTCGATAGTGTAACGGGCGAGCGGCACGACTCCAATACAGAGCTCATTGCCCAGGGGCTAGCCAACATCGGGGTCGCCTTCATGGGCGGTATGCCCGCCACTGGAGCTACGGCCCGCACAATGACCAATATCAACAACGGTGGGCGCACCCCAGTAGCAGGGATCATTCACGCCCTGGTACTGCTGCTGGGTTTTCTCTTCCTCATGCCTCTGATCTCCTACATCCCTATGGCCTGCCTGGCTGGGGTGCTGGTGGTCGTATCGATCCACATGAGCGGCATTCGCTCGATCCGCTCGCTCTTGCGAGGCCCTCGGCCCGACATTCTCGTCCTGGGGGCTACCTTCGCGCTGACGATCCTCTTCGACCTGACTGTAGCCATCGAGGTGGGCTTATTGCTCTCGATGCTCTTCTTCATGCGTCGTATGGTCGAGAGCACCGAAATCCTCGTCTCCAGGGACGAACTCAGCCTCAGTGCCCATCACGATGACCGCATCGACGCCCAGGGTGAGCTGCTCAGCCTGCCCGAGGGAGTGGAGGTGTACGAGATCGAAGGGCCATACTTCTTCGGCATCGCCACCCACTTCGAGGAGCTCATGGCCAGTGCCCCGGGGCGTCCCCGGGTGCGCATCGTGCGGATGCGCTTCGTCCCCTTCATGGACTCCACCGCTGTGCACAACCTCGAGATGCTCTGCCAAAACTCCCACAAGGAGGGGGTACGCCTCATCCTCTCGGGGGTGAACGAGCGGGTACGCACGACCCTGCGTCAGAGTGCCGTCGAGCAAATCATTGGGTCGGAGAACATCTGCCCCAACATTCATCAAGCCCTGGCCCTAGCCAGTCAATATATTCAAGATATTCAAACATGAAGATAGGACATGTAGACCTGGGCGATCGCCCGCTACTATTAGCCCCGATGGAGGATGTTACGGACGTGGCCTTTCGGCTGCTCTGCCGTCGCTTTGGGGCAGATATGGTATATACAGAGTTTCTCAGCTCGGACGCCCTCATCCGACAGATCGCGGGCACTACACGCAAGCTCACCATAGACCCACTGGAGCGTCCCGTAGCCATTCAGATCTATGGGCGAGAAGTGGCCTCAATGGTCGAGGCCGCTCGTATCTGCGAGGCCGCCGAGCCAGAGATCCTCGACCTCAACTTCGGTTGTCCCGTCAAGCGAGTGGCTGGTAAGGGGGCTGGGAGTGGTATGCTGCGCTGCCCCGAGCTGATGCTCGAGATCGTCCGAGAGATCGTCCGAGCCGTCAAAATCCCCGTTACCGTCAAGACCCGCCTGGGCTGGGATAACGAGAGCAAGATCATCGTACGCCTGGCCGAGGAGCTCCAGGATTGCGGCATCCAGGCCCTAACCATCCATGGGCGTACCCGAGCTCAGATGTACACGGGTCAGGCCGACTGGACGCTCATCGGAGAGGTGAAGAATAATCCTCGTATGCACATCCCCATCATCGGCAACGGCGACATCACCACGGGGGCTGAGGCCCTCAACGCCTTCGAGACCTATGGGGTCGATGGGGTGATGGTCGGCCGAGCCAGCATTGGCCAACCTTGGATCTTCGAGCGGATGAAGCATTATCTCAAGACGGGGCAGGAGCTCCCCGAGCGAGACCCCTCTTTCTACATCGACGTGCTGCGCCAACAGGTGGATAGCAATATTGCCAAGCTAGATGAGCGTCGAGGTATCCTGCATAGTCGCCGCCATATCGCCGCCAGCTCGGTCTTCAAGGGGATAGACCACTTCAAGCCCATCCGCATCGGGATGCTCCGTGCCGCCACCCGGGAGGAACTCTTCGACTGGATCTCTAGAGCCGAAGAACTCGTCCTCGAGCACTACCATGCCCACGAGGCTGGAGGGCTGTAGATCGCCCTCTACCCGAGGGCTCTGCCACCCCTCGATCTTTCTGCCGAGAAGATGCTTTGGGAACGAAATAGTTCCTTATCTTTGTCTCACAATCATTAGTATCAACCCTTATTAAACCGTGTAAGATGAATACTCCTAAGGAACTCAAGTACACCAAGGATCATGAATGGGCTCGCATCGAAGGCGACGTAGTGTATGTAGGTATTACCGACTTCGCCCAGGGCGAGCTCGGCGAGATCGTCTATGTAGATGTTGCCACCGAGGGCGAGACGCTGAGCGCAGAGGAGGTCTTCGGCTCTATCGAGGCTGTGAAGACTGTCTCCGATCTCCTGCTGCCTATCGAGGGTGAAGTGCTCGAGCTCAATAGCGAGCTGGAGGAGCACCCCGAGCTCGTGAACGAAGACCCCTATGGCCGTGGTTGGATCATCAAGATCAAGCCCGCCAATATCGACGATGTAGACGGCCTGCTCAGCGCAGACGACTACCTCAAGCTCATCGCAGGCTAAGGCATGACCCCACTGGTAAGCATCATCATGGGCAGTACCAGCGACTTGCCCATTATGCAGAAGGCGGCCTCGAGGCTCGATGCCCTAGGCATCCCCTTCGAAATGCTCGCCCTCTCGGCACACCGCACCCCCCAGGAGGTAGAGACCTTTGCCCGTGGAGCTAAGGAGCGTGGTGTCAAGGTGATCATCGCCGCTGCAGGCATGGCTGCACACCTGTGTGGCGTCATTGCCTCGATGACCTCGCTCCCTGTCATCGGAGTGCCTATCAATGCTTCGCTCGATGGGATGGACGCCCTACTGGCCATCGTACAGATGCCCCCAGGCATCCCCGTGGCGACAGTAGGGATCAATGCCGCAGAGAATGCAGCCCTGCTGGCCGTGCAGATGATGGCTACCTCCGACGAGGCTCTCTACCTCAAACTCGAACAGTACAAGGAGTCGCTCAAGGACAAAGTAGTCAAGGCAAATGCCGAGCTTGCTCAGGTACGCTTCGAGCACAAAACGAACTAAATGCAGCCTTGGGCTGTTGCTAGAGAGGCTGTCCTGGTGCGCCAGGGTAGCCTCTCTTGTCATTTCGATGGATCCTACCGGCAGCCCCTCTGCCCTCTATATAGATAGATATATGTCCCTGCATCAACCCCTTGCGGCACCCTGTCGCTACAGCCGTCGTGAGGCGATCTCCGTACCTATCGGTGGCGTCTCTCTAGGCCATGCACACCCTATTCGCTTGCAGTCTATGGCCTCCGTCTCAACCATGGATACCGAAGCCTCGGTATCCCAGGCCGAACGCATTATTGCTGCTGGCGCAGATTATATTCGCTTCACTGCTCAGGGCAAGCGAGAGGCGATCAATCTCGGAGAGATCCGATCTCGCCTCAGAGCCGCGGGCTATACGACTCCGCTGATCGCCGATATTCACTTCAACCCCAGTGCCGCCGACGAAGCCCTCGAGCGCATCGAGAAGGTACGCATCAACCCTGGCAACTATGTCGATACGAAGGTCTCGGGAGGACGAGCGTGGACTCGTGAGCTCTACGAGCAAATGCACCAGAGGGTCGAGGAACGCTTCGGTCCTTTCATCGAGCGAGCTAAGGAGCTGGGCCGCACCATCCGCATCGGGGTCAATCATGGTTCACTCTCCGAGCGTATGGTGATGCAGTACGGAGACACCCCCGAGGGTATGGTACAGAGCTGCTTGGAGTACCTCGACGTCTGCCAGGCGCACGACTTCCACAACATTGTCATCTCGATGAAGGCCTCCAACACCACTGTGATGACCACTGCCGTACGCCTCCTGGCCAAGCGTTTAGCCGAGGGAGGCTACCCCGCCTACCCCCTTCACCTAGGGGTTACTGAGGCTGGTGAGGGAGAGGATGGCCGCATCAAGAGTGCCGTCGGCATCGGATCGCTCCTGGCCGATGGCCTGGGGGATACGATCCGTGTATCCCTGAGCGAAGACCCCGAGCTGGAGATCCCCGTGGGTCGAGCCCTGGTGGATTACATCACCTCCAGGCCCTTGCTGCCCGAGGAGACGAAGCCCCTACAGCCCTCATGGCAGGAGTACGACGCCCTGCGCCTGGGCTCTAGAGCTCGATCGCACAAGACAGGTCGCCTCGTCGGCGGAGACAACCTTCCCATCGTCCTAGCCCCCTATACCCTCCTGGAAGCCCTCGGCTCGATGGAGACAAAGCCCGACTACTTCCTCTCTGAGGAGGGTAGCCTCACGACAGCCTCTGGGGCACGCATGGTGGATCTCGTCGCAAGGGTGCTCACCTACACTGAGATCGACGAGAAACTGGTCGAGGAGCTCAGAGCTGCCTCTGGGCAGATCGTAGTCCTCCAAACGCTCACCGCTAACCCCATCGCCGAATGGCGTCTAGGGGCAACGCTCCTGAGCCGTGCAGGCCTCACCAACCCCATCGTCTTCGCCCACAGCTACGAGACGGACGATGTCGAGCTCTTCCGACTACAGGCCTCGGCCGATGCAGGTACACTGCTGCTCGATGGCTGGGGAAGCGGTCTGATGCTGACAGCCCCTAGACTTCGGGCTGAGGAGGTTATCAAGACTCAGCTCGGCATCCTACAGGCTACTCGGCTACGCATGAGTAAGACCGAATTCATCAGTTGCCCCAGCTGCGGGCGAACGCTCTACAATCTACAGGAGACCATTGCCCGCATCAAGGCCTCCACTTCTCATCTCAAGGGCCTAAAGATCGGCATCATGGGCTGCATCGTCAATGGTCCAGGGGAAATGGCTGATGCCGACTACGGATATGTCGGTGCTGCCCCAGGCAAGATCGACCTCTACAAGGGTCAGACCTGCGTGCGCAAGGGGATTGACCAGGCCGAAGCTCTCGAGCAGCTAGTAGATCTAATCAAGAGCGAGGGCGACTGGCAAGACCCCGAATAGCCCCCTATTTACCAAATGAAGACAATGAAAATCAAGGTCATCAACCACTCCGCCCATCCTCTACCCACCTACGCCACCGCAGCCTCGGCAGGGATGGATCTGAGAGCTAACCTCAGTGAAGCCATCACCCTTGCTCCGCTGGAGCGTCGCCTCATCCCTACGGGCCTATTCATCGAGCTCCCCCTCGGCTATGAAGCGCAGGTACGCCCCCGCTCAGGCCTCGCCCTGAAGCATGGGATCACAGTGCTCAATAGCCCTGGGACGATAGATGCAGACTATCGGGGCGAGATCGGTGTTGTGCTGATCAATCTCTCGAGCCAATCCTTCACGATCGCAGACGGCGAGCGGATCGCTCAGATGATCATTACTCGGCATGAGGTAGGTACCTGGGAGGAGGTCGAAACCCTCGAGGATAGCTCTCGAGGCTCGGGGGGCTTCGGCCACACGGGCCTCTAGAGGTTGAGAGTTTAACTCCTCTCCGCCCCCAGGCTTTGGCCGAAGTCTTCCCCTGACAAGGCCTTCCCACAGCTACCGAAGATCAGCGAATTATCGTTCGTTTTGGGGCTAAGGCTTGTTTATGTCGATAAAAAGTGCTTACTTTGCGCTCGCAATGAGGGGTGAGAGCCCCGAATTTGTAACCTTGGTTCCTTGGCCGAGTGGTTAGGCACCGGTCTGCAAAACCGTTTACGGCGGTTCGAATCCGCCAGGAACCTCTGTAATTATGTGCTCAAGCCCTTGGAAGCTAATTGCTTCCAAGGGATTTGCTTTTATCCCTCGGGGATCTGCTCGGAGCTCTAGGCAGAGGCTCGAGTGCGATCCTATTTGGGTCTCGATAGAGATCCTACTTATGTCTCGAGTCAGTCCCTATCTAATCCTCTGAGACGATCCTATCTGAGAGCTCAATAGAAGACCTATCTAGGGACTCAGTAGAGGCTATACAGAGAGCAAAATTTGGGACTAATCGGATCGAGGATAAGGACTAATTGGTTCTATCCATCGCACCCCATAATTTTATCCATGAATTTAGATTGTGCGGTCGTAGCATAATGCATATATTTGTAGCATTCCGCCTTGGGTCTATTCCTGCTCGGCAAGAGGGCCTACCCAAGGCTCTGCCCTTGGCGTTGGATAGTATTACTCTTTCAGCATTATGATTATAGATATTCTACTTTTTGTTTTGGGCATTGTGCTCATTATCTTCGGTGCAAACTCTTTGACCGATGGCTCTGCCGCCCTAGCCCGTCGGATGGGGGTCAGCAGACTTGTCGTCGGACTAACCATCGTCGCTCTAGGGACGTCTGCCCCTGAGCTTGTGGTAAGCCTCACCTCCGCCTTCAAAGGTAATGCCGACATCTCGATGGGTAATGTCATCGGAAGTAACATCGTCAATACCCTCTTCATAGGGGGGCTAACGGCCGTCATTGCCCCACTCTCTATCACACTGAGCACAATCCGCAAGGAGATCCCACTCATGATCCTCGCCTCGGTAGTGCTCGTAGCCTTTGCCCTAGATCCATTGCTCTCGGGCGACAGTTCGCTCTCGATGAGCATTAGCCGTTCGGAGGGGATTGCACTTCTGGCCTTTTTCTCGATCTTCTTGGCCTACACCTTCTCCATCGCTAAGGCAGACGCCATCGAGGAGGAGGAGAAGAGGCCTCGTGTAGGCAAACCACTTTGGGTCTTAATCGCTCTAATCATCGGGGGACTAACAGCTCTAGTGCTGGGCGGAGATCTCTTCGTCGATGCTGCCTCGAGCATGGCCCGACGCTTCGGGATGAGTGAAGCCTTCATCGGGCTAACGATCGTAGCTCTAGGGACTTCACTACCCGAGTTGGCCACCTCGATCGTGGCAGCGATGAAGGGTGAACCCGAGTTAGCCGTCGGCAATATCGTCGGGAGTAATATCTTCAACATCTTCTTCATCCTAGGCACGACGGCTACGATCGTTCCGATCACAGTCTCAGGGATCACGGCACTCGACTTCACTATGCTATGCCTCTCGGCCCTGATGCTGTATGTCTTCGGGGTGTTCTTTGGCGATCGCAAGATCAATCGCTATGAGGGTGCTGCCCTGCTGGTCGTTTACCTGGTCTACAACGCCTACCTCATCTACAACCTCTAATCTATCCGCATTGAGCCATGAGTCCAGAAAGTATTGTTCCACAATTTACTCCAACTGAGGAGGAGCGGATCGACGCTGAGTTCGAAGCCTTGATCCAAGATTACCTCAAGTCGAATCACCGCCAGAAAGTAGAGATTATTCGGCGAGCCTTCACCCTCGCTCGCGAGGCACACGCAGGGGTGCGCAGGCGTAGCGGTGAGCCGTATATCTTACATCCGATCGCCGTGGCACGCATCATCTGTAGCGAGATGGGCCTCGGCTCTACCTCCATCTGTTGTGCCCTGCTGCACGATGTGGTGGAGGATACCGACTACACCGTCGAGGATCTACAGCTCATCTTCGGGGATAAAATCGCTCGCATCGTCGACGGGGTAACGAAGGTCTCAGGAGGGAGCTTCGAGGGCGATGTGTCGGTGCAGGCGGAGAACTTCCGCAAGCTCCTCTTAACCATGAGCGACGATGCTCGGGTCATCCTCATCAAGCTGGCAGATAGATTGCACAATATGCGTACCCTATCGTCGATGCTGCCTGCCAAGCAGTACAAAATCGCAGGTGAGACGCTCTATATCTATGCCCCCTTGGCACATCGCTTCGGCCTCTTCGCCATCAAAAGCGAGCTGGAGGATCTGTGCTTCAAGTACGAACACCCCGAGGCCTACGCCGAGGTCGCAGTCAAGGTCGCTGAGAGTGAGCGTGGGCGCGAAGAGATCTTCCAACGGTTCTCCCAGCCCGTGCGCCGTGCGCTCGATAGGATGGGGATTAAGTTCGAGATCCGCAGTCGGATCAAGAGTAACTATTCCATTTGGCGCAAGATGGAGGAGAAGGGAGTTCCCTTCGAGGAGGTCTACGATCTCTTTGCCGTCAGGATCATCTTCGACTCGACCGATGGCTATCCCGAGAAGAACCGCTGCTGGGACATCTATACCGCTATAACAGAGATCTATCAGAGCCGTCCTGACCGCTTGAGAGACTGGCTTACCCGCCCCAAAAGCAATGGTTACCAGGCCCTGCACATGACGGTCATGGGGCCTGATGGCAACTGGATCGAGGTGCAGATCCGCAGCCGTCGTATGGACGACATCGCCGAGAAGGGGCTCGCCGCTCACTGGAAGTACAAGCAGGGGCAGGTCGAGGAGGATAAGGAGGATGCAGAGTTCGACCGATGGCTCAATATGATCCGAGAGGTACTACAAGCCCCTACGCCCAATGCGATGGACATGCTCGACAGCGTCAAGCTCAGCCTCATCGCCAACGACATCACGGTCTTCACCCCCAAAGGTGATTGCTTCCGCATGCCCGCGGGCTCTTCGGTGCTTGACTTCGCCTACAGTATCCACTCGAGTATGGGGGACAACTGCATCGGGGCGAAGATCGACCATAGGGTTGTGCCCATCTCCACCCCCCTCAAGAGTGGAGATCAGGTCGAAATCCTCCATAGTAAGAGTGCACAACCCAAACCCGAGTGGCTAACCTTCGTCATCACACCCAAGGCCAAGTACCGTATCGATGCAGCTCTGCGTCGTCGGCACAGAGAGCATGCCCAGAGGGGGGAGGGGATGCTCAGCCAGTTCCTCGGCGAGATGGGGATAGAGCCCAGCCAGTCGGTCGTGGATAGGCTGGTGAGCTTCCACGGCTATGCCCGCAAGGATGAATTCCTCGCAGGGATCGGCAATGGGGATATTGACCTGGCGAAGAACTTCGACAAGATCAAAGAGGCTGCACAGGATAGCTCCACCATGCTCTCACGCATCCTCTCGACCCTCTCCCGCTCGGGCAAGAGCAAACCCACCCCCAAGCCTGAGAGCAAGGTAGAGGCCGATCCTCTCGCCTCGCCCGAGCAGATCGACAAGAAAAAGCCCTATATGCTCCGAGAGACCGCAGGGCGACTCAACTATCGGGTCGCTAAATGCTGTAAGCCCATCCTCGGCGATGATGTCCTCGGGGTTATCTACGAGGGGAATAAGGTTGAGATTCACCGCCGCTCGTGTCGTGTAGCCACTCGCATTAAATCCAGCCGAGGAGATCTCCTCGTCTCAGCCCTTTGGGGCGAGCATCATCAGGCCCGCTTCGAGGTAAGTATTGCCCTTCGAGGGATTGACAATCGAGGCATCCTGGGCGAGATCTCGAAGATCCTCATTGACGATCTCAAGCTGAGCATTAGTGGTGTGAACCTCAAGGCCAAGGATGGCTTCTTCGAAGGGGAACTGACGATCCTCGTTCGCAACCATGGAGATGTGGTTCAGGCCTGCCAAGGTCTTATTAGAACTGCCTCTATCCTAGATGCTCATCGTATTATCCTAGACGAGAAATGAAGACTACTCAAAGCGAAAACTTCCCCGAGGTGATATTCATCTCAGGGATCGACACCAATATCGGGAAGACCTACGCCACGGCCCTACTTCAGAGAAGGCTAGAGGCAGAGGGGCGAAGGGTCATCACCCAAAAGTTTATTCAGACGGGCAATGAGGGTAGCTCCGAGGACATCGAATGCCATCGTCGCCTACTCGAGAGGGGACTGACGCCTGCGGATGAGGCTGGCCTTACCGCCCCGATAATCTTCACCTACCCAGCCTCTCCGCACCTAGCCGCAAGGCTCGACCGCAGGACGATCGACCTCTCCCTCGTCGATGAGGCTACCCAACGACTTGGGGAGGAGTATGGCTACGACACAGTCCTCCTTGAGGGGGCTGGTGGACTGATGGTACCGATCACAGAGGAGTATCTCACGATCGACTACATCGCCGACAGAGGTTATCCGCTTGCCCTGGTAACCTCGGGCCGCTTGGGCAGCATCAACCATACGCTGCTCAGCCTCGAGGCCTGTCGCTCTCGAGGGATCGAACTGCGCTACCTCGTCTACAACCGCTACCCTGTCCTCGACCCGCTGATCGAGGAGGATACCTTGGACTTCCTCAGGGGCTACGTCTCTCGCTCGGGGAGCACGGCCGAGCTAGTTCTGCTCGAGCCTTGGGACTAGGACACCAATAGCCTCTCGGAGTAGGGGCACACGGTGAACAAATAACTTTCGAGGGTGGGGTGTAACAAATACGCCCCGCCCTCGTCTTATGGGTAAAGAAGCCCTCGAGCACAGCAATGAGTAGAGATAAAGAATTTGTAGCCCAGTGGCTACCCTATCGGCAGAGAGCCCTCAACTATTGTCGTCGGCTGCTCGGCGATCTCGACGAGGCTGAGGATGCTGTGCAGGAGGTGTACATGAAGCTCTGGCACAAGAGAGACGAGCTGCGGAAGGTTACCCATCGGCCCAGTTACCTCTTGAGGATGTGCCACAACTACTGCATGGATCGGCTGCGCTCCGCTGGGGCAGCGGGCTTCTGTAGCTATGATGATGGCATCGAGGTGGCGGCCGAACCTATGGTCGAGAGCTCGGAAGAGCGGGCCATCGAGCAGGAGCAAATTCGCCTACTTGAGCGGTGGACAGAGCGGCTCGGCGAACCTCAGCGAAGCATTTGGATCGGGATACAGCTGGAGCATCGACCCTCTCGGGAGATCGCCCAAGAGCTCCAGCTGACGGAGGTTAATGTGCGGGTCATCCTCTCTCGCCTGCGCAAGGCCCTTAGGGCCGAACTCCTCAGAGAGAGGTAACGAGATAAGCAACGAAGCAATGAAGACAATAGACAGAGATATTCGTCTAAGAGAGCTCCTCGAGCGGTACTACGAGGGGCAGACCGAGCCCGAGGAGGAGTTCGCCCTCTATCTGAAGCTCCTGGATACGCCCCCGAGCTCACCCTTCTACCCCGATGCGCTTGTGCTGCGGGCTCAGTTCGAGGGCTTGACAGGGGCATCTAGGGCCGAGGCCTCGAACCCTAAGCCTATTTCTAGCCCTAGCCGCATGCGGAGGTATGCCTCCTGGGCCGTGGGGATGGCGGCGGCTCTGCTGCTGATCCTGCAAATGCCCCTGAGCGAGTGGGGCGATGCACCTTTGGCCCTAGAGGAGGGCCTTTCGCCTCAGACGGAGGCCTCGGCCTATAGGCTCGCCTGGTCACCCTTCGACCTCGGGGGAGGGCTCATGATGCTCTCCAGCTGTTCGCCTTTGCCCCCCACTGGGCCTAGCGTGCTTAGGGGCGAGGCGATGTATCAGTCCGTGGTTATGTCCTCGGGGCTGTACAGCAGGGACGCCCAGCCCTTGGTCATAAGCATCTACGCCTCGAGGCAGCCGTTGTAATAGCATACTATTCACCCCTAAACCCATATTTAAGTTATGAAAGCAAAACTGACCAGCCTACTGATGGCTACCGTACTCCTACTCGGCTCGGGCTCGACGCTCTGGGCACAGCAGTCTGCCCCCCATGCGGGGCAGAAGTCCGAGGCACAAAGGGAGGTCTTCGAAGTGCTCGGGCCCAATGACCAGCCCGCCTCATTCCCTGGCGGACAGATGGAGATGATGAAATTCCTCTCGGAGAATACACGCTACCCCAAGTCCTGCCTCGATGCGAACATCCAGGGACGTGTGTACATCGACTTCGTCGTGGAGAAGGATGGTTCTCTGACGGGCTTCAAGATCGCCAAATCCTCGGGCAATAGCGACCTCGACGAGGAGGCCCTGCGTGTGGCTAGGCGAATGCCAAAGTTCGTCCCTGCACGCAAGATGATCGATGGGGAGCTCCGCCCTGTGGCCTGCCAATTCAAGCTGCCCTTCCACTTCAGACTAGGTACACTCCCAGCTAAGAAGTAGGCGGAGAAGAAGCTCACCCCTACTCAAAACCATAGGGTGCTGCCAGCTCATTTGCTGGCAGCACCCTATGCTCGTCTTGGGGAATTGATCCTCAGCCCTAGAGAGGCAGGGGGAGGCTTACTCCTTGATACGGCCGACGTACGAGCCGTCTCTCGTGTCGATCTCGATCAATTCGCCCTCGGAGATGAAGAGGGGCACACGCACCTCTGCCCCCGTCTCGACGGTAGCAGGCTTGAGAGTATTGGTGGCGGTATCTCCCTTGAGGCCAGGCTCGGTGTAGGTTACACGGAGCTGCACATGAGGGGGTAGCTCGCAGGTGAGGATGGTTTCGCTCTCAGCGTGCACCATGGCCTCGACCATATCGCCCTCCTTGAGGAACTGTACGCCATCAATCGATGCTTCGGGGATGGAGATCTGCTCGAAGGTCTCGGGGTGCATGAAGTTCATCCCCATATCGTCCTTGTAGAGGAACTGATAGGGGCGACGCTCGATGCGTACCTCCTCGACCTTGACACCGCTATTCCACGTCTTGTCGAGGATGCGTCCTGTGGAGACGTTCTTGAGCTTGGAGCGAACGAAGGCTGGGCCCTTACCAGGCTTAACGTGGAGGAACTCTACGATGAAGTAATACTGCCCGTCGATGTCCAGGCACATTCCGTTGCGGAAGTCTGCTGTAGTAGCCATGTGGTTGTAATATTTGATAGATAGTTTGTTTCGTTGCTTGCAAAAGTAAGCATTCTCGCCCGAATGTCTCACATGCTGCCCTCGGGCGAGGCTTCGTCCTCGAGGGAAGGAGGGGGGAGGCGGAGCGGGGGAGGCCCTTCGCCCCACGATCCCTCGCTCTACGCAGGCGATCCCTAGGCCTCGCTACGCACTCCTCCGCCCTCCCTTTTGCACCCTATATTGGGTGCACTCGCACCCTATATACCGTGCACTTGCACCCTATATTGGGTGCAAACGCACCCAATATAGGGTGCGAGAGTATCCTCCTAGCATAAGGAGTCGAGGGGTTAGCTTGACACCTGTAAAAGTCTATATAATCAGCAGTTAGATGCCCGTACGTCCAGCGACTTGTAGATTGTACAAGCGGGCATAATGGCCTCCGAGGACCAGGAGCTCCTCGTGCTTGCCCTCCTCGACGATGCGGCCCTCGTGGATGACGCAGATACGATCTGCCCGCACGATGGTCGAGAGGCGGTGGGCAATGACGATGGTCGTACGCCCCTGCATCAAGTGGTCGATGGCCTGCTGGACAAGCAATTCGGACGTGGTGTCGAGGGCGGAGGTGGCCTCGTCGAGGATGAGGATCGGGGGGTTCTTGAAGACGGCTCGGGCAATGCTCAGTCGCTGCCGTTGTCCGCCCGAGAGCTTGTCCCCTCGCTCGCCGATATTGGTCTCGTAGCCCTCGGGCAGCGAGGTGATGAACTCCTCTGCATGGGCAATCTGTGCCGCCCGCCGCACGGCCTCGGCCTGGGGCGAGGGTTCGCCGAAGGCAATGTTGTTGAAGACTGTATCGTTGAAGAGGATGGGCTCTTGATTGACGTTGCCCATCAGGCTGCGTAGGTCAGAGAGCTTGAACTGGCGTATATCCACCCCGTCGATGGTGATCTGCCCCTCCTGCACATCGTAGAAGCGGGGGATGAGATCCACCAGCGTACTCTTGCCTCCGCCCGACTGACCTACGAGAGCGACGGTCTCGCCCTTGTTGATGCGCAGGTTAATATCCCTAAGCACCCACTGATCCGTATAGCGGAAGGAGACGTGGCGCAGCTCAATCGCCTCCTCGAAGCTCAGAGCCTTGGGCTGCTCGGGATCGGAGATATTCGTCTCGGCCAGGAGGATCTGATCCACCCGCTCCATGGCTGCCATCCCCCGACGGACAGAGTAGAGGCCCTTGCTCAGCTCCTTCATCGGGTTGATGAGGCTGTAGAAGATGACCAAATAGTAGATGAAGGTCTCGGCACTGATGCCACCCGTATTGTCCAGGATGAGCGTCCCCCCATACCACAGCACGATGGCGATGGTTGCAGTGCCGAGAAATTCGCTCATCGGGTGGGCCAGCTGCTGCCTGCGAGCCACACCCATGGTCATATGGCGGTAACGATCATTGCTACGGTGGAAGCGTTCGCCGATATAGCCCTCTGCTCTGAAGGCCTTGATCACCCGCAGTCCGCCAAGCATCTCCTCGACCTGACTGAGGAGCATCCCCCACTGATTTTGCGCCTCGAGACTGGTGCGCTTGAGACTCTTGCCCACACGACCCATGACGAAGCCCGCTAGGGGCAGCAGCAGCAGGACGAAGAGGGTGAGCTGCCAGCTGATGAAGATCATCGTCAAGAGGTAGATCAAGATAAGGATCGGGTTCTTGATCAAGACATCGAGGGAGCTCATCACGGAGTTCTCTACCTCTCCCACGTCGCCCGAGATGCGAGCCAAGATATTCCCCTTACGCTCCTCGCTGAAGAAGGCCAGGGGCAGCAAGAGCACCTTGTCATGGACACTATTGCGCAAGTCTCTCACTACCCCCGTGCGGATCGGGATGAGATAATAGAGACCCAGATAGCCTGTCCCCACCTTGAGCAGTGTCATGAAGACCAAATACACGCTCAGAAGGACGAGTGTCGAGTGTACTCCCCGCTCGTCGATCATGCTCGAGACGTAATAACTGAAGTTGTTGCTCAAGGCTTCACCTACCTCTCGCCAGCCCTCCAGCGTGCTTAGGTCTATTCCCTCAAGGGGGATGTACTCCGTGCGGGCCTTGTCGATCTGGAAGAGGATGCGCAGGATGGGCATTACCAGTGAGAAGGTCAGCAGATTGAGCAATGCACTAACAATATTGGCCAGGATACCAGCGACGAGATACCCCTTGTACGGGGGGACGAAGCGGCGGATCAGAAGAATTAAGTCTTTCAATTGTCTCTCTAATTTACTCTGTGATCGAGGCCAAAGATACTAAGAATAGTCTCAAGAGACTTCGCCCTCGACACACAGAGAAGTCTGCGGCCGAGGGCGAAGCCATTGAGTAGGGGTGTACGCTAGAGCGGCGGATGCATCCCACGCATCCCACTACCTCGAGAGCCATTGCGCGAACCCATATCCGAGGCTGAAGCGTTGCCGCTGAAGCGGTTGAACTTGTAAATGAAGCTCAGCATCGCATAGCGTCCGAGCGTGTTGGTCTCTTCACTTGAGATCGAGAGGGCAGAGACCGAACGAGCAATGCTGCGCTGCTGATTGAGCAGGTCATGTCCACTAAGTCGGATCGTAGCTCGCTTGCCTTTGAGGAAGCTGTACGAGATGCCCGCATTCAGCAGCCACTGATCTTGGTTGAAGCCCACAGCATAGCCCCTATTGGTCGAGAAGGCAAGGCTATTCTCCAAAGTTAGCCCAAAGGGCAGACGCAGATGCGCCTCCCATGTGGTCGAGTAGTCATGCGTGTCCTGCGAGGTTGGGGCAGAGGGCAGCGTATTCTTGACTGTATAATAGACCCAGCGACCCGAGAGACGTGTGTCGAAGATGCCATATCTATAGGATAGAGTTAGCGAGGGCATGAAGCGCAGCGAGCGCGATCTATTCTCTTCCTCATTGATGAAGCCGATCTGCTGGTTGTAGATCGTCATCGCCCCTGTGCTGATGCTAAACTTCTTCCCAGGCAGCGGAGTATTATAGAACCATCCGAGCATCATCCGCATATTGCCATCGACATTCGTATAGCCGATGCTGCGCTTGCCCGTGCCGAGGTCATAGGTAGACTTGGAGACAATGTCGCTCTGCACATACTCGGCCATGGCGAAGAGGTTGATCGCAGACTGACTCTTAGCAAAGAAAGCATTGAAGTTCGTCCGTATATTGTGCCTGTAGCCTGGCTTGAGGTTCGGATTGCCAATGTACTCAACGAGCGGATTTGTTACATCCTGCACAGGTGCCATTTGATTGACACTGGGCTGGAAGCTATTACCTCGATAATCTACGTTGAGATTGACTCCACTCTTGGGTTTGTAGCGCAAGCGCAGCGTGGGCGAATAGTTGAGGTTATTCTGCTCGAAGTCCCTCTTCTGTAGACCTGCGACCGAATGGCTCGTGAGGTGCGAGGGGTCAAGGTTAAAGCCCGCTGTCAGATCGTACTTCTTGCCCACCTTCTTCAAGGCCAGCCCAATGCGATGCGCCTGGAAGGTGCTGTTGAACTCATTGCTATAGAGCTGATCGAGCTGGGTATATTTGCCCGAGGCATCTGCATTGTAGGCCTTGCGCTCCGAATTATTCGTTTCGTAGCGATACTGGTAGAGCAGCTGAGCCGAGAAGCCTCGACCGAGGGGCTCTACCCAGCTCAGACGAGCCCGAGTGTTGAGCCCACTATGGTCATTGGTGAGACGCTGATCTCGCAGCTGGTCGGCTTGCCCGATGCGCTTGAGGCTCGAGAGGTATTCGCCCTCGCCGTCATCCTTGTTCGTCCCTGCACGCAGCGAGGCCGATAGCGTGCGGCCACGCTCACCGATGCGGTGGCTCATGTCTAGCTCCATGCTCCCACGCAGGTTGATCTGCTCGGAGTGCTGGCTCGTCTGGCTCTGGTTGATCATCTGCCCTGTAGCATCATTGAGCGTCGTCGATCTGCCGATGTAGCTCCCTGTGCCCGTGCCGTAAGTGAAGGTAGGGGTAAGGATGATCTCCGTCTTCGTACTGGGCTTCCACTCCAGGCGTATGGTCGAGTTGAGGGTGCTCTTGTCGTTGCGCTCCTCCACATGGCCTCGCTCGGTGGTACTGCCGTTCGTGAGGATATTCTGCTGATAGCTGTCTGTCGTCGCCAGCTTGTTCGTATTGCCGAGGAAAGCATTCCCCCCAGCCGAGAGATCTTTCGTGAAGTTGTGGATCATATTCCCCCCCAAGAGGCGAGAGGTCGTGATGCCACTATTGCCAAAGCCCCTGCCACGGAAGCGTCCCCCACCCATGACAGCCCCCATGAGGCCGCTCTGGCTAAGGTCGGAGGCGATGTCTCTGAAGCCCGCATTGTTCGTATTGTTGAGCCCTGCGAGGATCGTCCACTGATCGTCATCGGAGAAGCGATTGACGATGGCATTGCCTTCATAGCGACGCTCTGTGCCACCTCCAAGTGTAGCTGTCCCGAAGATCCCTCTCTTGCGCCCAGGCTTGATCGAGAGGTTAATGATCGTCTCCTCGTCGCCATCCGAGAAGCCCGCCATACGGGCCGCATCGGTGTCTCTGTCGAGGACTTGTACCTTATCGATGAGCTCAGCAGGCAGGTTTTTCGAGGCTACTGTAGGGTCGCCTGCAAAGAAGCGTTTGCCATCGATGGTGATCTGCTTGATGGTCTTGCCATTGATGGTGATATTCCCCTTTTCGTCGATCTCTGCCCCAGGGAGCTTCTTGAGCAGCTCCGAGAGCGTAGCTCCCTGCTGCACAGAGTAGCTAGAGGCATTGTATTCGATGGTGTCCCCCTTGACCTTGATCTCTGCTGCTCGGCCTAGCACCCTGAGCTCGGAGAGCATCTTGCTGTCGGGCTCTAGCGAGATCGTTGGCATGGTATGCTTGTCCTCCTTGGATTTGATCTTGAGGCTGCGCTTGACAGAGGCATAGCCCACGAAGCTCACCTCGAGGGTATATTCACCAGCGGCGATGTTGCTCAGCCTGTAAGCCCCTGCGATATCTGAGGTCGTGCCTCTAAGCATCTTACCATTGTTGTGGAAGAGCTTCACGGAGGCGTGTGATAGTGGCTCTTTCTTCTCGTCCAGCACCTTACCCGAGATGAAGGCCTGGGCTAGGGCCGAGCCCGTCCCAAGGCCGAGGCTGAGCCCCAGGGCGAGGAGGAGATAGAGCAGTGTAGTCCTGCGTTGCATTTGTCGTAAACCTTATTTAAGTGATCGATACCGTTTGTTGTGAAAGCCTCTCGGAAGAGAGGCTTTTGACCTTTTAGAGTATCAACCTAGAGCGAGGTTTAATGTTGCCGACAAATTTATCTCCCCCTCGCCCCCCCACCGCTATGCTGCCTCTCTCTCTTCCCCACATAGCTCCCCTCTCTTTGTACCTCTCTGCCTCCCTCCCATCAATTCCCTTAGGGGGGTGCTTGATCGGCCCTCAAGATAGGGCTGTAGCAACGCTCTCCCCTCCCCTCGAGTAAGCCTCAGATAGGGGCTCAATGGAGACTCAAATAGGAGCTCCATTGAGACTCAAGTAGGATCGCAATAGAGGTCTAAGTAGGACTTCGATCGAAATCCTACTTATGCCTCGAGTGAGTGCCTACCGAGACCTCAGCCGAAGACCCATCTAGCCCCTCCATCGAGACCCTGCCGAGACCTCGATCGTCCCTCTATTTGCGCCTTGGGTGAGGGGCACCAGCCTCCTACACGAACACGGTTAAGCATCGCAAGTATCACGCTCCCTTGCGATTGTAGGAAGAAAAAAATATCGTACTTTTGGACAATGAGAAGTCATCATTAAAAACAACCGAGACAATGGAGAACCCACAGAGTAACTCCTACAAAAAGATGATGGAGCATTACGACGATGCTCTGACAGGACGGAAGTGGTGGTCGAAGATATATCTACGACTGATTTGGAATGAAGACCTCAATCTCTTGGCTCAAAAAGTACTTGACTTCATACCCAAAGACTTTCAAGGACGACTGCTTGATGTGCCCATTGGGACAGCCATATTTACTGCCGAGAAGTATCGCCAGCTGAAGGACGCCAAGATCATCGGACTGGACTACTCCAAGGAAATGATCGCTATTGCGACTTTGCGCAAAGAGACGGAGGGGATAGAAAATCTATCCCTGGTACAAGGCGATGTCGGGGAGCTACCCTACTGCGATGAGAGCTTCGACTGTGTGTTGTCGATGAATGGATTTCAGGCTTTCCCTGATAAGGCGAAGGCCTTTGCCGAGATCTTCCGTGTATTGAAACCTGGGGGGATCTTTTGCGGATGCTTTTATGTCTGTGGCGAACGCCGATTGGCCGATTTCTTTGTAGAGAAAATCCTTGAAAGAAAGGGATTTTTCCATCCGCCTTACGATAATTTTATCCAGGCAGAAAACCGACTTAGGGAAATGTATGGCGATAACATTCAGGTTGAAAGAATGGGATCGATCTGTTTATTTCGCTGCGTGAAACCCAACCCCATGCAGTGATCTTAAGGAGAGGCCTACACGAGGGCCTAGCGAGGGGGTAGGCCCCTCCATCCCCTAGCCGAGCTCTCGAGACAAAAAGACCGAGGCCGCATCTCTAAAGTTGGAGATGCGGCCTCGGTCGCCATAGGGTTACCCCTTCAAACAATTATTTGAGCACCTTGAGGGCTGCCTCGAAGTTGGGCTCCTGCGTGATCTCAGGCACAAGCTCAGTGTAGATCACACGACCCTCCTCGTCCACTACCACTACGGCACGAGCGAAGAGGCCACGTAGAGGCCCATCAGCCTGCAGGACACCATAGCCACGCTCGATACTGTCGCATCGGAAGCCAGAGGCAGGTACGACGGCCTCGAGCCCCTCAGCAGCACAGAAGCGGCCGAGAGCGAAGGGAAGATCCTTCGACAGACAGAGCACAACGGTATTGTTCAGTTCGGAGAGCTCTTTGTTGAATCGACGTACGCTTGCAGCGCACACCCCAGTATCGATAGAGGGGAAGATATTGAGCACGACACGCTTGCCACGAAGCTCTCCGAGAGAGATCTCACTGAGATCAGCCTTCACAGCTGTAAAGTCAGGGGCAGGAGTGCCTACTGCGGGGAGCTCACCTGAGAGCTGGATCGTCAGGGCATTCTTGAGGGTTACTGTTGCCATATTGGTTCTATAGAGTTTAATGAGACCCAAAGGAGTCTCGGTGGATAAATAGTCTTTTCATCCAAATAACACTACAGCGACCAATTCGTTCACATAAGCATGGGGCAGAGGATCGTACCCAACCGATCCCCTGCCCCATGATAGTCGTCGATGCTCCGAAGAGCCTACTTGGCGTAGCTTACCGAGCGTGTCTCTCGGATCACTGTGATCTTGACCTGCCCTGGGTAGGTCATCTCGTCCTGAATGCGCTTGGCGATCTCTCCGCTGAGCTTCGTGATCGAGAGGTCATCCGTATTCTCAGCCCCTACGATCACACGCAACTCTCGCCCTGCTTGGATGGCATAGGTCTTTACCACACCTGGGTACGAGAGGGCCAGCTGCTCAAGGTCATTCAGACGCTTGATGTAGGCCTCTACCAGCTCTCTGCGAGCACCAGGCCTTGCTCCACTGATCGCATCACAAGCCTGTACAATGGGCGCAATGAGTGTCTCCATCTCGATCTCATCGTGGTGAGCTCCGACGGCATTGCATATATCGGGCTTCTCCTTGTACTTCTCGCACAGCTTCATGCCCAGGAGTGCGTGAGGCAACTCGGGTTCGTCATCGGGCACCTTGCCAATATCGTGCAGCAGGCCTGCACGCTTAGCTCGCTTGGGGTTAAGCCCCAGCTCCGAGGCCATAATGGCACAGAGGTTGGCCGTCTCACGAGAGTGCTGTAGGAGGTTCTGCCCATAGGAGGAGCGATACTTCATCTTACCGATCAGGCGGATGAGCTCTGGGTGCATACCATGAATCCCGAGGTCGATAACTGTTCGCTTACCCGTCTCGATCAGCTCCTCCTCGACCTGCTTGCGTACCTTATTGACTACCTCTTCGATACGAGCAGGATGGATGCGACCATCCTGCACCAGCTGATGTAGGGCCAGGCGAGCGACCTCTCGGCGTACAGGGTCGAAGCTGCTGAGCACGATAGCCTCGGGCGTATCGTCTACAATGATCTCAATGCCCGTAACGGCCTCGAGAGCACGGATGTTGCGCCCCTCACGGCCGATGATGCGGCCCTTGATCTCGTCGCTCTCGATGTGGAAGACGGTTACCGAGTTTTCGATAGCCGTCTCGGTAGCCACTCGCTGGATGCTTTGGATAACGATCCTTTTAGCCTCCTTGTTGGCCGTCATCTTCGCCTCCTCGATGATCTCGTTGATATAGCTCTGAGCCTGATCTTCAGCCTCGCTGCGTAGGCTCTCTATGATCCGTTCTCGAGCCTCATCGGCCGAGAGACCACTAATTACCTCCAAACGCTCGACCTCCTTGCGTAGCATCTCATCTAGCTCCGCTTGCTTGCGCTCCGAGAGGCTAAGCTGTTGGGAGAGATTCTCTCGCAGATGATCGAGCTCTTGGCCCTTACGACCAAGCTCGTCCTGTCGTTGGTTTAAGCTCTGCTCGCGACTCTTGAGCTTGGCTTCACTCTGCTTGATTTTGTTATTATTCTGAGCGACCTGCTGCTCGAGCTCTCCCTTGAGTTGGAGAAACTTCTCCTTAACCTCGAGTAGCTTCTTCTGTTTGAGAACCTCTGCCTCACGCTCAGCCTCAGCGATGATCGAGCCACTCTTCTGCTTGAGCACACGCTCATTAAGGAACCACATCAATCCTCCGCCTAGGAGGAAAGCTGCCGCGACTAAACCAATCGTAATGATTACTTCCATCTAAATGAAATCTAAATTGATCAATAATACTCCACAAATAAAATGCGAGAGGACGTGTAGATCTAAGGGGCGGCAGAGGAGCGATGAGGCAAGGGCGACTACCCTTGTGTGACGATGGTACTCAAAAAACCCTCCATCTCACGATTGAGCGCAGCCAACCTTGAGGCAAAAGCCCGAGTATCGGCCTGCTCGCTCAGCAAGCGAGCCCGATAGGCTAGGTCTAGCCCAGCCATCATCAGATACCCTGAGTTAGGCATCTCGGAGGAGTTAGGGTACTTATCTTTATAGGCATTAACCGTTAGGCGTAGCTCGGTAGCAGCATCCCGATAGAGAGGCTCATCCGCACGAGGGATGCGCATCTGAAGGGTCTCTCCCTCCACCTGCACATTGATTCGTTGGATATCCACAGTCCTACTCATATGGGATTGTATCTTAATATTATTCTGCCTCGAGCTGCTCTATACAGCATGTTACCTCTTGTATCATCTCATCTAGGCGGTCAATAACCTCCCCACTCCAGACTTGGCCTAGGGCGGAGGCATCTCGAAACACACCTATTTGCCGTTCAGCAAGCTCTAGCTTGTGGCGACATTCCTGCAACTCAACCTCCCGAGCCCGAAGTTCTTTCCGCAGATCCAAAATGGTCTCCTGCTGTAACAGGACAAACTCTCGTAGGCGGAAGAAATTAATTTCCACCCGATGCAGCTCCTGTTCTTCTTGCTCGGTCATAGTCTAGTCCTTCTCTAGGTGGCAAAAGTAGATAATTCTACCCAATCTAGGAAACACTTAGCGGGCAATTCCGTCGGAGAGCAGTATCCCCAAAGCACAACCCCACACCACCTCACTCCCCTACCCAACCCCTACAAGCCACCCTCCTCTGTATGAGGTTACACTAGGTCTCTTGAGCCCTATCTCTGCTTCTCCCTCCTCTGTTCCTCCTCGTAGCCCATCTTCTCTCAAAAATCTTTTGTTTATTCAATAGGCTATGTTACAGTGTTTTGATTGTTTTTCGTTTGCATTTCTCGAGTTCTTCTCAAAAAATCTTTTGTGAATATTTGGAGGGAATAAAACTTTTGCTCTATCTTTGCACTCGCAAACGACAGAAAGGTTGTCTGCCCGAGCGGG
>NZ_JRAO01000031.1 GCF_000768875.1 Porphyromonas sp. COT-239 OH1446 | reverse complement strand
GAAGGTGCGGCTGGAACACCTCCTTTCTGGAGACCTTAATGAGGATCAGGGTTCTCAATAGTTCAAGGTTCAGCGTCCCAAAAACGCCAATCGACTACACTTCGTCAATATCGATATTTCTTCCTTGATGATACAAGGATGACAGTCCTATAGCTCAGTTGGTTAGAGCGCTACACTGATAATGTAGAGGTCGGCAGTTCAAATCTGCCTGGGACTACTTCTCTTGGGGGATTAGCTCAGTTGGCTAGAGCACCTGCCTTGCACGCAGGGGGTCATCGGTTCGAGTCCGATATCCTCCACGAAAGATCGAATAAGGGATTGAGCCGAGCTTGGTCCCTTTTATTTTAGGATGGCGAGATAGCTCAGCTGGTTAGAGCGTCGGATTCATAATCCGAAGGTCGGGGGTTCAAGTCCCCCTCTCGCTACCAAAGTCAACACAAGGATGGACCACCACCATGGTCTATCCTTTTTCTTTTTACCCCCTCTACCTCCATCCCTATCGCCACTTTCTCTTCTTCCTCCCCTTTTCCTTCCTCCCTGTCTCATCTCTCCCTCCTTCTACTATCCTTCTGTCCTTTCTCCTATACCCTCCGAGTCCTTACTTCCTCTCCCTTTCCTTTGCTCTTCATCCTCTTTTCTGTTTCTTCTCTCCCTTAGCTTGACCCTCTTTCTGCCCCTCCCTTTTCTGTTGCCCTAGCCTCTATCGGCTGTGCTTCCTCCGCCTTGATACCTCAGTCTCTCCCCTTGGATGCCCTAGCTCTCCCTTTTCTTGTTCCGCTGGGTTGCCTTCCTTCGCCCTCTCACTCCCCCCTCTCATGGAGGTGATTGGTCTTCTCCCCCTCCTTAAACCCTCCTTAGAGTGATTTCTTCTCCACAATCTTTATAATTTATAAGTTATTGATTTTGTTTATGTTGTTTTGTTTTTGGTTTTTAGTTTTGTTTTTTGCTCAAAAAATAATCTGAGAAATATTTGGAGGGAATAAATTTTTTGCTCTATCTTTGCACTCGCAAACGACGGAAACGTTGAGAGCACGACGCCGAGCGGGTGTTGTTAGGTATAAAGGGCTACAGACACG
>NZ_JRAO01000030.1 GCF_000768875.1 Porphyromonas sp. COT-239 OH1446 | reverse complement strand
GCGAGACACAAGTAGGATCGAAAGCGAAATCCTACTTAGATCGACTGTGAGACTCAACTAGGATCACAAGACTAGTGTAAATAGGAACGCAACCCAAGCATCGATACCAGCAAAACAGTAATGCAAATAGAGGGAGAGCCAAGCTCCCAACAACTCCAAAACAAGGAACAAGATGGGGACACTGCCCCCTCCCCTAGAAAGAGCTCAGCCAAGAAAGCGAGGTGGTCGAGGATTTTCCGGCTCAGGATATTTTGGCTATATTTGCTCAATATCAACACTTAACAAGTAATTCATTATGGGAAAGATACTATCTACGATTGGGGTTATTCTACTCTTTAGCCTCGTCGCCGCCATCCTCAAGGGGCTCATCTTCATCTCCAGCATCGTGCTGAAGATCATTCTACTCCTCGTGCTCGTCTTCCTAGCCATAGGCATTTTGATCAAGATTTGGAGGAGCTAAGCTCGAAGAATCGCTACATAATCATAATAGTAGAAGGGCACATCGGAGGCAGATCTCGTGTGCCCTCTTTACTTCAAAAATAACCTATACCTACTCTACCACTGCTATGAGCCTCAAAGAAATTCTTCTCTATCGGCGTGCCACACGACGATACGGCGACCAAAACATCGACCCCGAGATCGTACGGGGATGCCTCGAGCTGGCCCAGCTGAGCCCGACAAGCTCAAACATGCAACTCTACGAAGCCTACCACATCATCGAACCCGAGCTGCTCAAGCAAATGAGTATCGCTTGTCTCTCGCAGGGAGCAGCTACGACAGCGCAGCAGATGGTCGTCTTCGTCCTGAGACAAGACCTCCACAGGTCTCGGGCCCAAAAGCTCCTCAAACTGGAGGAGGAGAACGTCCTGCGTAACAGCCCTGAAGATCGGAGGGCGCACCGCATCGGACGCTGGAGGCTATACTACGGCAAGATCATGCCCATAGTGCACGCCCGCTGCTTCGGCTGCATTGGGCTCGTACGCAAGATAGCAGTGCAGGGCTTCGGCCTCTTCCGCCCCATTGTCCGCCAAATGTCGGAGGCTGATCAAAGGGCATCCCTCCATCAGAGCTGTGGAATCGTAGCACAGACTTTCATGCTCGCCATGGCTGAGCAAGGCTACGACACCTGTCCCATCGGAGGCTTCGACAGTCTTCGTATCCGAAGGCTTCTCGGACTAAAGAGAGGTGCAGAGATCAGCCTAGTAGTCAGCTGTGGTATTCGAGATCCTAGAGGGATATGGGGCGATCGAGTGCGCATCCCCTTCGAAGAGATCTACCACAGGCATTGAGAATCGGGGCGGCGAAGGGGCTTGGCGACAAAACGGGCAAAAAAGAGAGGGTGCGGCTGAACATTCGTTCGACCGCACCCTCTTCGATATTGTTAATACCTATGTACTAGGTGTCTCGCTGGAGTAGATTAGGAGAGCTTCTCCTTGAGAGATGCCAGGGCATCGAGGTCCCCGAGCGTAGCACGCTCAGAGGCAGCATTGTTGGAGGCAACGGCAGCAGCAGTATTGTCCTGACGGCTCTGCTTCTCTGCACGCTCCTGCTTCTCTGCTGCGCGAGCCTCTGCCTTCTGCTCATCCTCGAACACACGGCTGTGTGATACGATGATGCGCTTAGCATCCTTGTTGAACTCAATCACCTTGAAGGGGAGTGTCTCGCCCTGAGCCACATGAGAGCCATCCTGCTTCACCAGGTGCTTAGGCGTAGCGAAAGCCTCTACTCCGTAAGGGAGGCCGATTACAGAACCCTTGTCCAGGCTCTCGAGCACAGTACCTTCGTGGATAGAACCTACCTTGAAGATTGTCTCGAAGACCTCCCAAGGATTGTCCTCGATCTGCTTGTGGCCCAAGCTGAGGCGACGGTTCTCCTTGTCAATCTCCAGTACCTGGATCTCGAGCTCAGCACCTACCTCAGTGAATTCGGCTGGATGCTTGATCTTCTTCGTCCAAGAGAGGTCAGAGATATGCACGAGGCCATCTACACCCTCCTCGATCTCAACGAAGATACCGAAGTTCGTGAAGTTGCGCACACGAGCCTTGTGGCGTGAACCCACGGGGAAACGCTGCTCGATACCAGCCCATGGATCTTCCTTGAGCTGCTTGAGGCCAAGGCTCATCTTACGCTCCTCGCGGTCGAGCGTGAGGATCACAGCCTCAACTTCGTCGCCCACATGGAGGAAGTCTTGAGCCGTACGCAGGTGCTGCGTCCAAGACATCTCAGATACGTGTACAAGACCCTCTACACCAGGAGCAATCTCTACGAATGCACCATAGTCGGCCATGACAACAACCTTACCCTTAACCTTGTCGCCAACCTTGAGGTTAGGATCGAGGTTGTCCCATGGGTGAGGCATGAGCTGCTTGAGACCGAGGGCAATGCGCTTCTTCTGATCGTCGAACTCGAGGATCACAACGTTGAGCTTCTGATCGAGCGAAACCACTTCGCTAGGATGCCCTACACGACCCCAAGAGAGATCTGTGATGTGCACCAAACCATCTACGCCACCGAGGTCGATAAATACCCCGTAAGAAGTGATATTCTTGACAGTACCCTCGAGGATCTGACCCTTCTCGAGCTTGCTGATGATCTCGGCCTTCTGCTGCTCGAGCTCAGCCTCGATGAGCACCTTATGCGATACGACTACGTTGCGGAACTCATGGTTGATCTTCACGATCTTGAACTCCATGGTCTTGTCTACATACACATCGTAGTCGCGGATAGGACGCACATCGATCTGGCTACCAGGCAGGAAGGCCTCGATGCCGAAGATATCCACGATCATACCGCCCTTGGTACGGCACTTAACGTAACCCTGGATAACTTCGTCCTTCTCAAGAGCTTCGTTGATGCGTTCCCAAGACTGTGCTGCACGAGCCTTGCGGTGGCTGAGGATCAGCTGACCCTTCTTGTCCTCCTGGCTCTCGATGAACACATCAACCTTGTCCCCCACCTTGAGGTCGGGGTTGTAACGGAACTCGGATGCAGAGATACTACCTTCGCTCTTGAAACCGACGTTCACCAATACTTCTCTTTTGCCGATCTTGGCAATAGTTCCCTCAACAACTTCGTTTTCCTTGATGCTGTTAAGTGTGCTGTCGTAAGCAGCCTCCTGCTCACCACGAGAGACAGCGCATACGCTCTGCCCCTTCTCAAACTCATCCCAGTTAAAGTCTGCGATGGGCTGAATGTTCTTTAGATTGTCCATACTCAGTTAATTAAATCTGTTTGTTTGTTAAATGATTAGACATTATATTATATCTCTCTCAGAAAACGGCACAAAGGTACAAAAACTATTCCATCCACACGTTCGACACCCAGCAAAAGATCTCACTGAGGCCTCATAGAGGGTACAGATCGGAGGAGGGAAGGAATTCAGGAGAGCAAAAATTTATATAACAAGCTGTCGAATATTTGGTTTGCAACAAAAATACTTTACCTTTGATGCTAAATTACACGATCACTCCTCGAGGGGGCTCTTGGGGCTTCTGAAGAGTGGTTGCGCAATGAGCCCATTATGTCTAACTACTAAATTTAGTGAATTTGTTATGAACAAGACTGAATTTATCGCCCGCTTGGCCGAGAAGGCCGGTCTAACCAAGACTGACGCACAAAAGGCCGTGAACGCATTTGCCGAAGTGGTGGCAGAGCAAGCCAAGGCTGGAGAGAAGATCACCCTACTCGGGTTCGGTACTTTCTCGGTGAATGAGAAGCCCGCTCGCACGGGTATCAACCCCAAGACCAAGGAGAAGATCCAGATCGCTGCACGCAAGAGCGTAAAGTTCAAGCCAGGATCTGCACTCGAGCTCTAATCGCTATCTAGGCGAGGTTATCCCCTCGATCAGAAATCACGAGAGGCTATGCTGGGGCAACCTAGCGTGGTCTTTTGTGCGTTTATGGGAGGCAGCTTAGCTCCTTTAGTCCTAAGAGCGAGGATATTTATACAGAATTTTATTGTTCAAACCAATTATATTCGCTTATTTTGTAGTCGAAGCATATAATTTATAGAGACCTTGTGGTATCTTGGGTGCAGAAAGGCCTTCTCCCGAAGAAGATCCTCGGTCAATAACTTTACAGCGCGTGATGGAAACACTGAACAACTCTCAGACTCCTGAGCCTACAGCACAGACTCAGCCAACGAGCAAGCAGCCCAGCGGTTCGCTCGCCCACCTCTCTGCCACCGAGCTTGTCGAACATCTAGCCATCCTCCTGCAGCAAGAGGAGCTCCCCGAGCGCAAGAGCGTCGATGGGATCAAGCTACTCTTCTACAAGAAGAAGGAGACAGCCCTCGTGCAGCAAAGCGATCAGGCTGAGAACCTCGAGATCCAGGAGACCAGGCTCAACGACCTCTTGGCCACTTTCAAGGCTCTCGACCGCAAGCGTACCCAAGCCATCGAAGAGGCGCAGCAAGCGGCTCTAGAGCTCAAGGGGAAGCTCATCAACGAGCTCGAGGCTCTACTCGAGAGTGCAGAGGACTTTGGTAAGATCTATGCTCGCTACCACGAACTTCGAGAGCAGTGGCAGGCGGCTGGCGAAGTCCCAGCACAGCACTCTGGGGAGATGAGCAAACGCTTCCTAGCCCTGCAGGATCGCTTCTACGACCTCAAGAGCATCAATGAGGAGCTGCGTGAATATGACTTCAAGAAGAACCTCGAGGCTCGGCAGGCCATCCTAGAGAAGCTCAGAGAGCTCACCCAAATGGAAGATCCCATACAGGCTCTACGCAGTATGCAGAGCTACATCAAGCAGTGGGAGCACATCGGCCCAGTGGCCAAAGAGCTACGCACTGAGATCCACAACGCTTACAAGGAGCTAACGGGGACGATATACAAGAGGCATCAAGAGCACTTCGACCAGAAGAAAGTCGTCGAGCAAGAGAACCTTCGTGCCAAGGAAGAGATCTGCACCGAGATCGAACAGATGCTCATGGGAGCTCTACCCACAAGCGTGAAGCTGTGGGAGCAGCACACCCAGCGCATCCACGAGCTACAGGAGAAGTGGCGCACGATCGGATATGCCAGCAAGAAAGAGAATGACAATGTATATCGTCGCTTCCGTGCTGCCCTGGACGTATTCTTCCGAGACAAAGGTGAGTTTTACGATCGCCACCGCAAGGAGCAGGCCGAGAATCTGCGCCTCAAGCGAGAGCTCATCGACAAAGCCATCGCCCTCAAGGATCGTACAGACTGGCAGCGAGCAGCCAATGAGCTCAAGGCCTTACAGGAGGAGTGGAGCAAGATCGGCTCTGTCCCCAATCGTGTGAGCAAGAAGATTTGGGAGGAGTTTCGTGCCCCCTTCGACTACTTCTTTGATCGTCGTAAGGCCATCGAGGGCAACAAGCGTCAGGAAGAGCATGACCACCTAGTGGCCAAGAAGGCTATCATCGAGCGTCTGCGTGCCCTGGCTGCAGAGAATGACCTTGCCCTGCTGCGTCGAGAGCTACCTGAGCTCAACAAGGCTTGGCAGGAGGCTGGGCACGTGCCCTACTTCCGCAAGGAGCGTATCCAAGCAGAGTACAAGGCTCTGCTGGATGAGCTATACGGACGTCTGCGCAATGGACGCCCTCAGCGTCGGGATCATAGCAGAGGGACATCAGGGGAGGGACATTCATCTCGACGTGCGAGCGAACCTTTGAGTGAGCGACAGAAACTACAGCATCAGCTCGATCGGCTCAGCCAGGAGCTGAACGTCTACGAGCGTAATATCAGCAGCCTCTCGATCAGTAGCCTCTCGGGCTCGGATCTACTCAAGGAGGTTGAGGACAAGCGTGATCAGCTGCGAGAGGAAATCGAGCATCTCAGCGAGCGCATTGCCCAGCTGAGAGATCAAGAGCTCAAGGACTAAGGCATAGCCGAAGAAGCCATCCTACTAGAGGGTGTGGCGGGGCGAAGAGCCCGCCACACCCTCTTTGCATAGCTACGCTTGAGAGCGAACCACTCGGACCGATCGCCGAGGATCGGGCTACGCAGCCCTGATCACCCTAGCTCAGGGGCTCGAGAGACTCAGATAGGCTCTCGGTCGAGACCCTAATAGGATCGTAAGTGAGACTCAGATAGGAATACGATCGAGACTCAGATAGGCTCTCGGGGAAGGGCCTAGACGAGGCTGCGATCTCGCTCTCGATAGGGGTTCAAGGGCAAGTCTATCGAGCCCTCGACAGACAGGCTAACGCCTCGGGGGCTGCGTCGAGGGCTGAAACTTACTAGATCGTCGAACAGGCTCAAGCGAGAATCCTTTCGTTGGACGATAATACTTCATCGCCTCGGGCAGATAGCTCTCTATCTGCTTAATGCGGTTGGCTTCACTCGGGTGAGTGCTGAGGAACTCATTAGTCTTACCCGCTGAGCTACGCTCCATCTTGCGCCAGAGGGTCACGGCGGCCTTCGGATCGTAGCCAGCTAGAGCCATCAGTACCATACCCATCTTGTCAGCCTCATACTCCTGCTTGCGACCGAAAGGCAGGGCAACGAAGACCTCAGAGCCGAGGCCATAGGCCTGGTTGATGATGAGCTGTAGGGTGGCCGACTCCTTGCTGACGATGCTACCGAGGATCTGTCCGCCGAGGTTACGCAGCTTGGCATTGCTCAGACGCTCATTAGAGTGCCTAGCCAGTGCATGGGCAATCTCGTGACCGATGACGGCAGCAAGTTCGGCATCCGTACCGCTCGCCCCCCCGATCAATCTCAGCAACCCCGTGTAGACGACGATCTTACCCCCTGGCATACAGAAAGCGTTGACTTGATTACTATTGACCGTATTAACCTCCCAGTGCATAGTCGAGAGGAGGTCATGGAGCTTATTTTGACGCAGATAGGCATCCGCAGCAGCGATGAGGCGACGGCTTACTTCTTCGACACGAGCATCCCGCACGAGGACGCCCTGCTGGTGAGCCGAACGAACGAAGGAGCGGTACTGGGTTTGGCTCAACGAGAGGACCTCACTATCCGAAACGATGCTGAACTGCTTGCGACCCGTGATGGGCACCGTACCGCAAGCCATGAGGCTCAGTAGTAGGAGAGCCGAGAGGAAAGATTTCTTCACTATTCTATTCATGATCACGAGCTAATGTTTGAGTTCTTTGTCCGACGAGTGGTAGGCTCTGATAGTAGCGCAGGGCGGCACGCCAATCTGCTTGCTCGTCCTTGGGCAACGGAGGCATGGGCACATCGGACGAGAGCGGCATCGGCACGAGGCGATAGACAGCCTGCCCCTCGGGCGTTCGCTTATTAACGAAGACGAAGTGGTAGCTGGGGAAGGCTTCCACTTGCCCCGAGCCTTGGCGGACGAGACGTAGCTCGAGCATGAGCCCAGCACGAGTACCCTCGGGTTTGATCTGATTGCTGATGAAGTTGCCGAGGGAGTAGAGGACAAAGGTCGGCTGTGCCTCCTCCTGCAACCACTCCGACCGCTGCACCACATGCGGATGACTACCGATGACGGCATCCACCCCCTGACGGTGCAGCCATCGAGCAAGCTCGGTCTGCTCGGACGAGGGATCACGGCGATACTCCTCGCCCCAATGGATCTGTACGATCTGATAGTCCACCCCGAGCCTTTGGGCTCGTTCTAGATCTTGGGCGATGACGAGGGTATCGATAAGGTCGATCTGGGTGGGCTTTGGGATCGGCATACCATTCGTGCCATAGGTATAGGCCAGGATGCCGAGCTTGATACTTCCCCCCAGCTCGACCACAAGTGGGGTCTGTTGCTCTCGGTCGTCGGCCTTACGGTACGAGCCCGTGTGGGCAATACCAAGGCTATCGAGGAGATCCAACGTGCGAACAATACCTCTACGCCCCCGGTCGGCCGAGTGATTATTGGCCGTAGTGAGGATGTCGAAGCCTGCCTCCTTGAGGGCGACAGCCAGCGCATCGGGTGAGGAGAACATCGGATAGCCACTATAAGGCTTGCCTGCAAGGGTTGTCTCGAGATTGCCGATGCACAGATCCGCCGAGCGCAGCAGCGGACTGATCGAATCAAAGCTCGCAGAGAAGTCGTATCCAGCCTTGAGCTTAGGCCGTCGAGCGGCCTTGATCTGAGGGCCATGTATCATGATGTCGCCGACGAAGAGCAGGCGATATTCGTTCCGAATGGTAGTGTCTGCGCTCTGCTCACTTGCCCCACGAGAGGCCTCGCTGTGGGTGCAGGAGACGAGCAGCAGGGGCACAAAGAGGCTGAGAAGTCGAGTACCTAGGGTCTTAGGTGTGATCATGGAGTATTAGTATTCGGGACGATATTTGCCCTCCTCTTTATCCTCTAGGATGCCGAGATAGCTGATGTAACGAGAGGCGGCGATCTCTCCCCTATCGAGAGCCACCCGCACAGCACAGCCTGGCTCGTGGGTATGGGTACAGTTGCCGAAGCGGCATTCCTCAGCTCGGGCGAAGATCTCGGGGAAGTAGTGCGAGACTTCGCTCTCCTGCATATCCAGCGTGCCAAAGCCTTTGATGCCAGGCGTATCGATCAGGTAGCCTCTGTCCCCCCCAGGTAGGGGGATCATCTGTGAGAAGGTCGTCGTGTGCATCCCTGTATCATGCGCCATCGAAATGTCGCCCGTTCGCAGATCAGCCCCAGGGATGAGGGCATTGATGAGCGTACTCTTGCCCACCCCCGAGTGGCCACTGAAGAGGGTAATGCGGCCCGAGATACGAGAACGCAATGCATCCATCCCCACCCCCGTGATGGCTGAGACTCGATGACAGGGGTAACCGATGCCCGTATAGAGCTCAACCAATTCCTCGAGGTAAGCCAAGGCCTCGGGGGTGTAGAGATCGACCTTGTTGAAGACCAACTCCGTCGGCACTCGATAGGCCTCGGCCGTGGCGAGGAAGCGATCAATGAAAGTCGTGCTGGTCTCGGGGGCTGCGATCGTACAGATGAGGAAGGAGGCATCGACATTGGCTGCCAAGATATGCGAGAGCTTGGAAAGGTTGGCCGCCCGACGAACAATATAGTTGCGCCGAGGCAGGATCTCACGAATGTAATGTGCCTCCCCTGCCCCCTCGGGCGTGATGACTACCTCCACCCGATCGCCCACAGCGATAGGGTTGGTCGAGCGAATGCCCCTGAGGCGCAGATTGCCCTTGGCTAGACAGGCACGCTCCTCTCCATCGTCGCAGAGGGTCAGATAATGGCTGCCTGTATTGCGAATGACTAAGCCTTGGATTACCTTCATAAGTCTCTTAATTTCATCATACTTTCGCTCGCAAAGATAATCAACTGCCCGCAGCAGGGCAACCGTCCTGCTCTCCTTCCTCCTCGAGCCCCTCAGGGCGAAGCTCCCTCGAGTAAGGGCTCAGATCAAAGAAGAGACGAGCACACTCCTGCCTGGTCATCCTTGCCCTCAGAGCATCGAGCAGCTCCTCCTGCCTCGGCTGACCGAGCGTCATCCTATAGAGCGAGACAATCTGCTTGATCCGTTCGTATCGCCCCTGATCTTGGCTCAGAGGGTACATCGGCACAAGGCGTTCGATCTTAACCGATTGCCACTTCCCCAGACTCCAGTAGGGGAAGAGATCCGAGGGCTGATCCTGCGGTCTTAGCCCCTGGGCTAGATCGAAGAGCTCTGACCAGATCTCCCCCCCTCGGAGATCTCTCCAATCGGCGAAGAGGTCGGGCAAGCTCTGCCGCACCGAGAGGCATTTGTAGCGATTGACTCGCCCCTCTCGCTGCTCTAGATCTATGGGGTTACGAGGTAAATTCCAGTGCATCACCCTGCGACAATAGAGGTGAAAGTCTAAGCCCTCTTGCCCTACCGACGTAGAGGCCAGGACAAAGGGCCTAAGAGGACTATTGAAGGCCAGACGAACCTGCTCTCTACGATCTATCCTCCGTGTGCCCTCCTCCCCAGAGGAGAGACAGACGGCAAAGTGCGTGCGCATCGACATACGAGACCTGCTCTTGACCTCGGGTGAGAGGCATTCGGTCAAGAAGCTCCTATAGGTATCGACCTTGTACGAGGCTGTTTGCAGACTAAGAGCCTCCTCGATAAGCTGAGGGGCCTCGGGAGACTCTCCCACGAGATGCCAATATTCATCGACCACAGCCTGTAGGCAGCCATCTCGACAGTAGGACAAGAGGTTGCGCCAGTATCCCCTGGTGCGTCTATGCCCCTGGGCTAGCAGCACAGCCGCAATGCTCTCGGGGCTATCGAGCTGGCAGACAAAGGCTTCGACGACCCGCACGACCTTCCGAAGCTCAATCTCCCCACCCATAGTCCTCCGCCAGCAGACAGCAGGCGAGGCCAGGGTCATGTCGCAGAGCACATCGATGAGATCGGAGGGCATCGCCCCAAGCAGTTTGGTGCGAGTATAGAGGGCATCCAACCTCTGGTCTAGAAGCCTTGCGACCCTTCCTCGTCCTGTCAAGCTCCCCTCTGAGGCGAGGACAGACTGGGCTCTTAGCCAGTCTAGGCAGTAGGTTCGATCATCAAGCAACATCGGAGCCAAGAAGTACCAATCCTCATCCACTCGACGAGCCCCAGGCCTTTGGTAGAGCCTCTCGAGCTGCTCTATATGCGAGCCTAGGACCTTCTTGATCTGCGAGCGAAGCTGGGCTGGGCTCTGCCCCAAGCGCAGACTGTCGGCAGGCCTCCACAGCTCAGCCAAGCTGTGAGCAGGATAGAGGAGTGTGAGGGCCGTTCCTCCACTGATACGCCCCTCCCGAAGCTGCACCCTCAGCTGAGGCGAGGGAGTGCGAGGCTTGAAGTAGCCAGCCTTTTGACTACCCACGAGCCGACCAATAGTGCGCTGCTCTGCCTCGTAGGAGAGGAGGGTGGCGATCATACGAGGGGCCATCTCCCAGGACGAGAAAGCCAGGATCTTACTGAACCCTTGAGCCCCGGCATAGGCCCCTCGGAGGGGGTAATAGGGAAGGGATGGGGGGATCCACAGCAGCCTCTCAGCCGAGTGGGCGAAGGCCTCTCGCCTGAGATAATCGAGGCTCGCATGGTGCAGACGCAGTGGCTTATAGTGCTCGATGACCCCCCCCTTGTCGATCCACAGACGAGGCAGGCCCAGGGCCTTTCGGGAGCGCAGATGGGGTTGCTCTCGAGCGGCCTTCACGAGACGATTGCGGATGTCATAGCCCGAGAGGAAAGAGAGCGGACAGGGGCAGCTCTTGGCATAGTCTACGAGTAGACGTTCGCCGAGTCCTGCGGCTCGGAGCAAGCGACTTAGGTCGATATATCCCCTCAGATCCTGCTCATGGATCTCCAGCGATCGCCTCGTCGAGCTATCATCGAGGCTGTCTATCCCGCCAGCCATGGCCACTCGTTCGGTGCGGCAGATGATGCTGTAGAGGAGCTCTTCAGAGCTGCTCTTGAGGGCTAGCATCTCCTCAGAGAGTCCTTTGGCCTGCCTCAGTGAACGGGCATAAGCCCCCCAGGAGCGATCGAAAGCCTCTCGAGCCTGGGCAGAGGACAGAAGGAACTCTCGCACCGCTCTGAAGTCTCGCTCGTGTAGCTCCTCGCCGCCCCGCTCCTCAACTTCATCCATGGTCTCGTAGAGCTTGTACGGAGTCGCCGAGAGCAGCAGGATGCGGGTCTCTTCCCGCTCGAAGAAGGCTCTCGTAAGCATCCCCATCTCACTCTCATCAGAGAGGTCGAGCATGGAGCGGAAGCGTTGAAACTCATCCATGATGACTAGGTCAGCCCTGAGCTCACCGACACTGTACCGAGCCATCGATAGGCGAAGGCGGCGGATAAGTTCGCCTCTAGGCATCGCCCCCTCCTCCCCTCTCAAGCAGGCCTCGATCTCTCGGAGGATGGGATCTCGACCCAGCTGCTCGAGAAGCCCCATCGGATAAGCCCCACCGCTCAAGAGCTCGAGCCTCTTGAGCTCATCTCGATATTGCTGACGAAGCCTCTGCCAGCGTTCGATGACGACCGATCCACACAGCAGATCGGAGAGCTTGCGTGAGCTTCTCTTCAAGCTCCCAAGCCTTGAGAGTAGGGCGTAGAGCAGGGCCCGCTCGTCCACAAGGCCCTCACCCCGTGTCATCTCGAAGGAGGTCGAGGGCGAGAGGCCAATGAGCTGTACAGCAGAAGGCTGCCTAGGGGTGTCGTAGCGCAATCGAGCGAGCTCAAGGTGCTGCATCGAGAGGCGCAGATTGCTCCGGTAGGAGGGGGTACGGGCCAAGCCCTCTAGGCTCAGCTTGGCAAGGTTTTGCCGAGCAATGGTCTGGCTCGAGCAGATATAGACAACCCGAAGCCCTTGCCCCCTCAACTGCCTCGCAACCCGAGCGATCACTCCTCGGGCGACGTAGGTCTTTCCCAGGCCCACCTCATCGGCCACCAAGACACGCATTTGCCCCGAGGCAAACCGCTCGGCAACTCGATCGACCGTAGAGCGTTGGAAGTCTCGAAGCTCTCGGTCTACCTGCTCATTTGCCCGCTCGATCTCACAAGGCTCAAGGTGCAGTTCTTCAGTCATGACTTAAACATCTGTGATAATACCTGATAGAGTCCGAGGAGCTCAAAGGAGAGCTCTGCGGAGCTATACTGGCGGTACATTTGGATCTCACGCACCAGCCCCAGGATCTGCTCGGGCCGTTCGGCGCAGGCTCTCAGCACGCTCTCGTAGAGCGAGGGGGCAAAGAGGCCTCTAGCGGATCGCTGCCCTAGAGGGGCGGGGCATCCCTCCAAATCTATAGCCTCTCGAAGGGCAAACCGAGGCCTACCAGTCAGGTGAAGCCAAAGGGCCTCGAGCAGCGTCTCCTCATCGGGGATGGTTTCGGCATAGAGCTCATGCTCCCTCTGCTCCCTCAGGGCAGAGCCCTCGGGCCAATGCAATGGCAGGGTAAGCACACGATGCATACTACTGCCATCGAGGGCCACGAGGAAGTAATCGGATACCTCCGTGAGCAAGAGGTCATCGAAGGTGATCTCGGACGAGAGGGCCTGCCAGCGATGCCCCAGGAGAGGGCGTATCAAGAGCGAATATTCGCTCCTGGGGAGCTTGTCGAAACTGAGGCATAACCGATAGCGAGGTAGATCTGTCGAGACCCCAGGCATCTGCTCGAGGTGAGTGGTACAAGAGAGACGGCAAAGGCTGTCGAGCAGATGCTTCATCCGCTCGACTTCGCTCTCGGCCTCTGTATCTGCAGCTTCGAGGCAGCCTTCCTCAAGGAGGAAGAAGGGCGATCGACTCCCCTCCTTCCCAGCACCCAACAGTTCGTCTAGAAGGGCTTCGGTAGTCAAGCTCTGCCCAGAGAGATCTAACCTCAGCAGGAGCTCGACGTTGTACTCGAGGGCCGCTCTCGTGGCATTCAACGATCCGAGGTAGAGACGTCTGTCTGCGCCCCTCTCGTAGAGGTACATCTTGGCATGTATATCCTGTGGGCGGGGCTCATACTCGGACTGCTCTAGGGCTCGCTCTCCCTCGACGATGCCCTCCCTTAGGGCATAGATCTCGAAGGCATCGAAGCTCTCACGAGGCAAGGCCGAGAGGGCCCGACGTCGTGAGAAGAGCACCCGTCGATGCCTCGCCGAGGAGGGTTTGTCGGGGAGTAACCTCCGGATCACCTGGGGCGTGAGGAAGGGGGTGATGACCGTGAGCTGGTGGGCTCGTCCCAGCTCGTCCCAGTCCATTCGTGCTCCACCGGGCAGTAGGGGAATGAGCTCGGCAGCTTTGAAGCCTCGGGGTAGCTGCCAGAGCAACCCCTCGGAGCACTGCATCATCCGTCCCATCAGCTGCCTCTGCACCCTAGCATGGACGGAAGTGGGAATTCGACGATGAAGGTAGTCGAGCATGGGGCGAAGGCCCTCAAGACTGACAACACCCTTGGGAGCTTGGGCGGCCTCGTATCCCTCGAGGGCAACGGCGACATCCCAACTTCGGTCGCTCGTCAGGTTACGGCTCATGACGACGAGGCGGCAGCGACGCTCCTCAGTCTCTCGACTCTTGTAGCACAAGAGCCACATTTTGGGGTGGAAGGAGGCCTCCCCTCGGCGCATGCGGATCGGGACAAGGATTGATTCGAAGTGGGCGAAGCCGCTCCATGCCCCCTCGGTCCGAGCCGAAAGCCTGCGGTTGTCGTGAAAGAACAGCAAACGCCCCTCGAGATGCCTCAGTGCCATCCAGGCCTCCAGCGGACGAATAGAAGCCGAAGGGCCCTCGCCCCTCCCCCCAGCATGCAGGCGCATACACACCGACAGCAAATATTCGAGCTCCACGCTATAGCTGGTGCCGAGGGCCGCCTCCAGGCTGTAGCCCTCTGGGGGGAGGAGGAGGCGAACGTAGTCTAAGCGATCATGCTCGGGGCGAAACATACGGAGAGGTGGAGGGGGATGAGGGTTCGTTCAAGGCTTGGGTAATATCCTTCGCCAGCTGGCAAGCCGTGGGGAAGCGATAGGTCAGTTCGGAGCGAGAGATAGGACGTTGCTCCGAGCGGCCAATGCGGCTATGCTCGGCCTTGAGGCTACGCTCCCGCTCACGAATAAGGCGACAGACGAGCTCAACCTTCTCAGGGCTATACTCCAAGGCGAAGGCCTCGCTCAATCGACGAACGAAGGTCTGCGTCTCGAGATCTATAGCATGCAGAGGTTGAGACCTAAGGGCGAAGATATGCTCTAGACGAAGCGGTAGCGGAGCAATATCCTCGGGGTTGAGCTCGGCCTCACCCACCTCCACAAGGGCTTTGTACACCCCTAGGGCCTGACCCATGAAGGTGGAGAACTCTAGGCTCAGCCGAAGAGTCTCTGCGAGCTGCTCGGGAAGAGAGCCCTCCTCGAGCAGCCTCTCGGCGAAGGCTGTATACGAAGCCCCGAGCAGCTCGGCCAGCGAAGGCGAGAGCATATAGGGCAGGAGGGAATCTCGGCAGGCGGACGAGATCCGATCGACCAAAGCCTCGGCCTCGTCTCTAGTCAGCTGGATCGAGATCTCCATGCGCCAGCCTGCCCTCTCGGGGCGAAAGTCTCGATGCCACGAGGGCTCTCGAGCCATGCTCCCAGCTCCCTGGAGGTCATCGTCCCAGGGATCATCATGAGGGGCTCTATAAGCTCCTCCCTTGCGGAAGGCTTGGGCCTCCCTACGCATCCGCCGCTCGTCCATCGCCTCGTCGAGGTACTCTCGGATGCTCCTTTCCCTACCGAGGAAGATCCCCCAACGCCTCAGACCACTCCAATAGATGCTCGAGGGAGCGATCTTGACCCAACGCCCTGAGCGCAGCGAGCGATGCCCAATAATACCCAATGGCCGCTCTGCCTGCTTGATCATCTGCTCGGCTAGAGTTCGCTCCTCGAGGTGTAGCTTCTCGAGCAGTTCGTCCGTGCTTGCCTCGAGGGGGGCATGGGCGACGAGCTCCTGCAAGAGACGAGGGATGAGGCAGAAGTACTTCGCCCTTGTCTGCTGCGTCGTTAGGCCTGGGAAGAGGAGGTCTGAGAAGGTGTCTCGGATCGCTCCGACACCCAGCTCGTCAAGGGGTTGAATGCCTTGATTGAGGATCTGTAGGGCTAATGCACGATCCTCAGCAGAGAAGTCTATCCATCCGATCATGGGGCTACTATAGGATAAGGTGATGCGAGGGCTATTCGTCGTTGTGTGAAAGGGTGCTCCACGGGAAGCGGGGCGCAAGGTAGTACTTTTCGCACAAGTGGCAAGGGGTTGAGCCCTCCCCAATACCCTTCTCAAGCAAGACGTATACCTTTCCCGCCTAAAACGTATACGTTTTCAATGCAAAACGTATACGTTTTCAGCCCAAAACGTATACGTTTTCGACGCGAAACGTATACGTTTTGTCCAGCATACGTATTTTGTCTTATCGCCTCACTCGGAAGTCGCCCTTGCGAGGAAGAGCAAAGCCATCGAAGAAGGGCTACCTCACAATCGATTCAAAACGCCTCTCTTCCTCAAATACTACGAGCTTCAAGGGCACATGAGAAGCCCTATATGCAGAAAAAATGAATTTCCGTATGTGAAGGGGTTGCTCTCCCTCACATACGGAAATTTACCTGCATCACGATCCTATTCGATCTTTGCAGTGGCCTGCGACCTAGGTTTGCGCCTCTCTTCTTATAGATCTCCCCCCCACTCTATATCTTCAAACTCTGCTCCGAGATCAAAATCCTCGACATAAGCCTCCATAGAGAGCGTGAGGAGCAGATTGGATAGCTGGAGCGGCTCCACTCCAATAATAGTTGGAGCCTCATATGCGGGAACAACTGAACCCTTTTTCATAACTATTTCATTACTATTAAGTCTAACAAATCTCTCTCCAGGCTACTGGAGCATTGCAAGAGGACTCGGTTAAGGAATAGGAATATTATTCTTGTCCACCTTGCGGTATCCTCGTATCTGGAGCGCATATATATGACTTGGTGGCAGATGCAGGTTGGATCGGGTAGTAAACCAAGATCCTTGAGCTCCTACCCCCTGAGAACCCCCAGCGATAGTCCCCTGCGCCCAGTAATCGAAAAGACGATGAAGCCCGCCACCACCTTGAGAAGCGGCATAATACTCATTTTTGTCTGGCTCCTTGACATGGTAACCAGCGAGAGGGAAATGGCGAGTAACATCCCAAGTCGCCATCTCAGAGCCCCAAAAACTCTCACAATTATCGTCCCTCATATCCATCTCTGAGAGACGATAGCCAAAGTCTCTGTAACCAAACCCTAAATTGCGAGTAGCAATCATAACATACCCTATCTCGCCACTATGGTTGACGACGAACTCGTAACGCCATGCGGATAAGTGATAGTGAGTAGAGATCAGAGGACTAGAGGGGGCTGGTGCAACCTCCTCACCATCCAGGCCGTCTGGCAGATACCTCAGGGCATAGGTGATCCTCTTCATCCGTTGTTGAGCGAGATCTCCAGGCCAACTAGAACCAGGATTAACGTTCTCACCGAGGTTATAGTAGTTGGATCTGATATATACGGCCTGATCTTCTCCCCCCAACTGGACATATTCCTTCTGATTCGGCATAGAGGGCTGCACCACCACAGAGCCGTATGTATTGAAACGAATACCACTAGGCTCATTCTGGACAGTTGAGGATGCTAGACCACCTAGGATACTTGCCCAGTGCTCTCTAGTGGGGAGCATCCAATGGATTCCAGATGATCCAAACGCAGTTGAAGCCTGCTGAAAAGGGAAGAAAGAGTCTCGCGGATATCCCGAATACTTTTTGATATCATTCTCATTATAAGTATAAAACTCCCCGATCCTTCTGAGTGGAGTCAAGCTAAAATTGTCTAGAGGCACGCGCGGCTCTCTGATCTGGAGCTTCATCCCGAGGACTTTCTTCATCAGATCAGCCTTTGAGCGGGCAGGGATCTGACTTACGAGAGACTTTGTCCTGTCGATATTCGGATAAGCCAAGCGAACCTCAGCGTAGCCTCTATTGATCATAGACGAAGATACTTGACCGAATGCTGTATTGGCATTCGTTATGTTATTCTTCCAAGATGTAACGTCTGCATACACCCTGGTATGTCCTTGCCCTGCGGTTATATCAGCAACGGGCATCACCCAGGCGTAGAAGTAGTCTTTGCCGTCTCGAGAGAGTGTCGCATCCTTCTCGAGGAACTGGTAGAGATGCTCAGCCCCAGTATCTACTTGGTCATCTGGCTGAGTACCACTGCTCTCCCCTGCCTCGATGCCGCTCTTGAGATACTTCATGAAGTAGCGAAACCGCTGCACACCTGGAGCAGGCCTCTTGTAGAAGCCTCTACCAGAGACATTATTGCCCGTTACATAGGGTTTGTGGCTTTTGAGGAGGTCATCTGATTGTAGGTCGCTGGCCATAAGGCTCTGCCATGCTGGATAAGCCCCAGCAGAGGAGGGTCTAGACCATACGAACTTGCCCCTATTGTGGAAGACAGAAGACTCCATATAAATCTTATTCAGACGGACTCCCCTGTTAAGCTTATTCGTAACCGATAGCTTAAGGAAAGCCCCCTGAAGACTAAACTTCGCAGGCTGATTATTGGCGGGATATGCGTGAGCATCCTCATTGTTCGTTCCTGAGATCTTCAGCTCAACCCAAGGGAAGGCCCAAGGAGCATCATAACCAAACTTATTGTCTGCCCCTGGCACTACTGCCCGCTCGGTAGCATATTGTAATCCCTGTCCAGAGCGCAGTTTGTTTAGGACACCAGCCTTATCAGTCTTGAGGGCCTCTGGCCCCATGAGGCCTGTGATGTACCACCTACGACTGCCCTGCGTGATGTTGGAGCCAACGAAGTTGATGGTTACAGGCCTCTTAGGTTTGCCTGGGACATCCTTGTTGGGATTGAATCGGAGAAGACGATCATCCACACGATACCAATCCTCGATCAGATAAGTTACGGGCTGAGCAAGATCATCACTCCAAATGACCATGCAGACGGGCACTGTAGGGCTAGTATCGAGCTGGGCACTCAGTTTATTGCCGTTGGACTCACTGAGATACATCAAGGCTTTAGAAACATCTTGCACTGCATCAAAATCCAAAGACACAGAAACGACCGTTGCCTCCGTAGGCATCGGATTCGGTTTAGGCTTCTCTGGCTCTCCATTCTTTTTGCAAGATGCAAGAAGCAACAAAACGAATAGAAAGAAAGCCGAAACCCTCCCAATGATGGGATAGCATATCTTGACTAAGATGCCACCGCCACCCTCCTTTTGAGACAGATGGCCAAATAGACAAATATCCTTCATAAATAGCTTATTTTCTTTATATTAAAAATTAGTACAATACTCTACCTCCTCAATATACAAACTGAGCTTCGCGTACAGAACAATAAGACAGCGACGAAAAGGAGTAGAGCAAAGCCTCTCCACTAACACATAAGAGGAGGGATTAGTTCGCCCGACATCAACAGCATTGCAAAGATGACCCACAAAGCATGCCACAGGTCTCTAGTATTCTCAGTCCATGGATATATATTTATATCATAAAATAATGAAGACATGAAACTGCGTGAACAACCTAGCCAAAAGCAAGACCACTCTAGAGTAAACCAAAGCAAAACAAAAACACGAAGCACCTACACCCACACTCATCAGTATAGGGAACAATCATATTATCTCTGTCGCTCATCGAATCTCTTCCAACCACTCCACCCCCCTTATTTCGCACCAAAATGGGGGAAGCAAAACACAACGTCTCTATTGACATATTTCAAAGAGCCTACCTAAACGTCAGAGGCAAAGATAAAGGAAAAAGTAACACTAAAAAAACCGTATCAGTTCATGAACACAAGAAGGAAAAAGGACTAATAGTAAAAACAATCAGAATAAACATGATCATTTCGAGATCATCGAGGATGCTATGAAGACTAATCCAAGAGTATTTTCACTTACAAAGTGAGGGATAGCTCATGGTCTTATGGCTAGAAGTTAAATGAAAAACTCGCAAAATTAACGGTGGAGCTACAGATGAGATCTTGTAAAGATCTCGACTGAGACATAGATAGGATCTCGATCGAGGCATAAGTAGGAGCGCAACCGAACTCCTACTTATGCCTCAACGACAACCCTAATAAGACCCTCAACGAAGGCCTTATTTAGATCTCAAAAATAATCCTATTTAGACCTCGAGGTCGACCTATTGAGGTCTCCATCAGGGGGAGTATTTTCCTGCATGATGGGGTCCGAGAGCAGAAAAGTTTACGTACATTTGCACTCACTGAAAGTTTCTCACACGGATGAGCCGCCCACAAAGCGCATCCAATTCATAATTTACACAACAACCTCACGAAACAATGAAGGTATTCCCTACCCTACTCCTCCTCTCGGGAGTACTGGCCCTAGCCGGGTGCAGTACTCAAAGGATCGCCCAGGCCTCGGCCAAACCCAAGCAAGAGCTCACCCCTCGATCCAACTACTTCCACGGCCTTTGGGTCGAGGTTGCTCCTCGGCAAAGCTATGAGAACGACGAACTCAAGCAGGCACAATACGCTCTCCCCAACTCTCGATCGGGGCACTACAAGCGGTATGATGCCAATGGCTCGTTTACAAACTACATTGCCTTCTCTCCCGTTCATCTCTTCTACTCGCACTACGGCACCTACCGTCAGGACAAAGAGGGCAATATCATCCAGGAACGAATTTTAGGGCACACGGCAGAGCCCAAGATGGTCGGGCAGAGCTCGAAGATACAGACGAAGATCATCGACCAGGATCACTTCCTACTCACCTACGAGACCCAGGATGGGATCGTCGGCCGAGAGCTGATGAGACGAGTTAAGTTCGTCGATAGGCCCGAAGAATACTATCTCAAGGAGCTCGTGGCCAAGGGCTTTTTCAAGGAGAAGACTTCACCCAGTAAATAATTCACCTGCAAATATCCTATTGACATGTATATGATCATTCGCTGTATGCGTTCGCTCGTCTCACTGCTGCTTCTCTTCACCCTCAGCACCAGCCAGGCCTGGGCACAGAGTGGGGATCAGCCTCGTGCCCTCTCGGGCGATCAAGTTGTGCCCGTTGAGTTCTACTATGGTATTTGGCAGAGCATCATTCCCAAGTCAGGGCTCAAGGACTACTCCGAGGCCATCAAGCAGGGGACGCCAACCTTCTTCTACAAATCCATCGAGCCAGGTCGCTACTTCACCCTCAATATGAACAGCATCTACCCTACGCCACTCATCATCCAGGAGGGGACGTACGAGTTCTCCCCCGAGGAGGGTATCCATACCGAGCACATCACACAGCATCTGACCTCCCCAGAGATGAAGGGGCGAAGCTCCAAGATCCGCACCTATCGCTACGACGACGAGCACTTCATCCTCCGATACAAGATCGAGGGGACAGAGCGGTACATGTTCGAGGTCTACCGCCGCATCCGTCCGCTCAAACTCTCGAGAGTCCCCTCGGCAGCCCAGTCCTAGAGCTCCTCTTGAGAGCCGCACAAAGCAAATCCCCCAGTAGTGCTCAAGAGCACTACTGGGGGATTTGCTTTAATAAGGCGAGAGGGGAGAATCTACTTATGTGCCTCCTTGCGCTTCTCCAATCCCCTCTTGAGGACATCTACACAGAGGTCTATTGCCTCCTCGAAGGTGTCTGCGACCTTGTCCACGAATAGATCATTACCGCTGATGAGCAGCTTAACAGACGCTTCTTTATTTTCGGAGACCTCGGGCTTAACCACCTTGAGCAATACCTCTGCCGCCTGAATATCGTCGGCAAAGCGGTTGAGCTTGTCGAGCTTCTTACGGATAAACTCTTTGAGCTGCTCGGTTGCATCGAAATGCAAGGCTTGAATTCTGATGTCCATAATCGTTGTGTTGTTTTGTGCTCTAGGATGAGCGTGATACACCTGTTGTAGCTGTCTGAAGGAAGTGTGCGTGTACTGTACAGTCGTGGCGACAGAGCTGTGTCCCATAAGCTCCTTGAGCTTGAGCAGATCAGCTCCCGAGTTGAGCATATCCGTGGCAAACGAATGCCTCAGCGTATGCGCCCCACGGCGAGCGAGATTGGGGACAGAGGCTAGCTGCGCCCTTACGATGGAGTAGACATCGCTCCCTTTCATAGGCTTTCCCTTCAAAGTTAAAAAAAAAGAATCAGAACCACCAAATTCACGATCCCTGATTTCACTCCACTGCTGCATCATCTGAGCCAAAGAGATCCCAAAGGGGACAATGCGCTCCTTATCGCCCTTGCCCACAACCTTGAGGCTACGACGCTCCAGGTCTACATCAATCGTGCGCAGAGCAGCCAGCTCGCTTCGTCTTAGGCCACATTCGTAGAGCGTGGCCACAACGAGCCGATCTCGCACCTCTCGCAACGAGGGGGACTCCACAGGCTCGAGGATGCGCTCCAGCTCGCTCGTAGGCACATAGGCTGGCAAAGGCCGCTCCTGCCGAGGAGCCTTGAGCGAGACGATGGGGGAGCTGGAGAGATAACCCACCTTAACGAGGTATCGATACCAGCTCTTCGCCGAGGATAGACGCCGAGCCACCGAACTGGCCTTCCCCCCCCGATCCATCATCCCCGAGAGCCAGCCTCGCACAAGGTCAAGATCGCCTGCACTGGGCGCAAACTCCTCACCCAAACGCTCCCGACAGTAAGCGATATAGGCCTCGAGATCTCCTCGATAGCCCACCAGGGTCTGCTCCGAAGCATTGCGCTCATATGCCATATAGCGTACAAAAGCCTCGAGTAGGCCCTCAGCAGTAACATCCACAGACATAGGTGTCAAGATAAAATGAAGAAGCGACCCCATCACTCCCCTCCGATGAGGAGGGAGAGACGAGGTCGCTCGATAGTGTTGAGAAGCAAATTACTTGGGATCGTAAGCCCACTTGAGATAAATGGCTCCCCAAGTGAAGCCAGCCCCGAAGCTCGTTAGGATGAGGTTGTCGCCCTTCTTGAGGTCTCGCTCACGCTCCCATAGGAGGATGGGGATCGTGGCCGAGCTCGTATTGCCGCAGTACTGGATATTGACCATGACACGCTCCATAGGGGCCTCCATCTCACGGGCAACAGCATCGATAATGCGCTGGTTCGCCTGATGAGGAACGACCCAGTTGATATCCTCGTAACGCAGGTTATTGCGCTCCATCACCACTCGGCAGCTAGAGGCCATGGCCCGCACAGCATGCTTGAAGACCGCTGCTCCCTCCTGGTAAACATAGTGCTCACGCCTATCCACCGTCTCATGGCTAGCAGGACGAGCCGAGCCCCCAGCCTTGCAGATGAGGTGATCACGGCCCGAACCATCGGTGCGGAAGTGGGCATCCATCACCCCAAGCTCCTCCGTTGTAGGCTCAAGCAGGACACAGCCAGATCCATCCCCAAAGAGAGGGCAAGTCGCCCTATCGGTATAGTCGATAGCTGCAGACATCTTCTCCGTAGCCACGATGAGCAGACGCTGATAGCGGCCCGAACGGATGTAGTTCGCCCCCGTCTCTAGAGCGTAGAGGAAGCTAGGACAGGCCGAGATCAGGTCAAAAGTAAAGGCATTCACACAACCCGTCTCATGAGCCACAATCGAGGCCGTCGTAGGGAAGTGATAGTCTTGAGTATTAGTGGCTAAGATCAATCCGTCGATGCTAGCGGGATCGATCTGGCTGCGCCCGAGCAGATCCTTAACAGCCTGAATAGCAAGGAAAGATGCGCCCTTGTTGGGATCCTTGAGGATGCGACGCTCCTTGATTCCCACACGGGTCATAATCCACTCGTCGTTGGTATCGACCATCTTCTCCAGGTCGGCATTGGTCAGCTTGTCCTCGGGCAGATACCCCCCGACAGCCGTGATGGCAGCATTGATTCTATTCATATAGATAGTGTAGTTTGGTTTGATGCAACAGTCAAATTGCCTGCTAAGGTACAAAAAACTAATGTGTACTGAAAAAGTGGATGGGGAGAGGAGCTAAGGGCGGAGAAAGGATAGAGAATAGGTCTGCACCCCCCGCTCACGCGAGCGGACAACTAGTTGCAGGATCATCACTCCTCGATGTATTGTCGGTAGGGCCTCCAAAGCACTCGGAGCATGGCTCGTCAGCGTCTCCAGCCAGCCGATAGCCCTCTCGCCCCTCATCTCGACGAGGCGACAGCCCGAGAGATCGTACAGCATCAGGAGTACCGAAGCCTGGGGATCACTCCGCAGCTCTTGCAACAGATCGACAAGCCGAGCGATACGCTCTCCCCCCTCCCCCTGCGAGTCTCGGCCGAAGGGGTCTCTCAAGCGGGTATTGGGCCGTGTGGGTGAGGCAAAGCCTCCCGAGGAGAGAGCCGAGGTCCAATTGCCAGTATTGTTAGGGTATCGGGATCTGTCGGAGAGGCGGATACGCTCCAGCGCGACACCCGCCCGGCTGCGAAGCCCCTCTTCCTTGAGCCGAGGCAGATAGAGGACGTCATCGATAACCCCAACACCTGCCCGATAGAGGCCAATGTAGCAACCCGAATTGTTCAAGCGAGGCAGAGGGGCTTGTATAATATCCTCCACATACACATTCGGATGCGTCATCTGCACAGCCGAGGGGGACTTCGTCAGCACAAGGTAAGTCTCGGGAGGGATAACCACGGACTTAGGCAGAGGATAATACTTCGCCTGCTCTGAATTTTTACCAATGAGCAAACCAACCCCATCGGTAGAAATCTCTCGAGAAGTAGGATTATGGATCTCAATATACTCCTCCCCTCCTGGCTCGGGATGCGCCATGATCTCGGTCAGGAGGAGATACGAGGAAGAGGGGTCATCCTCGGGTGAGGGCTGAGGCATCTCCATCCCCTCGTCGACCTTGTCATCGAACTCTATATCGGTGAAGTGTGTAGCCGAGCGGTAGCGAGGGGTCGAGAGACAGACGAAGCCGAAGGTATTGCGCAGATCGGAGAGGCGTAGCTCCTCCTCCGTCTGCCCAATCAGCTGAAAGGCCTGAGCCTCTCCGACACGCTGGAGATAGAGCCTCCAGTGCCCCTCCTCGTAGCGAACGTCATAGCGTAGCTCTAGAGCAGAGGTCATCGAAAAGCCCCTCCCCGAGATGAGTATCCGCTCGTGAGATAGGGAGAAGCGAGCTCCAGAACCTAAACCTCGAGGACTCAGTCGAAGGCTCACCAGGGAGGCATTCGACCGATCGCCTCCCCCGAGGCTAAGGGCAACATAATCATACTGCTTGAGTGTCGTATTGGCAGCGAAGCAGGCCAGGAGGATGTAGCTATGATTGCGCTTGCTGAGCGGTAGATCTAGGCGTACTCGCCCCCTCCAGCGCACCTTAGGGGGCAGAGTAACAGAGGTCATGAGCGTACTCTGAGCATTAGCCAACCCCTCGTGGGCAGAAAGCGAGAGCCAACCCTCCTGGATCTCGAAAGCCTCGAGATCATATCTCCACTCAGGAGAGGAAGGATGTCGTCCCTCACCCCAGTTTGCTCGCCACGACTGAGCTCTCAGCTCAGCCTTACCGAGCCCATCAAGCAGAAGGAGGCACAGAAGCAGCAGACGAAGAGAGACTCTACCGGTCATATCCACTCAGACGAAGGCTTTATTCGCCAAAGATCGAATTACCCGAGCCGCGGCGCAGCATCTCGACACGCTCCTGGACCATTTTCTTGAAGGCCTCTCGCTCCATACGCTTCCCCTCGGTAGGGGCAGAGATCTTACGATCGACCGAGGTGAGGATCTCTACGGCTTGGAAGATATTATCCTCGAGCACAGCCTCGAGGATGAGCCCAGGTACATTGGCATTGATAGGGCCCTCGGCGATGGGGATATGTTCGGTGAACCAAACAGTCTGCTTCTTGTCCTTCGAGACGGCCTTCTTGCATTCATAGCCAAGGATCTCCTTCTTCTCATCGGGTAGGATGTCGAACTCTATGCTATTGATCCGCTCAGTGATGAGATAGACCTTGCCAAAGGCATTGACCTGGCTGAGGCTCTCTCCAGTCGTATGGTTCTTGTAGGTCATGTTCTTGGCCTGCTCGCCGAGGCTGGCATTGACATCAATCTTCTGCCCCATGAACTCGATCTCCTGCCGCTCCTTGGAGGGGATGAGGCGCAGTTCGCTCTCTCCATTGACATAGACCAGGCTGTAGTTGAAGACAACATTGCGATAGGCATAGACAAGCGACTTGCGCATCTGCTCGGGCAGATTAGACTGAGCAAAAAGCGTGGGCGAATCGGTATTGAAGCGTACACTATAGCGTACGCTAAGCTCCTGAGCTGAGAGGTTGTGGCTCGAGAAAAAGAGTGCCCATAGGGCGAGGCTGAGGGTGATGAGGCGTTTCATAATCATTGGAGGATTGGAGGATGAACACTAATATTTGACCTTAAGCCCAAGCATAAGATGCCCAGGCATATAGTACATCGTTCGGGTAGAGGTCAGGTAGGGGCCGATGTGGATGTCGGTCTGTACCCGCTCGTTGGTATGGAGAATATCTTGCCCGACGAGCTCGAGGCTTAGCTTGGAGCTCAGCTCGTAGCGCAAGGTACAGTCGTAGTAGATCTGCTTGGTGTGCAGACTACTCTGTCGGAAGTCTCTGTAGCGCAGGGCAGCCTCGGCATGCAGCTTAGGCGAACGCCAAGAGAGAGCCGCCCGATAGTCGGTGCTATAGACCTCACTCTTGACGGAGACATTGCGATAAGCCGTGCGCAGGTGCTCGACGGAGAGGTCTGCGTTGAGCCCATGTTTGTAGAAGGTTGTCAGACGGCCCTTAAACCTCAGGAGATCGACGTCGAGGCTCGAGAGCCGCTGGGTCTGATAGTAAGGGGTATGACGACGCATATACATCCCCTCGAGCTTAGCATTCAGAGGCATGAAGAGGAACTTTTGCTCAAGGGCCGACATCCAGCTCAGGCTATACGCCCCCGAAGCCGTGCGCCTGTCGATGATAGAGACTAAACCCTGCTGCCGGTAGTCATCGACGAGGCTGTGCTTCGACTGCTCCCATGAGAGGACGTTCGTGATCTGAAATCCATAGAGGGGATACATGAGCACATGGATGAGCATCGTACGGGAGCTGCGGGCATAGAGGCGATCGACAGAGCTACTCGAGAGACTCTTGTAACTATTGATACGATAGCCCCCAGCCAGCTGGTCGGCAGCGTATATCTCGAGGGCATGATCATGCTCGAGAAGGGCAAAGTGGGTGGTCGAGAGGCGATAGTTGAGCTTGAGGGTAGGCAGCAAAGCCGTCTCTCGCCCCGAGGGTAAGGGCCGTGAGAGCTTGCCCTCGGGCAGCAGCCTCTGTAGCCGTGCCCCGAGGGTAAAGGTCAGAGCTCCGCGATCTCGGTGGAGCTGTAGCCCGGCCTCGAGAGAGCGATGCTCGAGCCAATGCTGCTGATCAAAAGAGCCCCCCTCCGCACTCTGAGCACGAGGGTCTAGCGAAGCCTCGAGGCAGCTGGCATCGTAGCCCGCCCCGAGGGCGAGGCGAACGAAGTAGCTAGGACTAAGGCGATACAACCATGACAAACGAGCCGTGTGGTGCTGTAGCTGCTGCCTCTGGGCATAACGATAGCCCTCGGGTAGCCCCATAAGACCTGAATAGAAGGGTCGTTCGGGACTGAAGCCATAGTCCGACTTCGTCCCCGTATAGCTACTCTCGAGGGCTAGATTGAGGCTATGCTTGCCTATACGACGAATGCCTACGAGGCTATGCTCGGTGGTCAATAGGTCGTCATCGTCCCGCACCTTGAGGGGATTGGAGAAGATGCTCGAAGAGAGGTTCTGCCGACTGCCCCCAAGGTAGAGACGCCCCGAATAGATGAGATTGAAGAGGGACGAGGGCTGTAGCGAGAGCCTCAGGCCTGTCATCAGATGCCTACGCCTCTGCCGCTCTCGCATGGAGTCCTCATAGCTCAGCCCCGAGAGGTAGTCGTAGCGGTCTCGGCTACGAAGGCGATAGGCCTCGAGGCCAAAGAGGCCGCTCCACTGTAGCCGGATCTTAGGCGAAGGATTGATCGAGCTATTGAGTGAGAGCAGGCCATTGTCCCTCTGATAGACATTGCTTCGTGCATCCAGAAAGGCCTGGTAACTGGAGAGGGTGCGCTGCATGGCTTCACGAGGGTTCTCGCCCGAGATGATCGAGCTGAGCCCCCCGTTCATATTGATCACGTCGGAGGTGGTGAGGACTTGTCTACCGATATTATTGCCCGAGAGGATGCTCGAGATCATGGCCTTGCGCCCGATGAGTAGGCCATTACCCTTGAGCTGATACTTGCTGCTCAGCCCTCCCAAGAGCTCTGTCTCGCCACGGATACGTCCACGCATCTTGTCATCCATACGCAGATTGACTACCGTCTCGTTGCTGGTACGGAAGCCGTCGAGGATGCTATACTCAGAGTAATTGTCTATGACCTCGATGCTCTGGACACCATCGGCCGAGAGGTTCTTCAGAGGCACGGCCGTATTACCCTGGAAGATGTCGTGGCTCTCCATGAGGATCTTGCGTATCGGCTTGCCATTGATCGTTAGGGTGCTCTGCTCATGATCGACCCGCACGCCTGGCAAGGTCTCGAGTAGCTCGCCGAGGTTGCGCTCGCCACCCTTGCGGTAGAAGCTGGGACTGTAGATCGTCGTATCGCCCTTGACCCGAACTCCCTGAGCTCGCACGACAAGCTCTCGGAGCTCTCGCCCCTCCTCCCTGAGAGTGAAGTCCAGGACGACGGGGCGAGAGCGGAAGAGCATCACCCGTCGGATCTCGGTCTCGTAGCCGGTGAAGCTGGTGCGTACGAGGTAGCTTCCCTGGGGGAGCTGGTCGAAGCGGTATGCCCCCTGCTCGGTCGTAGTCATCCCGGAGACGAGACTACTGTCTCGAGGATGGAGCACCCGCACAGAGGCGAAGGGCAGTCCTCGACCGGAGGTGTCCCGCACCCGGCCTGAGAGCAAGGTCTGAGCCCAGAGCAACTCGGGGACAAGGAGGAGAGCCCCGAGGAGGAGAAGGTACAATCGTGTTTTCATCCCGAACATGAAAGGGGTTTATATCCGCAAATATACGAATATTGCGAAACCTAGATATCGGGATAGAGAGACTTAGTTGAACAAAGGTGCATCTCTGTCCAAATCATGATCTTTGGGAGGCTGAGCCGACCCTGCTAGATAGAGCGAGAGGCTTAGCTTTAGCTCGACTGAGCGACGAAGGCGGCAGCGAAGAGCTTCATCTGTCGCAGCATCGAGACGAGGCCATTGGAGCGTGTGGGGGAGAGGTGGTCAGAGAGACCAATCTCTCGGATGAAGTAGAGATCCGCTGCCACGATGTCCGAGGCAGGCTGATCGCCCAATACCCTGAGCAGCAGGCTAACGATGCCCCGAACGATGATGGCATCGCTCTCGCCCTCGAAGTGTACTCGCCCATCGGGCAAGAGCTGGGCTGTGATCCATACTCGGCTCTGACAGCCCTCGATGATGTTTTGGGGTGTCTTATCCTCTGCCCTCATCGGGGGGAGGGCATTGCCCATCTCGATGATTAGGGCATAGCGATCCATCCAATCATCCAGGGCACTGAACTCCTCGATGATCTCGTCTTGTATTTGGTTGATTGTCATAGGTTCATGTCGTTTGAGGTGTCGTCCGACGGCATCAATGTCTCTGGGCGATGGTCGTGGCCACAGTCTGCCCGACAGCGAGCAGGGTCTCTCGGTCGATGATCTCAAGGTCATCAGCATGAGTATGCCAATGATCTCCGAAGCCCTTGTCGTTGCTAGGGTTGTAATGCACGATGTCTACGCAGGGGATACGCAGGTGCTTGATCACAGGCACATGGTCATCGATGAGTGCCCCCCCCTCGCTGGGTTTGAAGTAAGCTCCCCATCCCAGCCGAGCGGCTGTAGACCAAAGCTCACGCAGGAGCGGAGCAGCGTAGGCCTTCGAATACCCCTCGTAGTAGAAGCGGGCCCCTCGTGCGCCCACCATATCGACCAGGATGCCGTACTTCGTTCGATCCTGTGGGGCGTGGGGGTGCTGTGCCCAGTACTGAGAGCCTAGACACCAGGTCTCGTCATCGCCCATTGAACCGCCATCCTCTAGGTCAAAGAAGAGGAAGTCTACCCCGACAGGACTCCCGCCCAAGGCATACTGGCGGGCGAGCTCAAGTAGGACGGCCACACCGCTCCCCCCATCATCTGCCCCGAGGATCGGGCTAGACTGACGTGAGGCGATGGGATCATGGTCTGCCACGGGGCGAGTGTCCCAGTGGGCCATGAGCAGCACCCTATCGGGCGAAGCCCCCGAGCGAGAGGCGATGATATTGCGCCCCTTGACCCGACGCCCATGGTAGTCCTGCGAGGGGAAGGTCTGCTCCTGCACCTCATAGCCCCACCCCTTGAGCAGGCTGACGATCCAGTCGCCACAGAGCTTATGCCCCTCGGAGCCAGGCGTACGAGGGCCGAAGGCCACCTGTTGGGCGACATAGCTATAAGCACTATCGGCATCGAAAGGGGCACTGAGCAGCTCGGTCGTAGCCTCGGGGGCTTCGCCGCCCTGGGCCTTCCCCGTCTGAGAGCCAGAGCAGGAGAGGAGGGCGATCGCTAGGGAGAGGATCATCGGGACGGAATAGGATCTAAGCATAGTCGGAGATCTAAGGGCGACGGCAGCACCGGAGACAGAGCTCTCGCATCCGAGACTTAGGGGCGAGGTAGAGGCGGCTGATACCATCTATATGACTAATTTAATTTACTTTTGCAGAGCACAAAGGTAAAACTAATTCGGCTCATACATCGATCCTATGATCATCAAATCGGCAAAGTTCGTCGTCAGCAATACAGATGTCCGCAAGTGCCCTGAGAGCGATCTGCCCGAGTATGCCTTCATAGGTCGCTCCAATGTAGGCAAATCCTCTCTGATCAATATGCTCACCGGGCACAAGGGACTGGCCATGACCTCGCAGAAGCCTGGCAAGACACAACTCATCAACCACTTCCTCATCAACGAGGCTTGGCATCTAGTCGATCTGCCAGGCTATGGCTACGCTCGTCTAGGGCAGAGTGCCCGAGAGGGGCTACGCAGGCTGATCGAGGGTTATATCCTAGAGCGCAGACAGCTAACCTCACTCTTCATCCTCATAGACTGCCGCCACGAGCCCCAGCGCATCGACCTGGAGTTCATCCAGTGGGCTGGGCAGGAGGGCATCCCCTTTGCCCTGGTCTTTACCAAGGCGGACAAGCTCAGCCGAGGTCGCCTCATAGCAAACATAGAGGGCTACCGAGAGCGACTACTCGAGAGCTGGGAAGAGCTTCCCCCGATCTTCATCACCTCATCCGAGGCGAAGCTCGGCCGAGAGGAGCTGCTCGACTACATTGACGAGATCAATACATCTAATTCTATATCTAACGTATGAAAGGAACAATTCTAGTAACCGGTGGGACTGGTTATATCGGTTCGCACACCACTGTCGAGCTCATCAACTCGGGCTATCAGGTGGTGATCATGGACAATCTCTCCAACTCCAACGTCGAGGTTCTCAAAGGTATCGAGGCCATTACAGGCGTATGCCCCACTTTCTACGAGGCAGACTGCAACGACGAGGCTGCTGTCGAGCGTATCTTCTCGGCACACCCTGATATTTGTGGGCTGATCCACTTCGCAGCCAGCAAGGCTGTGGGCGAGTCTGTACAGAAGCCCCTACTCTACTACCGCAACAACCTACTCTCGCTCATCGTGATGCTCGAGGCCATGCAGCGTCATGGGACGAAGGGGATCGTCTTCTCCTCCTCCTGCACTGTCTATGGCCAGCCCGAGCAGCTACCCGTTACCGAGCAAGCCCCTATCCAGGAAGCCCTCTCGCCCTACGGCAATACGAAGCAGATCAACGAAGAGATCGTGCGTGATACGATCCATGCAGGAGCACCCTTCAAGGCAATCCTCCTACGCTACTTCAACCCCATCGGGGCACATCCCTCGGCCCTCATCGGAGAGCTACCCCTCGGCGTCCCCCAAAACCTCATCCCCTACCTCACGCAGACGGCTGCAGGCATTCGCAGGGAGCTCAGTGTCTTCGGCGACGACTACAATACGCCTGACGGCTCTTGCATCCGAGACTACATCAACGTAGTAGACCTGGCCAAAGCCCATGTCAAGGCGATCGAGCGCATTCTTAACCCCGAGCTCGGTAGCCCAGCCCTAGAGACCTTCAACGTAGGGACGGGTCGTGGGGTCAGTGTGCTGGAGCTGATCCGAACCTTCGAGCAGGTAACCGGCGTCCCCGTGCCTCACAAGATCGTCGGCCGCAGAGAGGGCGACATCGAGCAGGTATGGGCCGATCCTAAGCATGCCAACGAAGTCCTCGGCTGGAAGGCAGAGGAGAGCCTCGCCGACACCCTACGCTCGGCTTGGGCTTGGCAGAAGCACATCACACCCAAGGCATAGCCCCATCGGAGACACAAGCGATACCAGAGAGAGAGAGCGGTGGAGGCCCAGGGCCTCCACCGCTCTTGCCTTACGTTGAGTGTAAATAGTCCTATACGACCAAGGCTTTATAGGTCAATAATCGATGGCAGTGCCAGGAAAGTCGTACCTTTGTATACTATGGATATAGAGGTGAGCCAGTGGCTCAAACAAAGAACAAATAGTGTGCTGCTGGATGTACGCACACCTGCCGAGTTTGCCCAGGGGCATATCCCTCATGCAGTGAATTTGCCCCTCTTCAGCGATGCAGAGCGGGTGGTCATAGGCACGTTCTATGTACAGGAGGGGCGGCAGAGGGCCGTGGACGAAGGCATACGCCTCCTAGGCCCTCGGCTGTGGGAGTATGTGTCCGAGGCTCGTACCATAGCCTCGGGTAGGCCGCTCTCTGTGTACTGCTGGCGAGGAGGGATGCGCAGCGAATTTGTAGCATGGCTCCTCGGTATGGGGGGGATGAAGGTGAGTAGGCTCAAAGGGGGATATAAGGCCTTTCGTCGCTATGGCGAAGCTCTGATAGCCAACACCCCATGGCCGTTTGTCGTACTGGGCGGAGCTACTGGGAGTGGGAAAACCCCTATTCTCCGTGAGCTGCAGCACCTTGGCGAGCAAGTCCTAGACCTAGAGGCCCTGGCACATCACAAGGGCTCGGTCTTTGGAGCGATCGGACAGCCTCCTCAGCCCACCACCGAACAGTTCATCAACCTGCTCTACCGTGAGCTTACGATGCTAGACCCCACGAGAAGGATCTGGCTAGAGAGCGAGAGCAAGCTCATCGGTCGGGTATTTATCCCCGACACCTTGTGGGGAGCTGTATGCCGTGCGCCCATGGTGCTCCTGGATATTCCGCTAGAGGTACGAGCAGAACATATTGTAGCAGAGTATGGCACAGCCCCTATCGCCGAGCTCATGCCCCCCTTCGAGCGCATAGCCAAGCGGCTTGGAGGGGAGCAGAAGCAGCGTGCCCAGGAGGCTCTCCTCTCGGGAGACCTCAGGACTGCCGTAGTCATCGCTTTGGGCTATTACGACAAGGCCTACAGCCGCTCCCTAGCCAAGGACTGGGGCACTCCGATGCTCACCCTCTCTGTCCACGAGGACTGCCCCTCCCAGACCGCCCGCCTATTGCTCGAGGAGGTGCAGAAACATCTAAATCAATAACCATCAGAATATGTTATGAAGACGATCGATACAAGGGGCAAGCTATGCCCCATCCCATTGATTATGCTCAAGAAAGGGCTCGCTGAGTGTCGCACTGGCGAGGAGATCTGCGTGCTCACCGACAACGCAACAGCCTGTGCCAACCTCAATGACTACCTGCATGAGCTACGGGCCGAGATCCAACAAGAGGAGGTAACGAACTCCAATGGAGAGACTTACACCGAGCTACACTTCTCAACACCCGAGACCATCAACGGAGCCACAGCCCAGGCAGCCGAACCCTCTTGCCCCACGATGCCTAGTGCTGAGACACCCTATGGAGTAATTATCGACTCAGATGAGATGGGCGGTGGAGACTCGGAGCTGGGTAAGATACTGATGCGAGCCTTCGTCAATGCCCTCATAGAGATGCCCCACATGCCTCAGTTTGTCATCCTCTACAATCGTGGGGTCTACCTCGCTACGAGGCAGACAGACACCGCCCAAACACTGGAGCGGATGAAGAGGGAGAGGGGGGTAGACATAGTCTGCTGCGGCACCTGTGTCGATTACTATGGTCTACAGGGCGACCTCCAGGTGGGGCGAATAAGCAACATGTACACCATCATGGAGATACAGAGCCGAGTGAGCCGCATTTTGCGTCCCTAGACCCATCAGATCTACGCTCGGTATGCCCCTACTCTACTTCGACAACGCTACAACCTCCTACCCCAAGCCTCCTGTACTGCGAGAGGCATTGGCCTCCTTCTACGACCAGCCGATAGGCAGCTATGGCCGTAGCCTAGATGAGGTCACCATGCAGGCTACCCTACAGGTCGAGCAGCTCAGAGACGCCCTGGCCTGCTGGCTCGGGGTCGAGGATGCCGATCGGGTGGTGCTGTGCGAGAATGCCACCTTTGGCCTCAACACCATCTTGCGAGGCTATGCCCCCCTCAGACAGCACGATGCCTGGGTTTGGATCAGCCCGATGGAGCATAATGCTGTGATGCGCCCCCTAGCAGCTCTAGGCACTCAGTATGGATTACGCTACGAGGTGATGCCCCACCTACCCGATGGGCGAGTGGATGTGGAGCGTCTCAGCACACTGCCTCGAGCTACCCTCCCAGCCCTAGCCATCGTGAATATAGAGAGCAATGTGAATGGGGTCATCCAGCCGATGGCTCAGATCGCTGCTGCCATGCACCGATGGGGCATACCCCTCCTGTGCGATGCGACACAGTGTGCAGGGTCTATGCCTCTACAGATCGATGAGTGGGGGGTAGACTTCGTCGCCTTTACGGGACACAAAGGCCTGCTCGGGCCTTCGGGGACAGGAGGGTACTATATCCGTAGACCAGAGGAGGTAGAGCCACTCACGCTGGGGGGCAATGGTCATCACTCCGAGAGCCTCCTGGCGACAAGGGAGATGCCCGACCGCTTCTTAGCTGGCACGCCTAACCTCCTGGGGCTTACCGCTTGGGCTGCTGCTATGGAGCAGATCCCGAGCTATTCGATCTCGCCCTCAATGTGGTGGGAGGCACTCAGAGAGTGGGACAAGCTGCCGAGCATACGGCTCTACCACGCTCTAGAGGCCGAGCACCAGGGCTACCTCTTCTCCCTCACGCACGAGTGTCTGAGCCCCTCAGAGCTGGCCACGAGGCTACACCATCGCTTCGGCATCATCGTGCGCTCTGGTCTGCACTGCGCCCCCTTGGCTCATAAGACGCTGGGCACACTCGAGGTGGGCGGAGCACTGCGCATCTCTATCTCCCCTTATCAGACCTTGGAGGATTGGGACTATCTTACGAATGCTCTGAGGCAAGTGCTGCATGACTAATTACATCCTCTTCCCCACGACTCGAACATTTATCCGAGGGATGAAGGCCGCCAAGGCCGCCTCCATCCCCCACAGGGTGAGGGCTGTGCCCACGCACATCACCCACCAATGTGGCATGTGCCTCGAGATAGAACACGATGCCGAGATGCTGGCGGCCCTAAAGACCGCTCTAGAGCACGAGCAAATAGAATATCAAATTATTAGTGAGCAATAAGATGAGTACTCAGACCTTTGACCTCCTCGATACTGTGGAGTATGGTGGCTGTTCGGCCAAGCTAGACCCTCTCAAGCTCAAGGAGCTACTCCGAGGCCTCCCCCTCCTGCACGATGAGCGGGTGATGGTGGATGTAACGACCCACGACGATGCTGGTGTGTACCGCATTAGTGAGGAGGAGGCCCTGATCGTAACCACCGACTTCTTCCCACCGGTATGCTCCGATGCCTATACCTTCGGCAGGATAGCCGCTGTGAATGCCCTCTCGGATGTCTACGCCATGGGGGGGATACCACTACTGGCACTCAACCTCACCCTCTTCCCGAGCAAGGACATTCCCCTAGAGGTATTGGCCGATATTTTGCGTGGGGGGCAGGATGCTATCAACGAGAGCGGAGCCCTCACCATGGGCGGCCATACGATAGATGATGCGCCGCCCAAATATGGCCTAGCCGTAGTGGGGCGTGTGCACCCCAACAAGCTGATTACGAATGCAGGCGCAAGGGCTGGGCAGGTACTCGTTCTGTCCAAGCCGTTGGGTACTGGCGTTGCCATCGCAGCCCATCGCCTGGGGATGATCGCCCCTGACGACTACGAGGCGGCACTCAGGAGCATGCAGCTACTCAACAAGACTGGGGCTGAGCTGATGCAGCAATATGGCGTCAGGGGGGCAACGGACGTTACAGGCTTTGGCCTCGTGGGGCATGCCCTAGGTATGGCCCAGGCCTCTCAGGTAAGCATGGATATAGACACGGCCGCCGTGCCCGCACTGCCAGGGGTGCGACAGCTTCTAGACGAGGGCTGCATCCCCGGGGCAGCCTTTCGCAACATTCGCTTCGCAGGCGACGATCTAGCCGTGCATTGCTCGCTGGCTCACAAGATGCTGATGGCCGACGCACAGACCTCCGGGGGGCTGTTGATGGCGGTAGATGCCTCTGTGGCAGAGGCTTTGGTGGCAGATCTAAGGGCTTCGGGGCTACACCCCGAGGCAGCTATAGTGGGCATGGTAACAGAGCATGAGCCTGGTAAGCCGTATTTGTCTCTGTACTAGCAGCCTTCCAGCAAGGGGGCATGGGTCTTCTAGCATGGTATCACTTCTCTATAACTCAAACAAGCTCAAAATGAAGAAATTAATTTGCTATTGCTTAGCTCTAAGCCTACTGAGCAGCAACATGCTTGTGGCTCAGGAGAGGCAAGCCACACACTCGACCTACTACGAGCAGCGTGTGAGCCACTTCCGCTCGCTACCGGCCAAGAAAAAGTGTGTCATCTTCCTCGGAGATAGCATCACGGACGGAGCTGAATGGGGGGAGCTATTCTCCCCCAAAAAGGTACTGAATCGAGGCATCAGTGGCGATACCTCTGCGGGTGTGCTCGACCGCCTAGACGAGGTTATACGCCACCAGCCCAAGAAGATCTTCCTCCTCATCGGTATCAACGACATCGCCCGAGGAGCAAGCGTGGAGGCTATCTGCCACAACATCTTCACCATCCTAGAGCACATCCAGGAGGGCTCACCAGAGACTCAGATCTATGTGCAGAGCATCTTGCCCGTAAACGATCGGTTCACCAAGTTCCCTGGGGTGATGAAGAGGGCCTCCCTCATACCGCTAGTCAATCAAGTCCTAGAGGAAAATGCCGCCCAGCGTCGGTACACCTACATCGACCTACATAGCCGTATGACGGATGGGTCTGGAAGGCTCAGGGAGGAGTTCACCAACGACGGTCTACACCTACTCCGACCAGCCTATGAGCATTGGGCCGAAGCGATCCGCACCTACCTATAGGGGCTAGGGGCAGGCCAAGAAGCTAGGCCAATCAGGATAAGGGGGTAGCCCCACACATCGAGCCTAGCAAAGAGAGAGCGGTGGAGGCCCAGGGCCTCCACCGCTCTTGTTTAAGGTCTATGTACAAATACCTGAGGCTTAGTTAGCCTTAGCCTCTGCGGAGCCCTTGGCTTCTTCACAACCCTTGGCCTTGTCGCAGCCCTTACCTTCCTCGCAACCCTTGCCTTCTTCGCAAGAGCCTTCGCCCTGAGCCTCACCAGCGCAGCAATCCTTCTTCTCAGCTACAGCACAGGCATCTGAGCAGAAGTTGTCGGGCGTGCAAGCACAAGAGTCCTGGCATACGCAAGTCTTGGTAGCCTCTTCGCTTGTAGCAGTAGCCTGCTTGTTTGAGTTACAAGCACTAACCACGAGAGCAAGTGCAAGAGCGAGTACAAATGATACTTTCTTCATTTTTTGAATTGAATTAAATTAATGTTTATATCTCATCCCTCGGTCTTTTATAGACAGAGAGGGGACTGAGGCAAGTCATAGCACCATCGCCTCTCGGGACGCATGGTGGGGGAGGAGCACAGAGGTCGCTTAGTCAATACGCTGCTGAATCTCGTAAAATGAATGGGGCGAACCCAAATACTGCAGGATGCACGAAACAAGAGCGGGACTAAGCTGTCGACAAGTAGGCCGATACCCCCTGCCCAGGAGCTGCGAGAGCAACTCAGGGTCGTGGTGGATCAAGTACCTGAATGAACGGCTCGCCGAGCGAGGCGAAACACCTGGATAGAAGAGCACAGCCAGCTCCTTGAAGCCATAGCAGCGATACTCTAGCAGGTGAGTCGCTGGTGTCGCCCGCCCAGGGCGACGAGATGGAGTTTCCATAGAGATCGTAAGTATATAGGTGAATAAACAAGCGAGGGGTAGCCCTCAGAGATCTCCTGGCGTGGGGAATATAATGCGCCCTGAGTAGTCCTAGAGGCCCAATCCGTGGGTGCAAAGTAAGGCGATTTTCTCCACCTATGCAAGAGGAGGGGGCTCTAGAGGGGGGCCCTTAGAGGGCTACAATGATCTAATATATAGGAGTATTAGCAGGAAAATTAAGCCGCTAGATCTCAGAGCGAGAGAGAGGGGTCTCTAAACAACCACCTAGCTAAGACGCCCCCAATCAAGGTGATGCCAGGCAGGTAAAAGGTTCAACTCACCCACAGAGCGATGGATGCCCGAGCTCCCTTGAGGTGGGCATTCATCACAGCTGCATCCCGCCCCCTGGCTGGGCTTATTGCCTTGCAAACACTCGAGAAGAAGCCTGCTCTTAATCTAGAACACATTGATAGTCAAGACCTAGTTACCTAAGCTTATTCCGAACTCACGTATAGTAATATATTGCCTAAGAAGATTAACTTCGCACAAAGTCAGAACACAAACTAAAAACAAACAAAACCCTCTCTAAGCGGGGTCATTCATCTCAAATAATAGGATACAAAGCATGGATATAACACAAAGACTGGAAGAGATTTGGAACTCAGATTATATCAACAACTTACCCTCTTCGATTAGCACGTTGATTAGAAAGCGTCGGTATGCATTTGCTCATAATCAAGATCAGAAAGACATTCTGATTACTGGGATTAACCCTTCATTTAGGAATGGAGAAAGCGAAGGAGTACTTCAATGGAATATGGAGCAAACCTGGTATCCCGAGAAGAATGAGAACGAGAGGAAGTATGATGTTTATTGGTCTCCTATAAGGAAGATTTTACATGGGAATGGCATTGATTTGCGTGCGAGAGCAAGCTATCTCGATATCTTCTATTTCCGAGAAAAAGATCAGACTTTCCTTCGATCCCAATTGCTTTCTAAGCCCGAAGGCATTCGATTTGTTGCTGAGCAGCTCAATCTCACGATGCATATTATAGAGGAAATTATTAAGCCTAAGCTGATCATTGTGAAGAATAAAGAGTCTTGGGCATACTTTGGCAGATATGCTCAAGAAAAGGGCTGGATATGGATGGGATATACATTTGAGCCTATTTGTGAGAGTCTGCCTTGTGGGGAGCTATGGAGGATTACTGGGCTTATAGATTCTCCAGAGCGTATCGCTCCAGAGATTACAGAAACTGCTCTTATCGGCACATTTGTGTTATTTACCAGTCATATCAGCCAATACACCAAGAGAGAGAAACGTCCTACACCTGAGCTATTACAACAGATTTTGAACTCTGATCTGTAGTGGGATAGGCCGTAAGTTCGTCCCTGCCTATTGATCCTACTTGGGTCTCTGTTGAGATCCTATTTGAGTCTCGATGGAGATCCTACTTGGGTCTCTAGTGAGCTCCATCCGAGAGCGCAGGCGAGGAGCTAGACGAGAGCGCAGGCGAGGAGCTAGACGAGAGCTCAGGAGAGAGCCTATCGAGAGCTCGGGAGAGATGTCCCCAGGAGTTCTCTGCACAGAGGGACAGAGGGCCTCTCCCCACCCCAACCCCAGCGAAGCCCAAGCCCCATCGAGTGCCCCTCGAAGAGGGGGCATGATGAGGACAGAGAGAGCCTCTCAAGAGCCAACGACGACAAAGTGTGCCGAGGATGAGCAAAAACTGTAAACAATGATTATCTTTGCCTTTGTCCTAGGTATTTACATTGGTTATGGTGTACCCCGATGGAAATTTACTCAAAGCCTGCTCACACAAGCAGCCCATATACCACATTCACCTAGAGGCAAAGCATCTCATTATTCACAATCAAAGCAAGCGATCACCGTTATGAAAAAGTTCATTCTCTCAGCCCTCTGCTCCCTCACCCTCCTCGGAGCAGCAACGCATCAAGCAGCAGCGCAGGACGTCTTCTCACACGACGACCAAGTCCTCAGCGTGGGTGTAGGCCTATCGAGCTCCACGTATGAGACCACCTTCCCTCCACTCTCGATTACTTACGAGCGTTCAGTAGCCGATAGACTGATCCAGCGAGGCTCATTCGGTCTCGGAGGTGTCATCGAGTTTCGAGGCTACACACAGGGTTCGCTCAACGGTAGTGCTATCTTTATTGGCCCTCGTGCCTCCTTCCATTATGAGTTCGTAGACAACCTTGACACCTATATCGCAGCTCATGCAGGCTTCCACTATCAGACCCGTTTCGTGGACAATGACACCAAGAGCAAGGTGGGCTTCATGCCCTACTTCACCGTGGGGATACGCTATGCGCTCTCTCCAGGCTTCGGGATCTTCGGCGAGGTCGGCACTGGGATCTCTGTACTCAAGGTAGGTGCATCATTTAGTTTCTAACCCCTAACCACCACCGTATAGACATCCGTATCAATGAAAGTACTTCCTCTGCTGCTGGGGCTCATCACGGGCCTTAGCCCCCTGACTTTGGTGGCACAGCACGGCTCTCGAACGCCTGAGCTCGGAGCTATCGTCCAGGGACACTTCGCCGCCCATGGTGCAGGCTATGGCGTACGTTCGCTGCCCGATGGCGAGCACTACACGCTCATCACCCCAGAGCGGGGTGCGATCGTCCGCTACAGCTTCGCCACGGGGGAGGCAATAGACACCCTCTTCAGTACCTCTCGGGCTCGAGACTGCAACTTCAAACAGTTCGACGACTACATCCTCTCGGAGGATGGCCGCCACATCCTCCTGATGACAGAGACCGAACCCATCTACCGCCGCTCGTCCCGCAGCCTCGTCTGGCACTACGACGTGCGACGCAATCGGGTCGAGCCGCTGAGCAGCAGCCCGGGCAAGGTGATGATCCCGACCTTCAGCCCCGATGGTCGTATGGTGGCTTTCGTGCGAGAGGGGAACATCTTCATCAAGAAGTTTGACTTCGACACCGAGGTGCAGGTTACCCGAGATGGCAGAGCCAATGCGATCATGAATGGGACGACGGACTGGGTGTACGAGGAGGAGTTCACCACCACGCAGCTGATGAGCTGGAGTGAGGATAGCGAGTTCCTCGCCTTCGCTAAGACCGACGAGAGTGCCGTCAAGCAGTACGAGATGCCCATGTATCGGGGGCAGACTTACCCCGAGGACTACGTCTACAAGTACCCCAAGGCCGGGATGGACAATAGCCGCCTCTCGGTGCATGTGTACAACGTCAAGGATCGCTCCGAGCAGCGTATCACCCTGCCCGAGGGGACGGACTACTACATCCCTCGTCTCGAGTATGTAGGCAGGGGGCGTTCGCTGGCCATCTTCACCCTCAACCGGCAGCAGAACCACCTGCGCCTCTTCTACGTCCACAGCAAGACGCTCGTGCCCAAGCTCGTCTTCCAGGAGCAGGAGGAGGCCTACATAGACAGCGACAATGTACAGTCGCTCGCCTTTACCCCCACGGGCTTTGCCTACCTGAGCGAGCGAGATGGCTATGCACACCTCTACCTCTTCTCAGACAAGGGCGTGCTCCAGAGACAAGCCACTCGAGGGGCTTACGACGTAACAGCCTTCTACGGGGTAGATCGCTCGGGCAACCTCTACTATCAGAGTGCCGAGACCAGCCCCATGGAGCGCACCATCTACCGCATAGACCCCAAGGGGCGCAAGCAGCTCCTCGGTCAGGCTGGCGGGACGAACCGAGCCGTCTTCAGCAAGGGCTTCACCTACTTCATCGGCTCACACACCAGTCTCAATAGCCCGATGCACACGGCCCTCTATCGTACCCAGGGCAATCAGGCTCTGCGTACCCTACAGGACAACTCCGTCCTCAAGCAGCGGCTCTCGGAGTATCGCTTTGCCGAGAAGGAGTTCATCCAGGTCGATACGAAGAGCTTCGGCAAGCTCAACGGCTGGATGCTCAAGCCCGTGAACTTCGACCCCAATCGTCGCTACCCCGTCGTCATGGTACAGTACAGCGGGCCCAATTCGCAGCAGGTACTCGACCGCTACAGCTTCGGTTGGGAGTACCATCTATCGCATGAGGGCTTCATCGTCGTCTGCGTAGACGGGCCAGGCACAGGGGCTCGGGGCGAGCAGTGGCGCAAGCAGACCTACCTCGAGCTTGGGGTACGTGAGAGCCAAGGGCAGATCGAGGCCGCCCAGTCCCTTGCCCGCCTGCCTTTCGTCGATGGGGCACGCATGGCAATTTGGGGTTGGAGCTTCGGAGGCTACAACACGCTCATGAGCCTCTGCCACGGGGCTGGGACTTTCAAGGTGGGGATCGCCGTCGCTCCAGTAACCGACTGGCGTTATTACGACACCATCTACACCGAGCGTTATATGCGCACCCCTAAGGAGAACCCCAAGGGGTACAAGATCTCCTCCGTCCTCGAGGCCGCCTCAGGCTTACAGGGCAGGCTGCTCTTGATCCACGGCAGTGCAGACGACAACGTCCACGTGCAGAATAGCCTAGACCTCATCGAGCAGTTTGTCCGAGCCGACAAGCAGTTCGATCTGATGATCTACCCCGACCGAGATCACAGCATCCGAGGGGGCAATACCTCCAAGCACATCTACACCAAGATGGTGCAGTACCTCAAGGATCATCTCTAGAGAGATCCGTCGAGGAACAGATAAACCTAGGGGGAGGCCATGCAGAGTCGCATGGCCTCCCCCTAGGCTTTGTATTCGTCCGATGGACATTGGGCTTATTTGCCTAACTTCGCTAGGAGAACGCCTCCCTAGCCCACAGCATCATGAGACCTCTGAGAGCCTGCTACATCACCCTCCTCCTCCTTCCTCTCCTCCTCTCGCCCCTCAGGGCTCAGAGCCTCGAAGTGGAGCAGATCAAGGCTCTTGCCCTCGAGAGCCTCGAGCAGCTCCTTGCCGAGGGATTGATCTCGCCTGAGCAGAGCCAGGCCCAGCTCGAGCTCCTTGAGCACTGGCTTGCCGAACCACTAGACCTCAACACAGCCTCGAGCGAGGAGCTGAGGCAGTTCGCCCTACTCTCCGAGTATCAAATTTATCATCTCATCAAGGCTCGCACCGACCGAGGGGGCTTCTTCGGCTCTATCTATGACCTCAAGCTCGTCCAAGGTTGGGACGAGCGACTCCTACGTCGCCTCATGCCCTTCGTTCGGGTAGTCCCAAGGGCGAAGCCTCGGCCTCGTCTCCTCGAGGGCGGAGCTTCGAGTGCAGCTCTAACTTCCTCCTGGAGCAATCGCCCCCTCAGGGAAGCTCTCGGAGGGCCTCTAGCGACTTCGATCCGCTGGCAGTACCACACCCGAGGAGGCCTCTCCGCCTTCTTCGCCGCCGCGCAAGACCAGGGAGAGCCCTGGAGCTACGAGGGGTACAAGGGCTTCGACGCCTACAGCGGCCACTTGAGCATCACCCGCCTGGGCAGTCTTAGGCGGATCGTCCTCGGAGACTATCGAGCCGCTTGGGGGCTGGGCTTGGTCCTCAGCCAGGGCTACATGCTCTCGAGCCTGGGGCGACCTCTGCGCCCCCGCCCCGGACGAGGCCTCACCCCAGTCTCAGGCACTGCCGAGGGGAATAAGCTACGAGGCCTAGCTCTCGAATGGGAGGAGGGCCCGTGGCAGCTCTCAGCCTTCCTCTCCAAGAGGTGGCTCGATGGACGCATCGACGAGCAGGGGGTGATCTATGGCCTCAGCGAGAGCGGCCTACATCGCAGTGCTGCCGAGTGGAGGCGTCGGGCACAGATACCGATGTCGGCCTGGGGCCTACGACTGGGATACAGCACCACTCAGCTACGGCTTGCACTCCAGCATCTATCCTACCGATGGGCGGGCTATCGCCTGGCAACAGCACAGGGAGCGATGGGGATAGAGCAGCTAAGCCATCTGTCAGGCCATGGCAATAGCTCCCTCTCCTATCTTTGGCTCTCAGGCTCAGGAGCTACGCAGCTCTCGGGCGAGCTTGCCCGCTCGGCACTCGGGTCTTGGGCCGTGGTACAGCAGCTTTGGCATCGCTTCGAGGGAGTGGGCGACCTCGCCCTCGAACTGAGATACTTCTCGCCCCTCTACTGGGCCTACTACAGCGCAGGCGTTGGGATGCGCCCGAGACCACGAGACGAAGAGGGGGTCAGGCTCTCGCTCGAGAGGGTCGAGCTCTCTCGAGGCCTTGAGCTCGGGGCTGCCGTAGATCTATACCGAGCCGTAGGCCGTGCCTCCGAGCCGAAGCAGAGCAGAGCTCATCTGCTCGCTCTAGACCTGCTCTATCACCCTCAACCCTCTCTCGCGCTCACGCTCCTGATTAGACACCACCAACGCCCCGAAGGGACGAAGAGGCAGCGCATTAGGCTCGCCGCTACCTTCTCCTCCAGCGAAGCTACCCTTCGCCTAGGAACAACACTCCTGAATATAGGCCACAGGACTAAGAGACAATCAAACCAAAGGGCGTGGGCCTTCGACGCTCGACTAAGCGGTCAAATAGACAGCGGCACTCACTGGTGGATCAGTGGCCTCTACTTCGATGCTCCCCTTTGGCAGACACGCCTCTACAGCTATGAACCTCGTACAAGCTTCGACTATACCCCGCACTTCGTTTGGGGCAAAGGTTGGCGTCTGACCCTAGGGGTCAAGTGGCGCATAGCCAATAGGCTAGGCCAAAGATAGCCCACCTCGAGAGAGGTAGGCTATCTGCTAGAGAGCAGCAGCTATGGCTGGTGCTGCGCCTGCGCTAGGCAGAGGGGAGAGATTCTATCGGAGTACCAGCTCTTTCAATGATCTCGTAAGTCTCCAATAGATTGTTCGGGAGATCCTCTGGCTTAATGGCTACAAAGCGAACACGAGGATTCTCTCCTAGATTGACAGCCGTTGTACTACAGTAAGTGAAGACCTTGAAGCAGAGCGAGGAGTCCTCCTTAAGCCTCGAGAGGAAATAGTCCTCCGCAATGAGCGGGGTATCTATATACTGAACTCCATCGACATGATAGCCCTCTCGAGGATGGGGTAGATAATAAGGAATATTATATCGCTCTAAAATCACCTTAGTAACCCTCTTATCCTTCTCTCCTGTAACGTCCTCGAATTCATAGACGGGCTGACCGAGGAAAACTGAGACCTCTTTTGCTTGTGCAATCGAAGGTCTGTCGCTTGAGGAGAACAACCCGACGTATGTATTCGGCTCGAAGACATTCTCAAGCTTGTAGATCGTATAGTGATGGGCAAATCGGGCTACAAGCTCTGGAGCACGAGGAAGCCAGAAGAATTTCCTTAGAAGTCTCTCGTAACCGCCATCCTCCTGCGATGCCAAAAGAAAAGCGGCTTGAAAGGCTTTCTTGGAAAGATTCAAGGTTCCGTCATCATAAGAATAGAAAGTCGCCTCTCGGCATTGATGCAGAAGAAACTTCAGGTCATTGATTCCAATGTTGGCGAGGAAGACCTTGCGCCCCCCCCTCATCTTGAATCCTTGTCGCAGAAGCTTCAGGGTTTGCCAATAGGCCAAAGGCCTATTGCGCAGCTGCTTCGAATCGCATGCAAGGCCTTTGACCCTGATAAATCTACTGCACTTGGCCTCTAGCCTTTGAGCATAGTAGGCATACTTTTTATTCCATGTAAGGGAGTACATCACCCCCATGAAATCTTCATCAGGGAAAAGATCTATGATGCGCTCCGCAATCAAAACCTGAAGTGGTGTACAACAAATAATCAAATTCATACTCAGGGCTTCAGGATTGGGGAGAGGATTTCATATAACCGATCATACCCTTGTGTGTTCAGATTCAGCCCATCACTGGTATAAATGCGCGAGAGCTTCCCGTAGGAGTCCACGAAGTGCTCGTTGAGCGACACCCAATGCACTCGCTCATATTTTTGAGAGATTGCCTGGAGCAATTCATTAAGCACCTGTACCTGAGTATTGTCATAGTCTACACGGAACAGACCCTTGAGGCACTCCAGTAGGCAAACCTTTATCTCTGAGTCTCTCTGCAGCAGCAATTCTAGCACTCCCTCTACACGATGAGCAATCTCTTTTGGGCTTCCTTTGCCCTTACGCAAGTCATCACGACCAAGGTCTAGGACAACTTTCTTGGCCAGGGTAAGATCCTCTCGCTGTAAAACAAGACTCCTATAAGGATCTGCTAGAGCTGCAGTTATAGCTAGATTCTGAATCCGAAGTGAGGTGTACTCAGAGTGATCGAAAAGAGCCAAAAGAGATCCTCCAAGTAAAGAAACGTCGGCCAGAAGTCCGAAGCAGGCATCCTTGAGTTTTATTTCTCTTTTGGCCTGAGCAAGCAGGAGCTCCTCTCTCTTGCTTTGCTGCATCAAGAAATAGAAGTACTCGAAATCATGTCGGGTATCTATGTCTACGGAAACAAACTTATCCATCTTGTAGGCCATACTGCGGGCTCCATAGAAGTGCTTCTGCTGAAGATATGCCTCAGGTTTGGCAATATAGAAGACTCCATTGGCCGAGTACTCAGTTGGATACATCTGCCTATAGTAGTTAGAATAATCGATCGACCAATGCTTCATCGACAAGTCCTCATCGATGACATGGGTCAAGACCGTGGGCTTAGAGGCTTCAGTTACTGAGGCCAGGAAGTCGAAGTCCTCATAACGCTCCTCGAAGGCTCTGCAGACATCGATGCAGTGCTGCGCAGTACGCATCGGAGTAGTAGGCTGTAGTAGGGCAAAATAGTCATAGTCATACCAGGAGTAGCGCAGGAGAACATCCTCTAGAACCTGATAACTGGAGGCCTTATCTGTGGCCAGGTGAGGGGCACGCTTAACGAAATCTATTGGGTAGTATGAAAGGAAATCGATATACTCCTGTGAGTCTGTTGTCAAAATAATCTTGTCAAAGATACCAGAGTCTAGAGCTGCCTCTATGGAGTAAGCCAAAACTGGCTTACCATCAACCATGAGCATATTCTTATTACGCAAACCCTTCGATCCAGACCGGGCAGTAATGATGGCTATTTTTTTCATGATTTGTACATATTTGATGTATGCAAACGCTCTCCGACCAACACACATGCAAAGGAAAGTATTTTATCCCAATTCCACAATGAAATTGCATTTAGAAGCAAAGCAAAGATAGCCCACCTCGAGAGAGGTAGGCTATCTGCTAGAGAGCAGCAGCTATGGCTGGTGCTGCGCCTGCGCTAGGCAGAGGGGAGAGGGGACGGGAATTACTGCTTGACAGCCTCTCTCTGCTCACGACCAGCAGCATAGGCCTCCATAGCCTCGTAGCTCATAGCCATGGAGCTGAACCCCCCGTCGTTGAAGAGGTTCTGCATCGTAATCTTGCGCGTAAGATCACTGAATAGGGTGATGCAGTAGTCGGCGCAGTCGTCGGCATCGGCATTGCCTAGGGGCGAGATGTCCTCTGCGAAGTTGAGTAGGTCTGTCATCCCCTTGACACCGCTGCCAGCCGTCGTCATGGTGGGGGACTGAGACACGGTATTGATGCGTACCCCCTTCTCACGGCCATAGTAGTAGCCGAAGCTACGGGCGATGGACTCGAGCAAGCTCTTAGCATCAGCCATGTCTCCATAACCCAAGAAGATGCGCTGTGCAGCAATGTAGGTCAGAGCGACAACTGAGCCTCCACGAGCAATAGCGTCGAGACGCTTGGCCGTCTGTAGCATCTTGTGGAACGAGATGGCAGAAATATCGAGCGTGGACTGCAGCATCTTGTAGTCGAGATTGTCGTAGCTACGACCCTTGCGCACATTGGGGCTCATGCCGATAGAGTGTAGGACGAAGTCTACCTGCCCACCGAAGGTATCCATTGCCGTTTGGAATACCACCTCGAGGTCAGCCTCGCTGGTAGCGTCTGCGGGGACGATCTTAGCACCGAGCTTCTCGCCCAGTTCGTTGAGCTGTCCCATGCGTACAGCTACGGCGGTATTGGTCAGGATGATCTCTGCACCCTCTTCTACGGCACGCTCGGCAACCTTCCAAGCGATAGACTGTTCGTTGAGGGCTCCGAAGATGATCCCCTTCTTGCCCTTGAGTAGATTATAAGCCATGATAATTCGTTTTGCTTTGAGTGAATACTCGTTTATTTGGCACAAAGGTAATCATTTTGTGCAAGAGAATGCCAAGCCTCAGTTTTATTCTCCCTGGGGATGCCTCGGCAGAGAGAGACTATGGGGATAAAGAAAGAGAGAGCTGTGCGATGGAACGATCCTTGTCGTTCCATCGCACAGCTCTCATCTGTTTTGTGTCGCTCGATCTCGGCCTTGGCTCTAGGATGATGCCGCTATTGCGAGAGCTAGGGCGAGGGGGGATGAGCTTTGGCCTAGCCTACATACTCGTCAGAAACGGTCAGCTTAGCACGACCCTTGGCACGACGAGCAGCCAGCACACGACGACCATTGGCAGTGGCCATGCGTGAGCGGAAACCGTGCTTATTCTTTCTCTTGCGGTTGGATGGTTGGAACGTTCTCTTCATCTCGATTATTATTTTGATTTACTTATTACTCTCTAGGTCGTTGACACTTTGGAGCGCAAAGGTAGTGATTTCTTCCCTAAACTCCAAACACATTCTCCTGCGAACTGCTCGTTTGATAGATACGAAATAACCTTCACGAGCGAAGCCTTGACCCCCTCGGGAGATGAACCAAGAGGGAGAAAAGAGGTAAAGAGGGACTGATACTTTGGAAAACGAACCGAAATACATATCTTTGCCCTCGCTAAGCCAAGCCCGGATGGCGGAATTGGTAGACGCGTTGGTCTCAAACACCAATGAATGCAAGTTCGTGCCGGTTCGATTCCGGCTCCGGGTACTAGTAGATCCCGTTCCTAGAGCTCTCTAGGGACGGGATCTTTCGTTTGCCCTCTTAGGGCTCTAGAGACGAGCGTAATCGGCATCGCCTGTAACCTCTCGGATCAGCTCGAGGAAGGGGGGGAGCTTGACCTCAAGGCCTCGAGCCATCTTGACCTCGAGGACATACTCCTGCATGAGAGGCTCGAGGACTTGATCGAGCTCGAAGTACTGCTTGGCCCAGATGAAGCTCTTGCGCAAGAGATGATGCGAGGTTACCTGTGCCTGCGCGCTGATGAGATTCATACGGTTGAGATACTCGTCGGGGCTAATCTGACGCTCGGTGATGATACTCTTGGAGGCTTGGCTCAAGCGATGCTTTTGGCTAAGGAAGTAAACGTAATTGCCTCGGAGACCTCGCTTGCGCAGGCGAATACTACTACCATCCTCCTCGGTGATATAAGTCTGATAGATCTCGGCCTCGACACCATAGGGGATCTCGCCCACCACTCGGACGAGAAACTTACGCCGCTGCTCTGCCCCCGTGCTGCCATCCTCCTCGCCGAGGATGGAGCGGATGGCCTTGAGGGTCTGCTTGATCTTCAGGTCGAAGTCTACGTTATTCTCGACGATATGCAGCTCAGGATGTCCCGTCCAAGCCTTGAGGATGCGACTATCGAGCTCTCGAGCCTCCTCGACGCTCTCGTGGCGAGCATTATTATTCTCGGTCGTGTAGAACTCCTCCGCACCGATAGCTGCCGTTACCATGTGGATCACGGCATCGTAGCGAGCATCGCGGAGCTTAACCTCAGATAGACCAAGCTCGTCGAGCATGGCCTGCCAGATCGTAGGCTCCATGTAGGCGGATATATCCATCGTGCCTCGGTCGGCAATGATGATCACAGGCTGCTTCGCCTGTCGTGCTAGATCCATGAAAACATCCTCCATTTGGAGCTGAAACCTCAGCACAGCCTTCTCTATATTGTAGAAGTAATGCTTGTCGGGCGTAGCAAAGTTGATCGAGGCATTGCTGAAGAGCGTTGGGGTCTCGGGCAGGGCATAGACCAAGTAGCCCAAGTCGCTGAAGCGTTCGATGATCTTGGCCAATGCCGTAGTCTTACCTGCACAGGGGCCTCCTGTCAGGGCGATACGAGTAATATTTTTATTCATTTAATGAGGTAATATAGTTAATGGTGTTGGTCAGAAGGATCACGCGCCGATACGATAAGCAGCACATCCCCCACATGAATCTCGAGCTTGCCCTTAGGAACCATATAATCCTCTCCACGGCGTACTAGAATGACTAGCTCCTCTTCTCTTAGATCCAGCTCCATAAGCTTGTTTCCTGAGGCGAGCATTTGGTGCTCCACGAGCCTCTCCTCCATCTGCGCCCCAGTATGCTGGGGGATCTCGACACCGAAGAGACTTACATGCTCATAGACCTCATCATCGAGGCCAAGCCAACGAGCTACCTGTGGCAGGGAGCTCCCCTGTATGAGCAGAGAGAGCAGAGTGATGAAGAAGACGATGTTGAAGAGCGTATCGGCCCCCTCGACATTGTTCATCAGCGGATAAGTAGCAAAGATGATAGGCACAGCCCCACGCAGACCGACCCATGAGAGGAATGACTTGGCACGGTAGCTAATCGAGGAGAAAGGCAAGAGGCTCAGATGTACAGCTAGCGGACGAGCCACGAAGATCATAAAGAGCCCTGCCAACAGAGCGAAGGGAGCAACAACAATGAGATCTTCGGCATTGACAAGCAGACCAAGAAGGATGAAGAGAACAATCTGGAGTAGCCAAGTAATCCCATCAAAGAAGGTCAGGATACTCTTCTTATGCACAATCTTGTACCTGCCAAGGATAATTCCCATGATGTAAACAGCAAGATAGCCATTACCTAGTAGAAGGCTAGCAATCGAATAGGTTAGGAAGACAGCGCAGAGTAGTGAAATCGGATAGAGAGCCCCGTTGTCAATATTGATCCGATTAAGGAAGAGTACAGCAATGCGTCCAAAAAGGAAACCCACACCTGCACCAACACTAAACTGGAGGACGAAGGTCAAGAGGATGTTCCACCATGAGCCATCGCTGCCGCCTGTAACGAATTGAATGAGGGCAATGGTGAGCATATAAGCCATCGGGTCATTACTTCCACTCTCTAGCTCGAGAATGGGCTTGATGCCCTCCTTCAGATGCATATTGTTCGAGCGCAGCAGAGCGAAGACCGAGGCTGAGTCTGTGCTCGACATCGTAGCGGCCAGCAGCAGAGCGATAGGAAAACTCAAATGGATCGAGAAGTAGCTAAACGTCCCCATCCAATAGAGGAAGCCCCCGAAAAAGAAAGTCGTCAACAATACACCCACCGTCGAGAGGGCAATCCCTGGGCCAAGCACAGGCCGAATATCACTAATCTTAGTCTCCATCCCCCCGAAGAAGAGGATGACCGAGAGGGCCACAGTGCCGAAGAACTGTGTTGCCCCCGTATCGCTATACTCGAGCCCAAGACCCGAACTACCGAAGAGCATCCCCGTGATCAAGAAGAGCAAAAGCGCAGGTACGCCAAAGCGAGTGCCCAGCTTACCAGCCAAAATACCAGCGAGCATGAGCAGAGAGCCAATGAGCAGAATGATCTCGGTCGTAGCAATATATTCCATCAAATGTTGTGTAAAAAGATTTTCCGACTGGTACCTATCCAGCCCTACAAAGATAGTAATTCGACAGCAGAAGAACTTAGAGACTTGTAAGAGAGGTAAATTGACCGTGCTCGAGGACAAGCGACCACTCCCTCATCCCTACTCGCTCGATCGTCCTCCGAGGGTTCGAGCGAGGTACAAATAGGATACTAGTCAAGATCTCGATAGGGCCTCGATGGAGGTATAGATAGGGCCACAAGTGAGACCCAAGTAGGATCGCAGATGAGACATAAATAGGAGCTCGATCGAAGTCCTACTTATACCTCGAGTGAGGCTCTACCGAGATTCCATTCGAAGACTCATCTACCCCCTTCGTCAAGGTCTAAATAGGATCTCCGTAGGACTGCTCCTGAGCTCCTCGAGCGATCAGCGGGAGATGTAGCGAGAGACAAAGGCACCCACCCGAGCAGTGTATTCATCAGGGTGATCTCGGTAGCTCATGGCATGCGCAGCCTCGGGCACAATCCACAGTTCCTTGGGCTCTGCCTTGGCCTCGAAAAGCGGATACACCATGGACGTGGGGACGAAGTGGTCTTGGTCGCCATGGATGAAAAGCATCGGCAGACGAGCACGACGTAGCTGCTCGAGGGCCGAAGCTTCGTCCAACGCCCAGCCATACCTCCAGCGGCAGATCAAGTTCGCTACATCCATCAGAGGGAAGGAGGGCAAGCCGTACATCAGACCCAGCTGATAAGCGAACTCCTCCCATACGCTCGTATAGCCACAATCCTCGACGAAGCAGCGCACATAGTCCGCCTGTCGCTCGCCCGAGAGCATCATTGTCGTAGACGCTCCCATTGAAATCCCATGGACAACCATCTGCGTAGAGCCTCCAAAAATTTCGTTAGCCACTCCCATCCAACGCAGAGCATCCCAACGGTCTAGCCAACCCATTTGAAAGTAATCACCCTCGCTCAGACCTGCATTGCGCAGGTCAGGCAACAGAATGTTATAGCCAAGATCGGCATGATACATCTGTCCGATCATGAGCATACGGATGGCATTGTCCGTATAGCCGTGGATGATGACTGCCGTGGCCGTAGTCGGTCTCGAGGCCCGGACATAAAGAGCGTGCAGACGAGCACCATCATCCGCGACGATAGTCGTATCGAGCAGCCCCCCGACACGCCGCAGGCTATCGACCCAACCCTCAAGGCGAGGATAGGTATCGAACATGTATTCGTACGAACCCTCAAGGTCTCGACCTCGAGGGGCGGGGCGCAGTGAGCTCTCAAGCATATAGTGCGAGAGCCCCACAATGCCGATGAGCAAAACAAGGGCAAGCCAAAGCCCTCTTTTAAGCCATTTATTCATAATCGTTACCGATGTTAAACGTAAATAGGTGGTTACTTGCCCTCTACTTGGACTGGAGGAGGTAGGGGGCTGTCCTTGGGGGATGTTCTCCTCCTCGCCCAAGGGAAGAGCTCCCCGAGCGAATCGAAACGCTGACGCAGCAGGAGGCCCAGCCCCTGTGTCGTCAAGGACTGCCTCAGGTACTGATACATGTTGTTGTAGCGATTGTAAGCCTTTAGACGCAACGAACCTGACCGATTGAGCTTATACTCAAGGTCAAACTCACCGATGTATGTATTTTGCAAGAAGGGATTGTCATGATAGCCCACATTGCCATGGATCGAGAGCCTGTCGTCGAACCAGCTACCCGAGAATAGGAGCTCAATGTCAGTGTCCTCGAAGTAGACATTACGGGTCTTGATACTCGTCCCGATACGGACGTTCTGCGACAGATTGCCCAGCAGGTAAGACAACTGCTCCGATAGGGCAGACGAGGCCACGGCAGCCAGGTTCGAGGTTGTACTACTCTGCGACTGTTCGAGACGATCTTCTCGGGGAGAGAACTTCCCTAGAGCAATTAGGTAGAGCATTTGTCTATTGATCGCATCCTCCGAGTGTAGCAGCGAGCGTACCCGACGCTCGAGCTCTCGCTCAGCTCCAGGGAGCTCGATACCGAAGGCGATATCGGGCTTGCTCAACTCACCAGAGAGCTCGAGCAAGCAGTGAACAGGGACGTTGGTTCGGCGAGCCTCTGTCGCCAGCTCTTGGTCTAGATCTGCGATATTGGCCGTTAGGGCATAGATCGCTTGCAGATCAATATTGGCCCTCATGGGATCGCCTCTGAAGTCGATACGACCGCCCTCACGCAGGTTGAAACGTTTGTGTGCCAACTGCTCTAAACGAAAGACATAGTTCCCTTCGAGAACATTCAGCACTCCATACACACTCGATGCTCCAAGATAGGGCAGATGGATCTGTAGGCTACCCTCTGTGCGTCCCTTGAGCTCGTTCCCCACTCCATCGCCCAGTCGGAGGGTCTGCTTCGCCTCGGGCGTTACCTTCAGCCGCAGCAATATGTCTATAGCTCCCGAGGGACTAATAGTAGGAATGAGTTCATCCTCTACGGAGCGTTCGCCCTCAGTCCTAAGCGGCCTAAAGGTGATCAGATGGTCATCCCTCGAGGCCTTGGTCGGTGCAAAGTCCAAAACGACATCCGTGCCCGCCTCGCTGACGAGATCGACTTCCATGCGTAGGCGATCCAGCGAGCCATAGAGATGTGCCTCGCCAGACCCATAAGCCGAGCCATAGACAGGCATTCCTCTACGGCTATTACTCTCCAAGACCTTGATCTGCCGTGCATCGGAGATCTTGAGGTCTAGCTGCATCGCATCGAAATAGCGGTGGTGGATGACCCCATCGAGACGGGCCCTTCCTTTGCCTTCGTCTCGGATCTCGAGCCCATCGAAAATCATCTGCTCGGGTGTGAAGCGCAGACGATGATCGAAGCGATAGCGTGTCCCTAAAGGGATGATGCCGAGCTGTCCACCATCGACGTCCACCTCGCCCTCGATCGACACCCCCTCGTCGAAGAGACCGAAGAGGCGCATCATTCCCGTGCCACGACCCTCTACATGATCGGAAAAGGCACTGAGGAATACGGAGGTGAAGCCCAGCCCCAATCGATCAGCATCGAAACGAAGGTCTATGCCTGCCCCATCGGCAGGGCGGATGTAACCATCTACCTTGGTCTGCCCCCCATGCTCCTGGCGAACGAGACCATTGAGGTAGATATTCATCTCCTGGCTATCCCACTTGAGGCGAGCATCCATCTCCCCTACCCGATAGCCATCGAGCAGGAGGCTATCGCTGCGCAGCTCTGCCTCGGCCAAGAAGCGTGTGCCCTCGAGGCGTCCCGAGGCTCTACCCGTCAGATCGAGATCGACTAGGTTGAAGTCTACCCCTATGGCCGAGAGTATATACCCGAGGTTGATCCGCTCGAGCTCGATCGAGAGACGGTCATCGGGCTCGGAGCCGAGCCCTCCGTTGATGCTGAGGGATCGATCCTGGGTGCGCAGGCTTAGGTTCTGTACCATGATCGAGTCGCCCCCGACAGAGATCGAGGCGGGCGATACGGCCCACATCTGCCCATGCACCTTCACTAACGAGGGTGAGAGGCGGATATCCGCCCCGAGAAGCCTCGGTCTGCTAGAGAGCATATCTGGCTCAGTATCCAGCTGTGCAGAGAGGTTAAGGGAGCCGTTCGACTCCCCTGAGGCATCTCGTCCAAGGGCTAGTGCGAGTCGAAGCTCTTCGCCCACGAGGCTGAGGTCGAGGCGTGTGTCGAAGTAGCGGGTCGAGCCGTCAGGCAGCGTGAGGTCGCTCTCCAGGCTTAGGCTATCGCCCTCTAGTCGGGCCTGTATCTGATCGAAGCGGTAGCCTCCATAGCCGAGCCCATCCCCTCGCAGCTGTGCGCGTATGAGGCCCTCGACCTCGTCATAATGGGCTGAGAAATCAAGAGGACGCTCGAGCGAGAGCGGGAGGCTGGCTAATCGTGTCAGGGCTAGCGGTAGGTGCTCGACCCTAGCCTCTATATGGATCTTGGTCTGTCCCTGGGCTCGTCGCTGCCTCAGTTTAGCGAGCGAAGGCAGGCGGCCCAGCAACGAGCTACAGAGCTGCTCGGGCAGGCGCACGAGGTCATACGAACCTCGAGCTCTAAGGTTGAGCCAGGAGCTCTCCAGGCTCAGGCTACGCTCCTCTGGCTTGGAGGAGAGGGTAGCCCTAAGGCCCTTGAGCTCTAGGGTGTCAATGGAGCTTCGGCTGCTCAATCGATGTAGATCTACCTGTGCGTATGGGGTCTCGAGCCCTAGACTCTCGAGGCGAATGGAGCTGAGGAGCTCATAGATCCGTCCCTCGGGATCGTCCCAGAGGCCTAACCGACCTGGCTCGAAATGGGGGATATTGATCTCGAGGCTGAGGTCTCGGGGTTCACCCGCCAGTAGGGAGAAGTCCCCCTCGATCCGCCCTAGGGCTCTTGGGTCTCGGCTCTCGAGAGAGAGATGATGCTCTCGAGATGAAGCCCCAGGGCTCAGCCGAAGCGTTAGTGCGCCATAGCTCTCCCCAGCCCAGGAGAACTCGGGGAGCTCAGCCTCAAGCTCTCCGCTCCAGAGGTCGCCCTGCTGCTGCGCATGGATCTGCAGTGAAGCCCGCAGGTAGTCTAGAGGGATCAAGCCCTCGAGCACTGGGCCGAGCTGCAAGCCCTCGGTCTGCAACTCGGATGACAGGCTCGAAAGCTCCCCCCCGGAGAGACCTAGGTCGAGCCTCACCCGCAGCTCGCCCAAAGATGAGGATAGACGTCCGGAGAGCTCTGCCCGACGCCCCTCTTCGTGGGCCACACGACCTAAGAACTGTAGCTGACTGAGCTTAGAGAGCCGTCTAAGGGGAGAAGCCTCCTCAATCCCCAAGAGATCCAGGAGTCGTAATGCTAGGGGCGAGCGAATGCCCCAGCTTAGGGCTTGAGCCTCAACCCCGAGGTAATGGCCGTCGGCATCGAGCCTCATCTGCCCCTCGGGCAGCGTACAGTAGAAGCGGCCCTGGATGCTAGACTCTAGCCCCCGGATGCTGAGTCCCTCTTCGGTTGCCTCTGCCCTCAGCTCTAAGCGCAGGGGCTCATGATCGGAGGCGAGCTTTGGCAGCCAAGGCATGAGGTCCAGGGGGGAGAGTGAGAGCTCGTGTAGCTCGAGCCTCTCGATGGCTCGCCATAGGGGTCGCTGCGTGTCGATAGAGAGTAAGGGAACGAATAGATGGCTATGGGGAAGGCGCAGCATGAGGTCGGAGAGGGTCAGCCGCCCCGCCCGAAGCTCGACCTGGGCCGAGAGATGCTCGAGCGTACTGGCCCACTGAGGCTGGGCCGAGAGCTGATCGATGATGCCCGAGACTTCGTCTGCAGCGACACGCAGAAGATCGATCTTGGTCGATAGCCTCTCGACACATAGGAGCGTATCAGCACCACGCAGGAGGCGAACATGGGCATCACGAATGAGGAGCGTATTGAGGACTATCGGGGTCTCGTTAGAGGTCGAGTCGGCCTGTGAGAGATGGTCGATGATATGCTGGATGTTGAGTCGCCCAGTCTCGGGGTCTTGCTGTAGCTCGATCTCTAGGTCGAAGAGGCGTGCCGAGGCGATCCGAGCCTCTTGCCCCATGAGGAGCTCTCTCCAGCTGAATGTCCCCAGGAGGCGATGAGCTCTGAGTACTTGACGTCCCTCTTCGTCCTTGAGCTTGATCCCGTCGATGGCGATCACATCGCCCCTAGAGAGACCGATGCGCTCGACCTCGACTTCAGCTCCTAGGAGCTGGCTGAGCTCACGGGAGGCGAAGCGTCCGACCTCTCGCTGCACCCAGTCGATGCGCAGCAACAGAGAGGGCAGGATATAGAGCAAGAGCCATACAGCGACGATGATCATGGTCACTACACGGAGTACACGGATGGTTCGCTTGTCAAACTGCCACTTCCACATCTCTAATCTTCAAGCCCTAGACGTTGCTCCAAGGCCTTTCTCGAGCCTATGGATACAACCCCACAAAGGTACTAAGACCGCAGCATTTGCACAAAGCCCCTGAATGGGGTACTGAGCTACCCTCGGAGGGGGGCTCTATCGTGCTGGAGACAAGAGCCTGGGGAGTAGCTCCATAGAGATCTAAATAGAGCCTCAATAGAGGCATAAGTAGGAACGCAAGTGAGATCCAAATAGGAGCTCCATAGAGATCTAAATAGGGCCTCAATAGAGGCACAAATAGGAGCGCAAATGAGATCCAAATAGGAGCTCCATAGAGATCTAAATAGGGCCTCAATAGAGGCACAAATAGGAGCGCAAGTGAGATCCAAATAGGAGCTCCATAGAGATCTAAATAGAACCCCACAGAGGCATCAGTAAGAACTTAAGTGAGGAGAGGATAGAGCTTCGCTCAAGAGAAGAATAGGATCGACCTGGAGTAAAAAGTGCAGGCTCGGGCGAAAAAAGAGAATAAACTGAAGTTTTTGTATATTTGACCCGCTGAAATAGCATCGAACTAAAGACAAGAACCCTTATACCCCGACAAGCTATGGCCAACAACAAAGCAAGGCTCAACCCCGAGGCATTCGACGCCGTTGTGGAAGGCAAGCAAGTACGTTTGTATTCCCTAGAGAATAAGCACGGAGCAGAAGCACACTTCATCAACCAAGGAGCGAAGCTCGTCTCCCTCGTAGTCCCCACCAAGACTGGCGGCTGGGCCGACGTAGTCATCGGACACGACAGCACGACAGATTACTTGCAGAGTGAGGAGGCCTACTTCGGAGCTATCTGTGGACGCTACGCCAACCGCATTGCACGGGGACGATTTAGCCTCGATGCAGAGGAGTACACCCTGGCAATCAACAACGGGCCCAACGCCCTGCATGGAGGGCTCAAGGGCTTCAACGCTGTCATCTGGGATGCCGAACAGTTAGCTCCCAACCAGCTCCGCCTGCGCTACACCTCGCCCGATGGTGAGGAGGGCTATCCTGGAGAGCTCAGCGTAGAGGTTACCTACACCCTGAGCGACGACAACGAGCTCTGCATCGATTACAAAGCCACAACGACGAGGCCCACGGTGCTGAACCTGACGAATCACGCCTACTTCAACCTCTCTGGCGACGGCGATGCTAGCGTGCACGATCATCTGCTCGAGATCAACGCCCAAAAGTATCTGCCCACGGACAATACTGCCATACCTTACAAGGAGGCTGAGGCGGTAGAAGGTACGCCCTTCGACTTCCGCACCCCTCACACCATAGGCGAACGCATTGACACTCCTGTCGACCAGCTCCTTTGGGCTCGTGGCTACGACCACACCTTCATCCTGGACAAACCCTTGGGTAAGCTCGGCTTCGCAGCCCGATGCTCATCGCCCAAGACCGGCATCGTCATGGAGGTTTACACCGACCAACCAGGCGTACAGCTCTATACGGGCAACTGGATGAGTGGCAACATGCGTGGCAAACACGATGCTCGTTACCCTGCCCGCGCAGCTCTCTGCCTCGAGACGCAGCACTTCCCCGATAGCCCTAATAGACCTGATTATCCCTCGACACGCCTCTCGCCAGGCGAGACCTTTCGCTCGACCACAGTCTTCGCCTTCCAAACGAAGCAATAGAGCCCTTTGGTAGAAACAGTTTAAGTTTAACCCAAATACGTAGTTTCAAAAAACAATGAACCAAATCAAACAACAGCAGAGCTACTTCATGCCATTCGTCATCATGGTGGTGCTGATGTCGCTCATCGGATTGATTACCAATCTGAACCAGCAGTTCCAAGGCCCTATGCAGGCAGCCTACTTGATCAAGGGCGGCAGCATGACCATCACACTGACGAACCTGCTCAACTTCTCCTTCTTCTTGGCTTATCTAGTGATGGGCCCTTTCACCAATCGTTATGTGGACAAGAATGGTTACAAGAAGTCTCTGACCTTCGGACTCTTCATCCTCATCGCAGCCTTTGGCCTCTATGAGCTCTCAGCCTATGTCTTCGAGACCTTCGACAAGGCTAACTTCGAGGGGATCATCGCCGAGGCTAAGGCAGCAGGCGATAGCTTCAAGTACACAGGTGCTGTTGAGGTGCCCATAGCTTACTATGTATTCCTGGTGGCTGCCTTCGTCGCCGGTACGGCTCTAACCTACCTACAGGCTGTGGTGAACCCTTATCTCGTAGCTTGCGACGTCAAGGGCACATCCGCTGTACAGCGTCAGAGCATCGCAGGGGCTGGTAATTCGCTGATGACTACCGTAGGCCCACTCTTCGTAGCCTATGTGATCTTCCAGCAGAAGAGCGGACTGGACATCGACATCACTTCGCTCTATGTACCCATCCTCGCCCTGATTGTCCTCGTGGGCCTGATCATCGCCGCCCTCGGCAAGATCCATCTGCCCAGCATTGCTAGTGCAGAGAAGAAGGAGGGCGAAGTGCTCGAGAAGAGCGTATGGAGCTTCTCTCACCTTGCTCTCGGTGTCGTGGCCATCTTCATGTATGTGGGCGTTGAGGTAGCTGTCGGAGCAAACATCACCCTCTACGCCAAGGACAGTGGCTTCGACGTTTCTTCGGCAGCGACCATGACCTCTATGTACTGGGGCGGTCTGCTCGTGGGTCGTCTGCTGGGCAGCTTCCTCAGCAAGATCAGTGCCAATGCCCAGCTGGCCGTTACCTCCGCCGCTGCTGGTATCCTGGTGGCCGCTGGTATGCTTACGAACAACCCCTGGATCATGGTCGGCGCAGGACTCTTCCACTCAATCATGTGGCCTGCTATCTTCTCCCTGGCGATCGATAAGCTCGGCAAGTACACCTCAGCTGGTACTGGAGTGCTGATGATGGGTGTCGTGGGGGGAGCTATCCTACCTTTCATCCAGGCCATGGCAGTAGACTTCATCGGTAGCTGGCAGTGGACTTGGATCATCGTAGTGGCCGCAGAGCTCTACCTCCTCTACTACGCCCTCGTGGGTTACAAGGTAAAGCAACTGCCTTAGTCCTCTAGATAGACCCAATAGAGAAAAGCAGCTGGCGGATGGCTGAGGACTCAGTCATCCGCCAGCCTCTTTATAGATAGACTTCCAACAACAAATAAACAAATGGAAACAGCAAAGATTAGAAGCAAATTCGCCGAACTCTACGGCGAGGCAGGAGCCCTATTCACCTCTCCTGGACGCATCAACCTCATTGGTGAACACACCGACTACAATGGAGCCTTCGTCTTCCCTGGGGCTGTAGACAAAGCCATGTATGCCGAGATCCGCCTCAACGGCACAGACCGTGTGCGTGCCTACGCACTCGACCTGGGCGAGAGTGCGGAGTTCGGTCTCGAGGAGGCCAATGCTCCCCAGCAGAGCTGGGCTCGATATGTGTTCGGCGTCTGCCGTGAGATTATCAAGCGTGGTGGTAAGATCTCGGGCTTCGATACGGTGTTTGCCGGTGATGTGCCCCTAGGCGCAGGAATGAGCTCTTCGGCTGCGCTAGAGAGTACCTTTGCCTTCGCACTCAATGAGCTCTTCAACCTCGGCATCGACAAGTTCGAGCTGGCGAAGATCGGTCAGGCTACTGAGCACAACTATGTAGGTGTTAAGTGTGGTATCATGGATCAGTTCGCCTCAGTCTTCGGCAAGGAGGGGCATCTGATCCGTCTCGACTGCAAAAGCCTCGAATATGAATATTTTCCCTTCAAGCCAGAGGGCTATCGTCTTCTACTCGTAGACTCTGTCGTCAAGCATGAGCTCGCAAGCTCGGCCTACAACAAGCGTCGTGAGAGCTGCGAGGCTGCCGTGGCTGCAATTGCAAAGAAATACCCAGAGGTGAAGTATCTGCGAGATGCCTCCATGGCCCAGCTCAACGAGGTCAAGGCCGAGATCACAGCTGAGGATTACATGCGCTCTGAGTACGTCATCGAAGAGGTTCAGCGTGTACTCGATGTGTGCGATGCTCTAGAGCGTGGCGACTATGAGACAGTCGGTCAGAAGATGTATGAGACACACCATGGTATGAGCAAGCTCTATGAGGTGAGCTGCGAAGAGCTTGACTTCCTCAACGACCTGGCCAAGGAAATGGGAGTAACAGGCTCTCGAGTGATGGGCGGCGGCTTCGGTGGCTGCACGATCAATCTCGTCAAGGATGAGCTCTACGACAAGTTCAAGGCCGAAGTGAAGGCTCGCTATACAGCCAAATATGGCAGAGAGCCGAAGTTCTACGACGTAGTGATCTCGGACGGAGCTCGCCGTCTAGCCTAGGCTCTATCAAGCTCTAGAGATCCCTCTAAAAGAAGTTTCGGGTGCAGAGAAGTCATGACTTCTCTGCACCCGAAACCTTTTATCCTACCAACCTGAGGGACGAGGGACACAAGAGTTACTACCAGGCTGCTGCTCTATTGGGATAGCTGTGCTTATCCCACTTAAGATCCTTGAGCATAGAGCTCTTGACCCCGATAGTGATGTTGTACGACTTGTAAGGCCCTATCGGGATAAGGCTAGCAGTCAGCGACCAACAATGCAGATCTCGACTAATACCAATGGTCAAATTAGCGAGTTTGTTTCGCTCGAAGTCATAGCTAGCATTGAAGTTGAAAGTCCAGTTCTTCGTTGGTTGAATGTTACCAGAGAACATTAGGCTATGCTGCAAGCGATAGTTGTATTCATCTCGCTTAGGGTCAAAGGAGGCTCGATTCAGATTGACACCGTAGCTCAGGGAGACATTCCAAGGGATCTTATTCTTAAGGTAGCCATCAGCATCATACTCTCCCTCATCCTGCCTACTCTTATCATAGAGAGAGCCTCCAGAGGACTGGCGATCTTGATTGTTCTCCGAGGCCATCTGTCCGAGCGAAGTGTCTCGATTGGACTTCTGAGACTCCATTGGATCTCGCTTATTCTTCTGCCCCTTGCCCTCCTGCTTGTTTTCCTCGCCCTTGTCCTTCTTGCCAGAGAAGAGGCGAATAAGTTTGACAAAGCTATCATTGTTGAGAGCATAGCTGAACGAAGTCCCTGTACCTCTCAGACTCCCGAAGCCTTTGCCCGAGAGGATACGCAACTTATTGACTCGATGCACATTGATCTGTCCCTGAGGGCCAACTGTATGCCCATAGAGATAGGGATCGAAGCTCCCACTAAGGTTGAGGTTGATATTGCCTGGTAGTTTGAGGGCGATACGAGCATTGATGTCACTGAGTTGAAACGAGTCTGCCGCCATATTGTAGCTCGAGCTGAGGGCAAAGTTGTCGATGATGCTGACCTTCTCGAAGGTCTCAGTCGTGTCGCTCTTGACCCGCAGCTTCGCCTCGATATTGTTGTCGAGGCTGAAGTTGATCGAGGCGGACTTGCCTCTTCCTGGAGCACCGAATACCTGCCCTTCATAGAGTGAATAGTCGAGTACTCGTGCTCGGCCCTCCTTGTCCACATAGTGTAGCCTCCGCCAATTGCCCCACTTCGGATCGCCGAAGTCAGGGGTATAACTGATCCCAATGCTCGGGGTCATGCGATGCCGAATCATCTGTAGCTTATCTCCGAAGATACGCCAAGGCTTGAAGAAGCCATAGAGAGTCGTATTGAGCGAGAGTGAGGTACCGAAGTTATAAGCTCGGTTGAAACCATACTGACGCTCCTTGACGATCTTGTCCGTAGCTGGATCATAGCTCTGCAAAGTCTTGTAGCTATACCATCGCTCGGTATAGCTAGCCCCTAGAGTCAGGTCGATATAGTCGAATAGCTTGTAGGAGGCAGAGACCGGTATACTGTGGCTGAAGCCATTGTTCCAGTCCTTGACCAGATTGCTCCCCAGGAGCTTGTGCTCTTTGGTATGAATGGAGTTTCGGAACTGTCCGGAGTAACTGAGGCTGATGCGCTCGTACCAACGTTCGCTCCCCACTCGCTTCTTGCGTTTGAAGGGTTGTAGTCGACTCATACTCAAAGATATATTCGGCAGACTAAGCGAGATCATGCTATCTACAGAGTTCTGCGACACATCCATCGAGGCTGAGAGGCGAAAGGGAGTCCCAACAAAAGTCTTGCTGTAACTGATCGACGAGCTCTTGGTATTTTGCCCCGAGATCATCGGGTTATAGAGGGTATTGAGCGAGTTGTGATTGTAGCTACTGGTCGAGAAATTGACACTCGCCGAGAAGGAGCTCGAGGGGCTAGCCTTGGGATCTTGGGTATGTGTCCAACTAATACGGAAGTCCTTGCTCGAAGAGAAGTCTCCCGCGACATCCTTATCTCCCGTCTTGGTTACGAGGTAGTTGATGTTCAGCGAGCCACCATAGCGGTAACGCTTACGATAATTCGAACGCAGATTAACACCCCAAGACCCGCGAGAGTACCAATCCCCCGTGGCTGCAAGATCGACATAGTCATTGATGGCCCAATAGTATCCTCCACCTTTGAGATATAAGCCTCGGCTAGCCTCCTCCCCGTAGCTCGGCATAATGATCCCTGAAGAATAGGTACTGGAAAAGGGGAAGAAGCCGAAGGGCAAACCGATCGGCAGCGGCACATCGGCAAAGACGAGATAGACCGGCCCCGTAACGATGTTCTTGCTCTGACGCATCTTGCCCCGTGTGATCTTGAAGTAGAAGTGCGGATGATCATGATCGCTACAGGTCGTATAGCGACCGCCCTCCATATACATACAGCTCTCGTCGGCCTTCTTCGTTCGCTCGGCTGTTACGTAGCCCTCGCCCTGCTGGGTTACCACGCCCGTGATGAAGCCCTTGGCGGTCTTTAGGTTATAGCTCATGCTCTTGGCTTCGTAGTTCTCTGAGCCATCCTTGAACTTGGGGTAGGAGCTTGCCTGCCCCGTACTATCTAGGATATAATGAGCGTAAATTAAGTTGCTGTCTAGGTTCAGGCGCATGAAGTTCGCCTCCATCCCCTTATCCTTATAATCGACCGTGCTGGGGCCGAAGAGGTAAGCCATACTGCGCCCTAGGAGTACCATAGAGTCTTGTGCCTTGTATTCGATGATGTCGTCGAAGGCATTGAGGCTAGGGTCTATCTGCCTGGAGAGCGTATCTACGCCCAGTGTGTCGAGACTCTCTAGAGAGCGTGCTCCAGCAAGGGTATCTACCAGCACCGAGAGACTATCCTCCGCAATGCTGTCCCTTGAGGGGCTATCCATCACAGAAGCGGGCTGCACCAGTGGTGAATTCGGCTCTCGAAGGCTATCCATCACAGGAGCGAGCACGGGCAAGCGCAAGCTATCGGCCTGCAACTCCTCTCGAGCCACTAAGATAGGCGACTGAGGCTCATCCACGACAGATCGGTCTCTGCGAGGGAAACAGGCAGAGAGGGCGAGCAGGCAGATGACCCCGAGGGGATAGATATAACGATGCAGCTTCTGATCGAAAAACATTGATAGCAGCTCCTTCGCCCACCAAGGGCGACTAAAGGATTGGCTACAAAGATATGAAATCTGAACAATAGGGCGGAGCTCGATCGAAGTCCCTTGAGCCCTCTCGACTGCGCCTGCGTATGAGCCTCTCCTACGATCCAGGCACAGGCTCGCAGAGATACAGGTAATCCCTATCGAGCGATACAATTAGGATCTTGATCGAGGCATCAGTAGGAATGCAGCTGAAGTATAAGATAGGATCATAACGGAGATATAGATAGGGCCTCACTCGAGATATAAGTAGGATCGAAGATGAGACCCAAGTAGGATCTCGATAGAGGTCTAGATAGGATCTCAATAGAGGTATCAATAGGGAAGCAACTGGGATATAAGTAGGAGCATAGGAGAGGCCTTCCCAGGAGCTCGATCAAGCTCCTACCAGAGGCTTGATAGCAGGCCTACAAAGAATGCCGAGGAGGCTACAGACCGCCGCACTTAGAGGAGCGCAGGGGTTTGCAGAAAAAAAGCTAACTTTGCGCCCGTGCTATTTTTAGACTAAATCAATATACAAAATACTAACTCAGTACAAGATGCAAAACAAAGGATTTGTAACGTTCGTTACAGTGAGCTTGGCCTTGATCTGTGCGCTCTACATCTCGTTCTCTTTCGTAACCAACCATTACGAGAAGAAAGCCGAGGCCATGGGCGAAGAGGCAGGTCGCGCCTATCTCGACTCCATGGAGAACGAACCTGTGATGTTCAACTACACCCTCAAGGAAGCTCGTAATCAGCAGATCGGCCTCGGTCTTGACCTCAAGGGGGGGATGAATGTCGTGCTCAAGCTCAACGCTGGAGACCTCATCCGTTCATTGGCTAACCACCCAGAGGATGCCAACTTCAATAAGGCCATCGAGCTGGCGAGCCAGAGCTCGGCCGAGGGAGACTATGTAGATGTGTTCATCGCTCAGTACAAGAAGCTCGCCCCCGATGCCAACCTCAACGCCCTCTTCGGCTCAGGTACGCTGCGAGATCAGATCACTACACGCAGCACCGAGGGCGACATCATCGCCCTGCTCAAAGAGAAGTATAGCAGTGCCGTAGACGCATCATTCAACGTACTGCGTACTCGTATCGACCGCTTCGGTGTCGTTGCCCCCAACCTGCAACGCCTCGAGGGACAGGGACGCATCCTCGTCGAGCTACCTGGTATCAAGGAGCCCAAACGTGTACGAGAGCTTCTCTCTCGCAATGCGAACCTACAGTTTTGGCGTACCTACAACATCCAGGAGATTCAGGAGGATTTGGTATCCCTAAACAACTTCTCTCAGGAGCTCATAGCCTCGATTGAGGCCCCTGACCTCACAGGCCTCGACAGTGCTACCAGCGCCCAGCGCATGGCAGAGCACGAAGCTGCTCGCCAACAGGCACAGCAGCAGAGCTTCTTCAGTCTCGTACAGGTAGGCAGTCGTGGCGGTGCTACTGTCGGGATTGCCCGTAAGGCCGACATGGCCAAGGTCGATGAGATACTCGCGCAGGCCAAGGAGCGTCGCATCCTCAGAGAAGATCTCACCCTCATGTGGGGAGCTAAGGAGCTCGAAGATCCTCAGACCAAAAAGCCTCTCGGCCTCTATGAACTCTACGCCATCCACACCAACCGCAGCATGACGCCCGACCTCAATGGCGAACTCGTAACCAATGCGCGCTACGAAATCACCAATGAGCACGGCCACACAGCCGTTACGGTGAATATGAGCATGAATAACGAAGGCGCACAGAAGTGGGCACGCCTGACGAAGGAGAATATCGGTCGCTCTATCGCCGTAATCCTCGACAACGTTGTCTACTCTGCCCCCAACGTGGAGGGTGAGATCCCCAATGGTCAGAGTCGCATCTCGGGCAACTTCTCCGTAGACGAAGCCAGCGACCTGGCCAACGTGCTCAACTCGGGTAAAATGGAGACCAGCATCGTGATCGAACAGGAGAATGTCGTAGGGCCAACCCTCGGACAGCAGTCTATTCGCTCAGGGATTATCTCTTTCGCCATCGCCCTCGTGCTGCTGATGATCTACATGTGCCTGGCCTACGGCCTCATCCCTGGCCTTGTGGCCAATACGGCACTGATCATTAATAGCTTCTTTACGATGGGAATCTTAGCCTCCTTCCACGCTGTGCTCACCCTCTCTGGCATTGCGGGTCTTGTGCTCACTCTCGGGATGGCCGTGGATGCTAACGTGCTGATCAACGAACGTATCAAGGAGGAGCTCCGTGCAGGTAAGGCTATGGCCCGTGCGATAGCCGATGGTTATGGCAATGCCTTCAGTGCTATCTTCGACTCGAACCTAACGACCATCATCACTGGCGTCGTACTCTTCTACTTTGGCACAGGGCCCATCAGAGGCTTTGCCACGACGCTCATCATCGGTCTAGTAGCCTCCTTCATCACAGCTGTGTTCTTGACTCGTATGATCTTCGAGGCTCTCGAGGCTAAGGGCAAGCTCAGCAAGGTTACCTTCACCACTTCGATGACGAAGAACCTGCTCGTGGACAACAACTTCAACATCCTCGGCTCTAGCAAGCGTGGCTACAGCTTCGTTGCCGCCCTACTCATCGCAGGCGTTGTGAGCCTCTTCACCATCGGGCTCAACAACGGTATCGAGTTCTCAGGAGGTCGCAACTACATCGTTAAGTTCGACAACAAGGTAGACAATGACAAGCTGCGCTCTGCTCTCGCCCCTGCCCTCGATCAGAAGCTCGTCCTGACCTCTATCGGAACGGATGGCGATCAGATCCGTATCTCCACCAACTACAAGATTGATCAGGAGGGTGAGGCTATCGAGGAGGAAATCTCTCGCAAGATCTACGACGGTCTCCAGGGCTTCTACACCACAGCTCCTAGCTATGAAGACTTCGTAACCGAGCAGATTGTTAGCTCGCAGAAGGTAAGCCCCAGCATGTCTGCCGACATCAAGCAGGGAGCCCTGATCGCAGTAACCCTCTCTCTGATCTTCATGGCTCTGTACATCCTGATCCGCTTCCGCAATGTAGCCTTCTCCATCGGAGCCTTTGCCTCGGTAACGGTAACCACGCTGATGATCATCGCCCTGTATAGCCTCCTGTGGAAGGTGATGCCCTTCACCATGGAGATCGACCAGAACTTCATCGCCGCCATCCTAGCCGTTATCGGTTATGCGATCAACGACGTGGTGATCGTCTTCGACCGTATCCGCGAGGAGGTTGGACTACACCCCAAGGCTGACCGCTTCATAGTCATCAACAAGGCCCTCAATGCTACGCTGGCTCGTACGCTCAACACTTCGTTTACGACCTTCCTCGTGATGGCTATCGTATTCGCCTTCGGTGGTGCTTCGATGCGTAGCTTCACCTTTACCCTGCTCTTGGGTGTCGTGTTAGGTACGTTCTGCACCCTCTTCGTAGCGACCCCTATTGCCTACGAAGTGGCTCGCCGCCGAGAGGCTAAGCAGATCGCCTAATGAGGCTTCTGCCTAATCCATAACCCTCAAGACACTCGGGGGCTCGGCGTCCAACTCGGGGGCTCGGCGTCCATGATGCCGAGCCCCCGAGTCGTTCGTAAGCGGAGGATTAGGGCTATTGCAGAAAAAGGGCTAACTTAGCATCCACATAAGTGCAAAGAGAACATTCGTCTGACGGGCTCGAAAGCCCTAGGCAGACAATACATTCGTTTGACAGATACATGAATAGACTAGCTATACTAGCTGCCACCCTCACACTGGCGGGTGCATTGGCAGGTTGCCAGGACAAGAGCCCCAAGCAGTTCATCGCCGAGGGGACGATCTACGGTGCCCAGGGGCAGAAGCTCTATCTCGAGGAGGTGGGCACAGGCAACGTCCTGGCCCTCGACTCCGTGGTCATCAACGACCTGTGTCAGTTTCGCTTCGTCCACGACGGGACGACCTACCCCATGTTTTATCGTCTACGCTTGCAGAATGGAGCTTCTATCCCCTTCGCAGCAGACTCGGCTACTCGTATATCCATCACAACAGGCACGGATAACTTCTCCGGGGGGTATACTATCAACGAAGGAGATCCCTACAATCATCAGATCCGAGACATCAACCTCCTGCGCCAAAGGACGGATAGGAGGATCGATAGCCTCGTCTCCGAACACATGGCCGGACACCTTAGCCTACAGGCCGTAAGAGACTCTGTCGACTCGGTGTGTATCGACTTCAAGCACGCCATGACCTCGCACTATATCTATGTAGATCCCAAAAGCCCAGCCTCTTACTTTGCCCTCTTCCAGCGCAAGGGCGAGGGGGCTTACTTCTCCGCCGAGGATGAGGGCGACGAACGAGCCTTTGCGGCCGTGGCGACAGCCTACGACTCATACTATGCCGATGCCCCCTACACCCCATTCCTCAAGGACATGGCCCTTAGGGCTATCGCTCGCAGTCGTGCTCGGCGCAATTGGGCACGCTCTAGCGAGGCGGCTTCGATAGGCAAGCGCATCGAGACTATTGCCTTCCCCGAGATCCGCAAGCGGGACAACAAGGGCATCGAGCGTTCACTCACCGAGCTCTCTCGCAAGGGCCCCGTGCTACTGAGCTTCACAGCCTATTCGGCTCAGTGGTCTCCCATGCTCGTCTCTCTGATGCGCAAGATACATGACGAGCCGGGCAAGCTCCATATCTACGAGGTCTCAATCGATGGAGACTCGTACTACTGGGAGAATGCAGCCCGCACCCTACCCTGGATCAGCGTCAATGATCCAGAAGGGATGAGCCTTCAGGTGTACAATGTGCAGGAGCTCCCCGCCTTCTTCCTCATCAAGGATGGTCAGCTCAAGCGTCTATCCTCGCCCGAGGAGGCCCTACGCTAAGACCAATCCTTCGAGCCCGGCTCACCAGGGCACAACCTATCTATCGGGGCATGATGATCTTAGGATCATCATGCCCCGAGCCTTTACCCCTCGAGGGCGGAGCAGCTTAATTTTGGCTAACTTTGCCCGCACAATCATTAGGATAAGATCGAGATGAGACAGTTTGACAAATCGCAAGAGCTTTTTGCCCGTGCCACGAAGCTAATCCCTGGCGGGGTCAATAGCCCCGTGAGAGCCTTCCGCTCGGTGGGGCTAAGCCCCCTCTACATAGACCACGGGGTCGGAGGGCATGTCTTCGACGTGGATGGCAACGAATATATTGACTACATCAGCTCCTGGGGTCCCCTCCTCCTGGGACATGCTTACCCACCCGTGCAGCAGGCTATTGCCGAGGAGCTCAAGCGGGGGACAAGCTATGGAGCTTGTAATGCCCGAGAGATCGAGATGGCGGAGCTCATCACCAGCTTCTTCCCCTCGATCGAGATGGTGCGCATGGTTAATTCGGGCACTGAGGCCACAATGAGTGCCGTTCGGCTAGCGAGAGGCTTCACAGGACGAAATAAAATCATCAAATTCGAGGGCTGCTATCATGGTCATGCCGACAGCTTCCTCATCCAGGCGGGTTCGGGGCTAGCGACCTATGGGCAGGCGGGTAGTGCAGGCATCACCCCCGAGACTGCTGTAGACACCCTCGTGGCCACATACAACGATCTAGAGAGCGTGCGCCACCTGCTTGAGCGCTACCCCAACGAGGTTGCAGCCGTAATCCTAGAGCCTGTCATGGGCAATATGGGCCTCATCCTACCCGAAGAGGGCTTCCTATCTAGCCTAAGAGCCCTCACCCAAGAGAGGGGTGTACTGCTCATATTTGACGAGGTGATCAGCGGCTTCCGTGCGGCTCGAGGAGGTGCTCAGGAGCTCTATGGCATCACACCCGATCTGACTTGCCTAGGGAAGATCATCGGGGGAGGTCTGCCCGTAGGTGCATTTGGAGGAAGGAGAGACATCATGCAGCACCTAGCCCCCCTAGGCGATGTCTATCAGGCTGGGACCCTCTCGGGCAATCCTCTAGCTCTCTCGGCTGGCATTGCGATGCTCCGAGAGCTCTCTAGAGAGGGCTTCTACGAACAGCTTGAGGAGCAGGGTCGTCTCTTCGAGAGCTTGATCCGCCCAGTGATCGACCGCTATAGTGAGCACCTGTCCTTCAATCGGTCGGGATCGCTCGCAACGCTCTTCTTCCGCCCTGGGGGTGTGCACAGCAATGCCGAGGCCAAGCAGGCCAATACAGAGCAATATGCTCGCTTCTTCCGCCGAATGCTGCAGGAGGGGATCTATCTGCCCCCCTCTCAGTTCGAATGTATCTTCCTCTCGATGGCGCACAGCCGAGAGGACTATGAGCGCACCGCTCAGGCTATGATCCTGGCCCTCGAAGAGGCTCTAGGACACTAACCCCGAACACTCTAGACAACGATGCAGTACGTAGTATATCGCTTTGCCCTCCAAGCCGAAGGATCGGCAGGGGAAGGGCTTGCCCATGAAGACCTCTGCGACATCCTCTCCGACAGCCTGGTCACTCTAGGCTTCGACTCCTTCGAGTATGAGAGAGGGGGGCTCAAGGCCTATATTCCCCTCGAGCTCACCAATGAGGCTTCGCTCGAGGCGATGCTAGCAAACTTCCCCCTAGAGGGCGTTACCTTCGACTATGAAAAGGAGATACTGCCTGAGGTGAACTGGAACGAGGAGTGGGAGAAGAACTACTTCCAACCGATCAGCCTCAACGATGGAGCATGCGTCATCAGAGCCCCCTTTCACACACCCGCAAAAGAAGCAGAGATGGAGCTCATCATCAGTCCGAAGATGGCCTTCGGCACGGGCAATCACGAGACCACCTCGCTGGTGATCGCCTACCTAATGGAGCAGGATCTAAGGGGCAAGTCGGTACTCGATATGGGTTGCGGGACAGGCATCCTCGGCATCCTGGCCCTTAAGCGGGGGGCAAGCCATCTGAGTGCTATCGACATCGACGAATGGGCCTACCAAAATGTACAGGAGAATGCCTCGCTCAATGGGGTACATATCGACGAGGTGATCTGTTCGGATGCTCGAGCACTGGAGGCAAAGACAGGGGAATACGACCTGATCCTGGCCAATATCACCCGCAACATCCTCCTCGAGGATATGCCCGCCTATGCCCGCTGTCTGCGCCCTGGAGGAAGGTTGATCTTGAGTGGTTTCTACCTCGAGGACATTGACCTGCTCTCCCAAAGGGCTGAGACGCTCGGCCTACACCTATGCTCCAAGAGGGAGCGTAACCGCTGGGCGATGCTAGAGCTTGGGTGCTAATACCCCCGAGCCTAGGAGGATCGGGCTGCGCTCGATGAGGATGCTGTCGTAGAGGCCTCGGTCGATAAATCGCTGTAGCGTAGCCCCTCCGCCCTCGACGAGCAGGGATTGAATGCCCAGCTCTGAGAGCCTCGAAAGCAACGAGGCGATAAACTCCTCGCCCGAGGAGCTAACCGCTATATAACGAATATGTGCGCTGCTACGCTCCGTCGGGGGGCAGACCTCTGGGTTGTGAATGATCCAGGTGTCTGCCCCTCGGTCTATGAAGAGCTTAAGGTTAGCAGGCAGACTGAGCTTGGGATCTAATACAATACGGATAGGGGTGCGACCATAAAAGAAGCGATTGGTCAGAGAGGGATTGTCCAAGAGAGCTGTCCGATAGCCTACGAGGATCGCATCGTGCTGCATCCGCTCCCGATGTACCTGTCGCAGCTGCAGGGGGGCGGAGAAGAGCATGGGGGCTTCGTCGCTACTCTGACGCAGCCGATCCATGAAGCCATCACTGCTCTGAGCCCACTTGAGCGTAACCCAAGGTCGCCCCATAGTGTGCTGATAGATGAAGGGGGCATTCAGAGCCTGAGCCTCTGCCTCGAGCAGGCCAACCTCGACCTCTACACCAGCTTCACGCAGGAGGCGAATGCCTCTCCCTGCCACCTCGGGATAGGGATCTTGCATAGCGATCACGACACGGGGAATGCGACACTGGAGGATGAGCGAGGCACAGGGGGGTGTCTTGCCATAGTGCGAGCAGGGCTCGAGGCTGACATAGAGGGTTGAGTGGGGCAAGAGGCTCGGCTCTCGTACCGAACGTACGGCCATAACCTCGGCATGGGCCTCACCGTGCCGATGATGATACCCCTCGCCAATGATGCGGCCCTCGTGCACGATAACAGCACCGACCATAGGATTAGGATGGGCCTGCCCCTGGCCGATGGAGGCGAGTTCGAGGGCTCGGCGCATATAGCGTTCGTCTTGGATCTGTTTCATTTACGTTTGACTACCTTTGCAGCATGACTACAATCTTCGAGGCAGAACAAGCCCTAAGGCTTGGTCTAGAGGGGCTCTACGAACCCTCCGAGGCCCATGCCATCGGGCGTATTGTCCTGGAGCAAGTACTGGGGCTGTCGCACAGCCGCCTGCTTATGGTGGACAAAGATACGCTTTTGTCCCCTGAGCAGGAGGCGGACCTACAACGACTAGAGGAAAAGCTCCTCTCGGGCGTCCCTCTACAGTATGCCCTGGGGCTAGCCCCCTTCGCACAGTATGAGCTGAGGGTTGCCCCTGGGGTACTCATCCCTCGCCCCGAGACGGAGGAGCTCGTAGCCCTCATACTCGAGGAGTGGAGCGATCGCCTCGCCCCTCGAGCACTGGATGTGGGGACGGGAAGTGGCTGCATCGCCTACGCCCTCTCGGCAGGGCTCGAGCCGAGGGCTTGTGTCGAGGCTCTTGAGCTCTCCGAGGAGGCTCTCGGGGTCGCTCGGGCTAACTTCGACGACCTAACAAGGCTCTATGGACGACACGTCCAGCTGCACCGAGGCGACGTGCTCTCCCTCTGCCAAGGGCCGCCCTCGGGTGCACCATACGATCTGATCGTGAGCAACCCCCCCTACATCCACCCACGAGAGGCAGAGCAGATGACCCCGCAGGTACTGGGACACGAGCCCTCGATGGCCCTCTTCGCTCCCGAGACAGATCCGCTCGTCTTCTACAGGGCTCTTGCCCAGATGGCCCGTGAGGGTTGGTCAGCCCTAGAAGGGGAGATCTGGGCGGAGCTCAACCCTCTCTATGCCGAAGAAACGCTCTCCGTCATGCAAGAGCTCCTCAGCGAGCGTTCACCTCGAGGCGAATTGCTCAGAGACTTGAGCGGCAAGCAACGCTTCGTTCGGATCATCTTAGACACACAAGCCCGATCATGATGGAGTATCAGCAAGCCCTAGGACGAGCAATGCGTTACTGTGCAGCGGCCGAACGCTGTGCCTGGGAACTGAGGCGCAAGTTCACCTCCTGGCAGGTCAGCTCGGAGGATGGCGAAGCAATCCTCGAGCATCTACGACGAGAGCATTACCTCGATCACCGTCGCTATGCGGAGGCCTTCGCCCGAGATCGCCATCGCTTCGGCGGCTGGGGCTGGAGGCGTATCGAGCAGGAACTTCGCCTGCGTCAGCTCTCGAGTCAAGAGGTCGCCGATGCCCTGCAGGCTGTCCAGGAGGAGTTCTCCGCTCGGGACAAGCTCTCCGAGATCCTCGAGCGCAAGCTGCGTAGCCTGCCAGCCGGGCTCGATGAGCGCAAGGCCTATGAGCGGCTCATGCGCTTCGGGCTCTACCGAGGCTATGACTATGACGAGGTTGAGCGAGAGAGCCGTCGCCTGCTCTCTCGAGATATGGACGATTAACCGATCGGCATAGAGCCCTCCCCACGGACAATCTTTGCCTTCGCTCCCGATAGTCTCCCCAATGGGAGGGCTATCGGGCTCTTTGTTTTGGTCGAGATAGGCCCTAGACCGCAATCCCATCACCTCCCGATCAGGAAGTATAGATAGACTCTCAGATGAGACTCAAGTAGAAATACAATTGAAGTATAAGTAGGATCGCAGATGAGACTCAAATAGGATCTCAGGAGAAGTCCTACTTATGCCTCTATTGCGATCCTACTTAGATCTCGAATGGATGCCTACTGATGCCTCGAGAGAGATCCTACCGAGGCCTCAGCTGCCCCTCTACTCGCATCTCAAGTGCAGCCCTGCCAAAACCTCCGTCGAGGATCGCTCGAGGACTCTCGAGACAGAGGCAGTCAGGCTCGCCCTATGAATGAGCCAAGGAGCAGCGAGGCAGAGAAGGGGAAGGGTAATTTGGCCCGTACAGGGTTTATATGTACCTTTGCAGCCGATCCGAGGATCAACCCCGTGGATAGATTTGTGATGATTGCAACCACGAGAAAAAATGCTAAACCGTTCGTCCTCGACTGCCTGCCTAGGCAGCACGAGCCTCCACTAAGTGGAGCAGCTCCCGAACAGCTCTCATAGCTTAGCAGACATTCTCTCCCCGATTGCGCTCTTGCTCTATCCGTCGAGGTAGACCAAGGGCTTTATTTTTTTGTATCATTCAACTTAACAAACAACATTCAGAATAAGATGAGTTACTTCTTCACCTCGGAGTCCGTCTCCGAAGGACATCCCGACAAACTGGCCGACCAGATCTCGGATGCCGTCCTCGACCGCTTCATGGCCTTTGACCCATCGAGCAAGGTCGCCTGCGAAACCCTCACCACCACGGGGCAAGTGATCCTGGCTGGCGAGGTCAAAAGCAATAGCTATGTAGACGTACAGAGCACCGCACGTGAGGTTATCCGTCGTGTGGGCTATACGAAGAGTGAATACTGCTTCGACGCCGACAGCTGCGGCATCCTCTCGGCTATCCACGAGCAGAGCGCAGATATCAACCGAGGTGTCGAGCGTGCCTGCGCCGAGGATCAGGGGGCAGGCGACCAAGGGATCATGTTCGGCTATGCCTGTCGTGAGACCCCCAGCTATATGCCACTGGCCATCGACCTGGCACATGCCCTGCTGCGAGAGCTAGCTGCCATCCGCAAGAGCGAACCCCATCTGATGCCTTACCTACGACCCGATGCCAAGAGTCAGGTAACCATCGAGTACAACAACGATGGCAAGCCTCTACGCATCGATACGATCGTCATTAGTACACAGCACGACGAGTTCGTCCGGGCGGAGAACGATAGCTCGGAGGCCATTGCCCGTGCAGAGGAGGCCATGCAAGCACAGATCTTGAGAGATGTACGGGAGATCCTCCTACCCCGCACCCTGGCAGCCTACTCCGAAGAGGTGAGCAAGCTCTTCGACGCCGAACTCAAGCTACTGGTGAACCCTACGGGTAAGTTCGTCATCGGTGGGCCTCACGGCGACACGGGCCTCACCGGACGCAAGATCATCGTCGACACCTATGGTGGTAGGGCTTCTCACGGCGGAGGGGCATTCTCGGGCAAGGACCCGAGCAAAGTAGACCGCTCGGCCGCCTATGCTGCCCGCCACATCGCCAAGAACCTCGTAGCCGCAGGCGTAGCGGACGAGCTGCTCGTACAGCTCTCCTACGCCATCGGGGTGGCACAGCCCATCAACATCTTCGTCAATACACATGGCTCTGGCAAGTGTGGTCTGAGCGATGGAGAGATCGCCCGCAAGATCGGCGAACTCTTTGACCTGCGTCCCTTCGCCATCGAGCAGCGTCTCAAACTGCGCAACCCGATCTATGAGGAGACGGCTGCCTACGGACACTTCGGGCGTGAGCCTCAGACGGTCGTGAAGCATTACCCCTCATATCACCAGGGCATCATCGAGCGGGAGGTGGAGCTCTTCACCTGGGAGAAGCTCGACTATGTAGACCGAGTACGAGAGCACTTCGGCCTATAAAACGAGAAGAAACAAAGAGGGTGTTGTGAACGGTCGTTCACAACACCCTCTTTGCTCTACTGGACGAGAGGCCTTGCTCGAGAGGGGCTACCTGCGCCTCCTTACATTCTTGTTGAAGAAGTAGGAGAGGAAAAGTAGGTTCAGCACAGCGAAGAAAGCTCCGATGCCGACAACCATGCGCTGGGCATCATTGAGCCAAATACACGAGATGGCAGCTGCCACCACGATGACTACTCCGAGGATGAGGAGTATCCGATTGGTTGTTTTGACATTGATCTTCATAGCGAGACAAAGCTAATACTTTTTCTTAACTTTGACTCCATTCTAGACTTCAAGCAACGATGAGATATATTGCCCGCATAGCCACACTGCTGCTCGCACTCTCTACGGTTATGCCTCAGCTACAGGCACAGACCTCGACCAATGCGAACGAGCCCGAGCCACACAGACTGCTGCGCTATGCCCCACCTTACCCCTTCGACAACGACGGCGGCTATCAGCTCCTCAGAGCCATGACACGCCCTACAGATGTCTCGGGCAAGCTCCGCAGGCGAGAGGATCCCCTCGTGATGTATGCCCCATGGTCGTACCTCTTGGCTGGGCGAAACTTTGCCTTCGGTCGCTGGGATCTAGGCATCGATGGACTGGTCTTCATGTTCCCTCACTACAACAAAACTGATGGTCTGTGGCTCGGCTACGAAGTCCAGCTCACCTACCAGCTGGCCGCCCGAAACAAACTCATCTTACGCTCCTCGCAAAACTATGCCCTCAGGAGCAAGCATTGGTATTCCGAGAACCACCTCCTGCTACACTACGCCCCCGAGCTCAACGCCCTCGCTGTCCTCTCGGCAGGGCATACCTCACGCTCGAGCATTCACCTCACACCCGAGGAGCTATATCGAGGTCATTACCCTGAGATCATTGGGGGGGAGACTAGACCTGAGTGGCGCAAATACTTTATTTCTCTGCGCCACCGTATCAACCCAACAAGCCGCCTCGGGCTCAACATGCTGGCCAGCTACGAAGATCGTAAGCCTCAGATCGAGTTCAGACACCTGCTCAACCGTCATCGAGCTCTTACACTCGAGGCAGCTACCTCTATCGTCCTCATCCCCCTAGGAAGCATCGACTACATAGAGCCACAGCCCCATCGCTCGACTCCTATTCGGGCCCAGGGGTACAATCCACTTGAGCTGGGGCTAAGATTCCGCTCAGCCATCGATCTAGGGGCACACTACAGCAAATATCAGCTTGCAGAGGCTAGCCTCTCAGGAGCTATCGCCATCGACCCCGAGCTACGCCTAGACTATCGGATCAATGTCGGTAAGTACCTCAACAGAGATCGAATGAGCAGACTAGACGAACGCTTCCTGCCACAAGACCCCATTGTCGGCAGACTGCCCCTAAGCTACCAATGGGCAGCCTTGCCCGAAGAGTGGACTGCAGGTGAGGCCTGGCTCATGGCTCAAGCCAATCTATACACCTATGGGCTGCTGCTCTCACCCCTCAAACAAGTCTCCCTCGGCCTCGACGAGGCCTTACACCTAAGAGCATACAAAGGTCTAGATAATAGAGCCTATGCCGAGATTGGCTACTCAATCGGCTGGGGCAATGTGTCTCGGCTTGGGATCTTCTACGGCTACGATACAGCCTTGGACGACTCTCGCTTTGCCATCAAGCTCAACCTACCCATCTCCCTGCTCCTTAGTGTATGGAGCGAGCGAGACTAAGCTCTCATGCCCCTAGCTCTCATCCTCCCCAGCCAACAAACAACTCCCCCGTCAGCGAACTCTAAGGTTCACTGACGGGGGTATTCAGATGGATCTGAGGCGAGGGCTCGACCCCACCTCTAGGTGTTCGTCTACTGGAAGTTGATCGTGATGCGAGAGCCGCCTCCAGCACGGGGAGGCTTGCTCTCTGCCTCTGTGGGCTTAGCTGCGGGGGCAGCCTCTCCTCCTCGAGTCCTCTCGACAGCCTTGTAGCGTTGCCGATCAGCCCTAAGTAGCTCTACGGGGTGCAGGTCTCGGTGTAGAGCGGGGGTATCCTCCAGGATCGAGAGGATGCTCTCATCATCAAGCTCGTCAAGGTTCAACAGCAAGGGTTTCGAGATCTTCTTGACGAAGATGTCCTTGCCGTAGAAGGTCTCGAAGAGCTTCTGCTCCTCCTCTTGGCTCTGCAATCGCTCGGGGTCTGCTATGGGATCTTCCTGTACACGGCCGAAGCCTCGTATGCTCTGCTCCGTTACCTCGTAGTCGAAGCCCGAGGCAAGCAGCGTTACAGCGACTGTATCCTCCTCGAGGTCGTCTCGCTCTCGATAGCCCCAGATGTTCTCAAACTCAGGCGTAAGCGTACTGGTAAAGTTCGAGACCTCTTTCAGTTCCTCAGTAGTCAGGGGATTAGCCGAGGAGGAATAGATACTTAGGAGCACCCTCTTGGCCTTGGTTACGTTGTTGTTATTGAGCAGGGGCGAGTTGAGCGCATCTTGGATGGCTTTATCGAGGCGATTGCTTCCCCGACCATAGCCCGTACTGATGATCGCTACCCCACCGGCCTTGAGCGTAGTCTCTACATCGTTGAAGTCCAGGTTGATCTCCCCACGAATATTAATGATCTCGGAGATGCCCCGAGCAGCATTGCTCAGGGTCTCGTCAGCCTTGGCGAAGGCGTTCTTGACCGTGAAGTCAGGGTAGATGTCAATGAGCCGCTCGTTGTTGACAACGAGCAGAGCATCGACGTTTTTGCGTAGCTCCTGCACCCCACGCAGAGCTTGTAAGATCTTGTTCTTCCCCTCAAACTCAAAGGGAATGGTAACGATACCGATGGTCAAGATCCCCAGCTCCATGGCTATCTTGCTGATTAGAGGTGCAGCTCCAGTGCCTGTACCTCCACCCATCCCAGCAGTAATGAAGACCATCTGAGTGTCGTCTGAGCTCAGGTGCTGACGGATCTCATCCGCACTCTCGGCAGCGGCAGCAGCGGCCCTCTCGGGCTTATTGCCAGCCCCGAGACCTTTGGTTACGCTCTTCTCTCCGAGCACGATCTTGTTGGCGACTTGACTATGCTCGAGAGCTTGTCTGTCGGTATTGCAGAGTAGGAAGGATACCCCAGGGACGGTGCCCTGCGTAGCCATCTTATTGACGGCATTGCCTCCGCCTCCACCGACGCCCACGACCTTGATAATCTGTTTCATTTGGCTCTGTGTATAGTTGAAGTCTATGTTTCCTCTCTCTTCGGTCATCATAGGTTAGTCCTCATCATTAGCATTGAATTTCTGAAAGAATATACTGGCCTTACGCACCCAAGCGGGACGCTTAGGCCTCCTAGGCTGGGGCTTAGTGCCCTCCTCGACCTCCTTCTCATTCCCCTCGTCGAAGTTGTAGCCCTCATCCTCATCACTCTCTACAACTGAGGTGGGCGCAGAGGAGGGCTTAGGCTCTGGCTGCACGCTCTCGAAGAGATCCTCGAGACTAACAGGCTCGTAGATTAGCGAGTCTTCGGTAGCGAAGTGTACGAGGGAGAGCTCGGCCGAGTACTCTCGCAGTAGGGAGGGATTGACCGACTCATCGACGAAGTCTGCTCGGATATGCCCAAAGCGCATGGGCACCTCCATCGAGGCAAGGGCCTCGGTCAGGTGGTCGATACGAGAGCCGCCGCCCGAGAGGACGAGCCCCGAGGCGACACGGTCTTCATTGCCCGAGATCTCGATGACGTGGAAGACGTTGCCGAGGATCTCATTCATGCGGGCAGCAACGAGGCGATTGATGTCTATCTGCTTGAGAATGCGCTCGCCCGTAGAGGAAGTCCCGACGACACGCTCCTCCTTGTCCACGCCCTCGAGGCGCATAGATCCTCGGCTGAGCTTGAGGCGTTCGGCATCGCTCTCGATGAGTTTGAGGCTCATGAGGTCTCGAGTAACGTTGCCTCCACCCATCGGCAGGACGTAGAGGGCAGAGAGGAGGCGATTGTGGAAGATAGCCAGTGAGGTAGTCCCCGCACCGATATTGACGAAGGCACTGCCCAGGATAGCCTCTTCGTTGGTCAGGGTCAGCATGGCCTCGGTCAGGGGTGTGGGGACGATGCCCGAGATGCCCAGCGAGAGGGACTCGTCGAAGACCTGACGGACGTTGCTGACAATGGACTTGCGCACCGTGATCAGCTGGTAGGTAGCCTCGAGGCGGCGGCAGCGCACCCCTCGGGGGTTCGCCTCTCTCTTGCCGTCGAGGATGTAGCTAGGGGCAGAGAGGTGTAATACCTCTAGCGAGGGGAACTGTACAGCAAAGGCCTGCCTGCGCAGCTCGTCGAGGTGCTCCTGGGTGATGATCTGCTCCTGAGCTCCGAAGTCTATCTGTGTGGTATAGGGTTGCGAGGCCATAGAGCGGCAATCGAGACCGACGTAGACGGAGTTGATGCGGCCCTGCTCGGGGAGGGAGCTGCTGAGTACCTCGATGATGCTGTCGATGATACAGGCGGCGTTGTCTATGTTGTGTACACAGCCCTGGCGAATACATCCAGAGCTAGGCATGCGATGCTGGGCAAGGGGATAGATGCGCCCATTGGGGTGCTTGCGGGCAAGCATCCCAGAGATGTAAGCCGTCCCTAGATTGATGACGGCGTATAGAGGCTCGTTTGGAGTTACGCTCATAACTAGTATGGTCTTTGGTTTGTATGCTGCTTGTGCTTAGATATTGGCCTCGGGGCTCTTCTCGGGGGTGAAGCGGCTCTTGGCCACGACCTGCCCCTCGAACTGTAGCTTGAGATACTCGAAGGCATTGCGTCCTCTGCGTCCAGAGACCTCACGTTCGAAGGCTCGGAGCTTGTCGAGCATCCCCTGCCACTGGGTGCTGTGCCCCAGGAGTATCTTAGGGCCGAGGGCTCTAGGGACGAGAGTGATCGCCCCATCCCGGTCTACATAGCACTGGCCGAAGTAGTCTCGATAGTCTGGATCTTGCCTGAGACACTCCTCGAGGTCGTAGATGCGTCCGAGGGCATCGGCGAGCTTGACCCGTCCAGAGACAACAGGCACATAGATCGTATAATTGGGTTGAGCGGGGATGAAGCCCCTCTCTCTCGTAACGTAATAGGGGTGCTCGCCATCGGGCAAGACGAGGTAGAGGGCCTCCTTCTGCTCTAAATCCACATGCAGGAACTGCGTCGAGGTGCTGAGGTATACCTCGGCAGTGCTGAAGATCGGGTTCTCCTTGAGCTTCTGCTCGATCTGATAGACATCGATCTGCTCGAGGGGCGTGCCCTCGGTCTTGATCTGCATCCGCTCGATCTCTCGCAGCACATCGGCCTCACTCATGAAGGCTGCTGTGCCCTCGGGGATATGGAGCGAAACCTCTACGCCTCGACAGGGTTGCGCCCCATGAGGTAGGGCTGGGCGTTGCCAAGCGGTGTAGCCAATATAACCCAGTAAGAGTAGTCCTATTAAGATGAGGATAATACGCTTGATCATAATCTCTGTCGAATAAGCTCGGCCGCAGGGGCAACCAAGCGGTCAATATCCCCTGCCCCGACCATGAGCATGACCTCGGGCAGCTGCTCGAGGCTCTGCAGATAGGGCAAGAAGGCCTCCTTCGTCATCAGCTGCACGGGGCAATGCTTCATCTCCCGAGCGATCATTGCCGAGCTCACGCCCTCGATGGGGAGCTCTCGGGCGGGGTAAATGTCCAGTAGGATCAGTTCGTCGAGGCCATCCAAGCTGTGGGCGAACTCTTGGTAGAAGTCCTTTGTACGGCTATAGAGGTGGGGTTGGAAGACCCCCACCAGTCGTCTCTCGGGGTAAAGAGCCCGTACAGAGGCGATCGAGGCCTCGAGCTCTACGGGGTGATGGGCATAGTCGTCAATCAGGACGCAGTGTGCACTATCAACCACTCGGTCGAAGCGTCGATGCACCCCTCTCCATGAGCAGACGCCCTCGGCCAGCTCATCGAGCCTTGCCCCCGAGAGGTAAGCCAGGGCCATCGCAGCCGTAGCATTGCCTACATTGACCCGTAGGGGTACACCCAACTCAACACGCATCACACCCTCGGGTGCATCCCCCACGGCGGGGTAATGCCAGTCGAAGTAGAGCTTCGCCTCCCGCACCTCGATGTTTGAGGCATAGAAGTCTGCCCTCTGCTCCACATCGTAGGTATAGAGGCGTGCCCCAGCCGCCAGGCGAGGGCTCACGGGGATGCCCTGGCGCATCACCAGCACACCACTGGGAGAGATCAGGCTGGTGAAGTGCTCGAAGCTCTCTCGGTAGGCCTCAGCCGTGCCGTAGATGTCGAGGTGATCGGGGTCTGCCGAGGTGATGATCGCCATCTCGGGGCTAAGGCGGTGAAAGGATCGGTCAAATTCGTCCGCCTCGATCACCACCCAGGGGCTATGCTCCGAAAGCAAGAGGTTGGTCTCATAATTGTTCGAGATGCCCCCGAGGAAGGCACTACAGCCTACATGGCTCTGGTGCAGCAGGTGCGCCAGGAGGGTCGAGGTCGAGGTCTTGCCATGCGTCCCAGCCACACAGAGAGCTCGGGCCATACGGGTGATCTCACCCAAGATCTCGCTACGCTTGAGCACCCGTGCCCCTAGCTCGTGGTAGTAACGGAGCTGTCGATGACTCTCGGGGACAGCAGGCGTGTAGACGACCATGGTCTTAGCCGAGCGGTAACTCGCTGGGATGGCCTCTATCTCATCACTATAGCACACGGGCATCCCCTCCTGCTCGAGCGCACGAGTCAGGGGACTGGGGGTGAGGTCGTAACCAGCTACGGAAAACCCCTTAGCCTTGAAGTACCTAGCGATGGCACTCATACCGATGCCACCGATACCGATGAAGTAGACTTGATCCATGAGAGACTTGAAATGAATGTATTGTGGCAAAGATAGCCTTTTCACTCCAAATATCCTAGCCTCTTTAGCAAGTCTAGAGAGCCTCTACCTGTACCCCAATCCCCCCTCTATCAAGGCCCTATCGAGACCTCAACTGAGGGGCTAGACGAGACCTCTCTCGAGACATAAATAGGAGCTCTATCGAGCTCCTATTTATGCCTCACTTGCGATCCTACTTAGACCTCGATGGCGATCCTATCTAGACTTCTAGAGGGGAATACATAGGGCCTCGAAAGAGAGCCAATAAACAGCTATAATACAGACATATAAAAAATTCCCATACAAAGGGAGCAAGCCTGACCTATCGAGCCTTCCGATTGGACGAGGTCATCCGCCCCACATGGGGGAGAGACATCGGCCCATACGGAGGAGGAGATAAAATTCACCCTCGAGGGGACAACGAACTCGAGCCTTCAATTGTTGAGTAATTATGGTGTGCTGTGCACCGAACTAAAGCACACACCACAAGCAGAATATCAACGCCAATATCAACATCAAAACAGGATGGATAAGCATTCCAAGAATAGAATTATCGTTGCGGGCATAGGCCCTGGCAGCGAGGCTGACATCACGCCCGCCGTCATGAAAGCGATCGTCGAGAGCGACGTCGTAGTGGGTTACAAGTATTACTTCCAGTTCATCACCCCCTACCTGCGCCCCGAGACCGTATGTATCGACAGCGGCATGAAAAAGGAGCGTCAGAGAGCCGAGGAAGCCTTCCGCTACGCTCTCGAGGGCAAGACCGTCTGCGTGATCAGCTCGGGCGATGCTGGGATCTACGGCATGGCCCCCCTGATCTATGAGATGAAGCGAGAGCAGGGGGTCGAGGACATCGAGATCGAGGTGCTGCCAGGCATTAGCGCATTTCAGAAAGCGGCGAGCGTCTTGGGTTGTCCCATCGGGCACGATCTATGCATCATCTCATTGAGCGACTTGATGACCCCATGGATGCTGATCGAGCGTCGCATACGAGCTGCAGCCGAGGCCGACTTCATCACCGCCATCTACAATCCCAAGAGTGTCGGTCGCTACTGGCAGCTCTATCGCCTCCTAGAGATCTTCGCCGAGCACCGCTCGCCCGATACACCAGTGGGCTATGTGCGCCAGGCAGGTCGAGAGGAGCAGCAGGTTGTCCTAACGACCCTCGAAGCCTTCGACCCCGAGGAGATCGACATGTTTACCGTCATCATCATCGGCAATACACAGTCCTACATCTACGAGGATCACTTCATTACCCCTCGGGGCTACTACCGAGAGGGACGCTTCGACAAGGAGGTCAATATCGGCCAAGGGATCATGATCGAGAGCTTCCGCACCATCCACTCAGAGCTTAGCAATCCCGAGCGTCCACTCGACCACAAGTGGGCAATGCTCCATGCGATCCATACGACCGCAGACTTTGAGATGGAGGAGCTGCTCTACAGCGATCCTGGTGCGATCGAACGCCTCCATCAAGCCATCGTCCGAAGGGAGATCGACACCATCATCACCGACGTTACGATGGTCGCCTCGGGCATCCGCAAGGGCGCACTCGAGCGTCTCGGTCTGAATGTCAAGTGCTACCTCAATGATCCTCGCACCAGTGAGATGGCCAGCCGATTAGGGATCACCCGTTCACAGGCAGGCATTCGCTTGGCTGTGGAAGAGCATCCGAATGCCCTCTTCGCCTTCGGCAATGCCCCTACGGCAGTGATCGAGCTGTGCGAGCTCATGCGCAAGGGCAAGGCCAAGCCTGGTGGGATGGTCGTAGCCCCCGTGGGCTTCGTTAATGTGAGAGAATCTAAGTATATGTGCATGCCCTTCAAGGATATCCCCAAGGTGATCATCCGAGGACGTAAGGGAGGGAGCAACCTCGCCGCAACGCTGGTGAACTCCATCCTCACCCTCGACGATGCCGCACAGCTAAGACCAGGACGAGATGTGTAGACCCTCGGAGCAAGATGACCTGCGCTTCGTCGTCGTCGGCATGAGCGACGAAGACAACCCCCTCTTCACAGAAGAAGTCCTCAGTTTGATCTCGACCCACAAGGCCTTCTCTGGGGGCAAACGACATCGGGAGCTTGTCTCTCACCTCCTACCCGAGAGGGCGGAGTGGATCGATGTTACCGTCCCTCTAAGCCAAGTCTACGAACGCTACCGAGAGCTGAACCAACCCATCCTCGTCTTTGCCTCGGGCGATCCACTCTTCTTCGGCTATACGACGACGCTGATGCGGGAGTTTCCAGGGCGAGTGAGACGTACCTTCCCCTCCTTCAACTCGCTTCAGCTCCTCTCACATGCCCTCACCCTGCCCTACCACGATATGCGTGTGGTCTCGCTGACAGGTCGCCCATGGCAGGAGCTAGACCGAGCCCTGATCGAGCGAGCCCCCAAGATCGGCATCTTGACTGACCGCAAGAATACCCCCGAGGCCATAGCTGCTCGCCTCATAGACTACGGCTACACGGGCTATCGGATGCATATCGGGGTCAAGCTCGGCGGAGCACGTCAGCAGCTCTACACCCTGTCGCTTCAGGAGGCTCGGGCGCAGAGCTTCGACGTCCCCAACTGCGTGATCATCGAGTGCCTCAACCCCACCGAGGCCTATGCCCCTGTGTTGGGGCTCAGCGAGCTGGACTTCATGCCTCTGAACGGACGAGTTAATATGATTACTAAGATGCCAATCCGACTGCTTAGCCTCAGCCTCCTAGAGCTACACCGCAAGCGTAGCTTGTGGGATATCGGCTTCTGCACAGGGTCGGTATCCATCGAGGCGAGACTACAGTTCCCCCACCTCAGCATTACCTCGTTCGAGATCAGAGCAGAGGGAGAGGAACTCATGCGTACAAATAGCCGTCGTTTCGGAGCCCCAGGTATCGAGTACCATATCGGCGACTTCTTGAGCTTCGATCTCTCGCAGTTCGCTCCTCCAGAGGCTGCCTTCATCGGGGGGCATGGTGGCAAGATGGGCCTCTTCATCGATCGGCTCATCCCTCTGATGGAGGGTAGCGACCCCTGTATCGTCTTCAATTCGGTCTCCGAGGATACGCTTGCGCTCTTCCGAGAGGCTATCGACCGCCATGGCTGGCGCATCGCTCGAGAAATGAAGATACAGGTCGATGAACATAACCCTATCGTCTGCCTACAGGCCAAACCTTAACCCCCGCCTACGAGGCTGTCCACAAAGCAATCGCCCCGCTGTGCATCGATGCACAGCGGGGCGATTGCCTTCTCGAGAGAGGGGGCGAGGGGGCTAAGCCTTCACCTTGGGCACTCGAATCGTCTTCTCAATGCCGAGACCTGCGACTTCGCCTATCGCCTGTAGTTCTACCGTGATGAGAAGATCTGTGTCATCCCACCGAACATTCTTTACTATGAACTGGGGGGACTCAAAGCTAGCATCCAAGTTGTAGTATTCGCCTCCTGCCTTGAGGACATCAAAGATCCCACGACCCTGAGCAGAGACTTCTTCCCAAGACAGAGTCTGCACACCACTATCCCCTCTATCGATGGAGAGGTCGGCAAGCTTGATCCATTGCTTCACCGTGCTCTCAACCGATTTCGAGAACAACTGTGGATTACGAGAATATCTCTTGAACCTATCCTTCATATTGGTCATAAGCTCGTGGGTACTGGCAATCTGTAGCTCGCTCTTGAGCGCTGAGAGGGTCTTGAAGCCTTCGATCTCGTAGAGGATCGTAGCCAAAGGCTTGTCAGTGCCAATGTGCTCCACAGAGAGGTGGCAAGTGATGCTATTGCTTGACTCATTAACAGAGACGCCGAGGCTTGACTTGAGAATGATACGGTAGCGATCCGTGTCATAGTTCAACAGGCTGTTGTAGAAAACCGACAGATACTCGGCCGACCCTCTGAGGTAACGCTTGCCTGTCTTGGCAAGGTTCGTTGAGATCTTATTCCTATAGAAAGCCTTGTGATCGAAGGGAAGAGAAGTCTCGATCTGACTGCGTACTCCCTTGTAAACTGTACGGAAGGTAATACGACCACTCGTAAAGTCCGACCCTGTAAACTTAACATCCTGTATCGTTACATGCTTCAGATCCTCTTCGGTGAAAGTATAGGTAGATCCGTCAAAGCCAACAACCTCGATGGAGATAAGATCCTTGAAGGCTTGGATATTGAGTTCTTCGGCTTTGTTATCAACATAGAGAGCCTCGAAGTTAAAGTCCTTGAGGTATTTGGCCTCAGAGACAGACCACTTAGCTATCGAACGCAAACCCATATCGACATCCTGAGGACGAGGTGTCTGCTTAGGAGCCTCAGGTTGCTTTGGTTTCTTGGGCTGAGGCGTATCGGGCTTCTTAGGCTCCTCAGGCTTCTGCGGAGTCTTGGGGTCTTCGGGTTTCTTCTCCTCACCAGGCTTTTTGGTCTGTGGCTGTTCAGGAGTGGGCTTAGGGGGGTGGGGGGTAGGGATGGGATCATTCTTGCCACAGCTACTGAAGAGAACGGCCAGGGCTAACCCCATTGTAAATAATTGCTTCATATACATTGTCATCATTGATAAGAAGAGGTTTAATTACCTCCTTTTTCGGATACAAAGTTATTAAATAATTTTAATATAAACTAGTTCTTGAGCATTTTTTCACAATCACCACCCCCTCAACGGACGGTAGAATGCGCATGGATCAAGCAGTTTGCTTAGACGGCATGGACGTTTTTATTAACTTTGCCAGCACTTTGCATTCAAGTCGAAACAATACAAATAACATATATTTTTAGATGGCTAAAGAACTGAAGGAACTAACCTCTCGCAGCGTAGATTACTCTCAGTGGTATCAGGACTTGGTAATCAAGGCCGATCTGGCAGAGAGCTCGGCTGTACGAGGTTGTATGGTAATTAAGCCCTATGGCTATGCTATATGGGAGAAGATGCAGCGAGTGCTGGACGATATGTTCAAGGAGACAGGGCATGTGAATGCTTACTTCCCGCTTTTCATTCCCAAGAGCTTCCTCAGCCGTGAGGCTGACCATGTGGAGGGCTTCGCCAAGGAGTGTGCCGTAGTAACTCATTATCGCCTCAAGACTAACCCCGAGGGAGGTGTCGTCGTCGATCCAGAGGCACGCCTAGAGGAGGAGCTGATCGTCCGCCCTACTTCCGAGACGATCATTTGGAATACATATAAAAACTGGATACAGTCCTATCGAGACCTACCGATCCTCTGCAATCAGTGGGCGAATGTAGTACGCTGGGAGATGCGCACACGCCTCTTCTTGCGCACGGCAGAGTTTCTTTGGCAGGAGGGGCACACAGCTCACGCTACCCGAGAGGAAGCCGAGCAAGAGGCTGTACGTATGCTACACGTTTACGAACGCTTTGCCAAAGAGTTCATGGCTGTACCCGTCGTTACTGGGGTCAAGAGTGCGAACGAACGCTTCGCTGGAGCAGTAGACACCTACACGATCGAAGCCTTGATGCAGGATGGCAAGGCCCTACAGAGTGGTACTTCACACTTCCTGGGACAGAACTTTGCCAAAGCGTTCGACGTAACTTTCGCTACCAAGGAAGGTGCACAGGAGTATGTATGGGCCACATCCTGGGGTGTCTCTACACGCCTCATGGGTGCGCTCATCATGTCTCACTCAGACGATAACGGGCTCGTACTGCCTCCCAAGCTAGCCCCCTACCAGGTGGTCATCGTCCCCATCTACAAGGGCGAGGAGCAGCTAGCCAGGGTGTCTGAGCGAGTAGCTAACATCGTAACCGCATTGAAGGCACGGGGCATCAGTGTCAAGTATGATGATTCGGACAACAAGAAGCCAGGATGGAAGTTCGCCGAATACGAACTCAAGGGCGTACCCGTACGCCTGGCCCTCGGAGCAAGGGATCTCGAGCAGGGAACGATCGAGGTTGCTCGCCGAGACACGCTCACCAAGGAGACTGTCAGCCTCGAGGGGATCGATGCCTATGTAGCCGATCTACTGGAGGAGATCCAGAGCAATATCTATCGCAAGGCCCTCGAATATCGTGAGAGCCATACGATCATGGTAGATAGCTATGAAGAGTTTAAGGAGAAGATCGAGCTTGGGGGCTTCATCTTGGCACACTGGGACGGGACGAGCGAGACCGAGGAGCGCATCAAGGCCGAGACCAAGGCCACGATCCGCTGCATCCCTCTCGAGGGGGACAAGACCCCTGGGCAGTGCATGGTAACGGGCAAGCCCAGTGCTCAGCGCGTGATCTTCGCCCGAGCTTACTAGACCTAGAGACTAGACCGCTAGGCATCGAGAGAGAGAGAGGCTGCGCCGGAGGGTTGAGCGTATCGACCCTCGGGCGCAGCCTCTTGTATCTCCGAGGAAGGCTGGAGGGGAAAGGCCTCGCCTACCCCACCATGGGAACGGAGAGGACGGAGGGATGAGGGCCTAGCCTCGAGAGACAAAAGATTTGGCAAGTATTTGTCAATTTCGAAAGATATATTACCTTTGCACTCGAAAGAGAGCGAGAGCACTTGCACTCCTGTTCACATGGTGGTTGTAGCTCAGTTGGTTAGAGCGTCGGATTGTGGTTCCGAAGGTCGTGGGTTCGAGCCCCATCATCCACCCAGCCTTAGTAAGGGAAGTTTCTACTAGAGACTTCCCTTACTGCTTTTTGTATCCGAAGCATCTCCCTCTAACCGATCGGCGCAGGTCTACTAGGGCTTCGAGTGCGCTCCATGTGAGTGCTACGTTGAGCATCCACTTATACCTCTATTGCGATCCTACTTAGACCTCGATCGAGGCATAAGTAGGACTTCACTCGAGCTCCTATCTATGTCTCATCCTCGATCCTATCTAAACCTCTAAAGAGAGGCAAGCATCCTCGCATGAGCATGTATATATCAAGCAATTATAAGGTCTCTCTAGAGACATTGATCAATACCTCCCTACCCCTCCAGATCGACGGGACTACGGACAAGCCCTCAAAAAAGACACCAACAAACTATATATCTGAATATTATGCGGCATCAAGGGGTGCATCCTCGAGCAGTACATTATTCTTGTTATCTTTGCAAAGTAAATCGTAGAGACAGAACGAAAAGGTTTATAATTTAATAGCAATCAAAAGAAATAGAGCCTATGGGAAGAGTGCTTATCATCGGTGCTGGTGGCGTAGGGACTGTAGTGGCCAAGAAGGTCGCTCAGAATAGTGATATCTTCACTGACATCATGCTTGCTAGCCGCACCAAAAGCAAGTGCGACAAGATCGCGTCCGAAATCAAAAACGTAAAGATCCAAACAGCTGCCGTCGATGCAGATAATGTACCCGAACTCGTAGCTTTGATGCGAGAGTTTCGCCCCGAGCTGGTGATCAACGTTGCCCTCCCTTATCAGGACTTGCACATTATGGACGCCTGCTTAGAGGCAGGAGTCAATTATCTCGATACTGCCAACTACGAACCCCTTGACGAGGCTAAGTTCGAGTACAGCTGGCAGTGGGCCTATCAGGAGCGTTTCAAAGAAGCTGGACTAACGGCTATCCTAGGCTGCGGCTTCGACCCTGGAGTAACGGGAGTCTTCACTGCCTACGCAGCCAAGCACCACTTCGACGAGATTCACTACCTCGACATCGTAGACTGCAACGGCGGAGACCATCACAAGGCCTTCGCCACAAACTTCAACCCCGAGATCAACATCAGAGAGATCACGCAGAAGGGAAAGTATTGGCAGGATGGCGCATGGATCGAGACCGAACCTCAGGAGATCCACCTCCCACTCACCTACCCTAATATCGGGCAGCGTGAGTCCTACCTCCTCTACCACGAAGAGCTCGAGTCTTTGGTGAAAAACTTCCCCACGATCAAGCGAGCACGATTTTGGATGACCTTCGGGCAAGAGTATCTGACCCACCTGCGCGTGATGCAGAATATTGGGATGACACGCATCGACCCCATCATGTACAACGGCGTCGAGATCGTCCCCATCCAGTTCCTCAAAGCCGTACTGCCCAACCCAGGCGACCTCGGCGAGAATTACACTGGAGAGACGTCGATCGGCTGCCGCATCCGAGGCATCAAGGACGGCACGGAGCGTACCTACTACGTTTGGAATAACTGTAGCCACCAGGCTGCATACCAGGAGACTGGCGCCCAGGGAGTCAGCTACACAACGGGTGTACCTGCCACAATTGGTGCCATCATGTTCATGAAGGGCCTTTGGCGCAAGCCTGGGGTGTACAACGTCGAGGAGTTCGATCCCGATCCATTCATGCAGCAGCTCATGACACAGGGCTTGCCCTGGCAGGAGCAGTTCGACCTCGACCTCGAGCTTTGACAATCCTATCGACTAAGACAGAGACTACCCTCTCGGGGTGGTCTCTGTTGTATTATACCGAATATCACTTATCCACACGCGACGTATGAACGTATTACTTATCGTCGATCCTCAGATCGACTTCATATCCGGTTCACTAGCCGTACCCAAAGCAGAGGAAGCCATGCAGTTCCTCGCAGATTGGATCAAGGGTCATGCCTCTGACTATGAGGCCATCGTCCTAACCATGGATCAGCACCCAGCTAACCACTGCAGCTTCGCCCACGAGGGAGGGCCATGGCCACCTCACTGCGTCCGCTATAGTGTCGGTGCAGCGATCCACCCTGCGGTCTTCGAGGCTGTAGAGGCCCAGCGCAGGGAGGGGCGGCCTGTCCTAATGATCGAGAAGGCGACGACGCAGGAGCGAGACAGCTACAGTGCCTTCGAGAAGGTTATTCCCTCGATACTGCTCGAGGCTGAACATATCTATGTCGCAGGCATTGCTGGAGACTATTGTGTAGCTGCCAGTGTCGAAGACCTTAGGCGAGAGATCCCGGCCGAGCGGATCGAGCTGCTCGAGGAGGCTATCGCCTACATCCAGCGTCCCGAGAGATAATACTCGTCAAAAAGTTTGGAGCTTTGGGCCGAAGTCCTTATCTTTGCTTCAGACAAAAGGCTTCTATAAGCCACGAGATCGATAGGGAAACTCATCGTTTATATCTCAATTCCGAGTTCAGCCGACCTCCTAATGGCGGGCCACACTCCCTCGGGAGAGCTTAGCTCAGTGGATTACAAAGGGAGTTAGGCACTCAAATCTTGTTTCTCGGAGTTTTCACTTTATCTACTCGTGGCTTTATATAACGAAGGAGCTCTCCTGCCTCGGGCAGGAGAGCTCCTTTCGCATTTGCTTCGACTCGATCGAGACCCTCGCTCTAGAAGTGATCCGTGATACTACGATAGGCATCCTCATAGTAGCGATAGAAGTGCTTCCACGCTGCCCGAGAGGCTAAGTCCTGGGCTAAGCGGCGCATCTTCGCAGTCTCGGGCAGCTCTCCAGAGACTAGACGTTCGAGCTGCGAGACAATAGCCTCGATGGCCTCGTCCCGATTGTGGTCAGTACGACGGATGAGGCACACGGGTAGCCTCTCTCGCTCAAAAGCTGAGTCGCCCTCGAGCTCCTCCTCTGCCCACAGGCCAAAGCCCGCAAAGCCCGTTGTGATCGTAGGTACTCCAAAGGCAATGCTCTCCAGTGGAGTATAACCCCAAGGCTCATAGTAGCTCGGATAGACGGTCATATCCATCCCGATGAGCAGGTCATAGTAGCTCATATTCATAATCCCATCGTGCCCATCGAGGTAGCAGGGGACGAAGACGAAGTGCACAGCCTCGTCTGCCCTCGCCCGATCGAGACCTAGGTGTCTCAGATGGCTCTGCGTAGCATCGCTCTCGAGGTTGTGCAGCCAATGCGTCAGCGTAGGGTGCTGCATTGGCTCGTGGGTGAGCTCCTTAGGATGTTTGAGAAGGTAGGCTAGATCGGCCCGAGGCTCAGCCACCCAAGCGGGGACGAGGAGGAAGGCCACAACGCTGCGCCCCTCTCGATGCCGCTCCCTCAGACGAGCAATGGACTCGACGAAGAGGTCAATGCCTTTGTTGCGGTACTCATATCGTCCACCTAGCGAGACAAAGAGGGCATCCTCCTCGATCTCTCTACCCGTCAAAGCACGGGCAACCTCTGCGAGACGCTTGCGAGCTCTCTTGCGTGCCGCACCGAAGGCCCGCCCTTGGGGGACGAAGTCTGCCTCGAAGCCATTCGGCAGCACGATCGGGGTGCGCTCGATGAGCTGGCTACACTCGCGAGCCGTTAGCTTGCTCACGGTGGCAAAGACTGAGGCCTCGTGAGCGGCCCTCTTCTCTACGGCGTGCTTCGCCTCGACATTGAGTTCTGCCGCCATTTGATCGCCGTTATAATGCGGCATATACTCATAGAGCTCCTTGCCGTTGCCTGCGATAGAGCGGCCGACCGTCGTCGCATGGGTAATGAACATCGAAGCCAACTGGGGGGCATAGATGCGGTTATAGAGCAAGCCCATGGCTGTCTGCCACTCATTGAAGATCAAGATCGAGCGATCTCCGTCTCGATGTGTGAAGGCTTCGATGCTACCCATCGTACGGGCAGCCGCTACGGCGAAGAGGCAACACTCATCGTAGTCTCCATAGCCTTTGTCTCCCTGAAGACCATACTGACTCCACATCTCGAAGTATAGAGCATCACGTTCCTGCCACAGGGGAGAGAAGTCCACGAGCACTACGGCTGGCTCTCCAGGGATACGCCAGCGTCCGACCACAGTGCGCAGGGGGAAGTCCCTCTGCCCTCGTTCGACCCAGGGAAGCAGCTGCTCGGGGACACAGGGTTCGAAGTCCAGCGGATAGGGCTCGCCCTCAGCAGCGAGGAGCGGACCAACGAAGACTACCTCTCCTGCATGACGCTCCATCATCACTCGAGCGCGAGAGCTCAGGACGGTATAGATACCGCCCATCTTATTACATACTTCCCAGCTTGTTTCTAGTATCATGTTGTTGGGTTAGGATAATATTACCACCTCTATAATCTTTAAGGTGGGAGAATAAGAGGCGCAGAAGGCTCAGGCTCGGGGAAGCTCTCCCGAAGCCCGAGCTCTCTGCACTAGAAGGAATTATTGGGGGCTTGGGCCCATCTCGATCTCGAGCGTGCCCGAAGGCTTGAGATCTTCGTGGGAGAAGGTCAAGTCTCGGCTGATGTCTCGCCCATTGATGCGTGCCGAGCGAACGTACTTATTCGTTCGGCTGTTGCCCTTGACTAGTATGCGGAACGTCCCACCCTTGACTTTAATCTCGGCCTCGTCGATGATGGGGCGGCCGATCGAGTACTCGGCCAGTCCAGGACAAACCTGATAGAAGCCGAGCGAACTGAGGATGTACCAGGCCGACATCTGTCCGCAGTCTTCGTTGCCTATGATGCCATCGGGCACAGGCTTGTAGAAGGTATAGAGGATCGAGTCCAATAGAGCTTGCCCTTTGTGTGGCGAGGAGGTGTGGTTGTAGAGGTATGCGATATGGTGGCTGGGTTCGTTGCCGTGCGCATACTGTCCGATGAGGCCCGTGATGTCGCCTGACTGCTCCTGGCCATCGATGCGTGAGGAGGTAGTGAAGAGGGTATCGAGGTTAGCCTCGAGCACCTCTCGCCCCCCCATGAGCTGGATGAAGCCAGGCATATCGTGCGGAGCGTAGAAGCTCCATTGATAAGCATTCCCCTCGGTATAGTCGCTCTTCATATGGGCAGAGTAACGAGGGTTGAAGGGTGTACGAAAGCTGCCGTCTGCCATGACTGGACGCATGAGGCGATACTCAGGATCCCAGTAGCGACGATAGTAGAGACCGCGCTGATCATAGGCTTTAGCCACCGAATCGAGGCCTGCTGCCTCAGCAATGCGGGCGACACACCAGTCATCGTAGGCCATCTCTACACCCCAGGAGACGCTCTCGGGGATCGAGTCGGCCGGCACGAAGCCCAAGGTCTCCTTGTAGTGAGGGTGTCGGGTGATGAGGTCTAGCTCCCTCGTGCCGGCAAATCGCTCTGCGAGGTCGGCTCGGTAAACGGAGCTCCTGAGGCAGGCCTCTGTCCAGAGCTTGAGATCCTCGTCCGAAGCCAATCCCTTGGCCACGAGGTCTGCCAAGACGCTCACCGAGTGATAGGCTGGCATGCAACCCGTATAGTTCGCCGCCAAAGGCCAGCGAGGCAGGATGCTGCCCTCTTGGTAATCGGACACGAGGCTGCGTCCGTAGCGCAGAGCCTTGTCGGGGTCAATGATCGTGAGCAGGGGATGCAGGGCACGATAGGTATCCCAGAGGGAGAAGACCGTGTAGTGGCCATCGGCTGGGTTGGCGTTGGTGTGCACCTGCTTGTCCATCCCCCTGAACTGTCCGTCCACATCCTGATAGTTGTAGGGAGCGATGTGGGCATGGTACATCGCTGTGTAGAAGTTGTGCAGGACATCCTGATCCGAGGTGCGGATGCGGATGCGCTCGAGGACCTCACGCCACTGCGCTCGGCTCTGCTCGTGCACGGCGTCGAAGTCCCAGTCGGGCAATTCGGCCTGGAGGTTCTTCTCCGCTTGCTCGGGGCTAACGTGCGAGAGGCCAACCTTCGTAAGGCATAGGTCTTCGCCTTCAGGTAGATGAATGTAGAGACGGATCACCTCGTCATCGGCCAGATGTAGGGGAAATCGCTCTACTCGCTGACGTACGCCCCCACACTCGAGGACGATCGAGTCGGCGGCACGATCTAGATGCAGGGCATAGCTCATGCGGTGCTGATCGGCCCACCCCTTGGTATGGTAAGTGCCTCGGATGACCGAGGGGCTGATGATATCGACTTCGTTACCCGTTACCTTGTGCCCCCAGTTGGGTTGTAAGATGTGGGAGAGATCGAGCAGGAGCTTACGATCCGAGGGGTTGTCGTAGCGGGTGCGCATCAGACCGACACGCTCGGTAGAGGTGAGTTCGGTCTGGATGCCGAAGTTCTCCAGCCTCACGGCATAGTAGCCAGGGGAGGCCACCTCCTGAGCCTTGTCGAAGGAGGCAATCGGCTTCTGCTCATAAGCCCCAGAGAAGGGCAAGAGGGCTACATCCCCCAGGTCGCCAATGCCTGTACCACTAAGGTGTGTGAGGCTAAAAGCATGGATCACGCTATCGCTCTCGTGGTAACCACTGCTGGCCTCCCAACCCAGGAGGTGGGTGTCGGGGCTGAACTGTACCATTGCTCCAGGACGTGTAGCCCCTGGGAAGGTATGCCCGTGGCCTCCCGTCCCGATGAAGGGATCGACGAAGGCGAGCAGATCCTCGGCCCTCTGGCCACGATCGCTAGGGCTGCAAGCCACGAGCCCTAGGGCAAGGATGCTGCCCAGCAGCAGGCCCTTGTTTGTAGTCATCTTGCTCATTAGTCTTTGTTTAGATTATCCATGAGGGGGGAAGCCCCCTAAGTTTTCGCTGGGCAAAGATATACAAAACTGGCTTATCTACTTCTTTATCATGGTCTTTGAGTGCAGGAAGGCTCTGAGCGACAGTCCTCTTCTCTCCTTGACCGAGATCTCGATAGAGCCTCAATCGAAGTATAAGTGGAACCTCCACCGAGGTCTAAGATAGGATCGCAATCGAGGTCTAAGTAGGATCGCAATAGAGACTCAAATAGGATCGCTATCGAGACCCAAGTAGGAGCTCGATCGAGTGTCGTGTACTGAAAAAAGTTGACAGTGTCCTCGAAGGCATCATTCTCTGCGCTTATACCTCATAATGAGGAGACAGGAGGGGAAAATACCTACTAAGGAGTATTTTCTAGGGCTAGGTACAGGCCTACTTTTGCAATGTCGAAACCAACAAACATTATTCATAAACAAACCAAATTTATTAAACACTGTTATGAACAAGTTTTCGAAGGTGCTCTGCGCCGCCCTCTTGGCAGGTCTGACTCTAATGACCACCTCCTGCGACAAAAACAACAAAAACAACCCCGACCCCCAGCCGAAGAAACCTACTGAGATCAAGAAGGCCGAGTATATCGATGCTACGGCGTACGACAAGTGGACTTACTTCTCTTTTGCCACAGGTAAGGTCGTAGAGGTCGCCAAGCCAGAGACAAGCACAGAGTGGGACGTAGCCTTCAATCGTGCTAATATCCGCGTCAATGCCGCCCTCGGCTATCCTGGCAAGGCAGGGGTAGTAATGACGGGGAGCACGGACTTCAATGCTGAGATCAAGACAGCAGGTTTGGAGTTCAAGACCAACGTCGAGGCTATGCTCAAGGTCGAGAGCGGTATGGGGCTGCCTGAAGGGCAGGCTCCTAAGATGGAGAAGCAGAAGTTCGTCTATGTGGGTAAGCCTAATACTTATCAACTCTTTGACATAGATATGAAGAAAATGATGGAGGGTGCTGCTGCCATGTATCCAGTTAGGAAGAACATCTTTGTCTTCAGAGCAGCTGATGGTAAGACCTACTACAAACTTCGCATGACAGGCTCTACCAACGCCAAGGGTAAGCGTGGAGCAACCCTCTCCTTCCAATACCAAGAACTCTAAGAACTACAAGCCTTCACGATAGATTATACATATGAGTGCTAGACACAGCCTTGGCTTGATTGTCCTACTCATATCTCTTGTCTACAGCTCACCTTCTCTCGCTCAGTCGAGGGAGGGTGAGAGCTGTATTCGAGGACGGGTGATCAGCCAACACAACCAGCAGCCAGTCAGAGATGCCATCGTTGAGCTGCTCGAGGGGAAGCGCATCGTAGTACGAGGGCAAACCGATGCCCAGGGGTACTTTCGCCTTATCCTTCGTCTTAGGAGCAAGGGGACAGAGAGCCTCTCACTACGCATTAGCCATCTAACCTATGAGCCGTACAGGACAAAACTCTCTCAGAGAAACAAAGACCATGATTTGGGTGATTTGATGCTCAAGGAACGATCCAATGACCTCGAAGAATATGTTGTAACCTCGACTAGAGCTCTACGCCATCACAAGGACGTCCCCGTACCTGTTCAGGTAATCAATCGAACCAAGATCGAACGCATTGCCCCCACATCAACTCGAGACATCCTCATCTATTCCATCCCTGGGATCGAGCTCAGCCAGCATGGTGGCATTACTCACATTACCATGCAGGGTTACAAGGCCGATTACATTGCCTTCCTCATCGATGGAGAGGAGGTCGCAGGCCTGAAGAATGGGAGTATAGACCTCTCTCGCCTTAGCCCAGACAACATCGAGCGTGTAGAGGTTGTCAAGGGAGCTGGCTCTGCACTCTATGGCTCGAATGCCATCGCAGGAGTGGTCAACCTAGTTACTAGACAGTACAATCAACCTCTCTCTCTAAATGGATCGGCTGGCTATAGTCAGTTGGGCGGATGGACAAGCAACCTACAAGCAGGCTTTAAGTTGGGGCGATTCAACAACTCTACCTACGGCTCCTACGACCGGGAAGCTGGCTATCTGCTCAGCTCTCGAGACGGTTCGAGCTCGATGAATGTCCTTCAGAACGACGTCCTGCGCCTGGGCAATAGCCTGCGCTTCAACCCTACCGAAAATATCTCTCTACGCTGGGATCTCAATCACTCCAATCGTAGACAATACCGCAACGAATACCAGCATGATGTCTATGACTATCTCACCAACGGACTGAGAGCAGCTTGGAAGCTGAGCCCTCACTCAAGCTTAAACTTCCTTTACAATGCAGACCTCTCCTGGCGCAGGAGAGAATATGTCAAGGCCAATGAGGTCGATACCCTACACCGCAACCTCGTACAGACGATGCGTTTGCAGCACGACCTACAGCTTGAGGGGGGGAGTAACCTCAGCGTCGGGCTCGAGGGGCATTTCGAGTCGATGCTCTCAGACCAGATCGGAGAGGCAAAGGAGAAGAAGGGGATCCACTATGGTGTCCTCTTCGCCCAGCACCTTTGGCACATCAGTCCTCGCCTGCGCCTACTTTATGGAGCCCGTGCAGACTACCACCCCAACAAGATCTTGCATTTCTCTCCCAAGGCAACCCTCTCTTACAAGCACCGAAACTGGGTTCTAAGGGGAGGCTACGCTCGAGCCTTCAAGTTCCCTTCGCTCATGGAGCTATACTTCAGGTGGAGTCATCAGGGGAGCTTCGAGATTTTCGGCAACCCCAACCTCAAACCTGAGACAGCCAACCAGCTCCTCGTCAATGCCGAGTGGTCTAGAGGAGGGCTCAGCCTCTCGACTGGAGCGACGCATACGCTCTTCCACGATCGCATCGTCATGAGAGCCGACAGCAAGGGCAATCAACAGCACATCAACATCGATGGCTATTCGCACATGACTGTCCTTGATGCCCAAGCCTCTTGGCGCATTTACAATGGGATCAATCTCTCGGCATCTTATACCTTCTCCTACAACCCCCTCTATCAGAAGATCAACGGGCAGCAGGTCAATATCAGCCGAGTACGCCCACACAACCTACTCCTCAAGCTCGATGCCTACAAGTCGTGGCATCCTAAGTGGAGTGTCTCAGCCTCCCTCATCGGTCAGTACCTCTCAGGGCAGACTATCAACCTCATCAATCAGGATAGTAAGACCAAAGAACTCTCCGTACATCCTCGCTATTTCGAGGGCTATCCGATGCTGCGCACCACGGCCAGTCTGTCCTACGACCATCGTATCACTCTCTCGGTGAGTGCGGACAATCTGCTCAACTACAAGGCCAATAACATCGGTGTGCAGAACGCCTCTCTAACCCCAGGGCGTGTTTTCGCTGCTAAACTCTCTTTTAGACTGTAAACAAAAGGCATACAACAATCACTAACAACGGTAAATCCTATGAAGAAACCTAACCGCATTCTCTTAGTCCTAAGCTCGCTTGTCCTCATCGGAGCTGCCCTCTGGTGGTGGTGGAGCAAGGAGGGCTCGACCACTCAGGTGGCACTGGTGAACTTCCCGGCTGTGCAGAGCTCGGCCATCGTCAAATCCAACGAGAACACCCATGTCGCCTACCATGTCCTCTCGGCTACGGAGTTCGACGGGTCGAAGACCTACGACTTCGTCCTCATCTCCGGCATGGGCCTCAAAATCGACGAGGAGCATCGAGCTGCCATCCAACGCTATGCCGATGCGGGGCATCCGCTCAAGGTCGTACGGGTAACGAACCCCGCCAACAGCATCAACAACCTAGACAGCATCACAGGGGAGACCCTGCTCTCGTACTTCAACAACGGTAACCGGAAGAATTATGTCTCTCTAGCCAACTACATCCGCAAGTACATTGACAAGAAGAGCTTCTTTGCCCCCGAGCCTCTCGAGGTCGTTCCTCTAGCCTCGGAGGTATTCTACCACATAGACGAGGATGTCGCCATCAAGGATAAGCCTAGTTTCGACGCCTATCTCAAGCAGATCGGCCATTACCACGAGGGAGGCCCTAGCGTGGCCATCACAGGGGCTATCAACGACCCCTATAGTGGTAATAAGGCCAACCTCGACAGCATGATCATGGCCTTCCATACTCGAGGCTTCAACGTCTACCCCATCCTCTCGGGCCGTGGGCGACTGGGCTTCCTCGATGCCGTACAGCCCCAAGCGATCATTTACCTCCCCCATGGACGGATATCGGGAGGCTCAGGCGATGAAGTCATTGAGGCCCTCAAGAGATACAATGCCCCTCTCTTCATCCCCCTCACGATGATGACCACAGAGCAACGTTGGCAGCAGGATGTTATGGGAATGTCGGGGGGCTTCATGTCTCAAAGCCTCGTCATGCCTGAGCTCGATGGAGCGATCTATCCCTATGTCGTCAATGCCCAACGAGAGAACGCTGACGGCATCGTCGAGACCATCGCCATCCCTGAGCGTCTGAACCGCTTCTCCGATATTGTAGCCAATACCGTAGCCCTACAGCGCAAGGCCAACAAGGACAAGCGTCTAGCCATCTATTACTTCAAGGGCCCTGGACAGAGTGGCCTATTGGCTCAGGGATTGGAGACTGTTCCCTCACTCTACAACGTCCTCAAGCGGCTCAAGGACGAGGGCTACACGCTCGATCTGCCCTCTAGTCCCGAGGCTCTCATGGCCTTGATTATGAAGCACGGCCCAGTGCTTAGCGACTTCACAGAGGGGGCGATCCAGGAATTCATGCAGCAGGCCTCTACCCTCCAGGTCGATGCCGCAGAGTATGACACCTGGCTCAAGAGACGACTGACACCCGAGAAGTATGCCGAGCTTACCGAGGTCCATGGTGCAGCACCAGGGCAATACATGAGTGGGGTCAAGGACGGAGTCCCTTTCATCAGCATCGCCACCGTTAACTTAGGCAATGTTGTCCTCCTGCCCCAACCTATGTCGGGCGTCGGAGGCGACTCCTTCGCCATTGTACACGGAGCGAAGTCTCCCCCTCCACACCCCTATGTCGCAGCTTATCTTTGGGCTAAGGAGGCCTTCAAGGCCGATGCTATGATGCACTTCGGTACGCATGGCAGCCTCGAGTTCACCCCTCAGAAGCAAGTGGCCCTCTCTAGTAGCGACTGGCCTGATGCTCTAGTAGGTACTACTCCTCACTTCTACTACTACACCATCGCCAACGTCGGGGAGTCCATGATGGCCAAGCGACGCTCTTATGCCACGACTCTCAGTTACCTCAACCCTCCGTATGAAGAGAGCCGCATGCGCTCGAGCTTCGACCGTCTACGCCGAGATATGATCTCCTACGAGAAGGCAGACCGAGACGACATCAAGCGCAAGTTCGCCCTCGACGTCAAGCGAGAGGCTGTGCGCATGGGCCTGCACCGAGAGCTGCGCCTAGACAGCGTGCTGAGTGAGCCCTACAGCCAGGAGGATATGTTACGTCTGGACAACTTCGCCGAAGAGATCGCCAGCGAGAAGATCAGCACAGCCCTCTACATCACGGGTATCCCCTTCGCCAAGGATAAGATCCGCTCGACTGTCTTGGCCATGGCTAGTGATCCGATAGGCTATAGCCGTGCGGCCCTCGATCGTATGCGGGGCAAGCTCTCGGAGGAGAACTATGCTCGTCAGACCTACTTAACAGACCACTACCTCGCCCCTGCTAAGCGTCTTGTCGGGGAGATCCTCGATGGGCGACAGATAGACTCGGCCTTCGTCTGCTCGTATGCAGGGATCACGATGGATGAGCTGCGCCAGGCGGTTGAGTTGACCCGCCCTCGTCTCACGGGCATGGCCGCTATGATGGAGGCCATGCAGGCCCGCAAGAGCATGGAGCTCTCTGCCGATGGCTCTGCCAAGGCCATGGGACACCCTGCTGGGATGCCCAAGGAGATGCCTAAGGCGATGGGAGGACACCCTGGCGGCATGCCTAAAGAGATGGGCAAGTCCAAGGGACACCCCGGAGGCATGCCCAAGGGAATGGCTCAGGCAATGGGTGGACATCCAGGGGCTCTGTCGGCTCAGGGAGGGATTACTCCCGAGAAGAAGGCCCATGCCGAGGCCATCATGGAACTCACCCGAACGCTAATGAACGTTCGCCGCTACCAAACAGGCCTAGAGCATAGCCCCGAGGCTGAGCTCTCCTCTGTCATCCGAGGCCTCAATGGAGGCTACATCGCCCCCACCTCGGGCGGAGACCCTGTGGCCAATCCCTCGGCTATCCCTACGGGGCGTAACCTCTACAGCATCAACGCTGAGGTAACGCCCACCGAGCTGGCCTGGGAGAAGGGGAAGAAGCTCGCCGAGAGCACCCTGGAGGCCTATGTCAAGAAACATGGGGAGTACCCCAAGAAGGTCAGCTACACCTTTTGGAGTAGCGAATTTATCGAGACCGGCGGGGCTACGATCGCCCAGGTACTGTATATGCTTGGGGTCGAGCCCGTCCGAGATGTCATGGGACGAGTGAGCGATGTACGCCTCATCCCCTCGGCTAAGCTCGGCCGTCCTCGTGTAGACGTGCTGGTGCAGACCTCGGGGCAGTTCCGAGACCTGGCAGCCTCTCGCCTCAACCTCATCTCCAAGGCTGTCTCTCTAGCGGCTGCAGCAGGGACGGAGGAATACCACACCAACTTCGTCCACGAGGGCAACGTGAATATTGAGAAGCGTCTCGTCGAGGCTGGTCTCTCGCCCCGCGAGGCTAGAGAGTGGGCTGGCGTACGTGTCTTCGGGGGCATCAACGGGATGTACGGCACAGGCATTCAAGCGATGATCAAGGCTGGAGACAAGTGGGACGACCGTGCCGAGATCGCTGAGGTCTACCTGAACAACATGGGAGCAGCCTATGCCTCTACAGAGAACTGGGGGGCGGTGGCCAAGGGGCTCTTCCGTGCCGCTGTCGAGAGGACGGATGTGATCATCCAGCCCAGACAGAGTAATAGCTGGGGAGCACTGAGTCTCGACCACGTCTTCGAGTTCATGGGTGGGCTCAACCTCACGATCACGCAGGTAACGGGCAAGGAACCTGAGGCTCTCTTCGCCGACTATCGCAACCGCAATCATGTCAAGATGCAGGATCTGAAGGAGGCTATCGGGATCGAGAGTCGCAGTACGATCCTCAACCCCTACTATGTTCGCGAGGCCCTCAAGGGGGGCAACTCTCGTGCTGGAGGCATCGCTGAGATCATCGAGAACACCTACGGCTGGGAAGTATCGAAGCCCGAGGTTATCGACGACGAGCTCTGGGACAATATCTACGACACATGGATCGAGGATAAGCAAGGCCTGGGGACGAAGGAGTTCTTCGAGAAGAACAATCCTGCTGCCCTCGAGCAGATCACGGGCGTTATGCTCGAGACTGCACGCAAGGGCATGTGGGCAGCCTCGAGCGAGCAGGTGCAGCGGCTCTCTGAGCTGCACAGCCAGATCGTGCAGCGCCATGGCCCTTCGGGAGCAGGCTTTGCGGCCTCCAATGCTGCTCTGAGAGACTTCATCGCTCAGCGACTCAAGCCCGAGGCAGCGAAGCAGTACCAACAGCAGATGAAGGCTCCACTCGAGCAGCGCAAACAGAGTGATCAGAAGAGTGTCGTCCTGGAGCAAGACAAGAAGACCCAGCAGGCCACGGCTCAGAGCCACCAAAGCGATGAGCAAGAGTCCAAGGGCTGGTATCTCGCCCTCGGAGCAGGGATCTTGGTTCTGCTCATCGGTGGGATACTCCTGCTGCGCAAGCGTAATCAGAATATCGAAGACTAACCTAGCACCCTAGAGCATATAGAGCCCCTTGATCCCTCGGCCCATCGCCTCGGTGGTGGAGGGGCTCTACTGCTCGTGCTCCCGAACCCTATTAGTCCAATGACAACGCTAGTCTACATCGTCATGTTGCTCTGCCTCCTAGCCGTATCGGCCAAGCTGAGCCTCATTGGCTCGTGGCGAACGCTGATCTATGGGGCATTGCTAGGTCTCTTCGCCTGGCTCGTGATGCCCTGGGCTATTGATAGCAGCCGCAACGAAGTGGCGAGCTATCTAGCCTCGCTCAAGGCTCGGCAGTATGTGGCCATTTGGGTAACGATCGAGTGTGCCCTTGTATTGGCCTTTGCCTTCAGACAGTGGAGCGTTTCGAAGAATCCAGAGGAGCTAAGGCATGAGGGACGCTGGGCTTCGATCAAGCTACGTCTGATGACCCCACTATGGTGGTTGCAGAAGTACTATATATCGCTGCTCGTGTTGCCGACGCTCTTCTTCATAGAGACGCAAGTGATCTATGCTTTGCCTGGAGTTGCCTTCGAGCTTTCGGCACTACTTGTTGCGGTGGGGTCGTTGCTCTTCTTTCCCCTGGTGGCTCTGCTGATGCGCTGGGCTCTGCCGCTGCGCAGTATGCGAGAGGAGCTAGTTCTTTCGCTTTCGATCCTGCTCTGTATCTCTGCACTGCTGTCGACCACGAGCGAAGAGATTCTCTTTGCACCGATGGCCTCGAGCCGTGCACCCTTTATCCTATATCTTTTGGCCCTAATTGTCTTTTTGATTTTCTTCGGAGCAGGATTCTTTCTTGAGTTGAGGAGGAAGTATCGTTCGGCCCGAGGTCATCGCTAATCATCCCTAATACTTTCTATGGACTTTATATCCCAACTTCTTTTTGGCATTGCCAATAGTTTGCTGATCCCAGACATCATCCTGCTGATCGCTCTCTTTGTTCGTTCGATCATGCTAGCAGGTTCGTTCTATGCCCAATTCACCGCCAATCGTCGCAATATGGTCAAGCTCCAGCCTATCATAGATCGTTTGCGAGAGCACGAGTTGGAAGAGCTGTGTGAGCTTCTGCCCAAGCGAGACAATACGCTTGTGATGCCCTATATGCGTCAGATCCTCGAGCATGGGGCTGATGAGGACTTTGCCGAATATACGATCACAAACTTTGAGCTTCATGCGACCAAAGACCTGACACTAAGCCGTCTCTTGGCCAAGATGGGGCCTGTACTTGGTCTTGTAGGGACTTTGATTGCCATGAGCCCAGCCCTCGTAGGCCTTTCGACGGGCGATATTGGGGGTATGGCTTACAATATGCAGGTTGTTTTCGCAACCACGGTTGTGGGGCTCGTGATCAGTGCTGTAGGATTGATTACCCTGCAATATAAGCAGCGTTGGTACGCCAAGGATACGAACAATCTGCTCTACATCGCCCGTGTCATGCAGCAACGTCGGGCGAACTAATCCGCCAAACCTCGCAATATTATGAAGCAAGACAATCATATCACATCTGAGAATCGCCCGGAAGCCCAACGAAGGAGCAATCCCCAGCGGCATACGAGACGCAGGGGGATGCTCCTCGGGCAGGACGATGAAGATCCATTATCGGTTATTGTCAATATGTTCGATGTGGCGATGGTCTTCGCCGTTTCGCTCATGGTGGCCATGGTTATGCACATGAATATGACAGAGATATTTGGTAAGGAGGACTTCACTATCGTCAAGAATCCGGGCAAGGATAATATGGAGATTATCACCAAAGAAGGTCGAGAGATCAAGAAGTTTATCCCCAAGGAAGAGCCCAGCTCGTCGAACCGGAGCAAAGGACGACGTGTCGGTATCGCCTACGAGCTGGACAATGGCGAGATCATCTACGTCCCCGAGAACTAAGCTATCCCCCTCGACCTAGCAGCTCGCTCGAGCAGCTAGGGGACTAGTGAATGTCCGTGAGGACGGAGGCCAGTGTGGGCTCAGCAATGAGTGCCTCACGGCCTCCGCCCTCTTTGCGTCATAGGGGCTGGAGTACGACTTGGGGAGGCACTCGACCGAGGCCCTACCGAGCGTGCGGCAGAGGGCCTATGGTCGCCTCTCCTCAGAGCCTATCTGACACCTCACTCGAGACTCAGATAGGAGCTCGATGGAGGTATAAGTAGGACTTCACTCGAGTTCCTATTTGAGTCTCACGTGCGATCCTACTTGGGTCTCATCTGCGAACCTACCGAGACCTCCGCCGAGGCCCGATCAGTACCTCGTCGGAGAGCCTGCTAGAGACGTACCGAGGGGCTCTGTAAGAGGCTCGCTACCTCCCCCGATCCCTTAGGACGAGAAAGAACAAGCCCGTCCCTCGAGACTCCTAGGAGCAGTTCGAGGGGCGGGCTTATGGTGCGGAGTATGGGTAGAGGCTATTCCTTTGGGACGACGAGCCTAGAGAAGCCTGGGCTCATGATGCTACGGTAGCTCTGTCCCTCCCCCCCAAGGATGAGCATGTACTCCACCCCCTCAAACTGGGCGAGGAAGGCCGGGATCTCCTGAGAGGTCTTGGTCATACAGGCCGTCGCCAGCCCATCAGCCATCATGCAGCTGGGAGCTATGATGGTCGCACTGAGCACATCGGTCTGTATGGGGTAGCCCGTCAGGGGGTTGATCGTGTGGGCATACTTCTTCCCCTCGATCATCTTGTAGTTGCGATAGTTTCCCGAGGTCGCAAGCCCACCCTGGGGCATATCGAGGCTGATGATAAGCTCCAGCTCCTGCATGAGGCCAGTGGGGTCGTCTATGGGCTTGCTGACCCCTATGCGCCAGGGCTTCCCCTGGGGGTTGAGCCCTCGGAAGGCCACCTCACCCCCTAGATCGACCATATAGTGCTCGGCTCCCTGAGCATGGAGGTATTCGCCCACGAGGTCTGAGCAGTAGCCCTTGGAGATGGAGGAGAAGTCGATCTTCATCCGAGGATCTTCTTTGATGAGCGAGTCCCTCGTCGCCCGCACTCGATTGTAACCGACGAAGCTGCGCAGGCTATCCAAGACCTTGGCCGAGATCGTATCCGAGTCGGAGAAGCCGAAGCCCCAGGCATTGATCAGTGGTGAGCAGGTTACATCGTACGAACCGCCCGAGGCCTCGGCGATGCGGCGAGAGGCCGCCCAGACACGCAGCAGCATCGAGTCCGCAGGCCCAGCCTCATGGCGGTTGATATAGGCGATGAGGCTTGTGCTGTCGAAGGGGTTCAGCGAATGGCTGAAGGTAGAGAAGACCGAGTCGATCGCCGCCTGGTAGTTCGCCGTGCGGTCATACTTGATCGAGTAATAGGTGTGGAAGATCTCTCCCGAGAGATGAGAGAACTGCCCATGATGCTGCTGCGACTGCCTATAGATCTTGATGCCCCAATAGGCACAACACACGACTAGAAGGACAGCGATAAGGCGAGAGAGGGAGACGAGCCACTTGGGTCGTTTGCCAGTAGAGAATGCCATAGGAGCGATAGGGGAAGTGGGGTTATATTTCTTCTTCGATCTTGTATTCGTTGCGGTCGCTTGCCTGGCGACTAATCAATTCGGCCGCAAAGCCTGTTAGAAAGAGCTGTGTCCCGATGATCATCGCCGTTAGAGCAATGAAGAAGTAAGGCCGATCGGTTACCAGTGGTGCAGGAGTACCGTGGTAGAGATGCAGGAACTTATTCAGCAGGATAATGGCTAGAGCGATGAAGCCTACCACGAACATCAAGCTACCCGCTAGACCGAAGAAGTGCATGGGCTTGCGCCCAAACTTGGACGTAAACCACAGCGTGATCAGATCGAGGTAACCATTAACGAAGCGGTTGAGGCCGAACTTGGACTGCCCATACTTGCGGGCCTGGTGCTGCACGACCTTCTCCCCGATACGATGAAAGCCTGCATTCTTGGCCATGTACGGGATATAGCGGTGCATATCATTGTAGATCTCGATGTTTTTGACCACTTCGCAGCGATAGGCCTTGAGACCACAGTTGAAGTCATGCAGGTTGTCGATGCCCGAGAGGCGACGAGCCGTAGCATTGAAGAGCTTCGAGGGGAGGTTCTTCGTGAGTATAGGGTCATACCGCTTTTGCTTCCAACCACTGACCAAATCGTACCCCTCCTGCTTGATCATGCGGTAGAGCTCGGGAATCTCCTCCGGGCTGTCCTGTAGGTCTGCATCCATTGTGATGACGACCTCTCCTCGAGCCCGTTCGAAGGCACAGTGCAGCCCAGGCGACTTGCCATAGTTGCGGCGAAACTTCACCGCTCGGATATGCGGATTACTCTTCTGTAGTCCTCGGATGATCTGCCAAGAGCCATCTGTGCTGCCATCATCGACGAAGAGGATCTCATAGCTGAAGCCATGCTCGTCCATGACCCGACGGATCCAGGCCTCGAGCTCGGGCAGAGACTCTGCCTCATTGTACAGGGGTATGACAACGGATATATCCATGATGTTGCTGTAGAGGGGTTAGGCCTTGCGTCTGAGCAGGGCTGCGTTGATGAGGCTCAGGAGCGAGCCGAGGAAGACGTTGTTGAGTACATCGGCCACGAGCATTCGTCCCACAGGGAGCTGCTGCATCTGCTCGGTCATGATCTCCAGGGGTTCACCTCCGAGTAGGAGCTGATGCTGCTGATAGATCTCGGGCAGTTGTGCGTAGATCTCGGAGAGCTTCTCCGCCAGTATGGGGAATTGCTCAGGCAAGAGGCGGGTGTAGAAGATGTAGTGGGGGATCAGCACGACGATCGAGGCGAAGAGGTAGATCAAGACCCCAAAGACCCATCCGTCTCGGAAGCTGAAGTCCCCCACAGGAGCTATTATCTCTCGATAGCTCTTCGTCAGGCGATAGGCCAAGAAGGGCACGAAGAGTGTCCCGAGCAAAAAGGCTAGGGAGAGACCTGGATGAGGAATCATATACATCAAGGCCAGATACTTGATGGCAAAGTAAAGCCCAAAGACTATGCCTGCACGAGAGGCATAGAGTAGGGTTGGGCTCTGAGGCTGTTGCATAGGAGCGTGTTGCATTGAGAAATAGAATGAAGTGAAAGTATGATAAGAACCTTAGAGGCTTAGGCCTCTAGGGGCAAGATCCCGTCTCGGCGCAGCAGCGCATCGATCGAGGGCTTAGCCCCTCGGAAGCTCTCGTAGAGATCCATAGCCTCCCGCTTATCCCCCTGAGAGAGGATCTCTCGGCGAAAGCGTTGGGCGACCTCTCGGCTGAAGATCCCATGCTGCTTGAAGAGGGAGAAGGCATCTGCGTCCAGCACCTCCGCCCACTTGTAGCCATAGTAACCAGCACTGTAGCCCCCAGAGAAGATGTGCCCGAAGGAGGTGCTCATGATAGCCCCTTCGGAGGCTGGAGGCAGTACGAGGGCCTTGTGCCAGGCTTCATCCTCGAAGGCTCGGACATCTAACGCCTCACCCAGGGGCTCTCTGAGCGTATGCCAAGCCATATCCAGGTAACCAAAGCTCAGCTGACGGCAGGCAGCATAGCCAACGAGGAAGTGGCGGGCTCGCTGCATCCGATCAATATATTCGCTCGGGATCGCTTCACCGCTCTGATAATGCCGAGCGAAGCTGGTTAGCCACTCGGGCTCCGAGAGCCAGTTCTCCATGATCTGACTGGGGAGCTCAACGAAGTCTCGGGCTACACCCGTACCGCTGAGCGAGGAGAAGCGACACTGAGACAAAAGCCCATGCAGGGCATGACCGAACTCGTGCAGGAAGGTGTGCACCTCGCCAACAGTCAGCAGCGAAGGCCTCTCTGCCGTCGGTGGGGTGAAGTTCATCACCAGGACAATATGCGGGCGATGATCCTCACCACTCTCCAGGTGATATTGCTCCTGTAGGTTATTCATCCAAGCCCCACTCTGCTTGCCCTCTCGGGGGAAGAAGTCTGTGTACAGGAGGCCTAGATAAGAGCCATCCTCATCCTTGACCTCGAAGACCTTGACATCAGGATGATACACGGGTATATCCCCTCTCTCCTCGAAGCCTAGGCCGTAGAGCTGGGTAGCAAGGCCTAGGACAGCCTCGATCACTCGAGAGAGCTCGAAGTAGGGGCGCAACAGTTCATCGTCCAGTTCGTAATAGGCCTGCTTGTATTGCTCGGCCCAGTAGCTCCAGTCCCAGCTCTGTAGCTCTGTCTCGACACCTCGCTCGAGGGCAAACCTCCGCACCTGCTCGATCTCTCGCTCTGCGACGGGCTTGTAGGCATCGAGGAGCTTATCCAGGAGTTCATACACCGCACTCGGATGCTTGGCCATACGCTTGTGTAGGGCTAGATGGGCAAAGGTTTCATAGCCCAGTAGCTGAGCCTCCTCTAGGCGACCATTGACAAGTGAACGAATATGCTCTCGGTTGTCGTACTCATCCCCTGCAGCTCCGATGGCCATCTTAGCCAGGTACATCTCTCGTCTGCGCTCACCCACAGGGCAATGCTGCATGAAGGGGAAGTAGCTAGGGGCAGAAAGGTCAAAGAGCCAACCCGTTGGATGTCCCTCCCTCTCAGCAGCCTCTCGAGCCATGAGTAGAGATGACTCGGGCATCCCCTTGACCTCACTCTCGTCGCTGAGGTAGAGGCGATAACGCTTCTGATCCTTAAGGGTATTCTGTCCGAAGAGCAGACCACTGCGGCTGAGCTCTTGGCTGAGCTCTCGCAGGCGTTGCTTCTGCACCTCGGGCAGTGTAGCACCGCTCTCGGCGAAGCCTTCGTAGCAATTCTGTAGCAGTCTCTGCTCCTCCTCATCGAGACCGAGGCTTTCTCTCTCTTGATAGACAGAGTGTATCCGCTCGAAAAGGGCTTCGTTGAGAATAATATACGTCGATAGCTCGGACATCTGAGGGATGATCTCCTCGGAGATCTGCATCAGTTCGTCATTGGCATGGGCATGCAGCAGGTTGAAGAAGATGCCTGAGACCCGCTCCATCGCATCGCCACACCGCTCGAGGGCGAGGATGGTATTGTCGAAGGTTGGCGGCTCGGGATTGTTGATGATCGCATCAACCTCGGCACGTTTGATCTTGAGAGCCTCTGCAAAGGCCTCACGGTAGTGCTCGATATCTATTCGGTCGAAGGGGTAAGCCCCGTGTGGGGTATCGTAGGGTAGCAGTATAGGATTAGTCTGATTCATTTTGTTTCGTTGGTCTCTAGGGAAGCTCTCAGGAGAGGGGGATGAAGTGCCAAATGAGGGTATCATAGGCCCCTAGGCTTAGTCTCAATGGGGCTAGAGGTGTGAGGGCCATGATGGCACTACCTCCAAAGAGTAGATCTTGGCGGAGCATGGGCTTGCCTACATCGATGCCCATGTGTTCGAGGACGGACTTGGGTAGGTGGAGGGAGAGCTCCCGAGCCTCTGAAGCGAAACTAGAGACAACGAGGAGGAGCTCGCCATCCCTATAGCGGGCAAAGCTCAGTACCCGATGGCTGTCGTACTCGGGTGAGGCCTCGTTGCAGTAATTCAGCCCATGATAGCCCCCCTCGAGGACTAGAGGATGCTGAGCGATGCTGCCTAGAAGGAGCTGCGTCTCAGTCAGCTGCTCTAGCTCCTGATCTGTCAGTAGCGCAGGGCCGAAGCCGCCATGCCGAAGCCGCTGCACCTTGTCCAGAGCCCAGTAGTCGAAGATGGTCGTACGGCCGTCTCGACCGCTGAAGCCCTCGGCATCCATCCCTCGCTCGCCTAGCTCTCCGCCGAAGTAGTGCAGGTACGGATTAGGCCCTGAGAGGGTGGTAGCCGCTAGACTGGGTAGCCAGGCCTTGCCCTCGGGACAGAAGAAGTCCGAGGCGAAGCGTTGCTCGTCATGATTTTCGAGGAAGTAGCACATCCGAGGCTGCATAGCCCCGACAGCATCTCGAGCAGCCGTGAAGGTCGAGGCCGAGGCCTGCCCCATGGCGATGCTGCGTAGGCCATCATACAGACCCACCTTGTCGTAGAGGAAGTCGAATCCGGCCTCGAGATAGGCGGCATAGCGATGGTTCTGATAGATCTCTGCCAGGAAGATGAGGTCGGGATAATCGGCCTTGAGGGCACTTAAAGCCCAGGCCCAGAAGGCCTCGGGCACCATCTCAGCCATATCGCAGCGGAAGCCATCTACACCCTTAGCGGCCCAAAAACGGAGGATCTCAAGCATGCGATGCCAAGTCGTGGGGATGCTCTCGCACGAGAGCTGGCCCGAGCCCTGGTAATCTATGCCGTAGTTGAGCTTGACGGTCTCGAACCAATCGTTGATGCTGGGGTGGGCGGAGAAGCAGTCGTTACCTGTGGCTCGAGCAGGCATCTCCTCGTAGGGGATAGAGCTCTGCTGCGCCTCCTGGGGGAGCTCGAGCCTCTGCCCAGGAAGATAGTAGAAGCAGTTGGTGGGGCTAAAAGCCAGACCAGGGTCGTCCCCCTGGCCAAGATCCTGCACCCCTCGGGGGGCTTGGTCGGAGCTATAAGTACGGGCTACGTGATTGGGGACAAAGTCGATCATCACCCTGAGGCCTGCCCTGTGGCTTCGCTCGACGAGGGCCTCAAACTCTTGCATACGCTCCGAGACGACCTCGGCCAAGCTAGGGGCAATGTCGTAGTAGTCTCGGATGGCATAGGGCGAGCCTGCCTCCCCCTTGACAATGGCGGGATGATCTGTGGGGATGCCCTCGTGGGCGAAGCTCGTCTTCGTCGCATGCTCGAGGAGGCCAATGTACCAGACGTAGTTGCAGCCGAGCGAGCGGATGTAGTCGAGGTCTTCGCTACTCAGGTCGGCCATCTTGCCCACGCCGTTGTGCTGCATAGAGCCCGAGGGGATCAGCTGCTGGGTGTCGTTGCCCCAGAGGCGGGGCAGCAGGGAGTATATGATGATTTTCTCTTGATGCTTCATTGTTTCTTTGCTTTGTATTCGTCGAGGCTCTGACAGGCCAGGCGGTAGCCGATCTCGAGGATCTCTGTGGCGGCATCGACCTCGAACATCCCATACTGGAGCACCTCCTGGGTCTCAAGGAGCAGGTCGCAAGCCTCTTTGTCGGGGCGAGTATTCTGTCTGAAGACGAGCTCCCAGGCTCTATTGGCCACGCCGAAGACGGTCTTTTTGTATTCGCTGTCCTCCTCTGGGCCGAGGTTCACCCCGATAACCTCTCGGCACTCGGAGCGGATGACCGAGACGGGGAGGTTGCGGAATAGCCCTCCATCGACGTAGCGCACCCCGTCGAGGACAATGGGGTTGAAGAGCACGGGGATGCAGCACGAAGCAGTGATAACCTCGGCCAGTGGGCCCTCGGAGAAGACGTGCTGGTCGCCTGCATCCAGGTCTGTGGCTACGATGCGTACGGGCAGGGGCAGCTCCTCGAGACGCTCGTGATGGAGTAGCTCCTTGAGATAACGGACGAACTTACTCGTGTCGAAGACTCCACCACCCGAGGGCCTCAGGGTCGTCATCCCCATGAAGCCCTGCTCACGCAGCAGCTCAAAGATCTCTTGGGGCGAATAGCCGTCGGCATAGAGGGCCCCCATGAGAGCCCCTGCGCTCGTGCCAGCGATGATGTCGGGCCGAAGGTCTCGCTCCTCGAGGCACTTGAGGACACCTAGGTGTGCGAAACCTTTGATGCTGCCTCCGCTGAGAGCAAGGCCTAGGTCGTAGGGAAGGGGCTGCATGAGTTTGCTCGACTTTGGGAGTTAGAGGGAGAAGGTAGACTCACCGATGATATTGCCGTCGGCGAAGAGGATAAGGCGATACTTACCCGCCAGGAGGGTCTCCTCGATGGGCCAAAACATCTCCACGGGTAGCTCCTCGCCCCCATACTCCAGCTCTCGGCGGATAGAGTAAGGGATCTGCTGGCCCTCGAACTCAAAGTTCCCCGCCTCACTCTTGAGCATGACCTCATCGTCGGGACGCATGATGCGGGCATAGAACTGCTTGTAGCCCACGGGGGCAGTGATATTCTTGACCACGACGAAGTTGATCTTCAGGTGCACCATCTTGCTGATGCGCTTCGTGGCTCGGCCTCGCTTGTCGATAGGGGTTACGGTGATGGCCGTGGCATCGAGCTTGGCGGCGAGATTGACTCGCTGAGTCAGCCGCTCCTTCTCGTCAGAGAGCTGCCGAGCCTCGTCGGAGACTCGCTCGTAGCTCTGGCGCACCTCCTTGTTTTCGGCCCTGAGGCGTTCGTTCGTAGCATGGAGTGAGTCGATCTGTACGACGTAGCTCTTGAGCACATCTCGCAGCATGCCGATCTCTCTCTGTAGCTGGGCAATGCGCTGGATGCTGGCTTCCTTGCTCTGCTTGAGCTCTCTCTTGAGGCTATCGACTCGCTCTCGCTCTCGGTTCAGCTGGCTGAGCAGCGAGTCGGCCGAGAAGGCAAGGCTGCGTCCGTCCCTGCCCTTGGAGCTGATCTTCTGATATTGCTCTTCGTACTCTTTGGAGATCTTGTTGAGCTCCTCTTGCATGATCTCCTGCATGACCTCCTGCTGCACACGGGCATACTCGGCCCGCTCGGCCTCGAGCTTGTCTCGCTCTCTATCTAGCAAGAGGAAAAACACCGCCACGACTATCGCCACGAAGGCCAGAGCAGCGGGGATCGTATATTTTAGCTTCATAGATTTAGTGGATCAATGTACTCCAAGAGGGGGATTATTGACGCTCGAAGCGCACGCCCCGCCAGCGATACTCGAGTATCGGCAGCTTGGAGAGCCATTCGTTGAGTTCGTCCTCGGTGCTACCTGCGGGCAGAGGGATGGGCTGCGGCGTGAAGCGCAGGGTCGCTCCGTCGCCCCACTCGAGACCCCAGTAGAGGGGGGTGAGCATCTGTCGCAGACGCTCTCGGATGCTCTCGGGCGCAAGGCTCAGAGCTGCGAGTAGCTCCTCTCGGCGAGGCTCGGGGTGAATGAATGCCCGAGCATCTAGCTCCTGCCACTGGGGCGAGAAGCAGCGCAGATAGCTATCTCGGCGAGGACGGCTAAGGGTCTCGATGACGCAGATCACAGGTGTGCCGTTGGGCATAGGCATGAGGGTGATCGAGAGGTTCGAGACCTCATTGGCCTGGAGGGTGAATACCTCCGAGCTAGAGCCCTTAGCCTCGAGGCTACGCATCGCCTCGACGATCTGCCCACGGGCCTCTACATCGATCAGAGGGCACTGGGCAATGTAGTCCGAGAGGCGATGTGTTTGCTGAGCATGGAGCGTGTACGAAGCCCCCCCGAGGAGGAGGACCATGAGGCTGAGCAGGCGAAGCAGTCTAGTCGTCTTCATCGTCTATAGGCTTAGAGGATGGCCTCACGCAGGCGCACCAATCGCTCGAGCATCCCCTCGAGGAGCTCCAGGCGCAGCATATTAGCCCCATCGCTCTTGGCGATAGAGGGCTCGGGATGGGTCTCGATGAAGAGGCCATCTGCTCCGACGGCGATGGCAGCCTTGGAGATAGTCTCGATGAGGGCAGGCTTGCCACCCGTGATACCCGAGGATTGGTTCGGACGCTGCAGCGAATGCGTTACATCCATCACAGTAGGGAAGCCAGTTGAGCGCATCTCGGGGATATTGGTGAAGTCCACCACGAGATCAGAGTAACCGAAGCTATTGCCTCGCTCGGTGAGGATAACTTGATCGTTTTGACACTCGACGACCTTCTGAGCAGCATGGGCCATACCCGAGGCACTGAGGAACTGCCCCTTCTTGATATTGACCATACGCCCAGTGCGTGCAGCAGCAGCGATGAGGTCTGTCTGACGACAGAGGAAGGCGGGTATCTGCAAGACGTCCACATAGGCAGCAGCCATCTCAGCCTCCTGCGTCTCGTGGATGTCCGTAACGACGGGGATGTCAAACTCCGAGCGCACACGCCCGAGGATCTTGAGAGCCCGCTCGTCTCCGATACCGGTGAAGGAGTCCACACGGGAGCGATTGGCCTTGCGGTACGAGCCCTTGAAGATGTAGGGGATTCCGAGGCGTTGGGTGATCTTGGTGATATGCTCAGCGATGCTGAGGGCCGTCGCTTCGTCCTCGATGGCGCAAGGGCCAGCCATGAGGAAGAAAGAGTGCCCCCCCTTGAGATCTGAATACTGGATCATGACTTTGTCTTGATAACTTAAATGGTGATGAGCCCTAAGCACTGGAAGTATCAACCTCGCCGAGATAGATCTCGGGGCATGGCTGGGCCTAGTGGCCCTCTAGCCTCGAGGGCTACGACCCGTGCGAGGGAGGTTGCCTCCCGTGCAGGCATCTCAAATCATGTATGCAAAGTTAATATCTCTAGCCCAATTGACCACCTTATATCCAGCCGGTGAAGCTCGGGCGACCTATTAGAGGGCGGCTGTATGCCCCTCGTGGGCAGCTGCGGAGTGGTTGCCTTTGAAGATGTGAGCCCCTACCTAGAGTGCGGCAGAGGGCCTATGGTCACCTCCTCTCAGAGCCTATCTGACACCTCACTCGAGGCTCAGATAGGAGCTCGATGGAGGTATAAGTAGGACTTCGCTCGAGTTCCTATTTGAGTCTCACTTGCAATCCTACTTGGGTCTCATCTGCGAGCCTATCTATACCTCCATCGCTCCTCTAGCCTCCCCCCTCATCCGAGGCTCACTCGAGGCCCGAGCCGAGAGGCTTAGAGGGCTTCGCCCCGAGATCCAGCCTCTCAGAGGGGGCGAATGCAGAGCGATCCTGGGGCGGGATTGCCCTCTCTGATGTATCTTTGTCCTCATATAACAAGGAATAATCCATCATTACGAAGACTATGTCCAACATCAAATGTATCGGCGTACTGACCTCTGGAGGAGACTCTCCAGGGATGAACGCTGCTATACGAGCCGTTACCCGCTCGGCCATCTATCACGGGATGCGGGTCAAGGCCATATACCGAGGCTACAAGGGGCTTATCACGGGCGAGATAGAGGAGTTCGAGACCCAGCACGTGAGCAACATCATCCAGCGAGGCGGGACGATCCTCAAGACTGCCCGCTGCGACGAGTTTAAGACGACTGAGGGCCGCCGCCTGGCCTATGACCGCCTCGTCGAGCATGGGATCGATGCCCTCGTGGTGATTGGGGGCGATGGGTCGCTCAGCGGAGCTCGCCTCTTCGCCTCCGAATATGACTTCCCCATCGTGGGCCTGCCGGGGACGATCGACAACGACCTCACGGGGACGGATCTGACCATCGGCTACGACACCGCCCTCAATACCATCGTCTCGGCCGTGGACAAGGTGCGAGACACAGCCTCCTCGCACGAGCGTCTCTTCTTCATCGAGGTCATGGGACGTGAGGCGGGCTTCCTGGCCCTCAATGGGGCGATTGCCTCGGGAGCAGAGGCAGCCATCATCCCCGAGTTCGCCCTCGAGAAAGACCAGCTGGCCGATACGATCGAGAACGGCTTCCGCAAGACGAAGAATAGCAGCATCGTACTCGTCTCCGAGAGCGAAGCCCTCGGCGGAGCCATAGGGGTTGCCGAGCGTGTGCGCAACGAGTATCCACAGTTCGACAGTCGAGTGGTCATCCTCGGTCATATCCAGCGGGGCGGGACGCCCAGCGCACAGGATCGCATCCTAGCCAGTCGCATGGGTGTGGCGGCCATCGATGCCCTGCTCGAGGGGCAGCGCAATGTAATGATCGGCATCCAGGACGACGAGATCGTCTACGTCCCCTTCAGCAAGGCCATCAAGAAGAACAAGCCCATAGACAGCCGCCTCGTCGATGACCTGCGCATCCTCTCTATCTAAGCTACAGAGAGAGCTTGCCTCGTGGTATGAGGCCTCGGCTCGGGTACTGCCCTGGCGAGAGACCAGCGACCCCTATCACATCCTCCTCTCGGAGGTCATCCTACAGCAGACACGGGTCGATCAGGGAATGGCCTACTACCTGCGCTTCGTGGAGACCTGGCCTAGTGTGCAATCGCTCGCCGAGGCCAGCGAGGATGAGGTGCTGCGCCTCTGGCAGGGGCTCGGCTATTACTCTCGTGGGCGCAACCTGCTGCGTGCCGCCCGCATGATCGTCGAGGAGTTCGACGGCCAGGTGCCCAGCGATCCCAAGCAGCTCAAGCGGCTGCCAGGGGTGGGTGCTTACACACAGGCTGCTGTGCTCTCCTTCGCCTACGATCTGCCCCACGCTGCTGTCGATGGCAACGTCTATCGGGTGCTCAGCCGCCTCTACGGGCTGGATGCACCGATCGATCGGCCCGAGGGGGTGCGGGCCTTCCGCCTCCTAGCCGATCAATTGCTCGATAGGCAGCACCCTGGGCGGCACAATCAGGCGATGATCGAGCTCGGGGCCCTGGTCTGCCTCCCCCGCTCGCCTCGCTGCTCGGAGTGTCCCCTAGAACCCTACTGCGTAGCCCGTAGGCAGGGCAATGCGGCCTCCCTACCCGTCAAGGTGGGCAAGCTACGCATCAGCGAGCGACACCTCAACTACCTCCTCGTCCTCGTCGGGCAGGGCGAGCAGCGGCAGATCCTCCTGCGTCGCCGAGGTCGGGGCGATATTTGGCAGGGACTGTATGAGCTCCCCCTCATCGAGACGGAGCAGGCTGTCGAGCCCAGTGAGCTCGTCGGCCTCGAGGCCTGGCAGGCACTGATCGCTCAGCTGCGCTCCCCCCGCTTCGTCCCCTCTCCTAGGGCGAGCCTCAAGCATCGCCTCACCCACCGCCTCCTGCACGCCCGCCTCTACCTCATCGAGGCCGATGCCTACGAGGGCTCGGACTACCTCTCTATCGACCAGCAGCGGCGGGAGGACTATGCCATGCCCATCCTCCTGGACAAGATGCTCCAGCAGCTAGGCCTCTAGCCCAGGCGGCTATCCCAACAAACACCAATCCCTGCCCTCGGAGCGGCTTCGCTCGCCGAGGGCAGGGATTTTCTCTTAGGCTCGCCCCGAGCTCCTCCCACCAAGGCAGAGCCCTTCGGAGACACCTACCTATAGGGGCAAAAAGAGGGATGGTGTGGCAAACATTCGTTTACCACACCATCTCTTATGAGCGGAAGACGGGGCTCAAACCCGCGACCCTTAGCTTGGAAGGCTAATGCTCTATCAACTGAGCTACTTCCGCAACCTTCGAAAGCTATCTGCGTGGGCAGTGATGGATTCGAACCACCGAAGGCGTAAGCCAGCTGAGTTACAGTCAGCCCCATTTGGCCACTCTGGTAACTGCCCTTGCTGTAGGTTTGCGGTGCAAAGGTAAGGACTATTTCTGAACTGTGCAAGAGGGGCGGCACATTTTTATTGCCGCCTCGGCTGCCTCCTCGCCCTTATTGCCCAGCGCACCCCCTGCTCGCTCCTCTGCCTGAGCCATATTGTTCGTCGTCAGGACGCAGAAGATCACAGGAGAGATCTCCTCCCTCGAGCTGGGTAGAGGGGTGGCGTTGAGCATGCTGATGCCTACGCTTACCCCCTGGCAGATATAGTCGAAGTGGGGGGTATCGCCTCGTACTACGCAGCCGATGGCGATGACTGCATCGTAACCCTTGAGGCGCAGTCGAGCCGAGGCATTTGTCAGCTCAAAAGTGCCAGGCACGTGCATGACCTCGATCTGATCGACCGAGGCACGCCTAAGGGTCGCTATAGCCCCCTCGAGCAGGGCCTCGGTAATGTTGCTATTCCACTCTGCCACGGCGATGCCGATCGAGAGCCCCTTACCGTCAAGCTTGGGGGCTTCTCCTTGGCGAGAGCGAACGTATGCTTCTGTAGACATGATCTAATCTATTGTCGAGCTCTCCTAGAGCATTACTTCTTGGCTGCCTCTGCACGCAGGATATCGGCCTCGATCGTCTGCGCCTCGGGGGCAGTGTAGTACTTCGTCTTAACCATCTGATAGGCTTCGAGGGCCTTGTCGGCCTTACCGAGCTTCTCATACACATGACCAGCCTTGATGAGGCAGCTGGGCGAGATGGCGTCGTTGTCTGCAGCCTTGGCCGCACGCTCATACATCGAGGCGGCATCCTCTAGCTTGCCGAGCTGTGCATAGCAGTCGCCCATGAGACGCTGCACCGAGGGGGCTACATAGCGTTCGCTCGAGGAGAACTCCTTGAGGGCCTCGAGGGCCTCCTGGTACTTGCCTGCATCGTAGAGGGCAATGCCACTGTAGACCTGAGCCAGGTTGGCCGCATCTGTGCCCGAGTATTCGCTCTTGATCGCTTCGAAGCCCTTGCTGCCGATCCCCTCGCCTACTAGGGCCAGGCTGTCCTGCCCTGCGATGAAGTGCTCCTCGGCTACGTACATCTCGGCCGAGGCACGCTCTGCCTGAGGTTCGTGTACGAGCTTGTAGTAGGCGTACCCTCCGAGCACCAGCACGGTCGCTGCGATTACGGCCATGATGATGGTTTTGTAATTGCGCTCGGCCCAGCGTTCACTCTGTACCATTACTTCGTCTACTACGGTTTCCTGTTCGATCTTTGGATCATGTGATGACATAGCGAATGTATTTATTGCTTTAGTTTATAGTTCGATTTGTATCTTATGCGATAAGTGGCACAAAGGTAAGACTTTTATGCGAAAGTCTGCCATCGCCCTCCTCGAGAGCATAGCCTCCCAAGCCCCGGTCTAGGGCCTCGCCCTCAGAGGCCTGTCAGAGAGCGGTTTGTCTTCGTCGTGGACAAATTCTAGGGCAAAACCCTTGACAAGGGGTAGCTCGAGGTTGTATCTTGCAGCCGAAAACACCCCCTCCGCCCCGCCCTCGAGCAGAAGTAACAAACATAGCTAGAGCGAGGGAGGGCTAGCCCTTGATCCCGTGCTCGATGGTCTCCTGCATTCCTCGGCTTAGGTCATACTTGGGTGAGAAGCCCAGCAGCTGCAAAGCCAACGAAGAGCAACGCCAGTTGCGCTGTGCCAAGATATGGTATTTGTCCCGATTGAGCGGGGTCGCCCTGCCTGTGATCCGCCCCACGATACTCCCGAGGATACAGACTAGGCGCACTAGGGGCAGAGGCATACGCAGATGCAGCACATGACGGCGGCCTAGTAATCCCTGCACCAAATGGCCGAATTGGATGTCTGTGCACTCCGTCCCATCCGAGACGATGAAGCTGCGCCCAATAGCCTCGGGCTTACGGAGAACGAAGAGGGCTGCTCTGGCCACATCGGCCCCGTGGACGAAGGTTAGACGTTGGCTCACAAGTCCTGCCATTGCGTTTAGGCCTCGCTTGATCGAGCGAATGGCGATGAGGTAGTCTTCATCACCAGGCCCATAGACTCCCGTGGGCTGGAGGATGGTGCAGGGCAGGGGCGAGGCCTTGGCATATTGCTCGGCCAGTAGCTTGCTCTGCCCGTAGAGTGAGCGAGGCTTCTGGGGGGTTGTCTCGACGATGATCTCCTCCATGCTGCTGGGGGTGTGGTAGGTGCTCATGCTGCTCATCAGCACCACATGCTCGGGCAGGTGCTCAGCCGAGGCTAGAGCAGCGAAGAGGCGGCGGGTATTCTCAGCATTCGCCTCTCTAAACTCCGAGGGTCTAGCCGTCTTGGTCAGTCCAGCATTGTGGATCACATAGTGCCAGGCGGGCTCATGCTCTCGGCTATATTGGCGGACGATGGCCACGAGACCCTCCTCGTCGGCATAGTTCATCTCGACGACCCGTATCGGGAGGCCTTCGAGGCGTGAGATATTAGTCGAGGGGCGCACAGCAACCCACACCTCGAGGCTATCGTCCTCTAGGGCCTGGCGCAGAATATGCCCTCCGATGAAGCCCGTAGCTCCAGTGATCAAGAGACGCTTCTTGTCCTGTGTCATCGGCATAGCTTCTAGAATACAGACACGTGTACGTACCTCTTGGGATTCTCCTTGATATCCCTCATCAGGGCCTCGGCACTTGCGGCCAGGCTATCGAGACGATTGTAGAGGCTCGGATCGTAGAGGAGCATCCCGAGGCTGCTATTGCCACTATTGAGCTGATTGGTCGCTTTGCGTAGGCTATTGGTCGTGCGCTCGAGGTTGATCATAATCGAGTCGAGCTTGATCCTCTGAAGCTCATTGCCCACGACAGCCATGCTGTGAGAGAAGCGTTTGATATTGTCCATCGCCTCGGGCATCCCCTCAGCCGAGCGATTGAGGTGCATGCTCAGCTCGTGTAACTGCTCGGAGGTACGTCTTAGGGAGATGAAGGTCGAGTCTATGGCTCGGCTGCGCACCAGGTCATTCACTCGGTTGAGCATCGAGGTGATGACGGGCAGGAGCTCATTGGTAGCAGGGACGATCTTCTCGGCCGCTAGGGTCATCAGATCGCCCTTATTCTCTTGGACAGTGAGCTGACTACCTACGCTAATGAAGCGTCCGGAGCTGCTGTCTGGAGTTTGGATAACGACCTCTGGGCCGCTGAGCATATTCGACTTGATGTGGATCGTACTGCCCTCTGGGAGCTGTACCTTAGGGTCGATATTGAGGGTGAGCTGTGCCCCATGACCTCGGCCCTGGCTATAGCCGAAGTTGACCTCTCGGACGGAGCCAACCTTATACCCTCGGATGATGACAGGGGTGGAGACAGAGACGTTGTTGAGCTCGGAGAACTCTGCGTAATAAACGCTCTTGGAGGAGAAGAGGCTAATCCCCTTGAGGAAGTTGAGCCCAATATAGCCCAATCCTAAGGCTATAAGGGTCAGCATCCCGATACGGATCTCTCTACTTATCTTCATAAGTACTTTGCTTAACTAGACGTGAATGATACAATATACTCCTCTGTCGGCCTCTAAGCTGGAGGCTCGACTAGAAGATCTTCTCTACCCGTCGCTCACCCTCATAGCGCACGATGAAGGCGTCCTTGTAATGCTTGCGAATGCGCTGCTGTAGCTTGCGAGCCTCGCCAAGCGTGGACATTTGACCGACAGTGTAGTAGTATAGCCCACCCTCCTGGGTGATGGTGATGGGCATATCAAGAGAGCTCAACTCGGGCGACTCCGCTGTAAGCCTCCTCGAGAGGGCAAAGATTTGAATGCGATAGACCGAGCTTGGCTGCGACTGCACTGTCGCTCTAGCCTCTCTCTGTACGGTGGTGGCTTGGGTCTGTGCTCCTGCACTGGCCTTAGGCTTGTGCTTCAAGTCCTGCTTGGGCTCTTGCCTTTGCGCTAGAGCAGCCTTGACCTCGGCAGCCCTGAGGGCATTGTCCTCAGCCCTCATCTCTCTGAGGCTCTTGCCCCCTGGCTGCGCACTCTGTGCCTTGGCTTGTTTGGCATTGCGGACGATACGCTGGGCCTCGGCCTCTTGTCTGTCCGAGGTCGTACGATCGGCTTTTGAGCGACTGATCTTGCTCTGTGTTTCCTCAACCTCCTGTCTAGGTTTACTCGAGGTAGGCTCGGAGGCGATGGCCAGTCCAGAGGCCTCCGTAGAACCCGAATAAAAGGAGGTAAAGGCCTTCGAGAGTGCACGGGCGATCTGCTCCTGCCCCGCTTCGCTGATGAGGAAGCGGGCCTCTCGCTTGTCCGAGATGAAGCCAATCTCGGTCAATACGCTGGGCATAGCAGACTGGCTAAGCACCCAAAAGATGTCTTGGCGTACCCCACGGCTCTTGCGCCCGAGACGCTTATATTCTCGCTCGATAAGGTTAGCCAGGTCGATGCTGCGAGAGAGGTAGGCATCCTGCATCAGGTCAAACATAATGTAGCTCTCCGTAGACGTTGGGTCAAAGCCTCGATAGATCCTCTTGTAGTCCTTCTCGAGTAGCATGGCTTTATTCTCTCGGATGGCTGCACTGAAGTTACTGCCCTGCTTGGCCAGCCCTAAGACATAGGTTTCTGTGCCAGAGACCTCAGACTTGGCACTATTGACGTGCACACTGATGAAGAGGTTGGCCTTGTTACGATTGGCGAAGTCCGCTCTAGCCTGCAACCCGACGAAGGTATCTGTAGTGCGGGTATAGAGCACCATAACCTCTGGATGAGCCCTCTGTATCATGCTCCCGAGCTTGCGAACGACCGAGAGAGTGATCTTCTTCTCTCGGCCCCCATTACCCACAGCACCAGGGTCATGCCCACCGTGCCCTGCATCCAGCACGACAACAAATGGTCTCGAGCTCTCTGCTCTAAGCCCCAGGACACTCAGTGCCACTGCGAGGCACAGGAAGAATAGATTTCGGAATAGCATCTGTAACAACCTAATATGAATGCAATATCTTCACTCAGTCTTGCCTCGATCAACCTATAGAGGCACACAAAAATACTTAAATAATCGGCACATTTGCACGGGTTGATGTGCAATTGTTCTCCCCTTACTTCTCAGGCAAGACCTCGATCCAATAACCATCGGGGTCAGCGATGAAGTATAGACCCATGCTGTGATTTTCGTAGCAGATGCAGCCCATCTCTCGATGGTAGGCTCGCACTGCATCATAATCCCCTGGCACACGGACGCAGAGATGATACTCGAGGTCGCCGAGATTATAGGGCTCGTGCCGATCTCTTAGCCAGGTCAACTCGAGCTGGAAGTGCCCGGCACTGTCGGACAGATAGACGAGGATGAATGAGCCATCGGAGGCCTCCTTGCGCCGAGCCTCAACAAGCCCCAGAGCCTCCTCGTAGAACTTAAGGCTACGCTCGAGGTCTAGGACATTGAAGTTGAAGTGATCGAAGCGTGATCTGATCTTCATCGGTTCTACTGAATACTAAAGACGGGACACCCGCCAATCAAGTGGATGCCCCGTCTGTTGGAGTGTTGGATGATGGTGGTTTATCCGTTCACCTTAGCCATGTGCGCTACGAGGTCAAGCACCTTGTTAGAGTAGCCGATCTCGTTGTCGTACCAAGAAACAACCTTCACGAAGTTCTTAGTGAGCTGGATACCAGCCTTAGCGTCGAAGATAGAGGTGCGAGCATCGCCAAGGAAGTCGCTAGATACCACTTCGTCTTCAGTATAGCCAAGGATACCCTTGAGTTCGCCTTCGCTAGCTTCCTTCATAGCCTTGCAGATCTCCTCATAAGTTGTTTCCTTAGCGAGGTTCACTGTCAGGTCTACTACAGATACATCGAGAGTTGGCACACGGAAAGCCATACCAGTAAGCTTACCATTCAGCTCAGGGATTACCTTGCCTACGGCCTTAGCAGCACCAGTGGATGAAGGGATGATGTTGCCAGCTGCAGCACGACCACCTCTCCAGTCCTTAGCAGATGGGCCGTCTACAGTCTTCTGAGTAGCAGTCGTAGCGTGCACAGTAGTCATCAGACCATCTACGATGCCGAACTTGTCGTTCAGAACCTTAGCGATAGGAGCGAGACAGTTAGTGGTGCAAGAGGCATTTGACACGAACTGAGTGCCCTTAACATACTTGTTTTGGTTTACACCGCATACGAACATAGGGGTGTCGTCCTTGCTAGGAGCAGACATCACTACATACTTCGCACCAGCATCGATGTGGCCCTGAGCCTTCTCCTTGGTCAGGAAGAGACCAGTAGACTCTACTACATACTCAGCACCGATAGCATCCCACTTGAGGTCAGCTGGGTTGCGCTCAGCAGTAACGCGGATTACGTTGCCGTTTACCACAAGGTTGCCATCCTTGACCTCTACAGTGCCATCGAAACGGCCATGCATCGTATCATACTTGAGCATGTAAGCCATGTATTCTACATCGAGCAGGTCATTGATACCTACGATCTGGATGTCATCGCGAGTCTGAGCTGCGCGGAAAACGAAGCGGCCGATACGACCGAAACCGTTGATCCCTACTTTAATCATTTTCTTGTAAGTTAATTATAAATTGAGTATTCGTTGCTCTGTTTATTCGGCTGATGGAGCTAGAGGGCTTGAGCACACTGTCGAGCTCTCTCGAACTCCTAATTACCGCACAAATTTAATTAATATCCCCCAATGCACCAACTCTCGGCGACTTTTAACTTGTTCTGTACACCCCATCTATGAGTGTGGCAATGGGGTGAATTGAAGTAAGAACACACTTTTAAAAATCACTATTTCTAGGTATTGTTCATCCAAGGATATATGACGACCTTTGCAACAAAGAGCGAAATTCTGTTTAATTTGTGCAAACGACAAAGGAACATATACGTATGTTATTGCTAAAAACAGCTCGAGAGGCCTTCCTTCAGAAAGGTTTCAAGGCTGTTTCCATGCGTGAGATTTCCAAATTGTCGGGTGTCGGTCTGAGCAATATATATAATTATTATCCTTGTAAGGATGATCTACTAGCTGTCGTCTTACATCCCCTTTTGGAGGCAATGAACAGCATGCTAGAAAATCATAATCGCCCGGAAGGCTTCTCACTCGAAGTCTTTACCTCCGAAGATTATCTTCGTGCATCCATGCGAGAGATGATGAGCATTGTAACCCATTATCGTAGAGAGTTTAAGTTACTATTCCTCCATGCACAAGACTCCCGACTCGAAGACTATTGGGAGCAGTGGATCGAGAAAAGCACTGCGATCGGGATGGAATATATGCAGAAGATGAGGAAGCTACATCCCGATCTACATACCTGCATCTCTCCCTTTTTCATGCATTTCACCTGCTCTTGGTGGATCAATATGCTGCGCGAAATCGCACTGCATGAAGAGCTATCCTCTGAGGAGATCGAATGTTTTATCAGGGAGTATATCCTCTTTAGTACAGGCGGATGGGAGAAGCTCATGAATGCAGAATGTAAAGGGGAGAAGCGAATGATCGGAAGTGAAACTCTCTCCTAGTCTTAGGTACAATCAAAAGAATCAGTATAGTATATGAGTGTTACCAATGTTATTAGCAATGAAGAAATAACTCTCGTGCAGGGAGTTGGTGGGCTCTTCTTCTGTGAAGAGTCTTGGGTTACGCAGAGTAGAGATAGCTCTCACTGCAAAAAGATTTTAGACAAAGAAGACATTGCTGCTAGAAATGAGACTACTAGAGTCAAATATCCACGGACTGAGTTGTTGGGCTTGCTCTAGCCCTCGGGTGTATGGGATACCCTATTGCAACAACATATTCCGCAGAGCGAGCCACCCTCGGAGGGTGGCTCGCTCTGCTTTTGAACAAAATGGTCATTTGTTCTCTTTTGCGCTGCCGATGTATTATGCTAAGTGAAAGGACTTAATAAATAAGAAGATATATGAAAATCGAGAGAATTAACGATTGGTTTGCCCTTCGGGGCAGATGGATAGTGAGGCAACGCTGGCTGGTGTTGGCTGGCTTTGCTCTTGTCTTTGCCATCGGTTTTATGGGGTTGAAATACTTCAGAGTGAGTACTTCGTGGGAAGACTACTTCCTCGAGAATGATCCGATGCTTGTCAAAACCGAAGAGTTCAAGGAGATATTCGGAAATGACAACTTCTCTGCGGTACTGACCCGATGCGACAATACATTTACCAAGGAGAACCTAGAGCTCATCCGTGAGCTTACGAACGAGATCATGGATAGCCTCTCCTATGCTGATAAAATAACGTCACTCACCGATATCGAATTTATGATGGGAGGGGAAGAAGGGGTTGCTATCGAGCAGATTGTCCCCGAAACAATCCCCTCAGATCTGGCCAAGCTGGAGGAGATACGACGCAAAGCCTACCTAAAGCCTCATATTGCCGAACGGCTTGTCTCCAAAGACGGGACACTCTCGTGGATTATCCTCAAGTTGCGTACCTTTCCCGAGGATTCGGTGTGGAATAAGGGGGAGAACTCCATTTCTCCCGAAATGCTCACTGGCAGCGAACTGGAGCGTATTATCACCAAAGATAAGTATCAAAAGCTCCACCCCAAAGGCACTGGTCTACCCTATGTTACCGCTATGAAGATGAAGTGGATCAACAAAGAGATGCCCCGTGTAATGGGTATTGCTGCCCTCGTATCCATCCTCATCCTGATGCTGGTAACACGCTCTTTGATAGGGGTTATCGTACCCCTTATCACTGCCACGAGCTCTATTATCATAGTATATGGTATGCTGGGCTATATAGGAATGACAATAGATAGCGGTATGATGCTGATCCCCATGTTATTGGCCTTTGCCGTTTCGGTTGCCTACAACATACACATATATTCTTATTTCAAACGTCAGTTTCTCATACATGGGCGGAGGAAACAAGCTGTAGAAGAGACTGTTGGGCAAATGGGATGGCCGATACTCTTCAGTGCACTCACCACCTTTGCGGCCTTGCTTTCTTTCCTTGCTATACCGATGCGTCCCATGAGGTTTATCGGGGTTGCAACCTCTTCGTGCGTGATGCTCTCATTCTTCATCGCTATCACGTTGATGCCCATACTTCTAAGCTTTGGCAAAGATGGTGTACCTCACCCCAAAGTGCAGGAAGCAGGGGGGCGGTGGTTGGATCAGAAGCTAGAGGCTTTGGGGAAGTGCGTCCTCAAGCACGCCTCCTTGATTTTGTGGGCTACTGGGCTGATTACTGCCGTACTTATCTACCAATTCACCAAGATAGAGACAGCCTTCGACATAGAGCGCACCCTAGGGAGGAGAATCCCCTATGTAAACGAGCTACTAAGTGTCGGCGAAAGCGAGCTAGGGTCTATCTACACCTATGACGTAATGATCGATTTGCCCGAAGATGGCTTGGCAAAGTCCCCCGAAATACTCGTCCGATTAGACTCCTTGGCTCGACATGCTGATGGATATAAATTGACCAAACGCACGACCACGGTATTGAACATCCTCAAAGACTTGAACCAAACCCTGCATGACGGTGATGCTGCCTATTATACGATCCCTCAGCATCCTGACGAGGTGGCACAGCTGCTGCTTCTCTACGAAAATGCAGGGGGCAGCGAAGCGGAATATTGGATCGACTACGATTATCGACGCCTCCGCCTGATGGTCGAGATGAGGTCGTACGACTCGGGGGAGACAGAGTGGGAGCTAAATGATATTGTTGCTCAGGCCAATAGGCTCTTTCCTCAAGCTACTGTTACTACCGTAGGTAGCATCCCCCAATTTACCGTAATGATGCAGTATGTCGCTCGTGGACAGATGGTTTCATTCGTTATCTCTCTCCTTATAATCGGCATTTTGATGGTGTTTGTCTTCGGTAGTGTACGTATCGGGCTAATTGGCCTGATACCGAATATAACCCCGGCTCTAGTGGTTGGAGGATTGATGGGATGGATGGGGTATCCGTTGGATATGATGACTGCCACTATTATGCCGATGATCCTCGGGCTGGCAGTAGATGATACCATTCACTTCATCAACCATGGGCACTTGGAGTTTGACCGTCAGGGTAATTACCGAGAGGGTATTCTCCGTTCGTTTCGAACCATTGGAGCACCAATAGTCTTGACGAGTGTGGTAATATGTGCCAATTTCGCCGTCTATATGACCTCTGAGGGCCTTTCTTTTATGCACATGGGGATACTCTCTGTGGCTGGTATTGCTTCGGCTCTACTTGCAGACCTTTGTGTTACACCTATACTGTTCCAAAAGTTCCAGCTATTCGGCAGAGAAGCGAAGACAGAATAGCTTAGGCCCTTGCTCTAGCAGGGCATTAGTGATAGAGAGTAGTGAAGATCTAAATAAACAACAAGACAATGAAAAAAGGATTCTTAGCAGTGGTAATGGTTATTATACTCACTACCAATGCAATGGCACAAACGGGCAGGGAGATTGCCCAAAAGGTGAAGGATCGTCCCGATGGTGATACTCGCCAGTCGGAGCTTGTGATGAAGCTGATCAACAAAAGAGGGGCAGTGCGTGAGCGTAAGCTCAGTTCCTACTCTGTCGATGTAGGGGAGGGGAAGAAGGATCGCAAGAGCATGATGTTCTTCCAACACCCTGGGGATGTGAAGGGTACGGGCTTCCTAACGTGGGACTACGACGACCCGAAGAGGAACGATGACAAGTGGCTCTACCTACCTGCGATGAAGAAGATCCGCCGTATCAGTGGGTCATCTGCCAAGCAGGACTACTTCATGGGAAGCGACTTTACCTATGACGACATGGGAAGCCGCAATGTGGACGAGGACACGCACAAGTTGCTGGGTGAAGAGAATATCGACGGATATAAATGCTGGAGACTGGAGTCCACCCCCCAGGATAAGCGGGAGATTTACTCTAAGAAGATAGCCCTCATACGCCAAGATTGTCTGATCCCGATCGAGGTGGAGTACTACGACAAGATGGGGAAGCTGCACCGCCGCCTCAAGCTCTCGGACATCACCAAGGTCGAGGGATTTTGGACTGCCCAAAAGCTACACATGACCAATGTGCAGACGGGGCATCAGACGATTATTGAGATCAAAAATCCGAGGTATAACATCTCTCTAGAGGAGGCAAAATTCAATGTTACGACATTGGAGAAGGGGAGGTTATGATGACAAAGATGAGTAATAGTAGTGCTGCAAGGCTCTTTCTGCTGGTTTGCCTGCTGATGCCTATAAAGACTCTATGGGGGCAAGAGGAGGGTGGATCATCGTGGCAACTCAAGGGCTTTGTAGATACCTATCATGCCTTGCGCTCGGAAGGGTCGAATGACCTGATGGCCTCACGTACTCGAATAAGGGGGGAGATAGGCAAAAACTTTGGGGGCTCGTCGCTCTTTGTGTCGTTCAATGCCACCCACAACGCTCTGTTGGAGGAGCGTACAGGCTTTGAGCTGCGAGAGGCATACCTTGACCATCGGGAGGAGCACTGGGGCTTTCGCTTCGGGCGGCAACTGGTCATTTGGGGGGTGGCAGATGGTGTGCGCATTACGGACTTGGTTTCTCCTATGGACTTGACGGAGTTCTTGGCACAGGACTATGATGATATTCGCATGCCTGTCAATGCCTTGCGCTTCTTCATCTTCAATGATAAGATGAGGCTCGAGCTACTTGCCGTGCCCACCTTCGAGAGCTATAGGCTGCCCACCGATGCTATCAATCCGTGGAGCATATTGCCCCGGGATGTCCTCCGACCCCTAGTATGGAGGGAGCAGGGAAGCCGCCCTAAGCTCCGCTTTTCGAACATAGAGTATGGGGGGAGACTCAGCTTTACCCTGCCAGGGGTGGATTGCTCTTTGGCTGCACTGCATACGTGGAGCAAAATGCCTGTGATCACCTACCAACCCTCAGCCACACAGATCACGCTCTCGCCACATTATTACCGTATGGTCTTTGTCGGCGGGGATGTATCCAAGCCGCTGGGGCAGTTCGTGTTGCGAGGCGAAGCTTCTTTCAATATCGGCAAGCACTTTGGCTATAAACCTCAGAGAGACCCCATGGCCCCAAAGGGGTTCAATACTGTGAATTACCTCGTCGGGGTGGACTGGTATGCGCCCTATGAATGGATGCTGTCGGCACAGTTCTCCTCCGAAAGCATTTTGAGACACGAGAGCTCTATCATGCAGCCTCGACACAGTTCGCTCCTTACGCTCAACGTCTCGAAGAAGCTACTAGAGAGCACCTTGCAATTCTCCAACTTCACCTATTTCGACCTAAACCATAAGGGCTGGTTCAGTCGCTTTGCAGCCTCCTATGCGCTGAACGACTATATCCAGCTCTCGGCCGGTTACGACTGGTTTGGGGGTGATGAGGGGGTGTTTGGTGTATACAAGCACAATTCGGAGATATGGGTAAAGGCTAAATACAGCTTCTAGCAGGATATAGAGGCACTCACTCCCTTGGCAAAGCCTCCCGTTTAGGGGCAAATTGGTTGCTAAAGACCGAGGCAGGGAGGCAACACAAGGCCTTGAAAAAGGCTTTGCGAAACACTTCTCTTGCCTGGCGCATTCGGAAGCTGGTGCAGTAGATCGTGTAGCCCCTATCACTGAGCTGCTGGTCGATACAGAAGTGCTTCTGTAACACGGCCCGATCGGCCTCCAGCTCCGTCCCTCGGTGCATCAATACATCATTGGCAATGTTGGTCGTATGCACGACCTCTACCCATGCAGGCTCTTCGGGGGTATCGACCTCGTGGATGTGCACCCCCTGGTATTGGTAGAGGTGGGAGTGATCTCCATAGGCATGGACGGTACGAACCCACAGGTCTTCGGTCGGGGTCTCGACGAAGGATAAGAAATGATTTTGCGGGTACTTGATCCTAGTCGCAATGTTGAGCTCCGTGAAGTACTGAAGCCCTCTCAAGAAGGTAATAAAGCTTGCGTCTGGCAGCGGTCGATAGAGATGTTCCACACGGCTAACGAAGTCCGAAGAGAGGGCATCATCATTGTCCAGGCAAGTGGTGATGACTCGATCGACAGGGATACCCGCCGCCTTGAGCCTCTGGAGATCCTTTTGGATCGCCTGCTGGTAGATCTGTACGAAGTGAGCCGCATACTCCCCCCTTACAGATAGGGGACGAAAGAATGGGTAGGCCCTCATATAACCCCTCACTCGACCCTTGTAGGCCTCTGGAGTATCCTGGTCAAACAGCACAAGCCACACAAAAGACTGGCTATCCTGGGCGACAACGCTAGGCAGACAGTACTTCTCAAAGAGCTCGAAGCGATGCTCAAGCCAGGCCTCATTCCGAACCGAACGCAGATACTTGTTGCGCTTGTACAAACCGAGGTTGAACCGAGTGAGGATGTAATGCCTAGTCATGCGAAGCTAATATGTTTGCGAGATGATCTGCTGAGATGTAGACACCTGATGTACAGCAACAAAGATACTAAAATAGTCAGCACCTCAGAGTACTGCAAAGCGCACAACTCCCCTCCCTAAGCATTCACACCGAAGAGCTGCCCTCTGAGCAGATCTCCATACAGCTCAGAGACACCATCCATTCATCCAAACAGCGGCCAAGAAGCCCTCTAGAGGCTATAGGAGACCCCGAGGCCAAAGATGTGGCGGAACTGAACCTTCGGCCCATGCTGCACCCCAGCCTTGTCATAGCTCTTGACATCATCGTCATAGATGAGGTTCGTCGTGAGCGTTGTGGTGAGGAACTTATTGATCTTGTAAGCGAGCATAACGTCCCAGTTGATGTCGATATTGCCGAAGTTATTGTTATAAGCCGAGAAGAGGGTGAGCTTGCTGATAATACTCAGATTAGTCCAAAGTGTTTGGTTAATGTTGGCCACAGCCGAGGCACCAAGCTCGGCGAAGCCCTTCTTACCCTTAGTTACCCCATAGGCCCCCTGCTCGGAGAGATAATCGTCCGTTACAAGAGTGAGCTTGCCCGCTACGGGGGAGACGAGCAGGGAGAAGTTCTTGTTCGGTTTGTAATCCGCACCCAAGGCGATGGTGATATAGCCTGGGGACATGAATCGGGAGACATACTTAGCACCGGCGAGCTTGTCTGCAGCATTCTTATGCCCCTCGGCGAACTGCGTTAGGAAGTCCCCCAGGAGTGAGGCATACCAGTGCTGGGCAAAGGCATAACCAGCCTTGGTACTGATGTTGAGCTTATCCACACTCTTCTGCCATTTGTTACCCTCGGTATAGTTCATGCCGAAGTCTGCGGCTAGAGCATTGTCCCAGCTCCATTTGTCTCGTTTGTAATTGGCTGCGGCATTGAGGTAAACATTCCACGAGAAGGTGTCTTCGCCTCCAGCCGCCCAGTTCGTGAGGCTCGTATAGGCGACATTGAAGCCCGATACCTGCTTCAGAGTCCAGGGTGAGGTAGAGGCCTCCTGTCCCGAGAGACTGTCTAGAGCCATGAAACCTACCAGGAGGATAGAGAAGATCTTTTTCATACTTGAATCGAATTCTTATTGATTTGTAATTAAGAGGATAACACAGGAGGATCACAAATGTTTACACCATAATCCCATCCATAAATAGGAGAGCCGCTCCCTCGAAAAATGAGAGAGCGGCTCTTGATGCTCGGGTGGGCCCAATAGGATTCGAACCTATGACCCTCTGTTTGTAAGACAGATGCTCTAAACCAGCTGAGCTATAGGCCCCAAACGTCAAATCTCTCGGTGAAGCTCTGTGAGAAGTAGTGGGCCCAATAGGATTCGAACCTATGACCCTCTGTTTGTAAGACAGATGCTCTAAACCAGCTGAGCTATAGGCCCTCGTAGGGAGTCTCACTCTTGAGGTTTGACGATGCAAAGGTACAACATTTTTCCGAACCTGCAAGAGCCAAGAGCAACCGCATCAAAATAGGGCTATCTTTGGTGTATGGATGTACGCGATTATTTTTCGATGGTAATAGACCCTCGCGTTGTGGGTCG
>NZ_JRAO01000003.1 GCF_000768875.1 Porphyromonas sp. COT-239 OH1446 | reverse complement strand
GTGTCAACCCAATTCAGAGCTATAGCACAAACCCTGTAAACTTATTCTAGAACCAGCTCCACTCACTGTCAACTTTTTTCAGTACACGACAATCCTACTTGAGTCTCACTTGCGATCCTATTTAGACCTCCATCGAGATCCTACTTGAGTCTCGATGGAGATCCTATTTAGGTCTCATCAGCACCCCTACTTATACCTCCGTTGCGCTCCTACTTAGTCCTCGATGGAGCTCCTACCTCGGCCTTGAGGGCGATAGGAATAGCCTCCGGGGATTAGCTTCCTAGAGGATCTTGCAGGCTCACCGCCCGAGAGTGGAGCGATGGGGAGGCCGGGCAGCCTGGATCGAAGGGTCTCTATTTGGGTAATAATGACTAATTTTGTCTGTTGTCATAGGCAATCCAACTATTTAAATTGTATGTACTTCAGATGAAGAATTTCTTCAAAATGATCTTCGCCTCTTGTTTGGGCGTAGTCCTTGGTTCGGTCGTCTTGATCTTCCTGGGCTTTCTACTCATTGCAGGTCTCGTTGCTAGTCTTAGCTTTAGCTCCGATGAGCCTGTAACCTTACGGGACAATACGATACTCAAGGTCGATGTCCACTCCATCTCCGAGATCGTGATGGAAGACCCTATCGACCAATTGCTTTCTTTCAAGAAGAAGGGTAGGGAGGCGATCTCTCTAACAGATGCCATTTTGGCCATACGTACCGCCAAGAATAACCCCAACATCAGAGGGATCTATCTCAACGTCGAGGAGATCTCTGCTGGTATGGCGACTATAGACGAGCTCCGCCGTGCCTTGATCGACTTCAAGGGCTCGGGCAAGTTCGTCTACGCCTATGCGGACAATTATTCGCAGAAGGCCTACTATCTGAGCAGCATTGCGGATAAGATTTTGCTCAACCCTGAGGGTGGTGTCGCCCTTATGGGGATTGCCAGCGGAAGCCTCATGATGCGTCCTGCGCTAGACAACCTCGGCATCAAGATGGAGGTCTTCAAGGTAGGGACTTACAAGGGTGCTGTCGAACCCTACATCCTCGACAGGCTGAGCGATCCGAACCGAGAGCAGATACAAGCCTATGTTGATGGCCTGTGGACGAATATCGTTGAGGGTATTGCTGCGGCAAGAGAGCTTAGTGCCGACTCGCTGCGTCGCTTTGCTGACCGAGGAGACTTCCTCGAGCCAGCCTCCAAGCTCTTGGCTCAAGGACTGGTAGACAGCCTTGTCTACCGTACAGGGGTAGAGCGGATCATCGCCGACGAGGCTCTCTCGATCGACAAGAAGAAGCTGCGCATGATCACGCTCAACGAGATGGCTATCTTGGCCCAGGAGGCGAGCTTCGGAGCGCACCGCATCGCCGTCGTATATGCCGAGGGCGAGATTACAGACGCCCCAGATGTGAACCTCTATGGTCAGAGCAGCAATCATATTTCTTATGAGCTAGCGACCAAGCTGAGAGAGCTCGCAGAGAACAAGACCGTCAAGGCCGTCGTCCTGCGCATCAATTCTCCCGGTGGTAGTGCCTTCGTCTCCGAACAGATATGGAGGGAGGTTATGGCTCTCAAGCAGCACAAGCCCGTCGTGGTGTCTATGGGAGACCTCGCAGCCTCAGGAGGATACTATATTGCCTCTGCCGCCAACATTATTGTGGCCGAAGCGAATACCCTCACGGGATCTATCGGGATCTTCGGCTTAGTGCCCAATGCGGAGCAATTGGCTCGTCGTGTGGGCGTGAGCATGGATGTCGTTAAGACCTCTCAGTTCGCAGACCTTGAGATCGGTGGCCCTATGGGGCTTAATCTACGCCCTATGTCGCCTCAGTCCAAGGCCAAGATACAGAGCATGGTCGAGCGAGGTTACCGTACCTTCCTCTCTCGTGTGGCGGAGGGAAGGGCTATGAGCCTCGAGGGTGTCGATGCCATTGGGCAGGGCCGAGTGTGGCTCGGAAGTAAAGCCCTCGAGCTTGGCCTTGTCGATACGTTGGGCGGTCTAAACACTGCTATCGAAGAGGCTGCGAAGTTAGCCGAGCTCGAAGACTATGTCATCGATTACGGGACTCGCCGTATATCTCTACTTGAGGAGCTCCTCTCCTCATCTGTTCCAACCGATCGTTTCGTCGCCCGTGCCAAGTATTGGCTCATGACCCCTCGGGAGAGAGAGCTGATGCAGCTGCTCGAGCAGACCTCTCAGTACACGGGTATACAAGCCCGCCTGTCTTACGGCCTTATGGCCTATTAACCACTGGACAAGATGCCTTACTCGAGCAATCCCTATCGTGCGCTGCTGCGCCCCCTATCCGTTCTCTACGGCTGGGGGGTAGCTCTGCGGCACTTCTGCTTCGATCGAGGCATCCTGCCGCAGGTCTCTTACCCAATCCCTGTCATCTGTGTGGGCAACATCATCGCAGGCGGGACAGGCAAGACGCCTCATGTCGAGTACCTCATCCGTCTATTGGGTGAGCGTAGGCGAGTGGCACTGATTAGCCGGGGGTACAAGCGCAAGAGCCGTGGGATGATCATAGCCTCGAGCAGCTCTAGTGTTGCAGATATTGGAGATGAACCCAAGCAGATCCTTACTAAGTACCCTAACATCCGCCTAGTTGTGGATGGCAATAGACGTAGGGCGATGGCCTACTTTATGTCTCTTCCAGAAGACGAGCGTCCCGAGGTGGTCATCATGGACGACGGTTATCAGCATCGGTATGTCCGCCCCTCGTTTAGTATCCTCCTCATCGACGCCGCAAGGCATCCGAAGGATGACCATCTCCTGCCAGAGGGGTTGCTCCGAGAGCCCTTGGAGCAGATTCATCGTGCCGACTGTGTGATCATCTCCAAATGTCCAGCCAATATGAGCTCGATCGAGCGGCGCATTATCGATCGGGGGTTGAGGCTATACCCTCATCAGCAGCTCTTCTTTAGCCGGATGCAGCCCAAGGCTTTGTGTCCTGTACTCTCTCTAGGTACAGAGACTGCCCAGGGTAGGGGATCTGCCCCTATGCTAGGCGATCGGGTCATGGCCCTTGCTGGTATCGCTCAGGGAGAGGCCTTTGTCCGTCAGCTCTCGCAGAGCTACAGTGTAGTGCAGAGCTATTGCTTTGCTGACCATCATAATTACCGAGGGGAGGATCTCGCTCGTCTTGAGCAGGCTTTCGCAGAGCTCTCCGCCGAGCAGGCCGACAAGCCCCTCTGGTGCATCTGCACCGAGAAGGATGCTGTCCGCCTCTATGAACACCGCTCGCTACTCTCCTCTGCTCTCCTCGAGCACCTCTACTATCAACCTATCGAGGTGAAGCTGCTCCAGCGACAGGAGGTATTCGATCGCTTGATCTTGAGCAAGGCGAGACCACTCCGTTAATTCGAACTTATGCAACGAACCGAAATAGCTACATTGGGCAAGGTCGCACTTGTCCATCGCCTCTATAAGCTCCTGCCCGAGAGGCTACAACCCACAACCCTACACGCCCAGGGAGACGATGCTGCCGTGCTGGCTACTTCCTCGGACGAACGTCTACTGCTGTCGAATACGTTGATGCTCGAGGGCATCCACTTCGACCTCACCTACACCCCACTCAAGCATTTAGGCTACAAGGCAATCACAGCTCTGTGCTCAGAGATCTATGCGATGAATGGATGGCCAACCCAGATCACGCTGAGCCTAGGCCTCTCGGCCCGCTTCTCTGTCGAGGACGTCGAGGAGCTGCTCGAGGGTGCGATCGTAGCCTGCCAGCGCAATAGAGCGGACTTGGTCAAGATCGACGTTACCTCCTCTCTTACAGGGCTAAGCCTAGCCCTTAGTGGTGTAGGTCGAGCGCAGGAGGAGGCCATTGCCTATCGTTCGGGGGCTAGACCTACGGATCTTATTTGTCTTACGGGAGACCTTGGGGCTGCCTATATGGGGCTACAGCTCCTCGAGCGAGAGAAGCGTGTCTTCGCTGGCGAGGAGGTCGAGGCTTATGACCCAGACTTCGCTGGACATGAATACATTCTTGAGCGTCAGCTCCGTCCTCAGAGCCGAGGCGAATTGATCCATCGCTTGGCCGAGGCGGGCCTTCGTCCGAGTGCTATGATCGATGTTGTCGATGGCCTCTCGTCGGCCCTCCTGCATCTGGCACACGACTCGGGCGTAGGGATTAGGATCTACGAAGACCGCCTGCCTATAGACTTCGAAACTGCCCGTATGGCAGAGGAGTTCAACCTTAATGTATCGACGGTCGCCCTCAGCGGTGGGGAAGACTATGAGCTCCTCTTCACCTTGCCTCTTGGGATGCTTGATGAGGCACGTTCGATTGATGGCCTGCGTATCATCGGCCACGTTACCGAGGCAAGCCTGGGTAGCTGCCTCGTTACCCGAGATGGTGGGGAGATTGAGCTTCGGGCTCAGGACTGGCATCGCAGCGATGCCTAGGCTGGGGCTTGATGCCGAAAGGATGCACATTGATGGCGAAATAGTGTAGGTGTAGAAATTTATCGCTAATTTTGCAATGTCTTGCGGTAAGGGCGTAAGCTCTGCAAGGGAATCTGGTGTAAAACCAGAACAGTACCCGCTACTGTAAGTCGCATGCCACAAGGTGAGGCCTTCGATGCTCTCGGGCCTAGATACCTTGCCTGTGGATAGCTCCCTCGAACGAATAGCCACTGGGGTCTTTGAGCCCTGGGAAGGCTCGAGAAGTGAAGCGACAAGTCAGGAGACCTGCCACGAGACAATGATGCCACAATCTCGGGAATAAGATTGCTTGTCCATCGACATAGGCTCTCCGCAAGGATGAGCAAATGCTGCCCCTAAACCCAGGAGCTAGCCTATCCCCGAGCCTTAGTGCTTACGGAGTAGACTACGATGAATTGCCAAGACTTGACCGAGTGCTGTGACAGCATGTAAGTAGACGTAGTTCATCCGATAGGGCAGCAAGGATACCTTCCCCAACCAAGCCCTCAAGGATCGTAAGCTCTGCTGATCTGCGTGTGTCTCCTCTCGAAGGTTACATGGCGGTGATGCTCGAGTGTTGGTCGTGGGGCGTAGGAGCAGAGATACTCTGTAACATCATCCAACCTATCCAACCTAACCAAAGCCTAGCCTTGAAATCCCCAGCAGGGTGTTTCACTTCTCGGGATGGGTGTAGGGCCAAGAGGCAATAGAGGACGAACGAAGACTGCTTGCAGAGAAGCACGGTCAAGCCCCCGGGATGGGGGCTTGTGCCGGGCGTCTCTCCAGCTGTGATGGTGCTTAGTCGGCTCAGGTAATGGAGCTGGGTGGCCACTGGGGCATTAAGGCAGTGGCGAAGTGCCGCATCGGCGTTTGGCTATGGGCTTGGACCCATACCTTATTGGTCTCTTGCGGGTCTAGCTGCGACGATTTCTCTACACTTATTAGCCCCGTCTGTTGGAACGGAAATAGGCTTAGGCTTTGCCGTAGTCCTATACCCAGTCTTTCTTGTATCTCGATGAGCATCGAGGTGTGATAGAGACTCCCGATTGGGCATGCGACCCCACCTATTACATTCAATAACTTATTACAGTTTAAATTTTAATGAAACAAAAACTATCTCTATTGCTCCTGGCGGTAGTCTGCTCGACAGCTACGGCCATGGCAACGGACAACAAGCATGAGCTCCCCTCGGATAGCACCTCTCGCACCCTCGATCAGCTCGAGGTTGTAGCTGCTTACCCCAAGCCACAGGCTTTAGCCCGAATAGATGTCCCTCTGTCCAAGCTCCCTATGACGATCAGCCGTATCGATCTGAGCCAAATGAGTCTACGAGGGCTACACAACCCTACCGAGGCCCTGCGCTTTGCAACGGGTGCAAGTTTCAATAAGTCCTATGGAGCTTTCTTACGCCTCAATGTGCGTGGCTTCTCGGACTCTCCCATCATCGTCGATGGTGTACGAGACGAGCGTAGTACGATCAACTCCTACCCCCTGGGTGATCTGAGCGATGTAGAGAGCATTGAAGTCCTCAAGGGCCCAGCCTCTGTGTTGCAGGGGCATTCGGCCGTTGGAGGGGTGCTGAGCATCTCTCGTCGTCGCCCCAGTGCTGTAACTCGCTTCAACACTCGCTTGGAGTATGGTAGCTGGGAGCAGTTCCGCAGCATGACCAGCATCACTGGGCGTGTAGCTGAGGGGTGGACAGGCCTTGCAGGCTTCACCTATGCCAGTAGCAAGGGATGGAGAGATCTTGGGGACAAACGTCTCAAGCTCTATGGTGCTCTCTTCGGCTCGTGGGGTAATGACAGGCTGGAGCTCCGTGCTGGTCTGCACAATGATTTCTACGGGACGGAGATCGGTCTGCCCCCAACGATCCCCTATGCCGTACATCGCTCGGATAATGACGAGATCCACCTGCGGCCCTGGCAGCTGCAGCCAGGCCTTAGGAGGGATGCTCGCTACAATAATGAGTCGGACGAGATGTACAACAAGAACTGGAACATCAGTGCCAAGTGGACTCATACCTTCTCGGACAATCTCAAGCTCAGCAATCAGCTCTCCTACAACGATGACATCATCGACTACTTCGGCACTGAAGAGCTTACCTATCCCTCTAAGGACTTTGCTAAGGACAAGCTTCCCAAGGATGCTCCCTACAAGTATTACTACGACTTCAAGAAGAAGGGGGTAGACACTCGTCGCTACATCGACCTGGATCATGTGCAGCTGACCTTCCCTCTGCGCTTTGCCCACTACGCTCGTACGCTACAGAATCACCTACAGGTCGATGCCTCGGCCTATACTGGGAGCTTTAAGCATAACCTGGCTGCGGGCTATTCGCTGAGCTATATGCGCCGCACAAGCTTTTCTGGCTATGATCTCGGCACTGATGTGCAGGGCCCTGGTCTGAACTCTATCGTCTCTGTCCATGACCCCCACAGCATGGGGTATATGGTTACTCGCTTTAGCAATGCAAAGCCCAGCCGTACCTATTCGCATGGTCTTTTTGTGCAGGATGTGATCGAATTCTGCCCTAAGCTACAGGCTCTGGCTGCTCTGCGCTACGATCTCTACCACTACGAGAGAGCCTCTGTGGATGCTATAGATGGTAAGCCTGACTTCAAGGATCCTGCTCGGGACAAGTACCAGGTGGCTAAGTCTAAGTCTCTGACCTATCGCTTCGGGCTGGTCTATACACCTATCAAGAAGGTGAATATCTATGCTTCTCTGGCCAACTTCTATCATCCTTACCAGACGTTCTATAGCCCTACGGTGGTGTATGTAGATGCCGATGGTAAGATCTTCGACCCTAATAAGACAAATGGTGAAGTCTTCAAGCCTCGCAAGGGGTACCAGATAGAGCTTGGTACTCGTGCAGAGGTGAGTGATTGGCTTTCTCTCACAGCCTCTGCCTATTTGATCGAGCAGCATAACCTCGTCCGCACGCTCAAGGTCGAGCAGGTGGAGACGGAGCAGAATGGTAAGAAGAAGACCATGAATGTCTCCTACAGAGGACAGGTCGGTACGATTACCTCTAAGGGCTTTGAGCTAGACGCTCGTCTTACTCCTATGAGAGGGCTGCTCATTGTCGCCGGGTATAGCTTCAACGATGCTCGTTATACCAAGCTCACGAGCAATCCTTATAATAGCGACTACATCGAGCAGGGCGACCTGCTGAGCGGCATCCCACAGCACAAGTGGTTTACCTATGGTGGCTATATGTTCGAGAGCGGAGCTCTCAAGGGCGTCGAGGCTCACTATAGCCTGAGCTACATGGGTAAGAGATACCGCAACTACAAGCAGGGCATAGCCTTCGACCCTCATACGCTGCTGGATCTTGGTCTCTCCTATCGACTGAATAAGTCTATCCGTATCGGAGCAGATGTCTATAACCTCCTCAATACAGAGAGCTTCCAGGAGTCTCTAGGCAATCAGCTCGTTCCCAGCCAGCCTCGTAGCTTCAAGGTCAATCTGACTTACTCGCTCTAGTCTCTGAGCGTCATACAAAGTAATCACCCCCACGCCTCAGAGGAGGCGTGGGGGTGATTGTTTATGGAGAGGTCTCGGGCTACCTACTCGACCTTACCCTTGATGCGTAGGGTGAACGCTCCGTCTCGGCCATTGCTGTAGACTGCAATATTCTTGACGAAAGGCCCTGGGCGTCCTGCTGGGTCGAAGGTAATCTTGATCTTGGTCTCCTTGCCTGGGGCAATAGGCTCTCGGCTATATTCGGGCTCGGTACAGCCACAGGAGGAGGTAATATTGACGATCACCAGTGGGGCAGAGCCCGTATTCTTGATAGTGAAGGTGTGAGACACCTTTCCGTTGGCCTCCTTGATCATACCGAAGTCGAAGTCTGTAGCTGGGGAGGAGATGATTGCTCCTGTACTCTTGTTCTTATTCTGAGCGACTGCTCCCCCTACGAAGAGGAGTAATAGGCTCAGCAGCAATGCAATTCTTTTCATCATTATTTTCTTATATATTCATTTAATGGCCCTTGTTCCAGGGCTCTTGCTTAGTGCAAAGGTACGACTTTTATCTGTCTTGTACATTTCTTATCTATTCTCGTGGTTTTCGCCTCTAGCTTTGGACTCTAATAGGACTTTCGTGGGTTTGTTTGTAATGTGTTTATAAAGAGGGATTATAGGCCCTATTTTGAGGTGTAGATGAGATCGCAGATGAGGTCTAAGTAGGATCGCAGCAGAGACTCAAATAGAATCTCCATCGAGGTCTAAGTAGGACCTTGATCGAGGCTCAGATAGGATCTCGTCAGAGGCTCAAATAGAGGCTCAATGGAGGGTATAGACAAGATCGCAGGCGACGTGTAGATAGAGGCTCGATAGAGGTATTCCCCAAATTCCTATTGTGCCCTTATTTGACGACAGGCAGGAGGTCTCTGTCCTATTTCTCCGGAGGGAGAGTAGGGAGAGATATTTCAATGATCATACCCTTCGTCCGCTCGAAAAACACTGGTTATGAGCAGACAGGATACTTTAACTTTTATATCTATTTGGGGGTAGTATCAGGTTAGGTTGTTTAGGCGATTTGCCTTATATTTGCGCTCATATTCACTCAATATAGAGCATATTATGAAAGATATTATTAGGCAGTTCATTCCTGAGGAGGAGGTTGGTTCGTATCGCTCCTTTGGCAATGGGCACATCAACGACACTTATGCTGTCTCGGATACTCAGGGACGAGAGCGTTGGATCTTACAGCGTATCAACCACCACGTATTCCCTCGTGTAGAAGTCTTGCAGCGCAATGTCGCCATCGTGAGCGACACGATCCGTCAGCGTCTTGAGGCTGAGGGCGATCCAGATGTAGAGCGCAAGTACCTCTACTTCTATTCGCTGAGGGATGGTAGTGGTAAGAACTACTATTTCGATGGAGAGAACTACTGGCGTGTCTGTCGCTTCATCCCTGATAGCATGAGTATGTGTGAGCTTACGGAGGAGTCTGCTCGCTACGCTGGTGAGGCCTTTGGACAATTCGAGGAGATGCTCTCGAGCATCCCCGAGGGAGTGCTGGGAGACACCATTGTAGATTTTCATAGTATGCCCTTTAGACTACGTCAGCTGCGTGAGGCTCTCTCTGTCGATCCTATGGGGCGTGCCGCTTCGGTCGCAGACCTCGTGCAGGAGATCGAGCGCAGAGCAGAGGATATGTGCCTTCAGGAGCGTCTCTACGCCGAGGGTAAGCTGCCCAAGCGTACCATTCACTGCGATACGAAGGTGGACAACGTCCTCTTCGACAAGGGTGGACGTGTGCTCTGTGTCGTAGATTGGGATACGGTGATGCCTGGCTTTATCCTTAGCGACGTTGGGGACTTCATCCGTACAGGGGTTAATTTCGCTCCCGAGGATGAGCCAGATCTGAGTAAGATCGGAGTGAATATGAAGATCTATCGCGCTTTTGTCGAGGGATATCTCTCTACCGCTGGTAAGTTCCTCAACGAGACTGAGCGTAGCCTCATCGCCTACGGTGGCCGTCTGATGACCTATATGCAGACGGTGCGCTTCTTGGCAGACTATATCAATGGCGATACTTACTTCCGAGTGCATCACCCCGAGCACAATTTGCAGCGTACACGCGCACAGTTCCGCTACCTCCAGTGCCTCGAGGAGAAGACAGAGGAGATGGAGGCCCTCCTAAAGGCATAGCTTTGTCGTCGTAAGGGAACTATCCCTCGACTTATAGCCCCCACGAAACGCACCGCCCCGATGAGCCATGTAGCTCATCGGGGCGGTGTGTCTCCTATCGGCCGAGAGGCTTAGCGATAGGCCTCGACGAGGGAGAAGTCGAGGAGTTTGCGCTCTAGCTGTGCCTGGGCGACCTTGATGCGGAGACGATCTCCGAGGGTGAAGCGTCGGCCAGTATGTCGTCCTACGACAGCGAAGTTCTTCTCGTCATACTCGTAGTAATCATCGTCTAGCTCTCTCATCGGGATCATGCCCTCGCATTTATTCTCCTCGAGCTCTACATAGATCCCCCAGTCAGCCATGCCAGAGATGACGCCGTCGAACTCTTGCCCGATGAAGCGGCTCATATACTCCACCTGCTTGTAGCGAATCGAGGCCCTCTCAGCAGCAGCGGCCAGTTGCTCCATAGCCGACGAGTGCTCACACTGCTCCTCATATAGGACGGCATCGACACTCTTGCCCGAGTCGATAAGGTAGTGGGTCAGCAGGCGATGAACCATTAGGTCTGGGTAGCGTCTGATGGGCGAGGTGAAGTGGGTGTAATGGTCGAAGGCGAGACCATAGTGCCCGATATTCTCCGTTGTGTACTTCGCTTTGGCCATGGCTCGAATGGCAACAGTCGAGATGAGATTCTCTGCTGGGCTTCCCTTGCTTCGCTCGAGAAGACTATTCAAGCTTTGGGCCACTTGGCGCATACCTCCCTGGGTCTGTAGTTGGAAGCCAAAGCGGTGAACGAACTGGGACAGATCGCCGAGCTTTGCCTCGTCAGGCTGATCGTGCACCCGATAGACGAAGGTCGGAGCTTTGCCCCCAGGCTTGATCCCCTGAGCAATCCGTTCGGCCACGGTTCGGTTAGCCAGGAGCATGAACTCTTCAATGAGCTGATGAGCCTCTTGGCTCTCCTTGATATAGACAGAGAGAGGACGACCAGCCTCGTCGATCTCGAAGCGTACCTCTGGGCGTTCGAAGGCTATGCTCCCTGCAGCAAACCTACGCGAGCGAAGCAAGCGTGCTAGACGATTGAGCTCGAGGATGCTCTCCGAGTACTCACCCTCGGAGGTCTCTATGATCTGCTGAGCCTCCTCGTAGGTGAAGCGGTGATCACTACGGATGATCGTGCGGACAATGCGGCTAGAGAGGATATGCGCATCGGTATCGAGAGTGAAGATGCAGCTGTAGGCATAGCGATCCTCATGCGGTCTTAGTGAGCAGAGATCATTGCTGAGATGCTCGGGGAGCATCGGTATCGTGCGATCGACCAAGTAGATGCTGGTTGCTCGTTTATAAGCCTCTTCGTCGATGATGCTACCTGGGCGTACGAAGTAGCTTACGTCGGCTATATGTACGCCGACCTCCACCTCTCCACCCTCGAGTTGGCGTAGAGAGAGGGCATCGTCGAAGTCCTTGGCATCCTTGGGATCGATCGTGCAGGTGAATACCGAGCGGAAGTCCTCTCGAGAGGCGAGAGCCTCGTCGGTAATCTCGCCACTGAGTTCTCGAGCCGCTGCCTCCACGTTCTCGGGGTAGCTGTAGGGAAGGCCGTATTCGGCAAGGATGGCATGCATCTCGGTGTTGTTGTCTCCTGGTCTGCCGAGCACGTCGATGACTTCACCATGAGGGTTCTTATTCTTTGCCTCCCAGCCCATGAGGCGGATGAGCACTTTGTCTCCGTCGCTTGCCCCATTGAGCTTGTCCTGCGGGATGTATATATCCTGCCTGAGACCTCTATGTTCGCTGGTGAAGAAGGCATAGCCTCGGTTCATCTGTAGTACACCCACATAGGTCGAGGTGCTGCGCTCGAGGATCTCGATGACCTCTGCCTCGATGCGGCGGGCGGATCGTCCCTTGCGCAGAGCGACGCGCACACGGTCTCCGTCGAGGGCTTGTCCCGAGGCTCGCTCTGAGAGCTCGATGGGTTCGCCGCCGCCGTCTGGTACGAAGCTCGCACGCCCCGAGCGGTAGACGAAGACTCCGTCTTGCGTAGCTTTCTTGCGCCCGTTGCGTTGCTTAGCGGCCCGATAGCGTCCCAGCTCTACCTCTTCGATGAGACCGAATAGAGCCATCTGCTCAAGTACCTCCACGACTTGACGCTTCTGGGCCATGGTCGTCGGGCCAAATAGGTAACAAAGCTGTTTGTAGTTGAATATCTTATCTGGCTCTTGGTCGAAAGCTGTCCTAAGGACGGGCTCAATCCTCTCATGAGGGAGTAAGGCACTGCGTTTGCCTCTAGGGCTATGCTCCTTGGCCGATACCGAAGGTTTTGTCTTGTGTTGCTTGTTCTTTTTCATTCAAAATAGATGCTATCGCTCTGTCATGACATAGTCCGCAGAGCAAAGTAGAGAGGGCCAGTACTTGTACGATCATCTGACCCTACAAGACCCAGCCCTCTATATTGTTTGTATGCTTAGCTCTCGTTTTTGCTAGTGAGCTTCGCTGGGAATAATTAGTTTGTAACCCTTGCCGTGTACGTTCTTGATCTCCACTCTTGGGTCTTGGCGCAGCATGCGGCGCAGCTTGGTTACGTAGACGTCCATGCTTCTTTGGCTGAAGGACTGATCCGCATCGACATTGTCGTCCGAGATGCCCCAAATGACTTGTAGGGCATGCGAACGCTCTAGGGTATGGTTGGCGAAGGCGCAGAGGAGCGAAAGCAGCTCATTCTCCTTCGTAGTCAGACGCTGCGAGCTATCGCCTATGGTTAGACGTTGCGACATGGTGTCGAAGGTGTAGTTGCCTATCTGATACACTGCCTGGGTCTCAGGGGTACGGTCAATGTGGTTATGTGTGCGGCGTAGGATAGCCTCTATGCGTAGCATCAGCTCCTCTAGGGAGAAAGGCTTGGTGATATAATCGTCTGCTCCGGCACGGAAGCCCTCGAGTACATTCTCTCTCATTCCCATGGCCGTAAGGAAGATGATGGGGACGTCGGCATTGACACTGCGAATATCCTTGGCCAGCGTGAGGCCATCACGCTTAGGCATCATGATGTCTAGCAGGCAAAGGTCGTAGGTATGGCTCATGAAAGCCTTACGCCCAGCCTCTCCATCGGTGTGAAGATCTACAGAGAAGCCCTTGGAAGCTAGTAGCTCTCGGAGGATGTTCCCGAGGTTTTCGTCATCCTCGCAGAGGAGGATCCTAAGTTGCTCGTTCATTATTCTAATCTGATGTTTGGTTGCTTGGATAAGTTTTTAGTTGTCTCGCTGTGGAACGAAGTCTCCTATACCTCCCGGGTCAGAGGGAGTTTGATGCACATGCGCGTCCCGCCGGTGCTTACAGGCTCGGCGTGGATGCTCCCCTCGAGGGATTTGATGACGGAGCTGACGTAGGCAAGTCCTAGGCCGAAGCCCTTGACGTCATGTACATGCCCAGTGGGCACTCGGTAGTATCGGTCGAAGATCTTCTTGAGGCTCTCCTTGGGGATCCCGATACCATTGTCTTGGATCTGTACATAGATGTACTCCTGATCGCTCCTGGTGGAGATGGAGAGCTCCAGGGGGTGCTCCTTGCTTCGGTACTTGCTCGCATTGTCGAGCAGGTTAAAGAACGCATTGGTCAGATGGACTGTGTTGCCCTTGACCCAGGTGTTGTCGGCCTCGAGGTTGAGCTTGAGGTCGCCTCCGTCCCGTTGGGCGTGCAGGGTATAGACCTCGGCACAGGAGAGGAGGATCTCGTTGAGGTCGATGGTCTTGAGTGGCATCTTGCCTGGTTTGCCCTCGAGGATAGAGAAGTTGAGTACCTTCTCGATCAGTAGCTTGAGGCGTCTGATCTCCATGTCTATGATGGAGACGAGCTGACGCTGTCGCATACTTCCCTCGCATCGCTTCGTCTCCTCCTTGAGCATTTGAGTAGCGAGGTTGATTGAGCTGACGGGCGTCTTGAACTCATGCGTCATGTTGTTGATGAAGCTATTCTTAGTCCGCTGGAAAGACACCTGCTTGATCAGGAGAACGATCGAGAAGATCGCCGCAATCACCACGATGATGGTCGAGATCATGCCAGGGAGCACCATCTTGAGCACCTCCTCTCGACCCGTCCTCAGGTTGAGGTGCAGCCGAATGAAAGGGGTAAAGGCATTGGGAGCTTCGTTGCGCACGAAGAGCCTTTGGGTTACGACACTGGCTTGGTTGAAGTCTGAGCGAAGCATCCCTGCGGGTAAATACTCGTAGAGCATCTTGCCCTGAGGCTCATGTAGGGTGAAGTAATAGGGTTCGCAAATCCCCTTTTCGTCGAAGTGCCCCCGGATCTGCTGCTGTAGAAACCTCGGACTGACCAGGCGAGGGATACTGTCGTAATCCCTCTGTCCATTGTATAGGTAACGCAGCATGAGCACATCTAGCTGCTTGCGCTGGTTGAGGTAGTTGATTAGAAACTCTTCGGTCAAGACATTCTCAGCCTCAAGCTCTTGTAGCACCTGTTGCTCGGCATTGATCCCTGGGTGGGCATGCCTGATGAGTGATCGGATACTGTCTAGGTCTATATCGTTGTCGAAGAGGTAAAACTGCGAAGCCCCTTGGTTCTTTTCATACCAGTTCGAGAAGCTGCGTGTGGGTAGCTGAGTTTCTCGGTTGAGGTAGCGGACGAGCTCTCGTAGCTCTAGATCTTGTGCCACCTGGCTGAGGGCTTCTTTGGCCAGTTGCTTGGTCTGCTCCTGGCTCATGCTCATGACGCTCGTGTAGTAGCTGTACTGCACCCAAAATAGGAGTGCTAGAGCCATGAGTAGGCTCAGGCCAATGGAGGGTACAACTCTTTTCTTCATAACCGTAACGTCTCTGTCTTTATGCAACTTGCACCTCTAGAAAGCTCCCTGTGGGGAGTGATTACCTAGGGAACTCAAGTCTAAGCTGAATACAAAGATAGTACTTTTTTGCAAATACTCATGCCTTGGATCTCCTCGCCTTTTTGCTTGATATTCTTGCCATTGGATAATAATCGCCCTCTGTGTAAGCTTAATGATGCTTACATACTTTTGAAATTTTTATCCCTGGATGTCTGCTGCCGAAACCCTCCCTTTGGGTATCGTCAAGAGGAGATAGGAGGCTAACTCCCGTCCTCTTTACCCTCGATGATAGAGCCTGTTGACTCCCCTTGTGAAGCCCTGTTGAAGCCTTCTCAGAGAACCAATTTATGCCTCCATTGAGATCCTACTTAGACCTCAATGGAGATCCTATTTGAGTCTCATGTGCGATCCTACTTAGGCCTCAATGGAGATCCTACTTGGGTCTCATGTACGATCCACCTTAGATCTCTGAAGCACCCATCTCGATACCTCTATCGACCTCCCTTCGGAGAGCTAAGTCGATGTGTTATGGGGCACACTTCGTAGCATCTCGGAAGGGATGATCCTCGAGGGATCGCTTGAGAGATAAGCCTCCCTCGAGAAGCCTAAGCCCCCTCTATGCCCAGCCTCGTAGAGTGGGGTGAGTGGAGATAAAGAGAATTATTATCTTTGTCTCAGATGAAAGACTTTATCATTACACAAGTTAAGAGCGAGGAGGCCGTACTGGTCGGCCTGATCACTCGCACACAGACTGAGGAGCAAGTCAAGGAGTATCTTGACGAGCTGGACTTCCTCAGCGAGACCGCAGGCGTACGCCCCGTTAAGCGGTTTATTCAGAAGCTGGATGCTGCCCATCCCGTAACCTTTGTGGGTAAGGGGAAGCTAGAGGAGATCCGCCTCTATGTCGAGGAGCATGAGATCGGTCTCGTGATCTTCGACGATGAGCTCAGCCCCAAGCAGCTGCGCAATATAGAGCAGACCCTCAAGGTGAAGATCCTCGATCGCACAAGCCTTATCCTGGATATATTTGCCTCTCGAGCCCAAACAGCCTATGCCAAGACGCAGGTCGAGCTGGCTCAGTACCATTATATGCTCCCTCGTCTGACACGTCTGTGGACGCACCTCGAGCGTCAGCGAGGTGGGGTAGGGATGCGTGGTCCTGGTGAGACGCAGCTCGAGACCGACAAGCGCATCATTCAGGATCGCATTGCCCACCTTAAGGAGGAGCTCAAGGCCATCGACAAGCAGATGTCTGTGCAGCGAAAGAATAGAGGCAAGATGGTACGTGTCGCCCTAGTCGGCTACACCAACGTAGGCAAATCGACCCTGATGAACGTACTGGCCAAGAGCGAGGTCTTTGCCGAGAACAAGCTCTTTGCTACGCTAGACACCACGGTGCGCAAGGTGATTGTCCACAACCTCCCTTTCTTGCTCTCCGATACTGTGGGCTTCATTCGTAAGTTGCCTACGGAGTTGGTTGAGAGTTTCAAGAGTACGCTCGACGAGGTGCGAGAGGCGGATCTGCTGCTCCATGTGGTCGATGTGTCGCACCCCAACTTTGAGGAGCAGATTGATATTGTCAATACTACGCTTCGAGAGATTAACGGCTCGGAGGATAAGCCCATGCTACTGATATTTAACAAGGTAGATGCTTTTACTTTCGAGGCTAAGGATGAGGACGATCTGAGCCCTCGCACCCGCCGTAATGTCAGCATGCAAGAGCTACAGGAGACCTGGATGGCCAAGATGCAGGGCGATTGCCTCTTTATCTCAGCTCGGGAGAGTGTTGGCCTGGACGAACTCAAGCAGCTGCTCTATGATCGTGTGCGGGAGATACATGTTACCCGCTTCCCTTACAACGACTTCCTCTTCCAAGACTATGCTTTGGAGGGCGACGAACCCACCGTATGAGCGTGAATATCCGATCTCTATATCTTGCAGGAGAAGGGCATAAGCGTGCTGTACTGCTGATCAATTTGGGCTCGCCGGCCTCTGCCGAGGTGCAAGATGTGAAGCCCTATCTTACCCAATTCCTCATGGACGAGCGGGTGATCAGCATTCCCTACTTTTGGAGAGCATTGCTCGTCAAGGGGATTATTGTCCCCCAGCGTGCTGCCTATTCGGCCGCAAACTATCGTAGTATTTGGGAGGAGGAGACAGAGACCTTCCCCCTCGTGCGCCATTCGGCAAGCATTGCCTATGAGCTCAGCCAAAGAATGCAGTGCCCCGTTGCCCTGGGGATGCGCTATGGCTCTCCCTCGATGGACGATGCCCTCAGAGCCCTCGTCGATCTCGGTGTCGAGGAGGTCATGGCCCTGCCACTCTATCCGCATTACACCCGCTCGAGCTACGAGACGGCTGCTATCTATGCTCTAGAGCGCAATCGACGTTTGGGGCTTGGGCTGAATATTCGCTTAGTCCCCCCCTTTTATGCTCATCCTGCCTACCGCAGGGTACTTGCTGAGCAGATCCGTCCCTACCTCGAGCAGCCCTACGATAAGCTCCTGGTCTCACTGCATGGTATTCCAGTCTCTCATTTGAGTGCTGTGTGCCGTCAGCACAATGGGCAGACAGATTACTGCTACACCCGCCCGCATACTCATGCCGAGCGATGGAGCTGCTACCGCCTACACTGCGAGACGACTCTCGAACTGCTACGCGCAGATCTCGCTCTGCCAGCTGATCGAGTGGAGCTCGTCTACCAGTCTCGTCTCGGGAGGCATGAGTGGATCAAGCCCTATTTATCAGAGCGCATCAAGGCATTGCCCCGAGAGGGCTGTAGGCGAGTGCTCGTTGTTTGTCCCGGCTTCGTCTGCGATTGCCTCGAGACCATCTATGAGATCGATGTGGAGTATCGGGAAGAGTTCTTAGCCTCTGGCGGAGAGCAATTCACCTATATTCCTTGCTTGAATAGTAATTCGGACTTCGTTTCGGTACTCTCGGAGATCATCCGAGAGAGCCATTCTTTAGAGAATAATCCTATTTCGTACAACTACATGTAATATCGCTATGAAGAAAATCGCCTTATGCACGGCATTGGCCTTGGGCTTGGGCTCTTGCTCCACCCTCAGCCGCTCTTCCGATGCCCCCCCAGCCCCGCTTGGCCCGACGCCTACACAGGCTCAGGTGGATTGGCATCGTCTCGAGACCTATGCCTTCATTCACTTTGGTCTGAATACCTACAACGACCTTGAGTGGGGCTACGGCAATACACCTGCATCGACCTTCAACCCCAAGATCCTTGACGTGGAGCAATGGGTAACCACGCTCAAGCGTGCTGGGATGAAGGGTGTTATCCTCACCGCTAAGCATCACGATGGCTTCTGCCTATGGCCCACGAAGACCACTGATTACTCAGTCAAGGCAAGCCCCTGGAAGGGTGGTAAGGGGGACCTCGTCAAGGATCTTAGCGAGGCCTGCCGCAGACATGGGCTCAAGTTCGGTCTCTACCTTAGTCCTTGGGATAGAAACAACAAGGACTATGGCTTCGATGGCTATCGTAAGACCTTCCACGAGCAGATCCGAGAACTAGCCACTGGGTATGGGGAGCTGTTCGAGTATTGGTTCGACGGAGCCAACGGGGGGACTGGTTGGTATGGTGGGGCGGACTCGGCCCGATCCATCAATCCCAAGACTTACTATGGCTACCATGATGCTGGGGATATTCTCCGGGCCAACAACCCTAACATTATGATCTTTGGGGGGACAGAACCCACGATCCGTTGGGTGGGCAATGAGCGAGGTTGGGCCGGCCAAACGAACTACTGTGCCTACGACGTCGAACGAGAGAAGCATCATACGGCCAACCAGTGGGGGATGCAGGATGGTGCTACCTGGCTGCCAGCCGAGGTCGATGTGAGCATTCGCCCAGGCTGGTTCTACCACCATCGTGAGGATCATCAGGTACGTTCGGTGGCCAACCTAGTCAATATCTATTACGAGAGTGTCGGGCGCAATGCCAATCTGCTGCTAAACTTCCCCATTGATCTCGAGGGTAAGATCCCTGCAACTGACTCGACCAATGTCATCGCTTGGTATGAGCATCTACAGCGTACCTTCGCCAACAATCTAGTCCAGGGGGCTCGGGTAGAGGCCAAGGATAGTCGTCGAGGCAAGACCTTCGCCCCCGATCATCTCATCGATGGATCGGACAAGACTTATTGGGCTACGGTGGATGGTGTGCACACTGCCGAGGTCTTGATCCGCCTACCTAAGCGTACAGCTATCAATAACATTATGCTACAGGAGTATATCCCCCTCGGTCAGCGTATCGATGCCTTCGAGCTCGAGACGGCAGATGCCACTGGGGCATGGAGCCCCATCGAGACTAGGGATAGTCTGACGACCATCGGTTACAAGCGCATTGTCCGCTTCAATACGGTAGATACCGACGCCCTGCGCCTGCGTATCACCAAGGCGAGAGGCCCTGTTTGCCTGGCCGAGATCGGAGCTTATCTAGCTCCCGAGCTTATTGAAGCCCCCAAGGCTTGGAGAGATGCAGAGGATCGTCTGATCGCTCGGGCTTCTGGAGGCGAGCAGCAACTGTTTTACCGAGTGAATGCAGGCCCTTGGCAGGCCTATACACAGCCCGTACACCTGCCAGGAGATCAGCTGCAGGTGGAGGTAGAGGCACGTGGTACCCGAGGGGAGCAGCGTGTCGCAACGAAGTTGCCCCTTGGCTATTCGGCTAAGCGATTTAAGGTTATTGGCATTGGGGATAAGGAGCGGAGAGCCCTCTTCGATGGTAATGGCTATTCTTCTGTGACATTGCCAAACCATTCACATGAGCTAGCTATTAATTTTGATGAAGCACTCCCGATCTCGAAGCTAGTATACACACCCAATCAGTCCCGTGATGCCTCGGGCCATATACAGCAGTATGAGCTCTATCTTGACGATGAGCTTGTGGCCAAGGGAGAGTTCTCTAATATTCGGAACAATCCTATTCCAGTTGAGATCATCTTGCCCAAGAGCATATTAGCCCGCAGGCTGCGTCTCGTGGCTACCCGGGTAGTTGAGGGTAGACCCTATGTTAGCATAGGTGATCTCTCGATTTTCTAATCATTCACTTCTTCGGTCGGCTACTTCATAGCTCTTAAGGTCTCACGCACCCTTTGCGAGTGATCGACCACTAAGGCTCTAAAGCTTTTTATTAAAAGCTTTAGAGCCTTTTATATGATCTAAAAACTAGATTGATCTTCTCAATCAGCGAGAGTTCGATCTCTTTGCGACCTCTCTGATCAGGGGAGGGCGATCTTGCCGCCATAGAGAGCTGTGCTCGGGGTGTATAAGGGCTGAGAGAATAAGATTAACTTTGTGTCGATTATGAAATTCATGAGATCTATCCTAATAAGCCTGGGCCTCTCAGCTCTCTCTCTCTCTCCAGCTCTTGGACAGAGTGATCCTTCCGCTTATCAAGTCAAGCAGGAGAAGCGCATCAGCGATGAAGAGCGAGTCGTTCGTGGCGATAAACTCAAGGCCTACAGCATACACCCGATCAGTGCACAGGTCAAGCAAGTAGAGATGCCCGACACCCTAACTAGAGGCACGCATAGCTTCACTTCTGCCGAGCGTCGCTCGATGGCTGTTGCCTACCTGGGCAATACCTACAGCCCGTGGCAGAGTAAGATCTTCTTCGATCGAGCTGTCCGTTTGCCCGACTTCGTTTATTTCTCGGGCTTCCAAGGCTTGCTCTTCAACCCTCAGGAGGTTCGTTGGTATGATACCAAGTCCCCCTTCACCTTCATTCGCTATCAGAAGATGCTCTTCGCTGACGATACACTGGAGGAGCTCCTCGATCTGACCCTCTCGACGAACCTTGGCAAGCACCTTAACTTAGGGGGGACTTTCAACCGAGCCAATGCTTTCGGCTTCTACGAATCGAACAAGAACAAGAGTACCCGTTACCGCATCTTCGGCAGCTACACTTCAGACCGATACGACCTCTACGCCTACGTGGCCAACGATCGCCACCGCATGACGGAGAATGGAGGGGTAACTGACCTAGACTACCTGCGCAACCCCGACAAATACACCAATGGGCGTGTACGCATTGGCTCGAGGGACATTCCCGTGCTGATCTCCTCGGATCGATTGATCAACTCCCTTAGTAGCGGTCATGCCTATGCTATGCACCGCTACAAGCTGGGGAGCTATCGCCCCAAAAATGAGCCCAGGCAGGCCGAGAAGCAAGCTGATGGGAAGACCAAGGAGGGGCAGCCTGACAGTCTTGTCTTTGTCCCCGTGGGCAGCTTGACGCATACGATTTATTACAACAAGCGCAGCCGCTCCTTCTATGCTCGTAGTCAAGATGATCTGTGGCAGAAAGTCTTCGGCCCTGCTGTTATTATCCGAGAGCGAGAGGATGCCGCCTCAGGGCAGCTGATTTCGTACATTCAGCCTCAGGACTCGATGCAGATGACCTCTCTGAGTAACACCCTCTCTCTATCGCTCATTGAGGGCTTCCGCCCGTGGGTAAAGTTTGGCCTTTCGGCCTATCTGCGCAATGAGAACCATTCGGTCTCGATGTTCGATGACCGAGTAGGGCACGTCCGGAGGATTGATCGCTTCTTCTCCACCTTTGCTGGAGGGACGATGACTCGCACCTCGGGCGAGGGGCTCAATTTCTCCGCCCTAGGCGAGGTCGGTATCCTCGGTCGAGACCTTGGGGCTCTGCACCTGGAGGGAGATATTCGTACTCGCTTTCGCATTGCGGGCAAGGCCTTCTCCCTCGGGGCGGATGCTCGCCTGCTCAACCATCGACCCTCTTACTTTGCCTCCCGACATCATGGTACCTACGAGTGGTGGGGGGAGCGAGAGCTACAGTTTGTTCGCCGTCTCGAGCTTGGTGCTCGTGTCAGCCTAGATAGTTGGGGCAGCTGGGCTGAAGCCCGCACGGCTACGCTAAATAACTATATCTATTGGGATGCCTCGAGGCAGGTGCAGCAGCTAGATGATCTAGCTCAGGTCATCATGCTACGCATGGGCCATACGGGCAAGGCTGGTTCGCTCAATTGGGCTTTCTCGGCCGCCTATCAAACCTCTACGCACGAGAAGGCTATCCCGCTGCCTACTCTTGCTGCCGAGGGCGATATGTGGCTAGACTTTCTACTCTTTGGAGTGCTACGCATTCATCTTGGGGCACAGGCTTATTGGCATACAGCTTACTATGCCCCAACCTATGCCCCGACGATCCAGCAGTTCATTTCTCAGCAGGAGATGCAGATCGGTGGAGGTGCTCCGCTGCTCAATGCATACGCCAACTTCCGTCTTAAGAATGCTCGTTTCTACGTTCGAGCCTATAATCTAGGTGAGGCCTTCATGGACAATGATCGCCTCTCCCTGCACCGCTATCCCTACAATCCTATGCACTTCCAGGCGGGGATTGTCTTCGACCTAAACAACTAACTCCACGCCTATGCGTCGCAATCGTTTGCTCCCTCTTTATTTTCTTCTGCTCGCTGTCGGGCTGGGGGCGATGTATTACCTACGCATCCTGGCCCGAGGGGAGGATGAACCCAAGCTCCCTCTGAGCCGAGACTATGCCGAGATCGCCTGCGAGGGTAGGCTCCGCTTGCAGGCCGTTTATAACACCCTCGAGGCTGATGCCGAGGTGGGTACTGCCCTCGCATACGACCTGGCCCGCCTGCTCTCTGAGCGGTCAGGCCTTGAGGTCGAGGTGATCCTCGAGAATGATCGAGACAAGGCCCTACAGATGCTTCTCGAGGGGCGAGTAGACGTGATTACCCGACCCATTACCCGCACCTCCGAGGTCGATACTACGCTCTTTAGTCTCGTGCGGCAACAGCTCTCGGGCCCCCTCCACCTTGTGCAGCGCAGAGATAGTGCAACGCTTATCCGCAGGCAGATAGATTTAGCAAACAAAACCATCGTACTGCCCAAGGGCAGCCGATGGCGTATCTTCGTCGATCATCTCTCTGAGGAGATTGGAGAGAAGATCTCAGTGGACTTCGACCCTCTCTATGATACTGAACAGCTGATCATGAAGGTTGCTGCTGGGTCTATAGACTATACTCTCTGCAGCGACCGAGAGTCAAAGCATTATAGCCCGCTCTTCGAGGGGCTCGACTTCGACCTGCCTGTAAGCTATAGCCTGCGCAGTGCGTGGTTAATCCGACGCAATGCCCCCGTACTGCTCGACAGCCTCTCGCTGTGGCTCGGAGAGGTTGGCCGAGAGTAAGGTATTCTCCCTCGTAACCTCTATTCCATGCGCATCACTTCGGCAGGGGAGATGCGAGAGATGATCATTGTTGGTAGCAATACGGCTAACAAGATAAGTGCCAGTGCCCCAACATTGATCCCTAGCCAAGCTAGCGGATCGAGTGCAATAGGCACTGCATCCATCATGTAGTTTTTAGGATCTAGGTGGATAACCTTCGTGTACTTCTGTACTAGGCAGAGCCCCAGGGCGATGAGGTTACCCCAGAGCAGGGAGCGTACGAGTAGCCGTGCTGCCACGAGGGCGAAGATCTTGCGCAGCTGGACATCCGTTGTCCCGAGGGCCTTCAAGAGGCCTATCTGCTGCCTCTTGTCGAGCACAATGATGATGAGCCCTGTGATCATTGTGAAGCTCGCCACGATCAGCATCAGAGTGAGTAGAACATAGACATTAGAGTCGATCAGCTCAAGCCAGCCAAACAGATCTGGCAATAGCTCCTCGGCACTATTATAGGCCAGTGATTGCCCCCGCAGGGCCTCGCTATTCTCTTCGAATGACCGCTCTATGCGTGTAAGGATCTCTCCCACATCCGATCTCTCGTCTAGGAAGAGCATGAGTCGGTTGTACATCCCCTCCTGCCAGCGCATCAGGTGTCTCAGGCTCGAGGCCTTGCAGAGAGCGGGCATCTGCTCTATCCCCGACGACTCGTATATCCCTACCACTTCGTAGACCCGCACCTGGATGCGCTCGCCTAGGAAGTAGGCTCTGACCTTGCTCCCTAGGTCGTAGCCCATGACCTCGGCCAGGCGATTGGGCAGGACTATCGGGTGCTCGACGCTGTCTCTGTCTGAGAAAGAGGGCATATACCCTCGGGTTATGCTCGAGGCAATGTATTCGTTGCGATAACCTGTCTCGAGACCATAGAGCACGACACCAGTGAAGCCATCCTCATCCTTGAGCATGGCCTTCTGCTGGATTAGGGGCTGGAGCTCTGCAACACCTGGGTTGTGCTCTAGGACTGTTCGCATCTCAGGCGTAAGCAGCAGGGGATACTGGGGGTCGTGCCATGCTCCTCCTGTGGCCCAAAGGCTGATATGCCCCGTCTGACTATAGGCAAAGTGCCCGATCTGACGCTTGAAGCCCAAGATGACTGCTACCGAGACCAGCATGACGCAGACCGACAGGGCTACTCCGAGCATCGAGAGACGTACGAGAGGGGCACTGGACTGCTTCTGCTCCTGTTGCTTGGTAGTGCTGGAGAGGCGGCGAGAGACAAATAGGAATAGCTGCATGGGTAGGAGAAGATCGAGAGATAAATCAGAGAGGGAGCAGTCCTGAGGCTATAGAGCTCTTCGGGCTTGCTCCCTCTCGGGTATGGATGCTGGGAGTAGAGCCTACTGTCTGCCCTCGGCCTCTACATTCTTGTTGATCTTTTTCACTAGTCCCTGAAGCACACTGCCTGGGCCTACTTCGATGAAGCGGTTGGCTCCGTCGGCGATCATGGCCTCTACGCTCTCTGTCCAACGTACGGGAGCTGTCAGCTGAGCGATGAGGTTTGCCTTGATCTGCTCAGGCTCTTGTACAGCAGCGGCGGGCACGTTCTGATAGATGGGGCATATGGGTCTGCTGAAGGTTGTCTCCTCAATGGCCTTGGCCAGCTCCTCACGAGCAGGCTCCATGAGAGGTGAGTGGAAAGCTCCTCCGACATTTAGGCGAAGGGCTCTCTTAGCCCCAGCGGCTTTGAGAAGCTCGCAAGCACGATCAACACCCTCGACTGTCCCAGAGATTACCAGCTGGCCAGGACAGTTGAAGTTGGCTGCTACGACTACCTCGTCCTTGATCTCGCCTAGGATCTCAACGACCTTCTCGTCGGGCAGACCAAGTACTGCGGCCATGGTCGAGGGCTTGAGTTCGCAGGCTGCTTGCATGGCTAGAGCACGCTTAGAGACTAGGCGAAGCCCATCCTCGAAGGTCAATGCTCCCGCAGCCACGAGGGCGGAGAACTCTCCGAGAGAGTGCCCTGCTACCATGTCTGGACGGAACTCTTCGCCTAGGCAGATCGCACGGATAACGGAGTGTAAGAAGACTGCTGGCTGGGTAACCTTCGTCTGCTTGAGCTCCTCATCCGTCCCTGCGAAGAGTATGTCTGTGATGCGAAACCCTAAGATTTCGTTTGCTCGCTCGAAGAGCTCGGCTGCTTTGGGGAAGTTGTCGTACAGATCCTTGCCCATACCAACGAACTGGGCTCCCTGCCCAGGAAATACATAAGCTGTTTTGCTCATAATGTCTTGATTTTGATTGAATATGCGCTCTCGGCCCAGTCTCTCGGGGGAGCGTGTCGGTTTGTACTATAATATCGGTTTTGTCTCCTGAGTACCTATGCGCTAGATGCACTCGAGGCAACGCTTGAGTACCTCCCAAGTACGTGCTACAGAGGCAATATGTACCCGTTCGTCTGGAGAGTGAGGGGAGCGAATGTCAGGCCCGATAGAGATCATATCCATCTCCGGCATAACGCCCTGGATGATCCCACACTCTAGACCCGCATGGATCACCTGTACCCCTGCTGGCTCTCCCATGATCTCGGTGTAGGCCCTCTGCAGGGTGGAGAGGATGGGCGAATTAATGTTGGGATTCCATCCATTGTACCCCCCTGCGAACTCTACACTTGCCCCGCATAGGGTCATGATGCTCTCGATGCTTGAGGCGACCTGCTCTTTGCGTGTCTCTGACGAGCTGCGTACGAGGAAGATGGCCTCAAAGCAGCCGTTCGATAGCGATACTCGGGCCATATTGGTTGAGGATTCTACTACCCCTGGGAAGTCTGTCAGCATGGACATGACCCCATTGACACAGCCCTCGATGGCATGGATGACGCTATCCTGTATCTCCTCGGGTACGAGGGTAGTAGGCATATCGCACTTCTCGAGAGTGAGCTGAATCCCGTCCTCTACGCCATGGTACTCACTGCGGAAGATGTCGAGGTAGTCAGAGGCCAGCTCCCAAAGACCATCAGCCTCCTCCACAGGTAGGGTAATGATGGCGAAGGCTTCTCGTGGGATGGCATTGCGCAGCGATCCGCCTTCGAAGCTGGAGAGGCGCACACCATGGTACGATACAGCCTCTTTGAGGAAGCGGATCATGAGCTTGTTAGCATTGGCTCGACCTAGGATGATATCCATGCCTGAGTGCCCACCCTTGAGCCCAGTGAGCGATACCCGTACGGCTACCTCCCTCTCGGGCTGATACTCCTGCTCCTTATACTCGAGTACTGCACGCACGTCTAGGCCACCTGCGCAGCCGACGAAGAGCTGCCCCTCCTCCTCAGAGTCGAGGTTGATGAGGATGTCGCCCTTGCTGAAGCCAGCCTGTAGCCCGTTGGCCCCGACCATGCCGACCTCCTCGTCGATGGTGAAGAGAGCCTCAAGAGGCCCATGCTTGATGTCTTTGCTTGCTAGGACGGCGAGGGCATAGGCTGCGCCGATGCCATTGTCTGCTCCTAGGGTAGTCTCCCTAGCCCGTACCCACTCACCATCGATGTAGGCATCGATCGGATCTGTGAGGAAGTCGTGCTGTGTAGCACTATTCTTCTGAGGTACCATGTCCAGGTGGGCCTGTAGGGTAATGGTGGGTTTGTCCTGCATGCCCTCTGTGGCAGGCTTGGTGATGAGGATGTTACCTACATTATCCCGCTTGGCCACCAGGCCCAGGCGTTCGGCTACGCTGAGTACATACTCCTGCGAGGCCTGGGTATGTCCCGTAGGCCTAGGGATCTGAGTGAGGTCGTAGAAGAAGCCCCACACGAGTTCGGGGGCAAGGGTTTTGATTTCGCTAGCCATAGTTTTGAGATCTTAGTTGTTGCTTGTATTGTGAGGGGTTGCTGTTATGTCTGCATATAGCCTCCTCTTGTAGTGCCGATTGACTAGGGGGAGGATGAGGATCGCTACCAGACCTACCAGTGTGATCCAGAGCGTCTGTGTCGTGTGCACGATCAGGGCGAAGGCCGAGGCATCTGTCCGACTGACCCCGAAGGCCACTAGGGTGGTGATCACCATGAAATGCCAAGGGCCTAGGCCTGCCTGTACAGGGGCTACGACCGTCATCACACTCATCGTAAAGGCGATGATCCCCACGCCTAGGCTCAGAGATTGGGTGAAGCTGAAGGCGTAGAAAGTCGTATAGAAGAAGCCGAAGTAACCCAGCCAAATTAGCAGCGTATAGAAGAGGAAGAGCTTGCGCTGCTCCATGGCTCGAATACTCCCCAGGCCTCGTAGTACAGTCTTGAGCGAGAGAGCAATACGACCATCGGGGCGGCGGCGTATGTGCAGCAGTATGTAGAGTACTGCTGCCAAAGATACAGCGATGAAGATATAGAGCCAAACCGAACCTAGGATGCTCCGTAGACCATGTAAAGCCGAGGTATTGGCCTCGAAGAAGTCGACGAAGAAGCCGAGATTGGTCAGGATCACCACTGCTAGGATCACCAGCAGCACGAAGACGTCCATCAGGCGGTCGGTGATGAGCGTGCCTAAAAGGGCCGAGAAGGATAAGGTCTCGTAGCGTTTGAATTCGGCACATCGCCACAGCTCGCCCGCCCTCGGGATACCCATATTAACGGTATATGAACCCAGCACGGTGAGTACGGAGTTCAGTAGGCGAGGCCTCTCCCCGTCATCGACGATGGGGTCTACGAGTAGCTTCCAGCGATATCCTCGCACAATATTAGCCATAGCCCCCCAAAGTAGGCTGGCCAAGAGAATGGGGTAATTTACCTCGGAGTAAATTACCTGCCTGATCGCCTCAAAATCCGTCTTACGGTAGAGCAACCAAAAGAGCCCCACGCCCAGGAACAGAGGGACGAAGGTACGCAGCAGAGCCTTGGCTTTGTCGTTTAGTCTCATTTATCGCTTGGGGCTCGGCTCGGGCCTATTGTAATGGCCTCTCTGCCTGGACACCCTAGTTATGTACATATAGGCATGATGCGGCGAATTTGTCGTACTTTCGCTTCGCAAAACGAAACAAATATACTAAGATTTCTCTTGAAATGAACCAAGTAAGAGCCAAGAAGGCCCTCGGCCAACACTTCCTCACTGACCTCAGCATCGCCGAGCGCATTGCCGATACCCTGCAGACGCACCCGAACCTACCTGTCCTAGAGATCGGTCCGGGGATGGGGGTGCTAACCCAGTATCTACTGGCCAAGGGATACGATACTCGGGTCATTGAGATTGACCGAGAGTCGGTGGCTTACCTCCAGCGGCATTATCCCCAGCTTGAGGGACGCATCATTTCGGGGGACTTCTTGGAGATGTCTGTCGATGAGATGATGCCCGAGGGCGAGTTTGCACTCATCGGCAATTACCCCTACAACATTTCTAGCCAGATCTTTTTCAAGCTCTTGGAACATCGAGACCGCATCCCTGTCTGCTCGGGGATGCTGCAGCGAGAGGTCGCTATGCGCCTAGCTTCGCCTCCAGGCAACAAGGACTATGGCATCCTGAGCGTGCTGCTACAGGCTTGGTACGATGTGGAGTATCTCTTTACAGTGGACGAACATGTCTTCAACCCACCCCCAAAGGTCAAGAGTGGTGTGATCAAGCTCGTTCGCAATGGCCGAGTAGACTTGGGTTGTAGCGAGCAGCACTTCAAGCGGATCATCAAGGCGGCCTTCAATCAGAGGCGCAAGACGCTGCGCAATTCGCTGCGTGGGGTCTTTGGTTCGGACTATGATGGTTATGGGCAGGATATTTTCTCTCTACGTCCCGAGCAGCTCTCGGTCGAGCAGTTCATCTCCCTGACCCAAATGGAGGCCAAGGCCCACGCTCGTTAGGGGAGGGGGCTCGTTCTCTGTTCGCCGCTCCCTCGTCTCTTTGCTTATGGGTGGCTTGATGGGGCGAGGCATTCCCTGTAGACCCTCATTTAGATCACTATGGTTCTCGCCATACCCTTTGCCTAGCATTGCTCTAGGGGGATGGAGAGTTCTAATATAGACCTCAATAGAAGCTCCACTGCCCCCTCCTACGCCCCTATTTGATGCCTCGACGGAGCTCCTAGTTATATTTCTGTAATCTGCTAAGTTGTCTCTCTTTAGTCTACCAACTTACAAGATTTTTCGCTGCTACTTATATATCCGAGGATTTCTAACTGAATATCCTTTTGTGCTCCTACTTGAGTCTCCATCGAGGCCCTACTTAGATCTCTATTGAGCTCCTACTTGAGCCTCCAGTGCGATCCTACTTGGGTCTCTGTTGCGATCCTATCGAGAGCTCGATCAAAGGCCTGGGCGATGGTATGAGGAAGTAAGCCTTCTCTTGCAGGCTTTGCTTCGTTTACTTGATATACTGGATGAAAAAAAATACTTTTGCTAGAGCAAGGGTTGCCCCCGCCTGGCTCATCCTCCTCCTTGAGCCCTAGGGAGGCTTTCACTAGACACTTATCCCACGAATGAGCATGATACGTACAGCCCACAAATTCACAGGCATGGGCGTTGCCCTGGTAACGCCCTTCACCCCCGATAGAGGCATTGATTATGAGAGCCTGCGTTCTCTTCTAGAGCACGTCCTCATGGATGGCGCAGCAGACTTCGTCGTCGTGCACGGTACGACGGGCGAGTCGCCCTGCCTGACCCGAGACGAACGCAACGAGGTTACCCGAGTAGTCGTAGAGCAGGTTGCGGGGCGTTGCCCCATCCTGGTAGGTCTCGGGGGCAATGACACCCTCGAGCTTGGCAAGCGATTTGCCGAAGCCCCCACCGAGGGGATAGATGGCTTCCTCTCTGTCGTGCCTTACTACAACAAACCTACGCAGGAGGGGCTCTTCCAGCACTTCTGCCATATCTCCGAACGCTCTCGTCTGCCGATCATCCTCTACAACGTGCCTGGTCGTGTCGGGGTTAATATGATGCCCGAGACGATCATACGCCTGGCCAAGAGCTGTCATAATATCGTTGGGGTCAAGGAGGCCTCTGGTTATGTCATGCAAGCCGAGCAGGTCGTGCAGGCAGGCCTAGGTGATGGCTTCGTAGTCCTCTCGGGCGACGATGCACTGTCGGTGTCTTTCATGCAAAATGGAGCCCGAGGGGTCATTTCCGTTGTGGGGAATGCCTATCCACGCCTCTTCTCCCACTTAATCCATCTAGCCATGCAGGGTGAGTATAACGAGGCAGATATGATCATGACAGCCCTTCGAGAGACTAATGCCCAGCTTTTTGCCAATGGCAATCCCTCGGGCATCAAGGCCTTGCTCTATCAGATGGGTGTCATTCGGCACAACATCCTGCGTCTGCCGCTTGTGCCCACCAGCCGAGAGGTCTATGATGCCTTGGGGGCAGCGCATCAGCGGGTGAAGGACTTTGCCCTGGCCTCATTTCTACCCTGGCCTTAACCCCTATTGGCTTAGTCAAGGGGCTCAAGGCGAGCAAACTGTATCAAGAGCTTCTTGCTGCCTACTTTGTCAAAGGCTACGATGGCCTTGGCATTGTCTCCTAGACCCTCTAGGGCCGTGATCTGTCCATCGCCGAAGATCCGATGGCGTACCCGTCCTCCTACACGTAGGTCTCCGATACGCTCGTGGCTTACCTCTGGCTCGGCATCCTCGCCCGCTACCCTGCGGCCGATGTGTCTGCGCTTACCTCCCGTGGGGCTAGGGGGGAGGAAGCTCTGTGAGGTGAAGTGCTGGGGTAGCTCCGAGGCCATTTGATCTCGGCCATAGCCACGCTGTTGCCTCCATCCACTTCGCTCGAACTCGACCATGGTGTCTATCGAGGCCGAGTTGCGCTTGAGCAGTGCAGGGGGGAGCTCTCTGAGGAAGCGACTGGGTTGGGTATTCTCCGTTCGCCCGTTGCGAAATCGTTGTCTCGCATAGCCCAAGTGGCAAGTCTTCTCGGCTCTTGTAATGGCTACATAGAAGAGCCGCCGCTCCTCCTCCAAGTCCTTCTCCGACTCTACACTCAGTATCGAGGGGAAGAGCATCTCTTCGAGACCTACGATGAAGACATGCTTAAATTCCAATCCCTTGGCCGCATGTATGGTCATCAGGGTAACTCCAGTCTCGGTATGATGCTCCTTTTTGTCTTGATCCGTGAGCAGGGCGATTTCGCTCAGGTATGCCTCTAGGCTAGGCTCTTGTCCCTGCTCCTGGGCATTGCGGCTATATTCCTCGATCCCCGAGAGCATCTCTTTGATGTTCTCTTGACGAGACTTCCCCTCGAGAGAGGTGTCGCTCATCAGATCTACGGGGATGCCTGTGCGGGAGATCATCAGCTGCATCCCCTCGTAGAAGTCCGCTGTGCTCTCGCTCAGGCCTCGCAGTTCAGTGATCAGTGCGGCAAAGCCCGAGAGCTTGCTCTGTGTGGCTCGAGAGATCCCCAGTTCGTAGAGCTCCAGCTCTTGGAGCACCTCCATCAGAGGTTTACCGACTTCGAAGGCCTGCTGACGTAGCTTCGCCATGGTTGTCTCGCCAATGCCTCGACGAGGGTAGTTGATGACCCTGAGCAGGGCCTCCTCGTCGTTGGGATTGACCACTAGGCGCATATAGGCTACGACATCCATGATCTCCTTGTGGTCGAAGAACGATCGGCCACCATAGATGCGAAAGGGGATGCCCGTCCGACGAAAGACCTGCTCGAGGGTACGGCTCTGTACATTCGTTCGGTACAGTACAGCGAATTGGTCATAGGTCGCCCCAGTCTGTCGGCGTAGATCATCAATGCGCTTGCACACCCACGAGGCCTCCATATCGCCCGAGAAGGCTTCATGCAGCTCAATGGCTTCGCCTACCTCGCCTAGGGAGAATACCTCCTTGGGTATCTGGTGTTTATTATGCTGGATCAGTGCCCCAGCTGCCTGCACGATGGTCTGTGAGGAGCGATAGTTCTGCTCTAGCTTGAAAATCTTTGCCCCTGCAAAGGTCTCCCTAAATCGGAGGATATTGTCCAAGTTAGCCCCTCGGAAAGAATATATGCTTTGGGCATCATCGCCCACGACGAAGATATTACCTCGCTCCTGCATCAGCTGCCGAGCGATCATATACTGAGCGAAGTTCGTGTCTTGATACTCGTCAATGAGCAGGTAGTCGATTTGTCCCTGCCAGTAGGCTAGTACATCAGGATGATTGCGCAGGAGGATATTGATCTCGAAGAGTAAGTCATCAAAGTCCATAGCATTGCTCTGCTTGAGCTCCTGGGTATAGCGAGCATAGATCTCCCACAGCCTTCCTAGCCCCGCCTTGGCATCCAGGCGGAGGTATTCGACATTAGCTCGGTAGGCCTCGGGCGAGATGAGTCTATTCTTCGCCCGAGAGATAGCCCCAGCGACAGCATTAGGCTTATAGACCTTGTCGTCTAGAGACATTTGCTTGATAATGGCCTTGATACGATTTTTACTATCCGAGCTATTATAGACTGAGAATGACGGAGAGTAGCCCAAGAGCGAGGCATGCTGCCTAAGGATGCTGAGGAAGATCGAGTGGAAAGTCCCCATCCTAAGTCTTCGGGCTGCAGGACCGATGATGAGCTCGATGCGCTGGCGCATCTCCCGAGCAGCCTTGTTCGTGAAAGTGAGGGCCATCAGCCTCGAGGGGTCGTAGCCTAGGCGTATGAGGTGCAGGATCTTATAGACCAAGACACGGGTCTTGCCACTGCCTGCCCCCGCAATTACTAGGGCAGGACCATCGTTGTATTCTACTGCCGCTCTTTGGGCAGCATTGAGTTCGTTGGGATAGTCTTCGTTGGGGAAGAGGTGCATAGGGTAAATACAGGGATCATATAAAAAATCAGGCCAAGGTCTACAGATGAGCTAGGCGTTGGCGTAGAGCCTCCGTGGCTGCTTCGTCAGTGAGGACTTCGACCAGTAGGCGGAGCAGCTGATCGATCTTCTCCTGTCCAGCCGAGAGGCTGCCACTTTGTTGCGTGGGCAGAGTCTCCGAGAGGCTTAGGGCTGAGAGATCAATATCCCTATGCAGGGTGATGCACAAGAAGGTGAAGCGCTGTAGCTCCTCAGGGATATTGCTCCCATCGTCATACAGGGGGAATAGGGGGCGATAGGTGTGGATAAACTTGTAGAAGGGCCCTATCACAAAGGGATTGATATGCTGTAGGATGGAGGACAGCTGGACGGGTGTCAGCTTGCGCATCGTCTCGATACGCATGTATAAATGTCGAATGGCTATGCGCTTGACAGCGAGAGAGACGGGGTTCTTCCATTCCTTCAGTGGATCGGCATTGTCCACATAGATGAAGGAGCAAGTAGGGTGATCACTGCTCGAGATCTGAACGAAGTGCTCGGCCGAGAGTACCGAGATCGGTAGCTGCTGTAGCTCCTCATAGCCAGCGAAGATAGACTGCCATTGGTGTACCTCTACATCGGTCTCAACAATGACATAACCAGGGGAGATCTCCTCCTCACCGAGGTAGGTCTCCTCGATGAGCCGAGCGATCAGATGGATGAAGACGGGGTGCCTACGTCCGACGATGAGGCCGTAGCCTCGGTAGCTGAGGTTATAAAGTAGTCGTTCAATGCTCTCTAAAGAAGGGTTGGGACTTATTCTATTCCAAGGAATTGATCTTTCTGGATGTGTAGTCTCGAGCTCGTGCCGGCAGCGTAGGACGGCTACTCGCTCTGAGACATAGCCCTGCACATCCTCGTAGCACCGGAAGTCCGAGGATATGGCACTGGCCCTGCGGCAGATCTCTGAGAGGTGGATATAGTTGTGCTCAGGCAGTACACCTTGCTCGTCGAAGTATTGTCTGCGCAGTTGGAGGTATTGCTCTACATGCTGCTCGCCGACACGCATGCGCACACTTCGTCCGCCTTTGTAGCTGACGTAGATAGAGCTGTAGGGTGGGTTGTAGGTCATTCCTGCCCAGGGGTAGCCTGGGACATGCGTTTGCAGGTAGAGGGACACCGCCTCGAGGTGCTTGCAAGTACCTAGGCCATTGGTACGGAAGTCTAGGCAGGAACAGAAGTTGCGATCGCTACGCACACCCCGGAAGGCAATACGGTATCTGCCTGTCGAGCTGCTGACCAGATAGTCCCCCCAGATGCGGTTATTGTCCAGGTGCTCAACTGAGAAGTTTGCGTCTCGTGCATGCTCCTGTCTCAGGGCAACTTGCCACTCCTCGATGGTCATGTGCTCGGGACAGATCTTGTTAGATAAACGGCTCTCGATCGTCATAATTTAGTGTCGGTATTATGTTGTTTTATGGGTATGGGTCGTGGTGTAGGTACGCTCAAGCTCAGCCTTGAGATACTGGGCTGTAGGGCTATCGGGGCACTGACATAGCCCCTCGGGTACTCCTGAGTAGATCAATTGCCCTCCCTCGTTGCCTCCGTCTGGGCCAATCTCGATCACTCTGTCGGCACACTTGACTACATCGAGGTTGTGCTCGATCACGAGTACAGTATTACCTCGGTCTACAAGCCGGTTGAGGATGCCCATGAGCACTCGTATATCCTCGAAGTGAAGTCCAGTAGTAGGCTCGTCTAGGATGTATAGTGTGCGCCCTGTATCTCGCTTAGCGAGTTCAGAGGCGAGCTTGATCCGTTGGCTCTCTCCCCCTGAGAGAGTCGTAGAGGGCTGGCCGAGGGTAAGGTAACCCAGCCCCACCTCTTGCAGGACTAGGAGCTTCTTGAGGATATGAGGGACGTGCTCAAAAAACTCGACTGCTCGGTTGATCGTCATATCTAGCACGTCGGCAATGGACTGGCCTTTGAAGCGAACCTCCAGGGTCTCCCTATTGTAACGCTTGCCGTGGCATCCTTCACAAGGGGCTAGAACATCGGGCAAGAAGTTCATCTCGATCGTCTTGTAGCCATTGCCTCGGCAGATCTCACACCTCCCACCCGATACATTGAAGGAGAAGCGTCCTGGCTTATAACCACGCATCTTGCTCTCTGCTAGCCCGACGAATAAATTGCGAATATCAGTAAAGACCCCCGTATAAGTAGCGGGATTGCTTCGAGGCGTGCGGCCAATGGGCGATTGATCTACGGAGATCACCTTGTCGAGGTGCTCTAGACCATGAATAGCCTTTACGGGTAGAGGATCTTCGAGGGAGCGGTAGAGCCGTTGGCTCAGAGCAGGGTAGAGGGTCTTGTTGATCAGCGTACTCTTGCCACTACCTGAGACCCCAGTGATGCAAGTCAGAGTACCTAGGTCGATGGTTACACTGAGGTCTTTGAGATTGTGCCCGCTAGCTCCTTCAATAGAGAGTTGTAACCCATTGCCTGGGCGGCGTGTTTCTGGAGGTGTGATGGCGCATTTTCCTGTGAGATACTTGGCTGTCAAGGTGCCCGCATGGAGCATCTCCTCCGCACTTCCCTCGAAGACCACTCTGCCGCCGAGACGACCTGCCCCTGGGCCCATATCGATGATATGATCGGCCTCGAGCATCATATCACGGTCGTGCTCTACGACAATGACAGTATTGCCAAGATCTCTGAGCTTCTTGAGCGAACGGATAAGGCGCATATTGTCCCTCTGGTGTAGGCCAATACTTGGCTCGTCAAGGATGTATAACACCTCGACCAGTTGAGTCCCGATCTGTGTGGCTAGGCGAATGCGCTGGCTCTCTCCTCCTGAGAGGGTATCGGCCGAGCGAGAGAGGGAGAGGTAGCCCAGGCCTACATCTAGGAGGAAGCTCAGGCGAGTACGAATTTCTTTGAGGATCTCGCGGGCGATAATGCGCTGCTCGGGCTCTATACGTTCCTCAAGCCCCTCGAGCCAAGATCCGAGGGCTGAGAGCTCCATCGCCCCGACATGGCCAATATGCTTGCCATCGATTAAGTAATGCAGGGCTTCCTGAGAGAGGCGTGTCCCATCGCATTCAGGGCAAGTCTCCGCCTTCATGTACTGCTGTGCCCATTTCTTGGCGTTATAGTCCCACTCCTCTCCACTAAGCTCCTCAAGATAAGCCCCAAGCCCCTCATAGGGCAGGCTCATCTCTCCTAGGCCATAAAACTCCTTGGTGTCTATCATTAGAGGCTCTTCTGTCCCTTCGAGCAGCTCACCGATGAGCCCCTCGGGCAGACTCTCGATAGGGGCTTTGATGTCAGCCTCATGACGCTCAAAGAGAGCTTCGATCTTACGAAAGAGTAGCGTCTTCTTGTGCTTACCCAGGGGGATGATCCCTCCCTTGTACACGCTGAGCTTGGGGTCGGGGATGATGGCCTCGATGTCGGGGATATTGACGCTGCCAATGCCTCGGCAGCGAGGACAATAGCCATTGGGAGAGTTGAAGGAGAAGTTATGTGGCGCAGGATCGGGGTAGGATATGCCTGTCTTTGGACACATGAGGTTGCGACTGTAGTAGCTGATCCGTCCGCTCTCTGCATCCATTACCATGACGATGCCGTCGCCCTCCTTCATAGCCAGTCTGAGGCTCGAGGCGATGCGATCTCGTTTGTTTGCTGAGATCTGTAGCTTGTCGGTCTGTACCTCTACGCTGTGCATTCGGTAGCGGTCGAGCTTCATGCCATAGACGATCTCTCGCATTTGGCCATCGATACGTACGTGTAAATAGCCCTTCTTGCGAAGTTTCTCGAAGAGCTCCTTGTAATGCCCCTTGCGCTGGCGCACTACGGGGGCAAGCAGGAGCACTCGCCTCTGATCGTATTGCTCGAGCAGGAGATCAAGGATCTGTGCTTCGCTGTAGCGTACCATGGGTAACTTCGAAGCATATGATATGGCTGTGCCTGCACGAGCGTAGAGCAGGCGAAAGAAGTCATAGATCTCTGTTACCGTCCCGACTGTGGAGCGAGGGTTGCGATTTGTCGTCTTCTGATCTATCGAGATCACAGGAGCTAAGCCGCTGATCTCCTCTACATCGGGTCGCTCCATCCCTCCGCCGAGGAAGCTACGAGCATAGGAGCTAAAGGTCTCGATATAACGACGCTGCCCCTCTGCGAATATCGTATCGAAGGCAAGAGAAGACTTCCCACTTCCACTCAGTCCGGTAAGCACTGTGAGCGAATGGCGAGGGATGTGTGCATCAATATTTTTAAGATTGTGCACCTTAGCCCCATGTATGTTGATGTCCTGCATATTAGCGAAATCCTCGTGGTAATATACGGTTGTTGTCAGGTGAATATAAAATAGAAGTAGGCCTTAAACCTGGATAAATACATCTGTTCCTTGGATCATAGCTACAAGGTACTAGACAGACACAAAGATATAGTTTTCTCGCCAATCAAGCTGTGTCCTAGCTTTGTCTAAATGGAGTGGGCTATATGCCTTCTCTCCATTGCCCCGAATACTTGAGATATGATGCTAGAAAGGATATCCTAGAGCAAAGTGGAAGGAGAGTAGATCGCCTAAAGGTTTATAGCCCAAGACCCAACGGCGGTCTCTGTGCTCCTGAGGCGAATGGATCTTGAGCCCGGTGTCGAAGCGCAGGAGGAAGAAGTCAAAGTCCCACCTCAGACCCATCCCTGCCGAGAGAGCAATCTCTTTGTAGAAGCGGTCGAAGCGAAACTCGCCTTGGGGTTGGTTTTCGTATCGCCTCAGCGTCCAGATATTCCCCGCATCGGCAAAGAGGGCGAGCTCTATTGACCGAGTAACCCGGGCCCTGTATTCTGCACTGAGCTCGAGTTTGAGATCGCCCACACGATCGAAGATAGACTGCTGCTGATCCAGTGGTACGCTCCCTGGCCCGAGGCTGCGCACGCTCCAGCCTCGGATGCTATTTGCTCCACCGGCGAAGTAGCGTAGGTCGATCGGTAGGATGTGAGAGTTGCCATAGGGGAGGATGGCTCCGAGAGCAATGTGTCCAGCCCATGCCCTGCGGGCCGAGAGGCGATGCAGGATGCTGTAGTCAAACTCACCCTTGACGAACTGGGCGAAGTTCGTCTTGAGCAGTGAATAAGCCCCATATTTGTCCTGTCCACTCCCCATCAGTCGAGAGAGTCCATAGAGCAGAGCCCCTGCGGACTGTACATGCAGGCGGAGGTCGTGAGAGGTCCGAGACCAAAGGTAGCGGTAGTCCTTCTGCGAATTGTAGTTGAAGGTATAGGCCGCCCCGACGACGAACTGATCCCGATAGTGCAAGAGCTGCGTAATGATAGGCATCGAGTTGCGGAAGGCCTCGTCAATATAGCCGAAGTGCATATAATCAACCTCCAGCAGCTTGAGTTGGTGGCGTGAGGCCGAGCCGCCATAACGCTGTAGGGTATAGCCCAAAGAGGCAGAGAGGAGGTTGCGGTTGAACTCTGGACGGCGATTGTAGTCGTAGCTTAGGCGCAGATCCGTCGAGACCCTCATCTGTCGAAGGGCCTTTATCCCCTTGAGCCCAAAGGGTGTGAGGGCACGGGGGAAGCGTATCGAGCTCTCGAAACCATAGCTCAGATGGTCGTTTCGCTCCTGCCTTAAGTTCTCATACCCCACACGGGCCACTAGGGTTAGCTCTTCGGCTGCGGAGAAGAGGTTATTGTGCTTGAAGGTTAGCGAGCTGATCGCCCCAAGATTGCCCGAGGAATGTGTCCCGACGGCGTCGATAGTGAACTCTTTGCTGCGCTCCGCCCCCGTGCTGATCTCACAATGAAGCAGCCGCTCCCCCTCGGAGGAGAGGGAGTCTGAGACAAAGCGGATATTGATATCTCTGAGAGCCCCAAGGTCTGAGAGTGCCGAGTAGGTTCGCTGGTTATACTCTTGGCTGTATAGCTGTCCAGGGAGCACCCAAAGCCGATTGAGCAGAGCCTGGGGCTTGAGGTAACGCTCTCGGGGAACGTAGATCGAGATCCCTTGGCCAGTGAGTGAGTCTACCCCCGGATCTCTAGGCTGCACCCCGCCATGCAGCAGTCGCACCGAAGCAATACGATAGGCGGGCACGAGGCTGTCTAGACGGGTGTGCACCCAAACTTCTTGCCTCTCGAGGGTATCGACCTCGAAGCGAATATGATCCTCTCTAAGCCCCCAATAGCCTCGATTGCGTAGGATGAGCACGAGACGACGACGCTCGGCCTCGAGCAGGTTGGGGGAGAACCTCACCCCCGAGTCTAATAGACTGGCATAGCGTTCGCGACTGCTGAGACGCTTGGCTGCAAGGGTGTCTGTCGGATGGATGAGGCTGTCCATCTCTTGCGAGGCGATGCTCTGATAGGCCCGAGAAATAAGGAACGGCTCTCCTGGGTCGAGGTGATAGGTGAGGCTGGCCCGTTTATCCCTCAGCGTGTCGATGGAGAGGGAGACTTTGGCATTGAGGTAGCCTGCATTGTAGAGGGCTGTAGTTAGATTGAGGCGGCTATACTCAGCCTCCTCGGGGTTGAGTATGACGGGAGGGCTACCCAGGCGTCTGAGGTTTCTATTGATGAAGCTATTGCTCTTCAGATCGCTCAGATTGTATATCCCTAAGCTCCAGTTGAAGAGCCCGAAGAGCCTATGATTTGGCTGCTGGGCAATGTAGCTGGTATATTCGTCGAGATGCAGCTCCCCCTCCCTAGCCTGCGTGAGGCGTACCTGGGTGAGCAGACGCTCTCCCTGGCCTACGTAGCGAGTAGGGCTGCAGCTCCCGAGGCTGAGCAGCCCGATGCAGAGCAATAATTTGTATCCGAATGAGGTCATGATGGCTCTCTTGATCTGTGCCTGCAAAGGTACGACAATCGAGGCTTGGAGCGAAGCCCTCTCATCTCTAAAGGAGGCTGTGTGCAGGAGAACGTTGAAGGATCTATGTTGGCTAAGCCGTTTATAGAAGCTCAGTCGAGGGTTAAGTAGGACTTCGATAGAGGTCTAAGTAGGCTCGCAGGTGAGACCCAAATAGGATCTCTGGTGAAGTATAAGTAGGACTTCAATTGAGGTTTAAGTAGGGACTCAGGTGTGGTATAGATAGGACCGGAAGAGAGCTATAAAGGATGCAATAGAGGGGTTGGTAGAGTAGAAACAAATCCCCCGATAGGGGCTCAACTGAGCCCCTATCGGGGGATTTGTCGTGATGGGGATCGGATACCCCTCCCCGATGAGGCAGAGGGCTGCTCCCATGGACTAGAGGCAGTCTCTTGGATGGGAGAAGGCTGATCCCTGAGACAAATTAGCCGAGGAGCGTAGCAGCGAGGGCCGTAGCGGCATTCTCCCCATCGATAGCTGCCGAGACGATGCCACCAGCATAGCCAGCCCCTTCACCCGCAGGGTAGAGCCCCTCAAGGGTTAGGTGTTGGTAGCTCTCCGTATCTCGGGGGATGCGTACGGGCGCAGAGGTTCGGCTCTCCACCCCGATCAGTTGCGCCTCCTCCGTCATGAAGCCTGGGGTCATACGGTCGAAGGCCCTAAAACCCTCCCTCAGACGCGTCGTGATGTAGTCAGGCATCCATTCACAGAGATTGCTCGAGGTCAGACCTATATTGTATGAGGTACTGGGTAGTGAAGACGAGGGTCGAGAGGCAACAAAGTCGGTGAGCCTCTGCGCTGGGGCACGTAGGCTTCGCTCAGCAGCTTCGTAGCTCTTGCGTTCGAAGTGCTCACACCAGTGCATCAAGGCCAGGGGTGAATGAGGATCATCAACCGCTATGTCTGTACGGGCAATATCTTGTGGATGGAGCTCTACGACCATACCCGAGTTCGCCCACTTCGAACCTCTATTGGCTGGGGACATCCCATTGACCACTGTTTGCTCGGGGGCTGTGGAGGCAGGCACGACGAAGCCCCCAGGGCACATGCAGAAGCTATACACCCCTCGTCCCTCTACTTGAGCCTTGTAGACGTATTCGGCAGGCGGTAGGTATTGCCCTCGACCCATGGGGTTATGGTAGCGGATCTGATCGATGAGGCTCTGAGGATGTTCGAGGCGTACTCCAACGGCGATGGGCTTAGCCTCCAAGAGAACGCTCTCCGCATGTAGATGCTCGTAGACATCCCGAGCCGAGTGGCCCGTGGCCAGCAGTACTGGCCCGTGCAGACATTTGCCCGTAGAGGTCTCGATGCCGCACACCCGACCATGCTCGATCAGGAGGCGATCCATACGGGTATTGAAGTGTACCTCTCCGCCAGAGGAGATGATCTGCTCTCGGATCTGCTTGATGATCTTGGGCAGCTTATCCGTCCCTATGTGCGGATGAGCATCAATGAGGATCTTCGGGTCAGCCCCATACTTACAGAACAGGCGAAGCACCTTCTCGACACTGCCACGCTTCTTGCTGCGAGTATAGAGCTTACCATCTGAGAAAGCCCCAGCACCGCCCTCCCCATAGCTGTAGTTGCTCTCCGCATCTACGAGCCCAGTCTTGTGTATCTGAGACAGCGTGCGACGTCTCGACATGACCTCCTCCCCACGCTCGACGACTATGGGGCGGACACCTAGCTCCACCAGGCGTAGAGCTGCGAAGAGGCCACAAGGGCCTGCCCCTACAACGACAGCCTCAGGAGCGGAGGAGACATCGCCATAGACGAGGTCGGAGAAGTCATCCTCCTGTGGTTTCTCTCCAGGGCCATAGACATCGACACCAAGGTTGATGAAGATATTCCTCTGGCGGGCATCGACACTGCGGCGTCTGATCTGTATAGAGCTGATCTCGTCGATGCTCATGCGCAGGTGGCGAGCCGCATATTTGCGGATGATGGCATCCGAAGATGCTTCCTCGGGGCTGAGTCTTAGTTGTATCTGTTGCATAGTTGTTCCTTAATCTTCTTCGGTTGATTGTTCGCTAGTCGTGCGGGTACTACGCCTTCTCCAGGGCCACAGATCGGCCAATGTACGGAGCTTGCGACGCAGGATGTAGCCGACACCTGTCTCAGAGTATTCACCCTCGAGGATGTCGTCGGTGATGCGCTTGTGGTAGAGACGCAGATGCTGATGCCCAGCCTTGTCTAGCTGATATTCGACAGCGATATTGTCGATGAACTGCTGCTGGGCATTCGAGGCCTCCTGCCCACTCTGTACCTTGCCTCCGACGACGATGCGCAGGCGGTCGTTGTAGAAGCGTCGAGAGAAGCTATAGATATAGTTCGTATAGCGCATGCCCCCATCGCTGCCGTCAGAGTGCTCTAGGCCTAGGTTCAGATCTGTCCCCTGGAGCAGATCGCCTGCGGCCTTATTGATCTGCGACTGTAGGAGGGCACTTAGGGCATTGTCGAAGTTGAATTTTGCCCCTGCTCCTCCATCTGCTAGGTAAACCCCCGTGGCTAGCAGTCCAATGGCCTGCTTGCCTCGCTCTTCCTGCGACATCGCCAAGAGGCTATTCTGCACGCTGAGGTTCTCTGGAGCGGAGAGGTCAAAGCTCAGGTTAATTCGCTCAACATGATCCTCTGCTCGGATGCCGACGAGGAAGTTCACCCGCTGAGTTCTCCCTCCAGCCTCTGTTACGGTAGACTTGACCCGCTGCGAGGCCGAGAAGTAGACATAGGGATTGCTCATCTCTCCATTCCAGCTGAGGTAACCCGAGGGATCGATTGAGAAGGTACGTGTACCGATCAGAGGCATCGTGTAGCGCAGCTCCCCACCTCCACTCATGTTGTACCTGCCCACCAAGCGCATATCGCCATAGGGAGGGATGCTGAGCTGTAGATTGCCCCCGCCCTGGATGCGCATGTAGTCTCGACCTGCAGCCCCCAGATCTACACCGAAGCGCACTGTCGGGTCAATATCTATCCCGAGGCGGACATCCAGCCCCCCGAGGTTCTTCACTTCCTGTACCTTCTCGGCAAAGAGGGTATCGGTCAGATCGACGAATCGCACGAGGTCATCGAGCCTATTCTCCTCCTGCAGTAGACCCTCGCGGAAGATGTAGGTGCAGTTCGTTCCACTCAGCAGGGTAAGCCCCCCTCGCACCTCCAAGGCTTCGGCTGCTCCCTTGAGCGTCATGTCCGCACTGGCGAGCAAACGGCCGTAGAGGAGCTGGTCGCCCCCTCGAGGTTCTCGTTCGTCTAGCAGAGTGATCTCTTTAGCCTGTAGTCTGAGATCTGTCTCTGCCATCCGCTCCCCCAATACCTCAACAGAGCCGTCGATATAGATCGGGTGGAGGCTGTCCACCTGAGAGCGCAAAGCATAGCGATCGAAGTGTAGCTGAGTGCCCTCGAAGCGCAGAGGACGGTCGTCCATGCGTAGACGTGTGGCATACTCTTGTAGGTAGATCGAGCCTGCACTTGAGGTCAATGTGCCACTGAGGCGTGGGTCGGAGACTTTGCCCGAGAGAGCGAGAGAGCCATCGAGCTTACCCTCGAGGTGAAGCTTGAAGGCGGAGAGGAAGGGATTGGCGAGCTCGAGCGGAAGGCGTTCGAGTGTCAAGTCCCCCTCGATCTGCTCATGAGCCTCATCGGGGTAATAGATCGCATGGAGCGAGAGGAGCGGATCGCCCGAATAGCCGACCTCGGCCGTTAGGTAGTGAGAGCTGTTGTTGCGAGGCTCGTAGAAGAGGGCGGAGTTGAAGTGTCCGAGGGGTTTGCCCTCATAGATGAGCTCCGAGACAGAGAGATCCCCTGTGATGGCTGGCTGCTGGTCTAGGTCTCCCCTGCGTAGATAGCGCAGGTCTGCATAGACTATCCCACTGACCTCGGGGAGGCCGAGCTCTCGAAGATCCTGTAGCCTGAGCTGCCTTACGATGAGGTTGAGATCTTGCACCTCGGGTGAGGTATCTTTGCTCTTGAGGGAGAGGAATGTCCCCCCCTGGCCCTTGAGGCTAAGATCGGCCGAGAGCGTCTTACTCTGCCTGTTGAGGGCAATCAGGTTGTCAGGGTTTGCCTCTAGAGTTTGATAGGACAGACGTACCTTGGGCTCAAGCAGGCGAAGCGCATACCGATCCCCGAGCCAGGCTGCTCCAAGCGATAGGCTGTGTATTGGCCGCTCGTCGGCATCGGTCATAGAGCCACTGAGCTCCATACGCTGGAGGTTGAGGTATAAGTTACTCTTGACGACGAAGGCCTTGCTATTTCGATAGTAGGGCTTGTCTACATAGAGGTGTAGGCAAAGTGCACTGGGGTCGATGATCGGTCTACTTGCTCGACCTCGGGCGAGCGAGCCCCTTAGCCCTCCTCGAGGGGCTCGCTCACTCGCAAGGCTATCCAGCCCCATGCGCCAGGGGTGCTCTAGGGTGCTGAGATCCAGCTTCGCAGAGCGGATGCGTAGGGTATCTAGACGCAGATCGCTCAGATGCAGATACCCAGAGAGCCCAGAGGCTGCACCAGTAGATAGCTCTCCCTCGAGGGCTGCAAGGGCAATGCGATGGCGAGCTAAGTAAGGGCGTAGGGCATGCTCCCGACCCATCTTGAGGCTTGCCTGCATGGGGGGCAGTTCTGAGAGGAGCTGTGAGAGTGTAGCCTCGCTAGGTCGTCCTTCCACTAGACTAGAGAAGACTGGCTGCCACTGAAGACTCAGCCGATCGAGGTCAAGACTGAGGGCATCGAGACCTCTGTCGAGGCGGATCTTCACCTCCAGCTCTCCTGAGCTCAGACGGGCCGATACCCCCCTGGCCGAGGTCTCGGCCTTGAAGAGGATCGCTTGGGTGGAGATCGCCTCGCTGCCCCAGTGCATACGTGCATCACTGAGGCTAGCGGAGAACTGATGCCCCTGTTTCATATCGCTGCGCAGCTCCCCCTCGAGGCGAAAGCGAGCGTCCATAGGCATATCCACCCCGCCCAGAGCTCCCAGGTCTATTTCTCTGCCATCGATGGCAATGCCACTGTAGAGCCATCCGTCGCTAAGCAGGCCATCCATCTGTAGGCCGAGGTCTAGCCCAGCGTTGTTGCTATTGACGGAGAGCGAGAGAGCCCCCGAGGCTAGCTCTCCGTCGATCGAGATGCTGTCCAGGTCTAGCCGTCCGTATTGCAGCCGCCGTAAGCGCCCCCGTAGCTGCGCTTGCGTTCGGGTATCGAAGAGGTCAATGCCTCGGCCACTGAGCTCGAGACTCCCCTCCAGCAGGCCGATCGAGTCCCTCGGCATATAGTGTCTGAGATCTAGCTTCTCGATTTCGACCCGCCCGTCGTAGTGATGTCCCTGGGCCTTGTAATGCCCCTCGAGTTCGATCCTCGCCTCATCCTCCTGGCCGTAGAGCTCTAGGCTGTAATCACCTCGCTTGGCTTTGATCTGGCCCTCGATGCGCATATCCTCGGGCAGGCGGTAGCTCTCGAAGAGTTTGGGGGCAAATAGCTCGGCCAATGTGGGCAGATACTCGCCTGAATGGAGGCTCAGCTGCACAAATCCCGAGGTCTCCTCGGGGCGATGCACCTGCTCAAGCTGTCCCACAAGCGAAGCCTCTAAGATCTTAGGCCAATGGATACTCCCCCGATCCAGGGACAGGGTGGCGAGCGAACCCGAGACCTGGAGATCCAGGTCGAGTGTCGAGGCTCTCCGCCAATAGGCCGACCTACGCCAACGCTCTGCCCCCTCGAACCCCTCTAGCCGCCCAGCGGAGAAGACCATGAGATCGGCCAGGGCAAGACGCCCTCGCAACTGCATCCCCAGCTTAGTCTCGGGATCTAGATCGAGGACCCTCCACGGCAGGCTCACCTCGCCCTCGAGCTGGGAGTGCTCTGTGCCGAGGCTCAGATCCTCGAGCTTGATGCCGAGACTGTCCTGCGCATACCGCAGCGAGAGGTTCTTGAGGTGAAGGCCACTGCGCTCCTTGGCCTCCCCCCCGCAGAGGTGAAGCTGTAGCCGAGAGCCCTCAGAGATCATATCTTGAGCTTGAAGGTAAATGCCCGTTAGCTCTATAGCCCCAGGATCCAGGTAACCGACTGGACGCTCCGCTTCGTGGGTGTTGTAGCAAAGCGATGGAGCACTTAGGGAGAGGCTTGCCAACTCGAAGTGCATTCGCTCGAGATCAGCCTGGAGCTGTCCTAGACTAAGAGAGCGAACGTAAGTTGAGAGCTGGAGACTGTCCAGCGGCAGATGCATCTCGATCGAGGTGTCGCTGAGCTGGATCTCTTCGGCCAAGATACGCCAGGGAATGGAGGGGAGCTCCTCCTCTGTTGAGGATGGGGCTACGGAATAATAATGCACATAGCCACCCTCAAGCGCAAAGCGAGAGAGGCGAACAAGTCCCTCGTCGGGCAATACCCGAAGGTCATCGGCACTCAGACGCTCGAGGCGCAGCTGTGTGCTTCCCAAACTCGCACTGTCTACCAGGCGCAAGCGGAGTTGCTCGACCTCGGCCCGAGGGCAAACGACTCTACCCCGCAGCAGGGGGATCGCAGAGACGGAGAGGCGAAGAGAACCCAGGTGCGCCAGAGTATCTTCGGGGGCGGCAACTACGTTCAGATTGCGCATGCTCACCGAAAGCGGGAAGCTAAGCCGTAGTCGCTCCAGGCTGACAGGCATGCCGATTTGCTCTGTGAGCTTGTCGGAGGCTAAGCGTACAGCCTGATCCTGAACGTAAGGGATGTACAATAGGCCTGCCACCAAGAGTACCAGGACTACGGGCAGCAATATGAGGGTCAAGATGACCCATTTGAGGAGCTTTCTCTTGTTTATCATTGTCGCTACAAATATAGCGAAATCGACGCTTTGCCTCTCTGCCTCTGCGCCCTCGAGCTCTGAGGCGGCCCAATGCACTGGAGGTAATATCAGCTCGATAAGGCATCTGGAGTAGATCTTTGCAAGGGACATTGAGTCTTTCCTGCGCAGCCATTTATATCTCTATTGCAATCCTATCTTGGACCTCGATGGAGCTCCTACTTAAGTCTCATCTGCGATCCTACTTAGACCTCAGTGGAGATCCTATTTGGGTCTCACCTGCGAGCCTATCGAGAGGTCATCTGTAGCCTGGGGAGAGCCTATTCTGTGAGCTGGAGGGCAGGTACTCTCGAGTGCATAGCACTCCTCTTAGATGTCGAGCTTGAAGACTAAGCTCACACCATACTCCCTCATACGTAGCGGATACCCAGAGTGTGCACGAGTATTCCTCGTAAACTTCTTGCTGAGATCCATTCGAGTATTCACGAGTGGTTCGTACTTCGTGAATTCATAAAATCCCTTGATGTTGAGGTAACGATGGAGCTCCAGTTCGATACCCATTCGGGTGGTATCCTCTTGGTTGCCATCTATGGCATAGCTGCGCCCAGTATTGAGGTCTCGAAGTACCCCGAGGCTATACTTGCGGCCGATCTTGACCGAGAGCTTGAGCCCTCGCTCCTCTCCTGGCTTGCTCTTCTTCCCCCATAGTGCCCCGATGTCGTGGGTTGCATAGTCGAAGGCTATTCCCCATTCATTGGCGTGCATCTCAGTCAGTCTCATGGAGTTCATGTCTAGTGTGAGTGCTCTCTGTCGCTTCCATGTAGAGTTGAGGGAGGTTCGTTTGTCGAATTTCAATTCGAAGCCTATCAGCGGAGATAGCTCCTCCAGTAGTGAGACAGAGGCCACATCATAGTCTGCTACCGAGGGTTCTCCTACTCGTTCCCCTACGGGTACTCTATAGTGATTAACCTGGTACACCCCTTTGTAGCCATGTCGGATCACAAGGTCGTGAATGGGGATACCCCACAATCGCTTTCTCTTGATCCCTGAGTAGCTGATCTCCCAGTTGGGTAGCATGGAGAGCACCGAGGGTAGGGCTGTGAGTTCTACACCCTCCCCTGAGGTAAGCAACCCATAAGCTGCTCTGAAGGCTGGAGCGAGGGTCATAGAGCGGGAGCTTCGTCCCCCCTTGTGTCGGGCTTCGATGGATTGCTTGAGCTGCATCAGATGGGTGTAGGTCTGGCTGGCGTAGTGCTTCTCTCCACGAGGGCGTTCGAAGATGCCCCCAAGGCCAATGGTTGTCATCATCATCTCGCCCGTATGCTGCACAAGCCGACCAGCCTGGGAGTACAGATATTCTGAGCGATGGGTATGCCTGTGTTCTCCGAAAAGGTGGATGCGCAACCGATGACTAGGGCGTAGGCGTGCATTCACATAGAATCTATTGTAATGGGTGAGGACAGCAGGCTGAGCCCTATCCGCCTCAAGGCGAAGCCAGCCCGATTGTCTCGCCTTGTCGAAGAAGGTTGCATCAGCAAACCCCAGCGCATAGCCCAGGCCTGGGGCGAGGCCCAGGGGGGTAGAGGCTTGTCCCGCCCACGAGCCTACATGAGGCCCAAAGGAGGGTAGGAGGGACGAGCGTGTAGACCAGTAACTGAGCTGCAACTCTCGTAGCATGAGCCCGAGGAGCTTGGCTCGCTCTCTGAGTTTGAGCTGCTTCGTCGTGTCGTTGGACTTGTGCTCTTCGTTCGCCCTGCCCTCTAGGGCCAGTAGGTCGGGGAAGAGGTTGTATAGAGAGGCGAAGTTCAACTTTATATGCATTCTCAGCTCCCCTTCGTTGCTGAGTCTATTGGGCAGCTCTGTTCGGCTCGAGAGCAGCATTGCCCCACGATCCCATCGATAGCGTGCGGTATAGCTACCGTCGCACGTTATCCATCTGAGAGGGCGCAAGGTCTCGAGGGGCAGTTTGTAAGTGAACTTGCTCATCTGTTGGTAGCGGATCGGTGTGCCCATGGAAGCGATACTCTTGAGCACCTCCTCTCGCCAGTAAGTGTCGGGGTCAGGGTGTAGATGCCGATCGATCTCAGGCTCTGGTTCGTCGATACGAGCATGTGTATTCATGCTGATCATCGCAGAGGCGTGGGGCACGGGCCGCCACGATACGATGATCGACCTCCTCCACAAGAAGCTCTGACTGTAGCTCCCTGGTAGCTCTTTGATCTGTAGCGTCTTGCCCCTTAGATGTCGCTCCTCGAAGGTTCGCTCTAGCTGGCTGCTGAGGTACACTCGCTCGGGCCATAGCTTCAAGCGGTACTGCCTGAGGTAGTCCTTGAATGCTCCCTTGCTTGGGGAACGAAAGAGGCGCAGACCCTCGAAGGTGGGCAGATATTCGTAGATCGTCCCCATGTGCCAGTACGATCGCTCCTCTCGTGCGATGCTGGGAGAGCGGTAGGAGCTGTGATTGCTCACATAGTGGAGGGTGATGTTGGCCGGGTCATAGGGCATAGGACTGGAGCTTGAGAGGCCCCATCGAGCTCCGTTGATGAGGATATTCTTCTTCAGTAGTGAGGTAGTATTCACAGTTAGGATAGAGTCTCTCATGGCCTTGTTCGCTTGGGCCTCTAGGGTCTTCTCTAATAGTCTGTCGCTATTCCTCGGGTCGTACTGTGGACGGCTGTGCTCACTGACGATCTCATAAACTAGAGGGATGGTGAGCTTGGCCTTTGCGGGGAAGAGCTTGCCGAGATCGAGCGTAGTCGTCGATTGGATTCGCTGCAGATCTTCGCTTTGCCCCATACTAGAGTTCGTCTCTAGATCACCGAATCCTGCCTTGGAGAGCTCTGTCTTGAGCATCGTTAGCCCTAGGTCAGATAGGCCAAGGGATAGGTTAGCCCTCGCTGCCCAGCCTCCCGCATCCTTCACCCCGCTGGCACTTAGTGAATTGACCCAGACCTCTGCTCCGATCTCCTGTGTCGAGGTGTTGCGTAGCCCAATCATGATGACCCGAACTAAGCCCAGAGAGGGATTGCCTCTGAGTCTTATGCGTGCGTTAGGTCGATCGGCGTCGGGAGTGGAGTATTCCCCATCAGAGGAAACCAAGCCTTGTCCGCTCTGCCCCTTCAGGGCGACGAGACGCTCTAGGGGAATGCGCAGCACATTCTCCTTAGGCCACACCGCCTCACGGTCAGACCTAGAGAGAGAGGAGTATTGTCCCTCGGGTGTGAAGCGCAGCGGGATGCTATACTCGTAGTAATTGTGCTGATGATCTGCCCCCAGGCGGACGAAGAGCTCTAGGTCGCCTTCTTCGCCTGCGCTTCGCCCAGCCAGTCGCTCTGCATGGGAGAGTAGCTCGAGGTATTTGTAGTGCCTTAGATCTTGGTTGAGATGCCTATAGACGGCCCTTGTTTCTCCCCCTGATAGTCGCTTTACTCGTAGTGCTAGGGCTTGCTCGTCTTGCTCGACAGCTTCTCCCATCTTGGCACGGATGTTGCGCCGCTGATCAGGAGGTAGGACATAGTTAATGGGTCTGCGATCGAAGTGCTCCTCGAGCCCTACGGCATACATCTCCAAACGGCTCGAGAGGGGTGTTGGATCTCCTGAGAGCGAACGCTCGTACACCTGCCAGGAGCTCCTTACGAGACGAAACTCTGCTAGGCGTAGGTCTTGCCGCTCCTCGAAGCCTTGTAAGACGAGTCTCAGCATCCGCATTGAGCGGAAGTCCTCAACCCCTCCGATAGTTGTAGAGTATGAGCGTATAGGTATGCGGTACAGATACCACTTAACTTCGGTCGTCGTGCCGTTAGGCAGCTGCACTCGGGTCTCTCGCTCCCCTGCGATGTAGCCTGTCTTGGGCTGCATAAGCTCTGGTCGTAGCTCTACACGATACTCGTAGTAGCGGTCTCTGAGGTTGAGTGTGTTGTCTAGAGTAATGTCTTCGCTTTCAGGTTCTTCAGAGGAGATCAATGACTGATTGTCCTGTCTCGTGGGCGAGTTCCCCTCCGTACCATTGTAGTACTTATATCGCTCGAGGATGGGGGTTCGCAGGCTATCGTACCTGGGGGAGAGGTAATGTGCGAAGTCATCGCCTGCGGGGTCTCTGAGTGGGCTATGTGCCTCTTGTCGCCAACGCTCTTGTGTGGTCGGGGAGAGGTGTGTACGCAGCCGTTCGATGTAGCTGCGGTAGGTGGGGTGGATGGCTTCCTCGGCGGAGGTCAAGCCGTCGAGCCCCACATCCTGCCTCGAGCGGATCTGAGGCGTTCGGTCGAAGCCTCCTCTTTGGCTCTGTGCCGAGGGTTTCCGTCCCCAGGGTGTAGAGCCCTCGCCCGAGGTCTCCCCCTCGTCCTCCTCTAAGGCAAATCCGTTCTCGTAGGAGAGTATCCCGTCTCTAAGGACATCCTCCGACATCTCCCCCAGGTGGAGCAGCATCACCCCCCCACGGCTCTCTCTATTGTAGACGAAGGGATCCATCAGCCAAAACTCCAGGTACTCAACCCCCGAGCTCTCGAAGTCTGACTGATCGATGCGTCGCATGATCCCTGCCCAGCTCTGCTCGGCTTGGCTGAGTAAGCCATCGGGTTGCATCCGCTCGAGGGAGAGGTTGTAGGGCCCTCTCTCTCTTGGATAATAGCTTAGGTTGAGCGTGGATAGATAGCCTGGGGCAGATAGCTCTCGCTCCCTAAGGGGGAATAGCTCTCGGATCTCTATTGGACGAGCGTAATGGTTGCTCAGCTGCTCCGCATCTCGCAAAATGGGCGAGGAGGCTGGGCCTCCATGGCTTCGACCCAGGAGCGGATCGACGCTGTACCACGAGAGCCAGGCACGGTCGTAATTGTAGCTGAGCAGCTGCTCGTCTGTGGAGGGGATTGTCCCTTTGCTGTAGGGCTTAGAGGCCAATCGCCAAGCACTAGGGTGGGTGAGGTTGATCCCAGAGGTTGTTGCGTCGAAGTCGTCTATGTAGCTCTCAGACCCTGCACCCTCACCCACCACTAGACGGGCAAACTCGGCCGAGAGGGCCACACGAGCTGGGGCAGTCTGCCGAGCGATCGGTAGCCAGTTGAGTGCATCCTTGAGCCAGGGAGCTTCGTCTTGGTAGTGTAGGTTGAGCCCCCAAAGGGTGTTGCTCAGTGGCCTAGATCCTAGGGGAATTGGTCCTTCGGGGGCTTGCTCCTTCAGGTGCATGAGTGTAGCTCCGAGGCTGAGAGGGCGGCCTAGCTGGAGGTTTAGATCCGCTCCGAGGATCGTGCTACGCTGCTGCTGATCCTCCTCATCGATCGATACCTCGATGGCCTCTCGCCTCTGCTTGATTTGGGCGTTGATGATCTCTATCTGTCCGCTGAGGTAGTCAATGATGTAGTCGCTACCCTCTACGAGCTTAATCCCTGAGGCATATACCTGCACGTTGCCGGGGCGTGCCTGTGGTGGTAGTAGGATCACGCCTGAGGTCCTGCCCTTTGCTCTGCCTGAGAGGACGAAGCGGTCTCGCTCTATTTGCTCAGCGACGTCCTTGGGTGTCCCGGTGTAAAGGGCTGGGAAGGCATACTTCGCCCCCAAGCTCTCTGAGCCGAGCACCCTAGTGAGCGAAGAGCCGAAGGGTTCGAGTAGTGGAATGTAGAGCAACCCCCATGCTGCGTGTAGGGTAACCCCCTCCTCGGCATCGAAGCGGCCATCTGCTCGGCCCGAGCCCTGCTGCCCGATGTAGTCTAGCCTCACGAGGCTCAGGAGTGGGGTCTTGGCCAGTGCTTCTTCTGGAAGGTAAGGCTGAGCTAAGCTCGAGGTGCTCGAGCGATAGAGTAGAGAGAGCTCTATCTCCTCGGCCTCTACCCCCATAGCTCCTAGGTCATAGACATTGCGCATCATGTAGTGCCAGTAGGGAGAGTTTGTCTGAGAATCGCTACCCTTGAGGAGCTTGACAATGAGTGGCCTTGGGCCTAAGTGCTGATCCCCCTCAGACAGTTCACCCACTTGGTAGAGCTTGTCCTCGTAGCTGTACTCATAGGCCACGGCAAGCAGCTCGTTGGGCTCTAGCCTATGCCTAAGGCTAATGTAGCCTAGTGAGGGGTTGAGGGTATATTCATTAGGGCTAAGTCGTCTCGCCGCCTCGATGCGCTCATAGTCGAGCCCTGGGGCGAAGTCGCTGAGCTGCCCTTCGGAGAGCTTAGCCTGCCCCTCGATGATCTTGGAGAGCCTTTCGTAGAGACTATTCGCTCTGTTGTGAGGGAGGCTTGCCCCGAGGGGATGGATGTGTGGATTGTGTATTCGTACTTCCTCTGCAAGGTCTGCAAAGGCGAGGAGTTGTCTCGCCCCCTCGCTGCTTGTGCCTCGACTGATGACCCATACCTCGAGGCGATGCACTTGCAGGGGGGAGCGCACCTGTGGTAGTTGGGCAAGAGCCTCCTCATAGTGCTGTCGGAAGAAGTTGGAGAGGAAGTAATGCCTCCGACGATCGAAGTCCGAGGCCGAGAGCTCGAAGCTCTTCTGTACCCCTCCGCCGTCTACTTGTGTCCGGAGGGTGCGTTGCCGCGAGCGTTGATGGCTAGCGATCAGATCCAGCTGTAGACCGCCATACTCAAGGCGTGTCCGCAGACCAAAGAGGTTGCTGCCGAACTTGATCAGCGAGTTCCTCGGACGAAAGGCCAAATCCCCGACCTCGATCAGTCGGACGAGGTCGCCCTCACGGCCTTGGTAGGTTAGCTTGAGGCTCCGCTGGTCTTGCTTGAGCGTTGCCGAGGTGTTGTAGCCTATGCTTAGGTTTAGGTTTTTCCCGAGCGAAGCCTGTAGGTTGGCTTTGATGGCCTCGTCGAAGTGAAGCCCTATACTCCTCCTGCTCTTGTGGGGCAAGAGCGGATTGTTTGAGGCGCGATCCTTGACGAATGCACTGAGATCTGCACTGCCTCGTAGGCGAAACTTGACCCCACCCGGGCCAAATATCCGCTCTATGGTCGTAAGCCTCGAGAGACTGTCGAGGTTTGAGAGGCTATCCACGAGGCTCTTCTGCAGAGCCCATAGAGCAGATGGCAGGCATAGTAAGACCAAACCAGCCAGTATGGCTAGTGTCTGTCTACGGCCTGCGTTGCTCATCATGATGAGTACGGGAGCTTAGAGCATCTTGAGGCTCTGCTTGATGAGTTCGCCAACCTCTACCTCGGGATCAGTTTTGAGGAGCTGTTTGATGACCTTGGCAGCTGCTTGCTCTGGATAGCCTAGCATCTTGAGGGCTGCAATGGCTTCCTCCTCGAGCTCATTACGTTCAGCAGTGTGAATGGCTAGATTGGGTGCATTCATGAGCACCTCGCCATCCTCTGGCAAGACGATCTTGCCCTTGAGATCGACCAATATTCTTTGGGCAGTCTTCAGGCCAATGCCCTTGACAGCCTTGAGCGGCTCAATTTGTCCGAGGGAAATGATGGCCGAGAGCTCTCGAGGCTGATAAGAGCTTAGGATCACCCGAGCAGTATTGGGCCCTACTCCCGAGACGCTGGTAAGCAGGCGGAAGAGCTCTTGCTCCTCGAGGCTGTAGAAGCCGTAGAGCAGATGGGCGTCCTCTCGGATGATTTGGGTAACGAATATCTTACCCTCACTCTTGCCCGAGAGGGCTGTATAGGTGGTCAGCGAAATGTTTACCGAGTAGCCGACACCTGAGCATTCGACGATGAGGTTCGTGGGGGAGAGATCCACAAAGATTCCCTTGAGGTATGCGATCATAAATGGGAAGAGTTGTTCTGTGAAGTGATGAGGGTCTGCCGCTCTTGTACGGTGGCAGGCACACAAAGGTACACATTTGCTCTTTGCTTCGAGAATACCCATCCTCTCGTCCCTGCACTCGGGTAGGGAATCGTCGAGCTCCTAGTAGTCTCTCGGATGGGCTCTCGGAAGCCCCTCTGCTTTGTTCCTATTTACCTCTTTGTTGAGGCTCTATCCAGCTCTCATTTTCGATCCTATTTGAGTCTCATCTTCGATCCTACTTAGATCTCGATCGAGGCCCTACTTGAGTCTCGATGACGATCCTACTTGGGTCTCCTTCATGTGCCTATTGAGATCTCTGCTGATCTCCTATTACTCTCTTTGTGGAGGGTCGATCAAGAGGGCTCTAGCCCTTCTCGCTGGGCGGGTATTGGCAGGCCGCTCCAGGTCGCATCTCGATCTGTCTGTGTGGGGATTAGGGATAAATTAGTATTTTTGCCTTCGTTATGCTGCGATGCACGAGGGGAGTCTATGGTTATGCAAATGACTATCCTGTTGGAAGCCATTTCTCCGTCTTGTGTCTGATGCAGAGAGTTTTAAGTGCCAATAATTATGAGGAGAAATAGATACATCGCTGCCGTTCTAGCGTTGTCGGTTTGGCTCTGTAGCCTAGGGAGTGCAGAGGCTCAGCAGGTTGTGCGTCAGCAAGTCTTCGCTGACTATATCCTGCGTCATTACAAGGAGGCACAGCATCAGATGGATAAGTATGGCATCCCGGCCAGCATCAAGATCGCCCAAGGGCTGCTTGAGACAGGGGCTGGTAGGAGCACTTTGGCCACCGTAAACAATAATCACTTTGGCATCAAGTGCCATCAAGACTGGACAGGGAAGAAAACTTATCGTACAGATGATAAGCGAGACGAATGTTTCCGAAGCTATGCTCGGTGGGAAGATTCGTATGAGGATCATTCGCTTTTCTTGAAAGAGAGAGAGCGTTATCAAGATCTATTCACCCTCGAGTACGGAGACTATAAGGGGTGGGCCAAGGGTCTTCAGAGTGCTGGCTATGCCTCGAACAAGGGCTATGCGAACAAGCTGATCAAGATCATCGAGGATTATGAGCTCTATGCCCTGGATGAGGGTGCATTGCCTCGGTGGATCAAGGGTCGCTCAGGTAAAGGAGGGGCACGGCAGATACCCAGTCGTTTGTCCCGTTCGACCTACATGAGCTACGGGCTGGTCTATGTGATCGCAGAGCTGGATGATAGCTTTGAGGATATTGCCCAAGATATGGGTATCTCCGCTCGTAAGCTCGCCCAATATAATGATGCCCCCATTGATTACCCCCTTAATAAAGGAGATGTGGTCTACCTACAACCCAAAAAGTCTCGAGCTGCCAAGCAGTATATGAACTACGTCGTTCAGGTAGGGGATTCGATGCACTCGATTGCCCAGCGTTACGGGATCAAACTAAGTAGATTATACAGACTGAACAAGCTAGACGAAGAGTACGTCCCCGAGGAGGGTGATACCATTCGTCTGAGATAGTACAATAAGGAGTATCAGCCCAGCGATAGAGTATTATGGAAGATAGATATATACAGAGAGGCGTCTCAGCCAGTAAAGAGGACGTACACAATGCGATTAAGCATGTAGACAAGGGGATATTCCCCAGTGCCTTCTGCAAGATCATCCCCGATATACTGGGAGGAGATCCTGAGTACTGTAACATCATGCATGCAGACGGAGCGGGTACGAAGTCTTCGCTAGCCTACATGTACTGGCGTGAGACGGGCGACCTGTCTGTATGGAAGGGCATTGCTCAAGATGCCTTGATCATGAATATTGACGATCTGCTCTGTGTCGGGGCGACGGACAACATCCTGGTCTCCTCGACGATCGGCCGCAACAAACTCCTCATCCCAGGAGAGGTTATCTCGGCGATTATCAATGGTACCGAGGAATTGCTCTCTGAGCTTCGGAGCTGGGGCATCAACGCCTATTCTACTGGAGGCGAGACCGCAGATGTGGGCGACCTCGTGCGCACCATTATCGTCGATAGCACTGTTACCTGCCGCATGAGGCGAGCAGACATCATAGACAACGGCCGCATTTCTGGTGGGGACGTTATCGTAGGCCTAGCCTCCTACGGACAAGCCAAGTATGAGGCAGCCTACAATGGTGGGATGGGTAGCAACGGACTGACCTCTGCTCGTCATGATGTGCTCGAGCATGCCCTGGCGGCGAAGTACCCGGAGAGCTTCGATGCAGCCGTCCCTGAGTCCCTCGTTTACAGTGGTAGCCGTTCGCTCACCGAGGAGGTAGTAGGCACGGGACTGGATGCCGGTCGTCTGATCCTGTCTCCTACACGCACCTATGCCCCTATTGTCAAGCAGGTACTGGATGAGATGCGCCCCCGCATCCATGGGATGGTGCATTGCTCTGGAGGGGCGCAGACCAAGGTCATGCACTTTGTCAAGGGCAAGCGCATTGTCAAGGATAACCTCTTGCCCGTGCCTCCTCTTTTTGACCTCATCCATAGGGAGAGTGGCACTCCTGCCCAGGAGATGTACAAGGTGTTTAACATGGGCCATCGAATGGAGCTCTATGTCGCCCCCGAAGATGCCGCTCGCATCATCGAGATCTCAGAGAGCATGGGCGTAGCAGCTCAGATCGTAGGCCATGTAGAGGATGCTGAGAGCAATAGTCTACTGATCCGCTCTCCTTACGGAGACTTGAACTATTAAAATGACGAGACTATAGGTTTTAGTCTGCACTATACTTTATATTATATATGTCTACAGAGAACGATTTGTTGGCACGCATAGAGGGCTTGGAGATCCGCTTCGAGGAGGTCTCCTCCCTCATCACTGCTCCAGATGTTATAGCCGACCAGAAGCGTTTCATGAAGCTCAGCAAGGAGTATCGTGACCTCGAGCGCATCCTGGACAAGGGCAAGGAGTACCGCAACCTGCTGGGTAATATCCAGGAGGGGCGAGAGACCCTGGAGAGCGAGAGCGATGCCGAGCTACGCACCATGGCCCGGGAGATGATCCAGGAGGCTGAGGAGCGCATCCCAGCACTCGAGGAGGAGATCAAGCTCCTACTCATCCCTGCGGATCCCGAGGACGAGAAGAATGTCATCATGGAGATCCGTGGAGGGACTGGAGGTGATGAGGCCGCCATCTTCGCCGGAGACCTCTACAAGATGTACGTCCGCTATTGTGAGAATAGGGGGTGGAAGTGTGAGGTGAGCAGCTTCACCGAAGGAACGGCTGGAGGGTACAAGGAGATCATCTTCTCCGTCTCAGGCGAGGGTGTCTATGGCATCCTCAAGTATGAGAGCGGTGTACACCGTGTACAGCGAGTCCCAGCCACAGAGACGCAGGGGCGTGTGCATACCTCTGCTGCCTCCGTCGCTGTCCTGCCAGAGGCCGAGGAGGTCGATGTAGTCCTTAACCCCGCAGATATCGAGATGCAGACGGCCCGGTCAGGAGGTGCTGGGGGGCAGAACGTGAACAAGGTCGAGACCAAGGTGCAGCTGACCCACAAGCCTACGGGCATTGTCGTGGTTTGCCAGCAGGCCCGTACACAGCTGGCTAACCGAGAGCTCGCCATGCAGATGCTGCGCACCAAGCTCTATGATATAGAGCTGGCTAAGCACAACGAGGCCATCGCTGCCAAGCGTAAGACGATGGTCTCTACAGGAGACAGATCGGCCAAGATCCGCACCTACAACTATCCACAGGGACGAGTAACAGATCACCGTATCAACCTAACCCTGTACAATCTGTCTGCGATCATGAATGGTGAGGTGCAGCCCATCATCGATGAGCTGATCATCGCAGAGAATATCGAACGCATGAAGGAGGCTGCATTGTAAATCTAAATCCCTAAAAGACAAACTACACGATGACTAGACAAGAGCTATTTGAAAATATTCGACGAAAGAAGTCCTTCCTATGTGTTGGGCTGGATACGGATATTCGTAAGATCCCTCAGTTCCTCCTCGAGGACGATGACCCATTGTTCGCTTTCAACAAGCGTATTATCGATGCTACGGCAGACCTTTGCGTGGCTTATAAGCCCAATCTTGCTTTTTACGAGAGTATGGGCTCCTTTGGCCTGCAATCCTTTGAGAAGACAGTGGCCTATATTCAGAAGAATTATCCCGATCAGTTCATTATTGCTGATGCCAAGAGAGGAGATATTGGTAATACGGGGGAGATGTATGCCCGCAGCTTCTTCGAGCATGTGCGGGTCGATGCCATTACGCTATCGCCCTATATGGGGGCAGACAGTGTGATGCCCTTCCTCCAATATCCTGGCAAGTGGGCTATCCTCCTGGCTCTGACCTCAAACGAGGGGGCTTCGGACTTCCAACTACTCAAGGACGATCAGGGCGTGCACCTCTTTGAGCAAGTTTTGAGTAAGAGCCAAGACTGGGGGACAGCCGACAACCTGATGTATGTCGTAGGAGCAACCAAAGCCTCTATGCTAGAGCAAGTCCGTGCAATCGCCCCCGATCATTTCCTACTCGTTCCGGGCGTAGGCTCTCAGCATGGTAGCCTCGAGGAGGTTGCTAAGCATGGTCTCAACGACCACTGTGGTCTCCTGGTCAATGCCTCTCGCAGTATTATCTACGCAGACTCGAGCGAGAGCTTTGCCTCTGCTGCAGCCGAGGAGGCGCAGAAGCTGCGCCGTCAGATGACCGAGATACTCATCAAAAGTAAACTTATAGAGGCCTAATAGCTCAGTAGACACAAATCACGAATGCTGCAATATCAAGCCCAACAGATCGCTCAGCTGATCGACGGCCGCATCTCTGGGGATGCCTCCGTCTCTGTAAGCAACTTTGCGAAGATAGAGGAGGCCGTGGCAGGAGATCTCACCTTCCTTGCCAATCCTAAGTATGAGAGCTTCGCCTATACTACGGCGGCTAGTATTATCCTTGTTCGAGAGGACTTTGAGCCTCGAGAACCCATTGCTTCGACGCTCATCCATGTCTCAGATCCTTATGCGGCTCTAGCTCAGCTCATGCAACTTGTGGCCGAGCAGATAGAGCACAAACCCCAGGGAATTGACCCTCGTGCTGTCATTTCGGACGAGGCTACCCTTGCCCCCGATGTCTATGTCGGTGCTTATGCCTATGTTGAGCCCGGTGTCAAGATCGGCTCAGGAACACGTATATATCCAGGGGCTTATATCGGTAGAGGGAGCACCCTGGGTGAGGGCTGCATCGTCTATCCCCATGTCGTTATTTACCACGGGGTTTCGATTGGTCATCGCTGCATCTTACACTCTGGGGCTGTGATCGGAGCGGATGGATTTGGCTTTGCCCCCAGTCTTGAGGGCTATCGCAAGATACCCCAGTTGGGTAACGTTGTTATAGAGGATGACGTAGAGGTTGGGGCTAATGCTTGTATTGACCGTGCAGTCATGGGAAGTACTGTGATCAAGCGTGGTGTGAAGCTGGACAATATGGTGCAGATCGCTCACAATTGCCAGGTCGGAGAGCATACGGTTATGGCTGCTCAGGTCGGTATGGCTGGTAGTAGCAACGTTGGCTCTTGGTGTCGCCTCGGTGGTCAGGTTGGTGTCGCAGGCCACCTTACGATCGAGGATCGAGTGGAAATCGGCGGACAGACGGGTGTCATAGGCAATATCAAGAGTGATCGTACGCTGCTAGGCTCTCCTGCTATGGATGCAAGTACTGCCCTACGTAGCTATGCTATCTTAGCCCGTCTGCCAGAGCTCCATCGCAAGGTGGGGCAGCTCGAGAAAGAGCTCAAGAGCTTGAGAAACAATCAAAAAGAATAAGACATAAAGCACAAGTATAACAATATGGAAAAACAGATGACACTCAAGGAGAGCTTCTCGCTCTCTGGCAAAGGCTTGCATACGGGTCTGAATATTGAGATTACCTTCCACCCTGCCGAGGCGGGGACTGGCCGTATCATTCGTCGTGTAGATTTGGAGGACTGTCCCGAGATCCCAGCCCTTTCGGAGTTTGTCAAGGGAACGGAGCGCGGCACTGTCCTGAAGAAGGGAGAGGCCAGCGTGAGTACCATCGAGCATGCGATGGCTACGCTCTATGCTTTGGGCGTTGATAACTGTATCATTGATGTGAATGCTCCTGAGTTCCCCATCCTAGACGGGAGTGCTATGGCTTATGTCGAGGCTATCCGTCGTGTAGGTCTCGTAGAGCAAGAGGCTCGTCGAGACTACTATATCGTCAAGCAGCGTCAGGAGGTTGTCTCTGCCGATGGCAAGTCTCGCATCCTGCTGCTGCCTGACGAGAAGTTCGGTGTCGATGTACATATCTCCTTCGACTCTGAGGTCCTGTCCAATCAGTTCGCTTCTCTCGATACCTTGGACGACTTCGCCTCCGAGATCGCCTCTTCGAGGACATTTGTCTTCGTTCGAGAGATCGAACAGCTGCTTGCTAACAACCTGATCAAGGGAGGAGACCTCGACAATGCCCTCGTCATCTATGACCACAAGATGGAGCAGGAGGAGCTCGACAAGCTATGCCACCTCATGGGGGTGGAGTCCAAGAGCTTCCCAGAGCTGGGCTATATCAACAATGCTCCTATCATCTTCCCAAATGAGCCAGCCCGCCACAAGCTCCTTGATGTAATCGGAGACCTTGCCCTCATTGGCAAGCCTATCCGAGGGCGCATCATCGCCTTCTGCCCTGGGCACAAGATCAACAATGAGATGGGGGCTAAGATCCGCAAGGATATTAAGCAGAATGAGAGCCAAGCTCCTCTCTATGACCCCAATCAGCCCCCAGTACTCGATATCAACCGCATTAAGGAGCTCTTACCTCACCGCTTCCCCTTCCTCATGGTGGACAAGATCATTGAGATGGGGATGGATTATATCGTTGGGGTGAAGAGTGTCTCGGGCAATGAGGCATTCTTCCAAGGACATTTCCCCTCCGAGCCTGTAATGCCAGGAGTATTGCAGGTTGAGGCCATGGCCCAAGTCGGAGGTTTGCTCGTCCTCAACACCATCGAAGAGCCTGATAGCTACTCGACCTACTTCCTCAAGATCGACAATGTCAAGTTTAGACAGAAGGTCGTGCCTGGTGATACGCTCATCTTCAAGCTCAAGATGCTTACCGAGATGAGGCGGGGTATGGCTCACATGAGAGGTCTTGCCTTCGTTGGTGAAAAGCTGGTCTGCGAGGCAGAATTCATGGCACAGATCGCAAAGAATAAGTAAAGCATGTCTTATCCCAATATCAGCCCTTTGGCCAGTGTACACCCAGAGGCAAAGCTCGGCGAGCGGGTTATAGTAGAGCCTTTCGCCTTCATCGAACATAATGTAGAGATCGGAGACGATACGATCATTCGCAGCGGAGCAGTAATTCGCTCGGGGGCTCGTATCGGTCGTCGCTGCGAGATCCACTCAGGGGCCATTATCTCTGGAATTCCCCAAGACCTAAAGTTCGCAGGCGAAGAGAGCCTTGCAATCATCGGAGATGACTGTCAGATCCGTGAGTGCGTTACAGTCAATCGAGGTACAGCCTCTAGGGGCAAGACGGTCATAGGTAACCACTGCTTACTGATGGCCTATGCCCACATCGCTCACGACTGTGTGCTTGGAGATCACATCATCATAGGCAACTCCTCTCAGATCGCTGGAGAGGTGGAGATTGACGATCATGCCATCCTCAGTGCCAGTGTCTTGGTGCATCAGTTCTCGAAGATCTCGCAGCATGTTATGATCCAGGGGGGCTCTCGCATCAGCAAAGATATCCCCCCCTACGTCCTTGTAGGGAGAGATCCGATTACCTACTGTGGAATCAATATCGTAGGTCTCAGACGTAGAGCCTTTACCAACGAGCAGATTTATCGGATTAATGAAGCCTATCGCATTATTTATCAGCGAGGTCTCAATACAACTAATGCCCTCGTAGCGGTCGAGAGGGAGGTTGAGGAGAGCCCCGAGAGAGACTTTATTATCGACTTCGTTCGCTCCTCGGAGAGGGGAATTGTACGAGGTAATATGGACTAATTAGGCTATCCCCGTAACCTCATACTAGAGATATGCTCAAGATATTTACTGGAGGGCAATATCAAGAGTTGCTTCTGAAGACTCAAGAGAGGCAACGTCTGTCAGGTGCAGACTTCGTAGAGCGAGCTGGAGCTGGTCTGCTCTATGAGTTCATGCGGCACTATCACGCAGCTCGCCACGATGTGTATGTCTTTGCTGGGGCAGAGGATCATGGAGCTTATGGTCTGTGCTTGGCCCGATTGCTGGCCGAGCGAAACTATAGAGTGTATGTCTATCTGATCTATAGATCTGGGACGATCAGCCCAGTCTGTCAGGAGCAACGCAATCGTCTATCGGGTACTGGTGTGGCCCTGGAGGATGTCTATGCTCAGTTCGACGTACCGATGCTTGCCCCAAGTGATGTTGTGGTCGATGCTCTTGTGGGATCAGAGCTTCTCCGTCCTCTAGAGGGTGGCTATAGAGAGCTGGTATGCTGGCTCAATAGTGTCCGATGCCACAAGGTGAGCATTGATCTGCCCTCTGGGCTCTTCTCTCAGCCCTCGAGTCAGATGGATCTTGATCATATCTTTAGGGCTGATCGTACCCTCGTATTGGGTACTCCTAGGCTGCCATGCCTGCTTTCGGAGTATGCGCCCTATGTGGGCCAATGGTCTCTCATCGAGATTGCTCTAGACGAGCGAGCGTATGAGGAGGGGGAGGCTGAGATGTACCTCTCCACCGACCAAGCCATGGCCCGCACTATTCGGGTGAGGCCTAGCTTTTCTTCGCAGGAGCACTTTGGTCGAGTATTGATGTGCGGAGGGAGTGATGGATGCATCGGGAGGGTCGCTTTGGCCTCTGAGGCTGCTCTGCGTGTAGGCTCGGGCGATGCCACGATGCTGCTCCCTTCGGGTACTCTAGGGGCTTGGCCTCTACTGAGGGAGGCTAGAGTAGTGGACAGCTACTCTTGTATCTCTGAGGAGCTCCATCTGTATCGAGGGATGGCTCTCTGCAGCTCTCTAGGGCCTGAGGTCTTGTCGGATGAGGCTCTAGAGCTATTGCTCCGAAATGCCCGCTATCCGATCGTGATTGATGCTGGCATGTATCGTCGGCGTCAGGTAGGTTATGGGCAACTGCTAGAGCTCACCCCCGAGCATAGTGTCGTTTGCTTCTCCTCGGAGGATTTGCGTGAGCTCGTGGCACACTTCAATAGTGATCTCGAGCGGATTGACTATGTTCGAGCCTTGGCCCTTCGCCTGGGGATCTATGTCGTCCTCAAGGGTACTTATACGGCAGTCTGCCTCAAGGGGGGGAATGTAATCTTCAACTCCACGGGCAATCCGGGCATGGCCACGGCAGGGAGCGATGAGGTTTTGCTCGGCTCTATTGCTGGCCTGTTAGCTCAAGGGTATCCTTCGTCTACGGCCTCGGTGCTTGGCGTGTATCTGCACGGTCTAGCAGGGGATATTTATGTAGGCAAATATGCCGAAGCTCCACTGATCGGAGGAGATCTATCTAGCTTCTTACCCCATGCTTTTCGACAGCTGCTGGCTCAGGGGTAGGGGCAATTCTTCTAAGTAATGTAAATCGAAAAATATTATGGTATATCGTTTGCTCATGCTCTCGGACGAGAACGATTTCTTCCGTCGAGAGATCAAGATAGACTCAGAAGCCACCTTCCTGGAGCTGAATAACCATATTCTCTCGACTGTCGGCTATTCACAGAGCGAGATGACGACCTTCTATCTCTGTGATGAGGACTGGAATAAGGAGCAGGAAATCACCCTCATGGACATGGGGATGGGGGCTGAATACGACAGCTACCTCATGGAGAGCACTCGCCTGGAGGAGCTCCTCGAGGACAAGGGGCAGCACTTGCTCTTCGTCTTCGATATGCTCAGCGAGCGAGGCTTTTTCATCGAGCTGGTGGAGTTGATCCCTGGCCAGAGTCTCGAAGCACCTATTACGACGATTTCCGAGGGGCATGCCCCCGAGCAGACCTCCAGCCTGGAGTTTGCCGAGACCCGTAGTGTCGGCGGAGGCACTGCTGGCGGAGGGCTGGATGATGAGCTATTCTCCGAGGAGGGAATAGATCTTGATGAGCTTGACCCTGAGGGCTTCGAAGGGTTGGATATGCCCGACGCCAGCGACCTTTATTAGAGCGGCATGGGGGTAGGGCATCGCCGCTCAAGGCTAGTTGTACTACTAGGACCAACAGCTGTTGGCAAGACGGCTCTTAGCCTTACGTTGGCTGAGCGACTCTCGGCTCCTATCCTCTCGGCAGACTCTCGGCAGATCTATCGAGAGATCCCTATTGGCACGGCTGCACTTGCTCTAGAGGCAAGGGCGGGTGTGCCTCATTATTTCATCGGAGAGCGCTCGATCCACGAGCCTTACAGTGCTCAGGTCTATGAACAGGAGGTACTGAGGCTGCTCCCGAGGCTCTTCGCCGAGTCTTGCGAGGTGATCCTGACAGGTGGGTCTATGATGTACCTGGATGCCGTCTGTCGAGGAATTGACGATATACCCGATGTAGACCCTGTGGTCAGGGCCGAGGTCTATCAGCGTTATGAACTCGAGGGGTTAGAGCCCCTTCTTGGGGAGCTGCGCCTCCTTGACCCTGCCTACTACGCACGGGTAGACCACTACAACTACAGGCGAGTACTCCATGGTCTAGAGGTTTGCCTCTCGACAGGTAGGCCCTTCAGCTCTTACCACACGGGGCAGGCTGTCCGTCGACCCTTTGATATAGTCAAGATCGGTCTCGAGCGACCTCGGGAGGAGCTCTACGAGCGGATCAATGCCCGTGTGCTGGAGATGCTCGCCGAGGGGTTAGTGGAGGAGGCCCGCCAGGTGTACCCCTATCGCTCGCTCAATGCCCTCAATACGGTCGGCTTCAAGGAGCTCTTCGCCCACTTCGATGGCCTCATCCCTCTAGATGAGGCCATCCGTCAGATCCAGCGCAATACCCGCATTTATGCCCGCAAGCAGATGACTTGGTGGAGGAGAGACCCTGAGATAGCCTGGTTTCACCCCGAAGATGTGCATGGGGTCTGCGCTCATCTCGGCCTCGAAAATCCTCAGTACTTGAGGAGATGAACTCTTGCCCTTGTAAGGGCTTGAGGAGAGAAGTGTAAGCCTCTCAGCCTGATCCTTTCGTGCCTCATAACAGCAAAAGAACATCCTATGAATGGAAGACTGATCTCCATAATACGATCCTCTCGACCCCTTCTCTTGCTTCTTCTCTTCTTTCTTTTTCAGAGTACCATTGAAGCCCAAACTCTCAAGGGGCGAGTGGTCGATGCTGTGAGCGGCGAAGCTATCCCTTATGCCTCGGTGTCCTTGCTAGACCTGCACCATGGCGTCTCGAGTGATGTGGAGGGACGTTTCGTGCTCGTCCTGTCTGCTGAGGCTTCTCGCAGGCAGGAGGTGAAGCTCCGCATCAGCTCTGTCGGATATGAGCCTCTAGAGCACGTTTGGAAGCGAGGAAGTAATCCTAGGTTGGGAATCCTTGTGATGAGGGAGATGCATAACGAGCTGGCTACGCTCGTTGTTACGCCCAAGAAGGAGCGGTATCGGCGCAAGAACAACCCCGCTGTGATGCTGATGGAGCGAGTCATTTCGGCCAAGGATAGCAATCAGATCAAGGCCTTCGAGGACTATTCGTATCGGGAGTACGAGCAGATCCTCATCTCCCAGCTGGGGACGACCCCAGGGACGAAGTACTTTGGCCTGAGGGCTGAGGTTGCGGATCGCTTTAGGGACAGCTCGCTGCTGACCCCCTCGCATATCATGCCCCTGTCGTTGAGGGAGAAGCAGACCATCTTTGCAGCTCGATCGGGTAGTCGCCTTGACCCTGTGATAACGGGCCGCAGGCTCTACGGGATAGAGGCGGGTATAGACGAGGGGACGCTGAGTAATGGTCTAGAAGGTTTGCTCGGAGACTTTGACGTCTATGACAACAACTTGGAGTTGCTGTTGACTCACTTCCCCAGTCCACTCAATCGTCAGTGGGCAACGCACTTCTACAAGTATTATATCCAGGACACGGTCAGCTACGAGGGCTCACCCTGCTTCCTCATGCACTTCCGCCCCATGAACCCTCGAAGCACGGGACTCAATGGGTATATATGGATAGATACCCTGCAACTCTCGATGCGCCACGTCGAGATGACCCTCCCGCCAGCGTCCAATGTGAACTGGGTTGAGAAGATGAAAATATCGACTTCCTTCGCCCCAGTTGAGAGCCCGAGGGGGATTGTTTGGCTGCCAAGCAAGAAGTCGATTGGTCTTGTCCTCAAGCCTACAGGGCTGATCCAGCAGGGCCTAGAGGTCGAGCTCGAGCGAGATTACCACAATTACCTATTCGGAGAGGAAGCTCTCCTAGAGGCCTGCCTCGACCCTCGCAGTACCCTGCCCGAGGCTGAGCGAGAGCAGGCTATGCTGCCCAGGCCTGGTAGCTATGGCCTTGTCGAGCGACCTCTGCCGCTGAGCTCTCGAGCACAGCGAGCTGTGGACTTTGTAGCCTATCTCCAGGGACATCGGGGCTTTAATGCCCTGAGCTCTCTAGGTCGAGTGATGGCTACGGGCTTCCTATCCCTGCCCCTGAAACCCCTAGAGCGGGAGCGGATCCTATTCGATCTCGGGCCCTACGAGACGCTCCTAGGCTATAATGCGCTCGAGGGTGCTCGTTTGAGGCTGGGCGGGATGACTACGGCCAGTCTGATGCAGCATCTCTTTGTCGAGGGCTATGCTGGTTATGGATTACGAGACGAGCAGTGGAAGTATTACCTCAGAGCCACCTACACGCCACTGCAACGAGATTATCATGCGAACGAACACCCACGCCACCATCTCTCAGTTGTCGCCATGCGAGACCTTTTCGTCCCTGGGATCGAAGAGCCTCATCTCTTCAAGGATGGCTTCAAGGATCAGCTGGGGAACTTCAACAACAAAGTCCGTTTTTATGGCGATAAGTATCAGATCAACTATACTAGGGACTGGAGCGATCAGTTCAGTACCTCTCTCTCTGCCGAGTATATCCGCAAGACTGCAACGGGCGACTTGGCTTACTACCGCCTGGATGAGGAGCTGCGCCCACAGCTAACCCCCTATATCGAGCAGACCTCTATCGAGCTGGATACTCGCTTTACTGTCGGGGGAGCGAAGTTTCGCCGAGTACGCCCCGAGGGTTCTCTAGATGTTACTCGTTATCGCCCCTCGATGGGACTCTCGCTCAAGCTCTATCCCAAGGGGCTTCCTGGCAATCGGACAACCTATGCCCATCTAGAGACCCACTACAGCCAAAGACTCTATCTCTCGGTGCTGGGGCGGATGGATGTAGAGCTGGATGCTGGCCTCATCCTAGGTCAAGCCCCACAGACGTCAGCCTTCTCGCCTAGAGGAAATCTAGGTTGGATCCTAAGGCGCAGCACCTTCCAAACGCTTCGTCCGCTGGAGTACATCGCAGACCGCTATCTGAGGTTTCAGGCATCGTATCATCTCAATGGCCTCCTGCTAAGCCGTTTGCCGCTGATCAAGCACCTTGATCTCAGAGAGGTCATGGGTCTGCATGGCTACTGGGGGCATTTGTCTGCTCAGGCTCGCACTCCTCGGGCTGGGATGGAGTACCTCTACCAAGCGGCTCGGCCAATGGATAAGCAGCTCCACCTGGAGGCTAGCTTGGGGATAGAGAATATCTTCAATATCCTGCGTATCGATTACGTCTATCGTCTGACGGATAGAGCTCTCGATACACCTTATCGGAGTGTCATTCGCCTACAGACCAAGATCACTTTCTAGCATGCTGCCTGTGTCGTGCCATTTGGATGATTTATCCTTAATAGAGTACTCTGTAGTGATCCTCCTGAGGATCCAATAGGCCCTCGAGTGAGGTCTCGGGGAGAGCTTGCTTGGGAGCTAGGTCGCCTCTCGTGTGGGGTATGAGTAGGCTCTCACTCGAGGCATAAGTAGGCTCTCTGTTGAGACTCAAATAGGATCTCCATAACGATCCCAATAGGCTCTCACTCGAGGCATAAGTAGACTCTCTGTTGAGACTCAAATAGGACCTCCATGACGATCCCAATAGGCCCTCACTCGAGACATAAGCAGGCTCTCTGTCGAGGCTTCAATAGACCTCTCGACAGCATGCTACTGGCCACTCAGCATGAGCCTCCGTCCCCGGCCTCGGAGAGCCCATTGGGGAGTGGGGGAGAGAGGGACTATTGTCTCTGCAAGCTGAGCTTAAGGTCTCTTCAGGTGGCTTGCGACTGATTTCTCCACATAATCCTTCTCTCTTGGGGAGATTTTGCTGGGGTTCCCCCCGAATAATAGTTGCCAAGGTGGGTCAGGGGATGCAGAGTACTTGCCAAATTCTTGTTACCTTTGCCACTCAGTATATGGATCGGGGTAGATACTCCCACCTAGATGCTACTATCAGGACTACAAAAACTAGGATTATAGAACTATGACGCTTAGTCGGACTATACTTTTGATCGCAGGCCTGGCCCTTGCCCCCCTTGCGCTCTCATCGTGTAAGGATGATACGCCCAAAGTGGATCAGATCGTCCTTTCGGATCTACGATTATCTTCCTTCTCCATCTCTTCTGAGGAGCATAAAAGCTTGAGCACTATGCCATTCTCTATTCGCAACTTCCCCACGGGGCACTCAGAGGTCTTCAACCAGCAGCCGATCACTTTTGGCTGGTCGTTGAAGAAGATTAAGCTGCATATCAAGGCCTCAGACCCTGTATCCAAGATCGAGGTCGCCATGGGGGAGAGTAGTGAGTTCAAGGAGTACGATGCTAAGGCCGTTCATGATCTTAGTGGCTCGAGCAAGCTCAACATCCGACTAAACCTCAAGGGCGGGAACAAGTCCTTCTCTCACATCTACAAGGTAGACATCAGACAGTACAAGTACAATCCTCTAGCTGTGGAATGGACGGCAGCAGCTTTCCTAGGCACACCCTCATTGGGTGATCGAGCCAATCGGGTGTTTGACCTTGGGGGGGTGAAGCACCTCTTTGCCCTTTCGACGACAGGGATGAGACATTATACCCTTGCCTCTAGCAAGGGGAGCTGGAGGGAGCAGCTAGACCTAATGCCAGCCGGGAGCTCGGAGCAAATCGAGCAGGTCGAGCAGGGACTCTCAACTTTCTATGGCATGGATGCCAAAGGCTTTCTCTACAAGCTCGAGGAGGGTCAGTGGACGAAGCTCGAGCAGGATCAGCCTGCTAAGGCCCTGCTCGGAGTATTGCCTGCTCGCACCCCCAAGGAGCACGATCGACTAGCACTGCTTCTCGCCGCTACGCAGGGTGAGGTGCAGGCAGGTCAAGATCCACTGAGTCGCTATGCCTATGGTTATTATGAAGCTGGCCGTGTGGTACGCTCGGGATATATCGCCCCTACCAACTTCCCTCTGACCAATCGAACCCTCGTAAGGAGCTTCTCACCCACTGCGGGCTCTCGCTTGCATTTGGTTGGCGTTGGGGCTGAGCGCACAGCCTGGTACACAACCAATGGTAAGGACTGGCAGATGCTCTCCCATAGCACTGTCCCAGGGGTTAAGTATGCTACGCTCGTGGAGTGGAGTAATCAGTTCTACAGCATCGAGACGACCAACGAGGGGATGCAGATTTGGGTCTCTACTGACCGAGGCCTTAGCTGGAACGATGCTAAGGAAGTAGCTCTCAAGGGTATCGAGGTCGGAGCTCTCGCCCGTATGCCTGTGGTTGCTTGGGTTGATGAAGCCCAGGAGGCATTCTTCCTCTTACAGGGAGTGTCAGCCCCCTCTTCCTCGGCCAAGGTGTGGCGCGGAGTACCACTGAAGAACGAATTCTAAATTGATCCCATCGCCTGTGCGTCTCCCCTTCACTGAGGCTCTTGCAGGTAGCTATATTTTGAGATAAGACCAAGTATATATGTTAGGACAGATTAGTAGAGAGCAGGATCTTCTCCGAGGGCCTCGCCATGTGGCTATCATCATGGATGGTAATGGCCGATGGGCCAAGGCTAGAGGGCTGAAGCGTAGTGAGGGCCACGTCCAGGGCTATCTTAACCTGCGTGAAGTGCTTCGCTATGCTGTGGAGTTTGGCGTTGAGGTACTGACGGTCTATGCCTTCAGTACGGAGAACTGGCATCGCCCCCAAGACGAAGTCGATGCCCTGATGGAGCTTGTCGTTACGGCTGTCCATGCACAGACCCCCGAGCTGATCTCCGAGGGCGTGCGCTTACGTACCATTGGCGACCTAAGCCGCTTACCCGATAGGGCTCGAGAGGCCTTGCTCGGCGTAATAGAGCAAACCGCACACAATACCCGCATCAACCTCGTGCTGGCCCTAAGTTATTCGTCCCGTGATGAAATAACTCGGGCTGTACGTGCGTTATCTACTCAAGTGGCCTCCTCAGCTCTCTCGCCCGAAGATATTACCGAGGAGCATATCTCAAGGCTGCTCGATACGGCCGATCTGCCCGAGTTGGATCTGATGATCCGTACTGGAGGCGAGCGACGTATTAGCAATTACCTGCTTTGGCAGGGGGCCTATGCAGAGCTTTACTTCTCGGATGCCTACTGGCCAGACTTCGGTAGGGAGGATCTTCGGATGGCTATCCTGGACTACAACGAGCGTGAGCGACGCTGGGGCAAGACCAGCGAGCAGGTACAGGCTCTGTCCGAAGAAGAATAATATTTTACAGAAACGAAAAGACATTTTAGATATACGAGATGTACAGATTCCTATCACTCTGCCTGCTGGCCAGCAGCCTCGGCTCAGCGACGCTTCTGGCGCAGGGTACGGCTGAAAAGGTTGTAGTAGATACACTCACCATCGAGGGTAAGACGACTTATGCCCCGACGGTTGACTATGCCTTCCCGACACGTAAGATCATCGCCGATGTCAAAATATCAGGCTCTACGAGCTATGATGCCTACCTGCTCAAGAGCCTCTCGGGGCTCTCTGTGGGTGAGACTATCGACATCCCTGGGATGGCACTCACCAATGCTGTCAATCGCTATATGCAGTACGGCTACTTCTCCAATGCCCGTATCCTAATCTCTAAGTATGTGGGCAACTATGCCTGGATCGAGATCCAGCTGACGGAGAACCCTCGCATCAATGAAGTAACCCTCTCGGGTATCTCTCGCAGCGACAGAGAGGAGCTGGAGAAGAGGCTGGGCCTGCGCAAGGGACTTCAAGTCTCTCCCAATATCTTCGACCGCACACGCCAGCTTGTCAAGAAGTACTACGACGAGAAGGGCTATCGGGAGATGAAGATGAATATCGTGCAGCGTAAGAGCTCCAGCGAAGAGGGATTTATTGATCTAGAGATTGAGATTGATCGTAGTGGCAAGACCAAGGTCAAAAATATATACTTTGAGGGGAATAAGTCCCTTACGGACAATCAGCTCCGTATGGCGATGAAGAAGACCAACGAGGGCTTCTCCCTCAGTCGAGGTCGAGCGCTGACCAGCCTGCTCAAGATCTTTAGTGCCAAGAAGCTCGTCGATACAGAGTATAAGAACGACCTGCAAAACATCGTCAAGAAGTATCACGAGCATGGCTATAGAGATGCTGAAATCCTGGCTGATAGCATTGTCCGTCGTCCTGATGGTAAGGTAGATATCTACCTCCATCTCTCCGAGGGACACAAGTACTATATCAAGGACATTCGCTTCGTCGGAAATACAAAGTATCCCACAGATGTACTCACCCATCTGCTTGGTATTCGCTCAGGTGATGTTTACGACCAAAAGCGTCTCGAAGAACGTCTGCACATGGATGAGGATGCTGTGAGCAACCTCTACTTCAACAACGGTTATATCTTCGCTGGTATCGACCCCGTAGAGACTAGTGTGCAGGGAGACTCTGTCTCGCTTGATATCCGTATTGTCGAAGGGCCTTTGGCTACTATCAGCCGAGTGAAGATCCGAGGCAACGATATGGTCTACGAGGATGTTGTGCGTCGAGAGCTCTACACCAAGCCTGGTAAGCTCTTCAGTAAGGAGGACTTGATGAACTCTTACCGCCTGCTCAATCAGCTCGGACACTTCGATGCCGAAAAATCTATTCCCAAGACCGTCCCCGACCCTCAGAATGGGACTGTGGACATCGAGTACGACCTTGTGCCCAAGAGCAATGACCAGATGAATCTCTCCTTCGGTTGGAGTCAGACGGGGCTCATTGGTAACATTGGCTTTACCTTCTCGAACTTCTCTATTCAGAATCTCTTCCGCCCAAGTATGTACAAGGGGATCATCCCTCAAGGTGATGGACAGAAGCTCTCCATTCAGGGGCAGACCAATGCCCGCTACTACCATCAGTTGAGCCTAACCTTCTCCGATCCTTGGTTCGGTAAGAAGCGTCCTAACCTGCTCAACGTAAGTGCTTACTGGTCTAAGACTACGGCCATTGACCAGCGTTACTACAGCGACCAGGCTCGCAACATCGGCCTTTACAACCCCTATGGGATGTATGGGGGGTATGGTTATGGAGGCTATGGCTACGGAGGATACAATAGCTACCAGGCATACGATGCCTATAGCGGCATGGGGACAGCCCTCTACGAGAATGCTTATGACTCGGACAAGTCCCTGACGATGCTGGGCCTCTCTATTGGTAATGGTCGTCGCCTCAGCTGGCCGGACAACTGGTTTCAGATCTATGGCTCGCTCAACTATACGTACTATAGGCTCAATAACTGGGTCTACAACACCTTCGAGGACTTTCACCACGGCTCTGCCAACGATATCAACCTTGAGCTTCGCCTCGAGCGTAACTCTACGGACAATCCTCTCTTCACTCGTAGTGGCTCAGAGTTCTCCGTATCGCTCTCTCTGACACCACCATACTCTCTTTTTGACAAGACGGACTATTCCAATCCTAAACTCAACCCCTCGGATCGCTATCGCTTCCTAGAGTATCACAAGTGGCGTTTCTCGAGCAAGGTCTTTGTGCCCCTGCTTAACCCCATGACTGTCAAGCGTACTCCCGTACTGATGGCCCGAATGGATGGGGGAATCATCAACAGCTACAATAAATACAAGCGTTCTCCGTTTGGTACATATTACATGGGGGGAGATATGATGTCTTCGTCTATGTCTAGCTATATGAACGAGACCATTGGACTGCGTGGTTACAAGAATGGTTCTATCGCTGGAAGCAATTATGACTTCGCCTATGCCTACTTTCGTGCAGGGATGGAGCTGCGCTATCCACTGATCTTCGAACAGTCTACTACGATCTGGGTACTGGGCTTCCTAGAGGCGGGTAATGCCTGGCGAGAGATCCGCCACTACAATCCGTTCGATCTGAAGCGTTCGGCTGGGGTAGGAGTACGTATTTTCCTACCTATGATTGGTCTTTTGGGTATTGATTGGGGTTACGGCTTCGATCGCCCCAATCCATTTAGCGAGCGAGGGGGGAGCAACGTTCACTTCCTCATCGGTAGAGATCTTTAAACTAAGTTAAATCTTCCTTGAGACCCTACGGGGGCTCGAGGAGCAAAAGGTAAGAGACTATGAAGAAATTGGTTTGGGCCTTTGCCCTTGTACTCCTAACTATGGGTAGCCTAAGTGCCCAAAAGGTAGGGTTGGTCGATATGCAGTACATCCTTTCCAAGCACCCTGCTCATGAGACGGTCAATAAGACTATGGAGCAGATGGCCGAGAAGGTGCAGAAGCAGGTCAAACAGCTGGAGCAGAAGGCACAGAAGCTCTATCAGAGCTATCAGGACGATGCCGCTCGCCTCTCGGGCGAACTGAAGCGTACCCGTGAGCAGGAGATCATCGCTACAGAGAAGGAGGCCTACGAGCTCAAGCGCAAGTTCTTCTCGCCCGAGGGTGAGCTCGCCAAGAAGCGAGAGGAGCTGATGAAGCCCATCGAGGAGAAGATTTGGACAGCCCTCAAGGCCTTGGCTGAGAAGGAAGGCTATCAGATCATCATCGATCGCTCTAGCTCGAAGATCGTCTATGCTGATCCCTCGATAGATATGAGCGCACATGTGCTCTCGCTGCTGGGTGTTAAGTAAATAATGAATATCTTTGGCCCTCGGGTGCTTTAGAAATATAGAAACAATCAAATAATCACTCTAATCAATTCTATCAAGACAATGAGAAAACTATTGATGTCCCTGCTGCTTGCATTGCCACTCACAGTTATGGCTCAGCAGAAGATTGCGGTTGTAAACTCGCAAGAAGTAATGCAGGCATTGCCCGATACTAAGGCTGCTGACGAAGTCCTCCAAAAGTTGGGCAAGGAGTCAGAGGCTGATATTAAGCAGATGAGCGATGACCTCGACAAGATGGTCAAGGCCTTTGTAGAGGAGCGGGACAAGCTCTCTGAGGTGAGCCGCAAGATCCGTGAGGAAGACATTCGTGAGAAGCAGGGCCGCATCCAGCGTTCGTACCAAATGCTCCAGGAGCAGCTCCGTCAGAAGGAGAGTGAACTGCTTGCCCCTATTCAGGCGAAAGTTTTAGCTGCTATCAAGAAGGTAGCCGATAGCCAAGGAATTACCTATGTGATGGAGTCTGGCTTGATGCTGACTATGGGTGCCGATGCTATTGATATCACGGCCAAGGTAAAGGCTGAGCTAGGCATCAAGGAGGGAGCTCCTGCTGCTACAACGGCCAAGAAGTAGTAGAGGCACTTCTATCGAGGCTCGAGCCTACTCATCTCGGGGCAGACCGAAGGCCGTAGGCCTAGGCTCTGCCCCCTTTCGTTCCCTTTCGAATAAATTACATTGATATGTTGATGAAACAAGCGATCAAGATAGGCCTGGTGAGCCTATGCTACCTCCTCCTCCTAGCTGCCTGTGGCCGTAATATCCGTGGGAAGATCATGGCCTTGGAGGTAGGCATGAGCCCTGAGCAGGTAATTCGTCTCGTGGGGCAGCCTGATGAGAAGGCCTTCGACGGCAATCGTGATGAATGGATCTACTACCACCTGTCTCCGGCGGAGGCTTGGCTGTTGATCTTTGAGGATAAGGCCCTCTCTGTCATGCGTCGCCGTTATCCCGAGCGGACGATACCTTCGGTTTCAGGCTCTATCCCTCCTGTTGTCATAGATAGGCCTTCTTATCCCCCTGCTTATGACCCTCGAGAGCGAACGAATGCTGATTGGTTCGACCGCCTCTATGCCGAGGTACGCAGAGCCCCCTTCGAGAGAGATAAGCTGCGGATGATCTCAGATGCACGCCGGGGGGCTGTCTTCAGCACAGCCCAGGCAGAGGCTCTGATGAAGCTCTTTGCCTTCGATGGCCCACGCCTCAAGGTCTTGGAGATCATTGCCCCCAACCTACTGCTACAGGGGGATGCCTATGTCTTGATCAATCTGATTAGCTTCAAGAAAGATGAGGCTCGTCTCATCCTCGATCGTGCTGCTCGGGAGCGAGAGCGGATGATGAGAGGGGGTAGGGGAGTCAGGCCTATGCCTCTTGGAGGGGCTCACTTCGAGGAGCTCTTGGTCTCGCTGCGACAGACCCCCTTCCGCACAGATCAGCTCAAGCTCATGCGCTCGGCGGCCTCGTCAGCCTCTTTCTCCTGCGAGCAGATCAGTCGCCTCATGCAGCTCTACTCCTGGGGCTCGGAGCGGATAGAAGTCCTCGAGATCTTCGCTCCTAGGATCATTGACCCTCAGAATGCAGGACTGCTGCTCTCTCTCGTGGAGATGAGTATGCGCTCTCGGGCCGAAGAGCTCCTCCAAGCGACTAGACCCTATCGGATGGGGATGTAGCGTAGCTCAACAAGGTCTATGAGACGATCCGTTTGAGTCTGAGGATCACGCAGGTAGACGAGTGCCGAGTAGGTATTAGTGGTTTCGGAATGATTCCCCATGATGGGTATCGCGCTAGCGATACCCATCTTTGTATCTAGCAGGCTCATTTGATACTCCTGATAGCCAGCCTTGAGGAGGAGGCTGAGGCGGTAGCTATGGCGAACGGGGTCGTAGGCGAAGGTGCGGCTCGACCAGGGTAGATGGTCGAAGGCTCGTCCCTCGAGGACTACCTGGCCCTGCAATGGGCTCTCAGCCATAAGCTCGAAGTGCACCTCATGATAGCCTATCCTTAGGGCTGTTTGCTCCTCTGAGGTGCTATGGATGATCTCTCGACCATCGAGGTCGGCATCGTAGACATAGGGGGCACTGGCTTTGAGGTACCTCGTGGAGGCCTGGAGGTGGTATAGACCCTCGTCCTTCGTGTGGGCAACGACTCCAACCGTAGTCTCTAGATCGTCAGTGTGCTCTAGGCGGTAATACTCTGCCCCTCCCTCGAAGGCCAACACTTGCTCCCGATGGTAGGCCTGCTGCTCGTCTATGAGACTGGCTCGGATCGTGGGGTAGCTCTGCCTGCTCTCCCAACGCCCATTTTGCAGGACAACGATGCGAAGCTCTTGATCCTCCTGCCCGATGCCTAGGGCTGAGGCTGAGAGGTCGCAGCTGACGAACTGCTGTGTCCTGCTTGGCTCGCCCAGTCTCGAGTAGGGGCTGACGGAGAGCCGAGCACCGCCACGCTGCTCGGATACGAGTATCGGTAGGCTCAGAAGGGGGGCATCCTCTGCGCTGATCGGGTCATAGATGTGCAACAGATAGTTGCCCGAATACCTGAAGCGTATGGAGGACTGAGATAGCTCCAGCTCATAATGCTGAAAGGGCTGTCGGGTACTGGTACTTGATCTTGGCAGGAGGAGCTCGCCCTCGAGGGAGCTCTCCATGGCCTCCATGGGGCTAAGGCTTGAGGGTTGCCAGTCAGCATTGCAGTGGATGAGTTTGCAGGCAAGTATGCTCCTCTCGCCCCCTAGCAGGTCAAAAGAGATCCTCAACGCCCCCTCCTCATGCAGTGGGATGCAGGGGAGCATCCCAGCCATTTGAGGGGAGGATGTTGGAGAATGGTAAGTTACGGTGCGCAGCTCAGCTACCCTAGTGAAGGGAAGCCCTGGGCTCTGAGCCCAAGACCGATCATGACCCCAGAGGCCAAGCAGGCATAGGCTACAGTAGACTAGGAGCTGGCGCACGACAGAGGGAGAGCCTTAGCGGATGTACTGCTGCATCTTGCAGAGGTACTTGCCGATGATGTCAAACTCGATATTGACCTCCGTCCCCACCTCAATGCGGCAGAAGTTGGTATGCTCGTGTGTGTAGGGGATGATGGCCACACCGAAGCTGTCTACAGTTGAGTTGCATACGGTAAGGCTCACGCCATTGACGCAGACAGAGCCTTTCTCCACCGTTACATAGCCTTTGGCTGCCATCTCGGGGTCGGTCTCGTGATGGAAGCTATAGTACCAGCTACCGTTCTCCTCACGCACCTCAGTGCAGACAGCCTTTTGGTCTACATGCCCCTGGACGATATGCCCATCGAGACGACCACCCAATACCATACTGCGCTCGAGATTGACGAGGTCGCCAACCTGTAGGATGCCGAGGTTGGATCTGTCTAGAGTCTCCTTGATGGCTGTTACGGTGTAGCGATCCTCCTCGAGGCTCACCACTGTGAGGCAAACCCCATTGTGAGCAACACTTTGGTCGATGCTCAATTCGTTTGCGAAAGAGCAACTCAGGGTGATGTGCAGATTGTCCCCTTCTCTTTTGAGTGCTACGACGCTAGCGCACTCCTCTACGATACCTGAAAACATAGTTGGTTCGGTGAATTGATGAATAATGCCCAAAGGTACGAACATTCTTCCGATGCCCCTCCCTCCTCGAGCTTTAGCCCAGTGGCTCGATCCATGGAGGGGGGCTACCGAGCTCTGCCTTTAGATCTCAGTAGCCCTCTCCTTAGGTCATAACCCAGTTCTCTGAGGTACTTTGTGTCTCCGTCGACTACTAGCTTACTAGATTTTTTGTGGCTACTTATAAGTCCATCGACTACTAACTTGCTAGATTATGCACTTGTAATCAAGCCGCCTCTGCGACCCCACTTACACCTCTATCTAGGTCCTACTTATATCTCTGTTGCGATCCTACTTAGACCTCGATCGAGATCTTATTTGAGTCTCATTTGCGATCCTACTTAGACCTCTATAGAGCTTCTCCTTGTACCTTCGTTGTGCTCCTAGTAATTGCTCGGCCGAGGACACAGCCCTGCTCGAGATCTAGCGGGCGGCGGAGTGTCGGGGCTGGGCAAATAATCTCTATCTTTGTACGTGGTGTGCCGTGTATCGATCGAGCATACCTCGCCCCCTGGGCAAGGCTGTCGCCTTGGCCTCGGCAGTACACATATATTTATTCGCATAGAAGCTCCTAGACAATGAGACAATATCATTTGGCAGAGTTCCCCCAGTTCCTCCGAACGAACTTTGCAAACAAGACTATCGTGAAGTACCAAGAGACCGACCTTGGCCCTTGGCTCGAGCTCAGTGGTGAGGCCTTTGCCGACCGCTGTCTTGATGCAGCCAAGGGATTGGCTCGGGAGGGTATTCAGCCACAGGACAGGGTCGGGATCTATTCGTCCAATAGTGTCTATGGGCTCGAGGCAGAGATCGGGATGTATATGATGAGGGCTATATCTGTCCCTCTCTATGCAACTAGTTCACCCGAGCAAGTAGACTTCATCGTCCGAGACTCGGGTCTGCGTCTGATCTTCGTTGGGCAACAGTTCCAGTACAACAATGCCTATGAGGTACAGCGTACAGGAGGCTTTATTGAGCGCATTGTCATTTTCGATCGCAATGTCGTGCTACACCCCGAGGACAAGACCTCGGTCTACTATGATGAGTTCATCCGCCGTGGGGATGCCAAGGCGCATGAGAATGCGGCCAACGTGTCGGTCTCTCAAGCCCTCGACTCAGATATTGCTGTGATCATCTACACGTCGGGGACTTCGGGGCGCAGCAAGGGTGTCTTGCTGCGCCATGAGCATCTGAAGAAGCAGCTGGAGGAGCATATCAAGATGTTCCCCTTCCTCTCGAGCAGGGATGTGAGTATGAGCTTCCTACCTCATAGTCATATCTTTGAGAAGATTTGGGCTTACTATTGTCTGCGCATCGGGGCGACGGTAGCCATTCTTTCCGATCCGAAGAAGATCTTGCAAGCCCTGCCCCAGGTGCGCCCGACGATGATGTGCAATGTGCCTCGATTTTGGGAGAAGGTCTACGCAGGTGTCCAGGAGAAGATCGCTAGCTCCTCGCCCATGGCCCAACGCCTGCTCAGACATGCCAGCCGCATCGGCGAGACCTATCGCCTGCACTACTACAACGAGGGCCATCGTGCCCCTCTGCACCTCAAGCTGCTGTACAAGCTCTATGAGCATACCCTCTTCGCTAAGCTCAAGAGGGTGCTGGGGCTGCAGCGAGGACGCTTCTTCCCCACGGCAGGGGCTTCGCTCTCGGTGGAGGTCAATCGCTTCCTCCAGTCGGTGGGCATCCCGATCTGCTTCGGCTATGGGCTGAGCGAGTCTACGGCGACGGTGAGCTGCTTCCCTCAGAAGGGCTTCGACATCCAGTCCGTAGGGCGGGTGGTCGATCACGTTTCTGTGCGCATTGATCCCGAGACGAGTGAGATCCAACTAAAGGGCCCGACTATTATCACCGAGTACTACAACAACCCCGAGGCCAATGCCGAGGCCTTTACCGCCGACGGATATTTTCGCACGGGCGATGCTGGTAGGCTCGAGGGCAAGACGCTCTTCTTCACAGAGCGTATCAAAGACCTCTTCAAGACGGCCAACGGCAAGTACATTGCCCCTCAGATGCTCGAGGGACTGCTGGCTATGGATCCGATCTTCGAGCAGACCGCCATCATCGGCGACGGGTATAAGTTCGTGAGTGCACTGATCTACCCCAACTGGGAGATCCTTACGGCTCAAGCTCAGGCTCGAGGCCTCGATACCGAGGTCGATCGTCATACCCTTGCGGAGAACCACGAGGTGCAGCGCATTATCACGGCTCATCTAGAGCAGGCCCTGGGTAGTGTAGCCCAGTTCGAGAAGGTGAAGAAGTTCGTCCTGCTGAGCGAACCCTTCTCTATCGAGAATGGCGAGTTGACCTCTACGCTCAAGATCCGCCGCAAGGTGGTGGCCGAGCGCTATGCCGAGGCCATCCGTCGTATGTACGAGGAGGCTTAAGCCTCCACAGAATAGCAATATACTCATCACATACACCACACCTATTAGGTATGATAACGACAGACCAACTGGATGCCCTGTTGGAGCGCAAGTCTGCGCTGAGGAGGTATCTTTGACGTCGATAGCCGACGCATTCAATTAGAGGAGGAGGAGCTCCGCACGGCAGATCCATCCTTTTGGGAGGATCGCACTCGGGCAGAGGCACAGATGCGACTGGTCAAGGAGCTACGCTTCTGGCTCGAGGCCTACGACACGGCCGAGCGTCTGTGCGACGAGGTAGCTCTCGCCCTAGACTTTCACCGTGAGGGGGTCGCCAGCGAAGAGGAGGTCGATGAGGCCTATGCCGCAGCTCTAGCCCATGTCGAGGATGTTGAACTGCGCAATATGCTTCGTGCTGAGGAAGATAAGCTCGGAGCTGTGCTCAAGATCAATGCCGGTGCAGGGGGGACAGAGAGCCAAGACTGGGCCTCTATGCTCGCTCGTATGTATAGCCGCTGGTGCGACAGACAGGGCTACAAGGTAACCATTACCAACTGGCAGGACGGCGACGAGGCTGGCATCAAGACCATGACCATGCAGATCGAGGGTGAGCAGGCCTATGGCTTCCTCAAGAGTGAGAATGGGGTACATCGCCTGGTGCGTGTCTCTCCCTTCAACGCTCAGGGTAAGCGCATGACGAGCTTTGCCTCCGTCTTCGTTGTCCCCCTCGTAGACGACACGATCGAGATCGAGGTGAACCCCGCCGATCTGAGCTGGGACACCTTCCGCTCCAGCGGGGCAGGAGGGCAGAACGTCAATAAGGTCGAGACGGGCGTCCGCCTGCACTACAAGTACCGAGACCCCGAGACTGGTGAGCAGGAGGAGATTATCATTGAGAATACCGAGAGCCGAAGCCAAACGGACAACCGAGCCAATGCTCTGAGGCTACTCCGATCGCAGCTCTATGACAAGGAGTTGGAGAAGCGTCGGCGAGCTCAGGCAGAGGTCGAGGCGAATAAGAAAAAGATCGAATGGGGAGCGCAGATCCGTAGCTATGTCTTCGACGACAGACGGGTCAAGGATCACCGAACGAACTATCAGACAAGCAACGTCTCGGCAGTCATGGACGGCGAGATCGATGCCTTCATCAAGGCTTACCTCATGGAGTTTGCCGAGAGCAATGCCTAGGCCTGGCCTCTGTCTTTAGCATTATCACACTACAACTATCATCTCTACTATGCCGCTCGATCGTATTGCCCTGGCGAAGGACTTCCTGCTCATCCTCGTGGGCTCTCTGCTCCTGGCCATTGGTTACTCTCTCTTCATCGCTCCGCTCAACATCGTCCCTGGTGGGGTGTACGGCCTGAGCATTGTGATCAACCACATTACCAAGGATATTTGGGAGGCTTTCCCCCATGGACTGCCCGTGGGTAAGGTTGCCTTGGTCTTCAACATCCCCCTCTTCTTGCTGGCCGCCCGCAGTTTAGGGCATATGTCGGCTATCAAGACGGTGATTACCTTCGTCCTCGTGGCCGTCTTCACCGACCTCATCGCAGACCTCAGCCAGGGAAGGGCTCTTGTGCAGGATGATCCGATCTTGTGCAGCTTCTACGGAGGAGCTCTCCTGGGGGTAGGGGTCTACCTCATCTTCTTCTCGCACAGCACCTGTGCGGGGACGGATACCCTGGCCCGAGTGCTTTCTCGTAGGACGAATATGAAGGTCAGTAGCCTCATTATCGGCATCGACTCGATCGTCGTCCTGCTGGGGCTCATCAGCTTCGGGGACTGGAAGGTCCCCCTCTACTCCTGGCTCACGATCTTCATCTATGGCAAGGTCGTCGAGGTGCTCCAGCCACAGAACCCTCACAAGGCTGTATTCATCATCTCGGACAAGCCCCAGGAGATCCGAGACGCACTGGTGGGGCGTATGGGTGTCCGAGGTACTTTCCTCCATGGCAAGGGAATGTATCAGGGTCTAGAGCGGGAGGTGATCTTCATCATCATCCAGCGCAAGAACCTCCTCTCACTCAAGCGCGAGGTGCTCGGGATAGACCCCAAGGCTTTCATCTCGACTTCGGATGCCTCCAACGACACGATGCCTACGATGATCTAGGCCCAGCCTAGGCTCAGAGGCGAGGCTCGTCGTGAGAGAGGTTGTGCCCTAAGTCCGCCTCTCCCCGACGCCCGTCGGCCGCTCGGGCTCGCCTACTCGGCCTCGAGCTCTGCCAGAGCAAGGGGCTGGTGAGGTTTGGTATAGTTTTTGCTCTCCGCATACTAGGCAGAGGGGGATGTCCGTTGTCTCAATATCCCCCCTCGTATAAACTTTGCAGCCCTTGCTGCATCTTAATATATATACAATTCATAAGATCGAAATGACTTATAACTATACAAATACTTTCCGCTCGGCACTGGAGCTCTGCTATGAGGAGACCCAGCGTCTAGGCATCCGAGAGATCGACCCCGACCTGCTGGTCTGGGGCGTGCTCAAGGAGGGCGGGAATGTAGGGATCAACTTCTTGCTGGAGCAGGGCTTTGGCATCGGGGAGCTGATCCAGGAGTATGACCACTGCCTCTCTGCCAAAATAGCAGAGGAGCCCAGCGACCCTGCAGCCGTCCCTACCTTCGACCAAGAGGCTCGTATCTGTATCTCCATTGCGGCCAAGATCTGTGCCCATCGGCAAGAGGCTGCCATTAGCCCCCTGCATCTGCTGCAAGCGGTGCTCCTGAGCCCTATGCCCAATAGGCTCAAAAGCCTCTTCAAGAAGAAGAGCATCCATCTAGATTTTGGCTTCTCCGTTGATGCCCTGCGCCTGGATGAGGCAGAGCGAGGCATTCAAAATGCCCACCGCAAGACCGACGATGATGAGGAGGAGGACGGAGAGGGTAGAGCAACCCTTAAGCGACGAAGCGATGCAGAGACTGATACACCCACCCTCGATGCTTATGGGCGAGACCTCGTGGCTGATGCCAAGGCTGGACGCCTTGACCCCATGATCGGCCGTGAGGCCGAGCTCGAGCGGATGATCCAAATCCTCGGGAGACGTAAGAAAAGTAACCCTATCCTCGTCGGCGAACCAGGGGTCGGCAAGACGGCCCTCGTCGAGGGGCTAGCCCAGCGCATCGCCCAACGCTTTGTACCCCTGTATCTACAGGAGAAGCGCATCATCAGTATCGACCTGGCTGCTATGATCGCAGGGACGAAGTATCGGGGACAATATGAGGAGCGACTCAAAGCTCTCATGCAAGAGCTGGAGAGTAGACCAGACATCATCCTCTTCATCGACGAGATTCATACGATCGTAGGCTCTGGTGGCTCTACTGGCGGGATGGACACGGCCAATATGCTCAAGCCCGCTCTCTCGAGAGGAGGGCTGCAGTGTATCGGGACGACCACCCTCTCTGAGTATCGCAAGTACATCGAGCGAGATGGGGCTCTAGAGCGTCGATTTCAGCGAGTGATGCTCTCCCCCAATACGGCTGAGGAGACGAGAGCGATCCTCGAGCAGATCAAATCTCGCTATGAGGACTATCATGGGGTGCGCTACAGCGACGAAGCCCTAGAGGCTATCGTCGAGCTGTCTGCTAGATACCTTACGGAGCGATGCTTCCCCGACAAGGCTATTGACATCCTGGACGAGGTCGGTGCCAATGCTAGAGGGCAAGTCGTAGCCGCAGACCCTCTGCTTAGTGGCCTAGAGCTCGAGCTCGAGCAGGTACTTGAGCTCAAACTCGAGTGCATCAAGGAGCAGAAGTACGAGTTGGCCGCCTCGTATCGCTCTCGAGAGAGGGAGCTAGAGGAGCAGATTGCTCAGTTTAAGGAAGATCGTAAGCACCAGCAGCCGATCGAGCCCAAGATGCTGGGCCTACAGGAGGTCGCTGCCGTTGTTGCCCGTATGAGTGGCATCCCTACGGAGCGGATCGCCCAGGGAGAGGCCGAGCGTCTGCGCTGTATGGCTGAGGTCTTGCAAGGTCAGGTCATTGGCCAGGACGCAGCAGTGGAGCGAGTAGTCCGAGCGATCCAACGCAGTCGCCTTGGGCTTCGAGACGAGCGTAGGCCTATTGGTTCCTTCCTCTTCCTCGGGCCTACTGGGGTCGGCAAGACCTATTTGGCTAAAAAGCTTAGCCAGGAGCTCTTCGGGGTAGAGGATGCCATGATACGGGTAGATATGAGCGAGTATATGGAGAAGTTCGCTGTCTCTCGTCTCATAGGCTCTCCCCCAGGCTACGTGGGCTACGAAGAGGGAGGGCAGCTGACCGAGCAGGTAAGGCGCAGGCCTTACTCCGTCGTCCTCTTCGACGAGATTGAGAAGGCACACCCTGAGGTGTACAACCTTCTGCTACAGATCCTTGACGAGGGGACGCTCACCGATAGCGAGGGGCGTAGGGTAGACTTTCGCAATACCATCGTGATCCTTACCTCCAATGTCGGTTCTCGAGAGGCTAAGTCCTTCGCCCATGGGGTCGGCTTCTATCCCGAGGGGGTGGCAGAGCGCAAGCAGGGGATTATGCGCCGAGCGCTGGAGAAGACCTTCAGCCCTGAGTTCCTCAATCGCCTCGACGAGATCGTCGAGTTCGCCTCCCTCGACGAGGCAGCCCTGCGTCGGATCGTCGAGGTCGAGCTTCGCCCCCTCTCGGAGCGCATTGCCCGAGCAGGCTATGCCCTGGAGTTAGATGATCTAGCCAAGGATGCTATTGCAGCCCTGGGGTATGATCCTAGCTATGGTGCTCGACCCCTCAGACGTGTGCTACAGCGAGAGGTCGAGGATCGTTTGACCGACCTTATCCTCTCGGGCGAGCTGTCCCCTGGCGATACGCTATGCTTGACAGCTGATACCCAGGGGCAGCTCATCCGTCTTACTGAGTCTACAGCTCTCCTAGAGCCTCATCTGTCATGAGCCCTTTGATTACAGAGGAGGAGCTGAGAGAGCTGCTTCAGAACCCCGAGAGCCGTCGCAGAGGCTTTGCTCTCCTGGTCAAGCTCTATAGTCGCCAGATCTATTGGCAGATGCGTCGCATAGTCTACAGCCATGATGACGCCAATGATCTTGTACAGAATACCTTCCTCAAGGCCTGGGATGCTATCGAGGGCTTTAGAGGCGAGGCCAAGCTCTCTACCTGGCTCTATCGGATAGCTTTATATGAGGGGCTCAGCTTCGTCCGTAGACAGAGGCGAGAGCAGGAGCTGCTGCACGATGGAGGGGATCAGGAGCTGCTCGATCGGATGATGGAGCGTTTGGTCGCCGACCAGTACTTCGATGCAGATGCCTATGAGCTGAAGTTTCAGAGAGCCCTCCTCTCCCTGCCCGAGAAGCAGCAGCTGGTCTTTCGCTTGCGCTACTATGATGAGATGCCCTATGAGCAGATCTCGAGCCTGACAGGAACCTCTACGGGGGCATTGAAGGCCTCCTATCACCATGCCGCCAATAAGATTCGAGAGCAGCTTGCACTCGAGGATTAAACCTTTTTACCTTTGGGTCATCTCAATCAATAGAACCTCGACATAGGCTCGAGGAGATCAAGATCAAACGTTATGAAACAAGATAAACCCTTCGACTACGAGGCTCAGCTTCCCAAGGCCGAGCAGAGCCAGGCGCACTACAGTGTGCCAGAGGACTACTTCGAGGATCTCGAGCGCAATATCATGGCTCGCATCGATGCTGTGCAAGGCGATGCCGAGGCAGCTCCTCCCACACCCCTAGTAGGGCTGTGGACGAAGGTCAAGCCCTCGCTCTATTTGGCTGCAACTTTTGTGAGCATCTACTTGGGCTTTAAGCTCATCGCTCCCGAGACCTCGTCTCCTGAGCAGCCTCGCCCCGTCGCCAGTGCCTATGATGTCTCGGATGAGGAGTATATCCAGTACTATGAGAGCTATGCCCTCGAGGTCGAGACGATCGCCCAAGAGCAGGCCCTGGCACAGCTACAGGATCTGTAAAGTGTTGAATCCAATAACTTTCAAACTATGAAACGAATAACCCTGCTATTCATCGCCCTCGCTATAGGTCTCTTGAGCACTTTCGCTCAGGAGGGTACTCACCCCAGGAGGGAGGAGATCCTCAAGCACAAGCGAGCCTTCCTCATCAAAGCACTAGAGCTCACTGACCAGGAGGCTAATAGCCTCATGCCCATCCTTGACGAACTGGATCAGGAGCGATTTAAGCTCTGGAAGCAGAGCCACGCCTCTGGCCTCTATCGTCATGGCCATGGTACTAAGGGCAAGGCTCAGGACTCTAAGCTCAGCCCCCAGGAGCTTGAGAAGGCTTTTAGCGCAGAGCTTGATCGTCGGGTCAAGGATGCAGAGCTCGAGCGTACCTACTACAAGAAGTGCCAATCTGTCCTACCCATAGACAAAGCCGTACGCTTGCTCCAGGAGAATAGACGCTTCGTGCGCGAGTACACTAGGTCTGCGGCTAAGCAGAGAGGAGAGATCGCTCGACAAAAGCGAGAGGAAGTACGCAAAAAAAGAGAGGAGATCCGCAAAGCAGCTAGAGAACGTCGACGGGCTATGGACTAGTTGGCACTTTTTAGCTAACTTTGAGGCGATAAAATTATACTAACAGATTATGAGTATTTCACCCAATAAGTTCGTCGCATGTACGTACGAGCTGTATGTCGGCTCTGAGAATGAGAGAGAGCTGATGGAGGAGGCAACCAAAGAGCGTCCCCTAGAGTATATCCATGGTATGGGCATGATGCTGCCTGAGTTTGAGAAGAACCTATTAGGCTTGAACGTCGGGGATAAGTTCGACTTCGTCCTCAGCTGTGAGCAGGCCTACGGCGAGCGTATCGAAGATGCTGTGCAGGAGCTGCCCAAGGATATTTTCGTTGATGAGGCAGGCAAGTTCGATGAGGCTGTGGTCTTCGAAGGCAATACGATCCCTATGCAGACCACAGATGGTCATACGCTTCAGGGAAGTGTCCTCGAGGTACGTGAGGATGTAGTCGTCATGGACTTCAATCACCCCTTGGCTGGTGAGACCCTCCACTTCATCGGAGAGATCATTGACGAGCATGAAGCTACTAGCCAGGAGATCGAGAAGTTCTTCGGCTCTCATGGTGGTGGCTGTGGCGGTGGTTGCAACTGTGGCTCTTCGGATTCTGGCGAGTCCTCAGGCGGATGTTGCGGTGGCAACTGTGGTTGCTAAGCAGTCTCTTTCTCTTATGAGACGATAACTCGCATCATTGTAGCGAAGGGGCTGCGTCGTAAATCAAGTTTTTCTGGTTTATGGCGCAGCCTCTCTTAATTGTCTAGCTGTGTATGAATACCTTCGGACGTTTGCTTCGCTTGACTACCTTTGGAGAGTCTCATGGGCCTGTCATAGGTGGTGTGCTCGATGGTGTACCTGCAGGCCTTGAGATCGATTTCGAAGAGATTGATAATCAACTGGCTCGTAGACGCCCCGGACAGAGTACCCTCTCTACCCCCCGCCAAGAGGTCGATCGCCTGCATTGGCTCTCAGGCTTATTCGAGGGTAAGACCCTGGGTACGCCTATTGCCTTTGTTGTCTATAACGAGGACGTTTGTTCGGCAGACTATGACCATCTGAGAGAGGTTTATCGCCCTGGGCATGCAGACTACGTTTACGAGCAAAAGTATGGTATTCGAGATCATCGAGGGGGAGGCAGAGCTTCTGCCCGTGAGACTGTAACACGTGTTGTTGCGGGCTGTATAGCTCGTCAGCTTTTGTGGGCTCAGGGTATTCGCTTGCAGGCCTATACTTATTCCATCGGCCCTCTACACCTAAGCCCTGGATCGGAGTATTGGCCCATAGAGCGGCTCTCTCTAGCAGAGGAGAATGCTGTCCGCTGCCCCAATAAGCCTCTCGCCGAGGAGATGATAGAGCTCATTCGGCAGACTCGAGATGAGGGGAATAGCCTGGGTGGAGTGATCCGTCTCGTCATCGATGGTGTCCCCGCAGGTTGGGGCGAACCTCTCTACGATAAGCTCCCTGCTCGCTTAGCCTATGCGATGATGAGCATCAATGCGGTCAAGGGGGTCGAGATCGGTGAGGGCTTCTCCCTATCTAGCCAGCGGGGCTCTGAGGTCAATGATTCTATGGGGCTGGATAGTGAGGGGCAGCCCTGTCATCGGAGCAATCATTCGGGAGGCACCCTTGGGGGAATCAGCAATGGAGAGCGGATATGGCTATCTGTTGCCTTCAAGCCTACCTCCAGCATCCCTCAGGAGCAATGCACTTTGACTCGGGAGGGTAGAGAGACTAGCCTATGCGTCCAGGGGCGTCATGACCCCTGCGTCGTGCCTCGAGCCGTCCCTATAGTCGAGGCTATGGCCGCATTGGTGCTGGCCGATCATTACCTGCTCAGTCTGTCCGACCGCTTTAGCTTGTTGAGAACGAATGGCTAATACGATCGCACGAGAGGGGGCTCGCTCTACACTGATCACTTTCGTTGGTGCTGGGATTGGGCTCTTTACGACACTCTTTGTTCTGACTAAGTATCTTAGTCCAGAAGAGGTGGGGCTAACTCGTCTAGTCATCGAGGTGGCAACGCTGCTTTCAGGACTAGGGCTGTTGGGTTTGACTACCTCCATCAATCGTTATTTCCCTTATTTCAAAGACGAGAGCTCTAGTGCTGACGGTGGCAGACGGCAGGTGCATCATGGCTTCTTGTTCTATGTCCTTGTGGTTGCCCTCTTGGGTTGCCTCGTAGCCTTCCCCCTCTATGGCTTGCTGCATCTCCCCATCTCAGAGGTGTTCGGCCGTAATAGTGCCCTTTTTGTCGATTATTATTGGCTTGTCTTGCCTCTGTCCTTAGCAATTGTTCTGTGGACGATATGGGAGCTGTATGCCATACAGCTGCTACATTTATCCGCCCCGAAGACCATCCGAGAGATCCTTCTTCGTCTTTTGATGCTAGGGCTATATCTCCTCTATGCAGCTCATTGGCTCAGCCTCGATGGGCTTGTTTGGGGCTTGATTGTTGTGTATGTCCTCTGTTGCGTGATAGCACTAGGCTATCTCGGACGGCTAATCCCTCTGAGCCTCAAACACGACTGGGCGTTTGTGCCCCAGCAGATGCGTCGAGGCTTTGGTCGATTTACTGCTTTAGCAGTCCTCTCCACCGTCGGGACGATGCTTGCTACTCGGATGGATCTATTGATGGTAACCATTGTAGATGAGGGAGGGCTGGGCTCTACAGCGATTTTCTCCATTGCTTTCTTTATGGCGTCATTTATAGACATTCCCACCCGAGCGATCATCAGCATTACAACGCCTCACATCGCCCAGGCTATGAAGGACAGAGACCATGAGCGCACGAGCACCCTATATCAGCAGACCTCATACTACCAGCTCTTCGTTGGCTTGGTCATCTTCGCTCTGCTGTGGGCCAATATAGATAACATCTACAGCATCATGCCCCAAGGAGAGCTGTACCGAGGTGGGAAGCATGCCTTCCTCCTCCTTGCCCTTGCCAAGATCGTAGAGATCACTCTAACGGGCTCTCACCCGATCGTCAGCTGCTCTCCCTATTATCACTGGAATTTATATTATACCCTAGGTTTCTGTGCAGTAGCTTTCCTGGCAAACCTCTACCTCATCCCTCTCTGGGGAGTGGAAGGGGCTGCTGCTGCTACGCTCCTAAGCAACCTCGTTTGCTATGGATTGCAGCAAGGGTTGCTTTGGCATCGCCTAGGCATCCACCCGCTCTCTACCCGTCAGCTCCTCCTTCTCCCCTTGGTAGGAGTACTCTTTTTACTTGGCTGGTTGCTCCCCTCGTGGAACAATAGTTGGATTGATCTCATCCTGCGTTCGGCAGCCCTATTGCTGGCCACTCTAGGTCTTGGGTATGTATTAGGTCTTAGCCCCGAGGCAGAGGCCTTTGTTCGTCAGCGAATATTCCGACAGCGATGAAGGTTTTGTTGATCACAACCTCCTTGACCTCTGGAGGGGCAGCTATTGCCTGTAGGCGTAACTATGAGGCCCTTAGTCGCTATGGTGTCGATGTCCGAGTGCTTGTTTTACACGAACTGGACAACCTCTCTCGGGAGATGCAGAGGAGGGTAGAGGCCCTCTCTAGTCGGAGGGGTAGCCTCAGTAGATCTTGGTGGTATAATCGTCTCGAGCGACTCGAGATCTTGCTCCGTAACGGGAGGAGTTGTCGAAATCTCTTTCGCTTCTCTAGTGCTCGATGGGGCTATGACCCTTCGAGGCATGAATGGGCCTCCTGGGCAGATGTTATTCACCTACATTGGGTCAATCATGGTATGCTTAGACTTGGGGCTCTTGAGGGGCTTAGAGAGCTAGGAAAGCCCGTCTTTTGGACTATGCATGACCTCTGGCCTGTGCTGGGTGGCTGTCACCTCCCCTTCGTATGGCAGGAGAGGGAGAGTCTCTTATGTACTCGTATATCTGAGGGGTGTGGCTATTGTCCATTGCTCTCTAGTCGAAGGAAGAATGACCTCTCGCAATATGTTGCCTCTCGTAAGCGGAGGGCCTCGCTCAGAGGCTTTCATCTCATCGCTGTCAGTCAAGCTGAGGCTTCCCTTGCGTCAGCAGGATGCCTTTCCCAAGGCTTCTCAAAGCCTGAAGTCTTGCCTAATCCTCTAAATCTCTCCTGTTTCTGCCCTGGAGAGGTCGATGAGACGAGAACTTTCGAGGGCTATTGTCCCAGTCGCAAGTATATTTTGGTCGCTGCTGCTCGCCTGGATGATCGGGGTAAGGGTGCAGTCCTCCTGAGGGAGATGCTTGAGCATTTCGCCTTTCAGGCAGCTTCTCTAGCAGAACAAACGACTTTATTGCTCGTGGGCCAAGAGCGAGATGCTAAGATCTTGGCTGCCCTCCCTATAGATGCAAAACACTTAGGCAGCATATCTCAGGAGGAAGACCTCATCAATCTATATCGTTTGAGCCATGTGGTCATCTCGACCTCTCTCTACGAGACTTTTGGACAAAGCCTCAGTGAGGCTCTAGCTTGTGGCACTCCCGTGCTGAGCTTCGCTGGCCATGGGGCGGAGGATCTTGTTCGCCCAGGGGAGAATGGCTTCCTCTCTCGGCCCTATGACGCTCGGCAGATGGCCTCTCAGCTAGTCCAGCTCCTCACCTCTGAGGACGAATATCTTCCTAAGGTTTGCCACTCCTCGGTCGAGTGGCTTGATTATAGCCGCTTTGCTCCTGATCTATTGAAGTTGTATCATGCCTCCCTCGAGGATAGAACCCCAGTCTCTATTTAGCCTCTATGTCAGTCCCTTTCGTTACGATCATCACCGTCTGTTACAATGCAGAACAAACGATCACTCCGACCCTACTCAGCGTACAGAATCAAACCTATGAGGGGATGGAGTACCTAGTCATTGACGGAGCCTCTACCGACGGCACTCTCTGCCTGGTGAGAGAGCTTGCCCCTCGAGCCAAGGTGCATAGTGAGCCAGACCGAGGGATTTATGATGCGATGAATAAGGGCCTATCCTATGCTCAGGGCACTTATGTGTGGTTCTTGAATGCTGGAGATCTCCTGCCCTCAGTCAATACGGTTGCACATCTAGCACAAGAGGCTATGGCTCAAGAGTCTCTGCCTGACGTACTCTATGGATATACTCGCCTGATAGATCAAGAGGGTCAAGACTTGGGACTACGAAGGCTTAGCCCTCCGAAGCAGCTGACTTGGAGGAGCTTCGAGCAGGGCATGTTGGTCTGCCATCAGTCGTTCATCGCTCGAAGAAGTTTAGCTCCTCAGTACGACTTGAGCTACCGCTTCTCCTCAGACTTTGATTGGTGTATCCGAGTGTTGAGGGGGGCGAAGTCTGTACATCGAGTAGATGAGGTACTAAGCCTCTATCTCAGCGAGGGGGCTACTACGGCTAACCATCGCCGCTCCCTATATGAGCGTTGGCAGATCATGTGCCGCTATTATGGCTTCGGGCGAACCCTTTGGCAGCATGTCCGCTTTCTATTCATTCGCAGGAGGTAGGAGATATACTATGGACATTCGAATAAGCTTGGGGCGTCAAGGTCTGAGGGGAGAGGGGAAGACCTTTGCCCTGCCTCCTAGTAAGAGCCTCATGGCCCGAGAGATGATCCTAAAACATCTACTCCGGGCTCTTCCTCGATATTCGGAGGCGCAGCTATGCCTTTTGCCAGAGGATATAAGGTATTTATATACAGCTCTCTTGCAGGTCGAGCACGGGATGGGTGAGGTCTGTGTCGGAGAGTCCGGGACGGCTATGCGTCTGATGACCGCAGTGCTTGCAGCAGATGCCCAGTGCCCGACAAAGCTCTCAGGGCTGGGGCGGCAACATCAGAGGCCTATTGCCCCCTTGGTCGAGGCCTTGCGCTCTCTCGGGGCACGGATCGATTACCTCGAGCGGGAGGGCTACCCTCCGCTCTTGATCTATCCGTCGGAGCTCCGATCGGGCTGTGTCTCTGTGGATGCCTCCATGAGCTCGCAGTATATCAGTGCCTTGATGCTTATTGCCCCTCTGCTCTTGGGGAGTGAGGCCTATACGATTGATGCCTCTGCCCAGCTTGTGAGCTCTGCTCCATATGCAACCATGACCTTGGAGGTCATGCGTCGCTATGGGGTAGAGGGGGAACAAAACGGAGGCCGATTTAGTTTCTCGGATAGGGCTCTGAAGCCTTCCCGATCCGTCTCTGCCTCCCCCGAAGAAGACTGGACGGCAGCCTCCTACGCCTATCTACTTGTGGCCCTCTATCCATCTCTCGATGGCTTGAGGCTCGAGGGACTTGCGATACCTAGCCTACAGGGGGATGGTCATCATGTGCCGAAGCTCTTCGCTGCTCTAGGGGTTGCCTCTGACCACCTTTCGGATGGGGGGATCGTCCTGCGGCGTACTCCTTGGGGTGAAGTAGAGGCTCTTGAGGCGGACTGTCGGGAGTGCCCGGACATCGTCCCAAGTCTCGTCGCTGCCTCCGTTGGACAGCGTAGACCCTTTAGGCTACAAGGTGTGGCTCATCTAAGGCTTAAGGAGAGCGATCGGATTGAGGCTCTTGCTCAAGAATTGAAGGCCCTAGGCGTGGCCCTAGAGGTCGCCCTTGATGAGATCTCTTGGGATGGGGTAGTTGATATAGTAGATACTCCCTCGGCCAATATTTGGTCGCATGGGGATCATCGGATCGCCATGGCTCTAGCCCCTCTAGCCTCCAGCTTAGGCTTTGAGGCTGTATGTGTTGGGGGGGCAGAGGCGGTCTCCAAGAGTTTCCCAGCCTATTGGCAGGAGCTTGAGGGTTTAGGTTTTGAAGTAGGTATATTATAACGTCATACATTCGTCAATTTATGGATAGTATCATTTGGGCATTGGTTGCCCTATTGGGGTTGGGTATCGTTGTGGCTCTGATAGCCCTGGTACAACGGTACTTCTTTCCCACTAGTATAGACGAGGAGGCTGAGCCACAGCCCTACAAATCCGCTGGCGGGTGCTGTGGAATGCACATGACCTGTGAGCGAGATAGCCTGCTCGCCTCTGTCAGTACGAAGATTGTCTACTATGACGATGAGGAGCTAGATCGCTTTGTTGCTCGCTCGGCAGAGGACTATAGCAGTGAGGAGGTTGAGGAGTTTAGGGAGATCCTGATCACCCTCGAGGCGGATGATGTGGCCGGATGGGTACGAAGCCTCCAGCTACGTCAGATCGAGCTGCCAGAGGAGCTCAAGCCCGAGCTCTTCTTAATCATCCAGGAGGTTCGTGCTCACCATATGGAGCATGGGCCTGATGGAGGACACTAGCCATGGAGAGCGTACTTCAGTATCAATTCTTTCAGAATGCCCTCTGGGCCTCTCTGCTCTCTGCCATTGTCTGTGGCATTGTGGGGGCTTATATTGTCGTTCGGCGTATTGTCTTTGTGAGTGGAGGGATCACCCATGCCTCATTCGGTGGGTTGGGTCTAGGCTTGTATTTGGGGATTAACCCCATCCTATCGGCCTGTTTGGTTGCAGTGCTCTCTGCCGTAGGGATCGGTCGCCTAAGCCGTCGAGATATGGTTCGGGAAGACTCCGCTATTGCGGGCGTTTGGGCACTGGGAATGGCTCTAGGAGTGCTCTTCATGACCCTTACGCCTGGATATACCTCGGGCCTATCCTCTTATCTCTTTGGTAATATCCTCCTGGTCTCTAGGGAGGATCTGTGGGCTTTGGCTCTCTTTGCCCTGATACTGGTTTTTGTGTTTGTGCGATACTATCGGCAGATCCTTTACAGTATGTTCGATGCGGACTTCGCCCAAACAAGGGGCTTGAGGGCAGACCGATGGAATCTCTCCATGCTCATCCTCGTCTCGATCGCTCTCGTGCTGAGTATCAGGCTTGTGGGGATCATGCTGTTGATGTCGCTCTTGACGTTGCCTCAGAGCACTATTGGCCTCTTTACCTCTCGCTTTCGCACGATTGTCTTGGGCTCTATTCTCCTGATCCTTGTAGCCAATGTTTTGGGGCTGGTGCTGAGCTACTATCTATCTATCCCCTCCGGGGTAATCATTGTGCTGCTGCTCTTTGGGATGATGGGTCTCGGTCGACTTATCCGTTCGCTGTCGAAGCGATGATCGCAAACCCTCACATGGGTCTGATCTCTAGAAGGAGGGGATGTGTCGCTCCTCTAGATAGCTCACACTAGGTCGAGTCTTCAGCTCCAGTGGCTCGCTCTTGATCATTTCCCCAGCTTTGTGCTCCTTGACCCTAACCCGTTCTCTTACCTGCTCCTTTTTCTTCTTTTTTCGCTGTGAATCAGGGCTTAGTCTCGAGAGTGCAGGAATTCTACCTGCATGTAGGTAACGCTTCTTGAAGTAGGTACTTCCCTTGAGCCGATGGCGTATGATCCCGCCATTGTTTGTGCTGTGCATGATCACAAGATCTCCATCCTTATTCTCCACGACTAGAGCTACATGGCCTACCCTAGAGCTGCGTGTATTGCGTCCCTTAAAGAAAAGCAAGTCCCCAGGCTGTGGGTCTTTGACTCGGTCTACATACTGGCTTAGGGCTGATGAGGTGCGAGGGATCTTAATACCTAGAGTACTGAATAGATAGCCCACGTAGCCAGAGCAGTCGAGTGTCCAGCCTGAGGAGTGGCGATGCCTATAAGGCTTGCCGAGCAACTTCTCTCCACGCTTGATCATCGAGGCAATCTGCTCTGTCGAGAGGGCTGAGGCCGAGGGCTTGCGCTTGGTACGACTGAGGGTCGAGCAGCTCAATAGAGAGAGACAGCTCAGTAAGAGGAGGATCTGGTGGAGGCGTTTGTAGCGCATACTTTAGGCGGATAGAGACCGGATTAGGAGCATCAGCCCGATCATGATCGAGAGGGCAAAGGCATTGCGGGCTGTTTGGGCGAGCGTTCGGTTGAGCTGCTCGCCTTCGTTATTTTGGAGTGAGCGGTAGGTGCTAGAGAAGAGGAGGACATAGCCCAGCAGCAGGGGCATAGCCCAGGCCGAATAGATTGGGTAGAGTAGCCCCATCGAGAGCATTCCACAGCTCAGGTAGAGCCTCGGGGCGAAGTCTCTGCCCATCATGACCACCAGGGTGCGCTTGCCCACCTGGGCATCCTCGGCATAGTCTCGGTAGTTATTGACAACGAGGATATTGACATTGGAGAGGCCGATCGCAAAGGCTAGATGCCAGAGGGTACTGTCCAGGATCGTCCCCTCGAGGATGTAGTAGCCAACGACTACAGGTACGATGCCGAAGAAGATGAGGACGGCCACATCACCTAGCCCCCTATAGGCTAGCGAGATGCCAGCCCCTGAATAAGCGAAGACACCCAAGAGTACGACTAAAGCCACCGTCAGCAACCACCACGAGCTCAGGGCTATGAGCCACAGCCCGAGGGCAAGGGTGAGCCCAAGGAAGAGGAGAAGCATTCGCCTCACCGCTCTCTCGGAGAGCATCCCTCGGCTCAGCGGCCTCAGCGGCCCTTTGCGCTCGAGCGTGTCCGCCCCTCTCTTGAAGTCGATGAGGTCATTGGCTATATTGCTCGAGATCTGTGCCCCTAGAGCCACACCTATGAGGAGGCAGCTCTCCAGCACTGGAGGCATACCCGAGCGGGCCGCATAGAATATAGCCACAAGGACTGCACTCAGCGACGAGAAGAGCGTCCGAGGGCGTAGCAGACCCAGCCATAGCCTGGCTTTTGAGATTGGCCTCGTAGTTGTCATGCCTGAGAGGAACGACGGATGAAGAGGTGGTCGCTCAGGGCTTTGAGAGCAGTCCGCTTGTTGCAGGCCTCGACGAGGACGGAGACGTTGTAGTCGCTCCCCCCGTAGGAGATCATCCAAATGGGTACTTCTCGTAGAGCCTCTAGGATCTGAGCTTCGAAGCCGATATTTTCAGACTCTAGGTCGCCGACGATGCAGACGATGGTCATCCCGCGCTCGATCTCGAGAGTCCCGAGCTGCTCTAGCTCCTCCTCCAGCTCAGGGACGAGGCGGCTGGTCTCGATCGTCAGCGAGATGGACTGCTCTGTCGAGGCAATCATGTCAATTGGTATGCGCAGATGCTCGAAGACGGCGAAGACCTTGCTGGCGAAGCTCCAAGCTGAGAGTTGGTGAGAGCTGCGTACTCGGATCATCGTTAGGTCATCCTTGGCGGCAACGGCCTTGATCAGATCTTTGTCTGTATCGGTCGAGATCAAGGTGCCTGGAGCTTCGGGGACTAGAGTGTTGAGCAGGCGTACGGGGATGCTGCGAGCCTTGGCCGGTTGGATGCAGGTTGGATGTAGGATTTTCGCTCCGAAGTAGGCCAGCTCGGCAGCCTCCTCAAAGTGAAGTCGGCGCACAGGTTCGGTAGCCTCGACTACTCGAGGGTCATTGTTGTGCATCCCGTCGATATCTGTCCATATTTGTATCTCGTCTGCTCTGAGAGCTGCTCCGACCAGGGAGGCAGTATAATCGCTCCCCCCACGCTGTAAGTTGTCGATGTCTCCGAAGGCATTGCGACAGATGTACCCTTCGGTGATGAAGAGATTGACATCGCTGGGACATCGGGAGAGTATCTGCCTCAGATGCATCTCGATGTACTCCAGGTCAGGCTCGGCATTCTTATCCGTGCGCATATACTCTAGGGCTGGGAGGCCTGCGGTCTTGATCCCTCTGTCTTCGAGATGGCGGAGCATCATCGCTGTGCTTAGGAGCTCTCCTCGGGCGAGGATTTTCTTTTCATCATAGAGGGTGAAGCTCTCTTGGTAGCAGAGTTGCTCGAGGAAGAAGAAAGTTTCGTTGACCAAAGTCCAAGCCTTGTCGTAGCTCTGAGGATTGGGGAAGAGGGCCTGGGTCTCCTGCTCGTACTTGCGCTTGAGCTTGGTCAATAGGATGAGGGCCTCGTGTCGATGACGCTCCACGAGCTGGCGGCTGATCTCGACTAAGGTATTCGTTGTCCCGGCCATGGCCGAGAGAACCACGATCTTGGGTTCGTCTGTGGCTGTAATCAGATCCGCTACATGGCGGATGCGAGGTGCTGAGGCAACGGAAGTGCCTCCGAACTTCATTATTTTCAATGCAGTACTATTGGATGTAAATGGATGCTTTAGCACAAAAGATCGCCTAGTCGTTTGCTCCGAGAGAGTCGTCAGAGAAGTCTGTCGGGTACAGGTTGATTTGTCGAGCAGGGAGCTCTCGTAGCAGTACGGTATTGTGGGTAACCATCAGCACGGCCGTGCCCTTGGTACGGCTCAGCTCGTGCAGTAGGCGTGTGATGGCGAGGCCACTCTCCAGGTCTAGGTTGCCCGTAGGTTCGTCGGCTAGGATGAGCTTAGGATTTCCCAGCAGAGCTCGAGCGATGCCCACACGCTGCTGCTCACCGCCCGAGAGCTGGTGCGGATATTTGTAGCCTTTATTTTCTAAACCGACCTCTGTGAGGGCTCTTTTGATGCGTTCGTTACGGGTAATGCGATTGTTCTCGCCCCAGGCACGCAGGACGATGTCGAGGTTCTCCCAAATGGTCATTCGGGCAAGCAGTTCGAAATCTTGGAAGACGATCCCAATTTGTCGCCTCAGCTCGGGTAACCGGTGAGGCTTAATATCCTTGAGCTCCTGGCCGAAGAGGCGGATGCTCCCCCGCTTGATGGGCAACTCAGCGTAGATGCTCTTGAGCAACGTGCTCTTGCCCGAACCTATTGGCCCGACTAGATAGACGAACTCCCCCTCTTGGATCGCAAGGCTGAAGTTATCGAATAGGATATGCTCCTGCCTAGATATTTGGGCTCGGTCAAACTCGAGTATTGTCTTGATGTTGGCCATCTTGTTGTATAGTCTTTAGTGAACTTCTTGCTAATCCCTTTGCCGCACAAATATAATCAATTAGCCCCACACTTCTTCTGCAAATGCTCTGTGCAGAGTTGCTGTATAGGGCATAGATCTCGTACGGAGCGACTCTGCCTATCCCCTCCTAAGGTCCATTTTTCGATAGATGATACTCCATCGAGCTCTCTCTTGGAGCTGCCAGTCGTCTCTCTGTAGTCTGCTAACTTACAAGATTTTTTGCTGCTACTTATGTATCCCATAGACTTAACTGAATGTCCTTTTTTGCTCCTACTTATACCTCTGTTGCGATCCTACTTATACCTCGATGGAGATCCTATCTGAGTCTCTGTTGTGATCCTATTTGAGTCTCAGTCTCGATGCTATCGAGAGCTTGGGAGAGAGGCTAGATGAGGGCTCGGGCTCGACCCTATTGAGAGCTCAATCGAAGGCCTATCGAGGGCGAACCTCGATGAGCGGTAGAGCGAAGATCTATCGCTAGAGTTCATGCTGCCTGCTCGAGATGTAGTACCTTTGTAGCCTATGAATACAAATTCACCAGTATACAATATCTACTCACCTGAGCTGATAGACTTTACTGCCGTAGGAGTAGAGTTTGCCACGCTCGTCGAGACACCTACAGAGGCTAGAGAGCTCGTGCTAGGACTGCTACAGATCCTCCCACGACTGTATTTGCAGACAATGCGCCTGCCCGAATATCTCTACAGCCCAGAGGAAGATTATATAGAGGAATACATTACCGAATATGGCTACGAGCGTGTGCGTGGGGCTTTGGCCGATGTGCTCGGTGAGCAGGACACCTTCCTGCGCCTGAGCGCAGAGGATGCTCAGGGCGAGCAGACCCCAACGCTGAGCTTCATCTCCGAGTGCCTCGCCGACGTCTACCAGCACGTGGGCAATCTGCTGGGTATTGTCAAGGAGCGCAACGAATTGGCCCTGCCCGCAGCGATCGGTCGCTGCCTGGCCCTCTTCAGAGAGTATTGGGGCGAGCAGCTCCTCACAGCCCAAATGGCTATGCACAGACTTTATGTACAATATCAATCCGAACATGACGACGCAGAAGAGGACGCCTACCAGGAGGACTAAGATGCGAGAGCTTCTGCGCACCTCCTTTGCCTCCACGATCTCGGGGGAGGAGCTGAGTAAGCTCGAGCGTATCTTCTTCCCAGGAGAGATCCACCTGGTCGAGCGCAAGAGCGATGTGCGCAAGGCTGTGCAGCAGCTCAAGCAGTCCGAGGCTATTGGGATCGATACGGAGACACGCCCCTCCTTCTCAGCACATAAACGTTACGAGGTGTCGCTGCTACAACTCTCGACGGATGAGCATTGCTTCCTCTTCCGCCTCAACAAGATTGGGCTGCACCCCGAGCTCATCAAGCTCCTACAAGATCCATACCTCTTCAAGGTCGGTCTGAGCCTCAAGGATGACCTCTCCTCGCTCAAGCGGCTGAGCCCCTTCGAGCCAGCTGGCTTCGTTGAGCTACAGAGGCTCTGCCCAGGTTTTGGTATTCGTGAGCAGGGCCTACAGAAGATCTACGCCATCGTTTGCTCGGGCTATCTGAGCAAGTCGCAGCGCATGAGCAATTGGGAGGCCGCTCAACTCTCCCCCGCCCAGCAGATGTATGCCGCCCTAGATGCCTGGGCCTCACTACAGATCTACAACCGTCTCATTGAGCTCCCTTATCCCAATCCCATTCATTACGCTCTCTTATGAACGCATATCCTACTATCAGGCTACTTCCACGCAAGGAGGAGTCTTTGCTTCGCTTCCATCCCTGGATCTTCTCTGGAGCTATTGCCTCCGTAGAGGGGGAGGTTTACGATGGAGCTCTAGTAAACATCCTCAGCAGCCAGGGTCGAGAGCTCGGCGTTGGGCACTATGGTGGGGGAAGCATAGCTATCCGTATGCTTCGCTTCGGTTCTCTCGAGCCCATCACCGAGGACTACTGGCGGGAACGCCTGCTTAGTGCCCTACATGTGCGCCATGCAGCAGGCCTTATTCGTCCCCAGGCTGCCGAGGCAGAGCGCAACGATGTCTACCGACTAGTGCATGGTGAGGGGGATAGCTTGCCTGGGCTCATCGTTGATATTTACGGCTCTACAGCTGTGGTGCAGGCCCATAGTCTCGGGATGCACCATGCTCGGCACGAGATCGCTCAAGCTCTCATGGAGGTCTATGCTCAGCCTCTAGAGCTTGCCCCAGCTCTAGAGGCTGTCTATTACAAGAGTGAGGGCACGCTGCCCACTCGTTTAGAGAGAGAGCTTAGTGAGGATGGTTTCCTCATTGGGCATACAGAGAATGAGCCTATTTGGGAGCAGGGTATTCGCTTCATCCCTGACTGGATTAGGGGGCAGAAGACTGGCTTCTTCATTGATCAGCGAGACAATCGCTATCTTGTGGAGCATTATGCCGCAGGCCGGAGGGTACTCAATGCTTTCTGTTATACGGGGGGCTTCTCTCTCTATGCTCTGCGGGGTGGGGCAGAGCGGGTTGATTCGCTGGATAGTTCGGCCAAGGCCATGTATCTGGTTGATCAGCATGTAAGGCTCAACTTCGGTGAGCAGTGCCCTCGTCATCGTTCGATCACACAAGACGCCTTTGCCTTCCTTGACCAGATGCCGGAGCAGGAGTATGACCTAATCATCCTCGATCCTCCCGCCTTTGCCAAGCATCGCAAGGTGCTCAAGAATGCCCTCATTGGCTATCGAAAGATCAATACACAAGCCTTTCGCAAGGTGGCACGAGGTGGTCTGATCTTCACCTTCAGCTGTTCGCAGGCCGTTTCTAGGGAGGAGTTTCGCCTCGCTGTCTTCACCGCTGCAGCTGCCTCGGGGCGTCATGTACGCATCCTGCATCAGTTGACCCAACCCGTAGATCATCCCGTAAGCATCTATCACCCTGAGGGCGAATACCTCAAGGGCCTAGTCTTACAGGTGGATTGATCGCTCTGTATAGCCTCTATCTATAGATAGAGTGATGCTGTCTATCGAACATCCTAGGCATTATAACTACCTTCGTGTCGAGGCAGTCTAGACTGCCCCAGCAAATAAGTATAAATCATCAAATAGATAAGACAATGACTGCAGCCCAATTTCAGGAGAAGCTACTTGGTATGCAAGACTATATGAAGAACTTCGCCCGCACACTCACTGCCGACGAAGCCGATGCCGAGGATCTGATGCAGGATACCACTCTCAAGGTACTGAAGAATAGAGAGAAGTTCGTAGACAACGTCAATTTCAAGGGTTGGGTGCTGACGATCATGCGCAATATCTTTATCAATAACTACCATAAGATCGTCCGTTCGCAGAGCGTCATAGATAGCAATGTGGATGCCTACAATGTGCCTCTCTTGAGCGAAGGTGGGGAGAGCACCCCCGAAGGTTCGATGGATATTAAGGAGATCACGAAGGCTATTGCCGAGCTGAGCCCTCTGCTCAAAGAACCCTTCTCGATGTTTGTCGCTGGCTACAAGTATCATGAGATTGCCGAGACGCTCAACATCCCCCTCGGTACGGTCAAGAGCCGTATCTTCTTTGCCCGTCAGGAGCTACAGAAGAAGCTCAAGGATCTGAGGGGCTAGCCCTCAGAGGGCGAAAAAGCCCTCTAAAGATTTCCCTATGTGGGGAATTATTGCGTTCTTTGTGTTCGGTAAGTAAAGTACAAACATTCTCAAAACTCTAGCCGCAATGAAGTATATCGGTATCTGCGTACTCCTGCTAGGAGCCCTTCTCCTAATTATAGCTGGTTTCAATCCCTCAGATGACAACCTCCTGCTTGGTTCAGGTTTGGCACTTGTAGTGCTAGGTTATTTGGCACACATCTTCATCAGCAAGAGAAAGGCTTAGTCTCGGCCTAGGGACAGCGAGAGCTTAGTCCCTTGGACTTGTCTTTGAGATACTCAGCCAAAAGCAGTGCCTCGGTCAAATCATTCTTGACCGAGGCACTGCTTTTTCTTATTCTGTGTCGCAAGGGAGATGTCTGTTGCAGGGGCAACCCATCCTTTAGCTCAGGGCATAGTGCCCCAGGACAGAGAGCACTAGCATGAGGACCTCACTGAGACGATTGATGCGGATCGATTGAGTGGCATCGGAATAGGCGAGTGGACGATCCTCCTCGCCGATGAAGGGTTTGTCTACCCTCTGGCCGAAGTAATCGTGCGGACCACCGAAGCGACAGCCCAAGATCCCCGCTAGAGCTGCCTCGGGGTAGCCTGAGTTGGGGCTAGCGTGTCGAGGTCCATTCCTCAGTACAAAGCCTATGAGATCGAGGCGACCGGCCGAGAGGAGCATGAGCAGAGCCGTCAGACGAGCAGGAACGTAATTGGCTAGGTCATCCAGTCGGGCCGAGAAGCAGCCATAGGCCTTATAACGCTGGTTACGGTAGCCGATCATCGAATCTTGGGTATTGATCATCTTGTAGGCTACCATCCCAGGCAGACCAAGGAGCATCCACCAAAAGAGGGGGGCGATAACCCCATCACTCAAGTTTTCACTCAGCGTCTCTAGGGCAGCCGTTCGGACTTCTTGGGTATCGAGCTGCTGAGTGTCTCGCCCGACGATCCGAGCGACTTGTCGGCGTCCAGCCTCCAGGCTCTGCTCTAGGGCAAGGAAGACAGCCTTGACTTCTCGGACGAGCGTTGTCCCCGAGAGCATGAGGAAGACTCCCACAACCTCTAGCGACCAAACAAGGACCTCATATCCCCACGTCCCGAGGAGGCTCTCAGTTTGAGGAAGGATCTTATCGAAGAGTAGCCTTAAGAAGATGAAAGAGGCGACGACCAAGCTGCCATTATAGAGCCCTCCCTTGAGTCCACGAAGCCGTCCTCGATTGAGCCTCTTCTCCCCCCAGCCAATTAATCTCCCCATCCCAACGATCGGATGCCAGGAGTTTGGATCGCCCAGGAGGCGATCGAGTAGCCATGCGACTAGAAGTATCGAAGCCAGGGTGATCATACGTGGCGAGGTGGGGTATGCTGCTGCTCGATGTATGCCTTGAGCCCTCTGATGAGGGCGTCATTCATCTCAGGCGTTTGGGTCGCAATCCGTAGATGCTGGGGGCTGAGCCCCAAGAAGTTGGAGGCATTACGCACCAGTAGACCATGCTCTCGAGCTAGGTATTCCTTTAGCTCTGTGGCAGGGTAGGGGGTCTTCAGCAGCATGAAGTGGGTGTCCGTCTCCTCTAGCTCGATCCCTTGGATTTCTCTTAATGCTCCTGCCAGGCGATCTCGCTCCCTCCAGAGCCTTTGGCGGTCAATGCTCTCGGGGAAGCCATTCGACGCGATCCACTTCCCCGCCTCAATTGCCAGGGCATTCACAGACCAAGGCTGCCTCAGCTGCCTCACCTGTGCTAGGGTCTCTCGATGGCCGATGATGTACCCCAGTCTGAGCCCAGGTATCTTGTAGCGTTTGGTGAGCGAGTGGATGTAGAGAAGATCGGGGCGGATGACCCTCTTGGGCAGGCTTCGAGCGCAGAAGTATTCGTAGCTACGATCGATGACGATCGGGCTTCTTCCCTGGATGATCTCCTGCTCTAACTGATGCTCTGCTTCGCACCTACCTGTTGGGTTGTTGGGGCTACAGAGCCAGAGGACATCTGCCCCCTCGTCCGATAGATGGTGCTCATGGAGCAGGCAGGCATCGGCATATTCGCTGAAGGTCGGTTGCAAGATCCTAGAGCATTGCCCCTTGTAGTGTTGAGCAATGAGGTAAATGGCCTCTGTTGCTCCATTCGTAACCAAGACTTCCTCAGCATCGAGTCCGTGTGCTTGCGCCAGCATACCTTGCAGCTCGTAGGGCTCAGGCTCGGGGTAAGATCCGAGACTAGAGGTGAGCATGCGGCCGAGGTGTTCTATAAGGGCATGATTGTCCGTGTCGGCATAGACATTGGAGCTGAAGTTGGCCCAAACGTCAGGGTAGAGGTGTAGGTCGTCTCCGTGTCCGTTAATCATCGCTTGAGATGAGTTGGTAGATGAGTGGCAGGTCGATGTGTTGGCGCAAGTGATCGGCCAGTAGATCATACTGTTGGTTCTTGTAGGCCTCGTAGTCTAGAGGTTCATGCGAGCCATCAATGCGGTCGGCATAAGGGGCAAGCAGGTAGTCGATGAAGCTCGGATTGTCCAGGATACCATGCAGGTAAGTGCCCATACAGCGATCATCCAGCCAATAGCCATCGTCTCGTCCATCCGATAGATGAGCAAGGGGAGAGACTTCTGCGCCCTCTACAGGCTCTGTACGTCCCATATGGATTTCGTATCCTAGGCATTCTTCGCTCCGATCAAGGAATCGGAAGCGCATCTGTCGAGTGATCTTTTCCCCAGCCATAGTCGTTGTTGTGGGCAAGAGGCCCAGGGCTGGTAGGCGAGGAATATCTCCCTCGACCCCATTGGGGTCGCAGACTTCACGACCCATGATTTGGTAGCCTCCGCAGATGCCGAGGATGCTCTTCCCCTCTCGTCTAGCTCGTATGATCGCTTGGGCGACCCCATTGCGACGTAGCTCATACAGATCCGACAGAGTGCTCTTGCTCCCAGGGATGATGATGATGTCGGCCTCAGAGAGTTCGTCCACATTGTTGGTATAGTAGAGGTGCACCCGAGGGTCTTGCTCTAGGCGGGCGAAGTCGGTGTAGTTTGAGAGGTAGCGTAGCAAGACGACTGCTACATTGACCTTTCCCTCTCGGGCATACATCTCTCGCTTGGAGAGGGCAACCGAGTCCTCCTCCTCGATATGAATATCCCTGAAGTAAGGCACTATGCCTACTACAGGTATCTGACAGAGCTTCTCGAGCATCCTCTTCCCCTCTTCGAAAAGGCGAATATCCCCTCGAAACTTGTTGATTAGGATCCCTTTGATGAGTCTTCGGTGCTCGGGCTTCTGAAGCATCACCGAGCCATAGACAGAGGCAAATACGCCCCCTCGGTCGATGTCTGCCACAAGGATAACTGCTGCTCCAGCATACTCGGCCATGGACATATTGACTAGATCGGAGGACTGTAAGTTCAGTTCTGAGATACTCCCTGCGCCCTCGAGAACGATGGGGTTATAGCGTTGGCTTAGTCGGTCGAAGGCCGCCTGAACCTCTGCCTTGAGCTCTCCTCGCCCTATGGTGCGAAAGTATTCGTAGGCATCTTTGTCTCCGATGGGCTTACCATTGAGGACGATCTGAGAGCGTCGCTCGCTGCTGGGCTTGAGTAGCACGGGGTTCATGTCCGTATGTGGTGGGATGCCTGCTGCCTCGGCCTGGACTGCCTGGGCACGGCCGAGCTCGAGGCCCTCGGGGGTGGCGAAGGAGTTCAAGGCCATGTTCTGTGCCTTGAAGGGGGCTGGATGATAGCCATCCTGTCTCAAGATGCGGCACATCCCTGTGGCAATGATGCTCTTACCCACATCGCTACCCGTGCCCACAAACATTAATGGACGGAGCTTAGTCATGGCTCTCTCTGCGCTTACGTTTGTAGCTGAAGGCTTGCCATATATCCTCTGGCCAGTCTTGTGCGGCCATCTCCCACTTAGCCGAGACGAAGAGGTAATCGCTGAGGCGATTGACCCAGGGGATTAGGCCCTCGGGAAGAGGATCTTCTCGGTCAAGCGTCCACAGCCTGCGCTCGGCTCGTCGGGCGACTGTGCGGGCAAGCTGCATCTGTGCCGAGAGCTGAGTCCCCCCAGGGAGGATGAAGTATCCATTGTTCGGGGTCTGCTCGATGAGGCGAGCGGTCTCGCTCTCGAGGGCCTCGAGCCACTCGAGAGAGAAGCTGTTGGGGTTCTCCCCTCGACGATGCGAGGGGGTAGCAATGAGGCTCATCATCTGCATGATCTGCATCTGAAGTGATCCGAGGAAGCTATGCCTAGGGTCTTGCCTCTCCATCATCGAACGGATGAGACCTAGATGAGCATTGAGCTCATCCATCGTGCCATTGGCCTCGATGCGTATATGATCTTTGGGAACACGCTCTCCGCCGAAGATGCCTGTGCTCCCCTTGTCTCCTGTCTTGGTAACTATTCTACTCATTAGCTTGGGTGGTTGAGAGCAGTTGTGCTCTGATCTTTTCGGTAAACTGATAGTTCTTCCAGCCCCATTGGGGTGCGAGGATGAGCTCGGGAGGGGACTGAGAGACGAAGCGTTCGATCACAATATCTGGCCTCAGACGCTTGATAAACTCCACGCAGAGGGACACATACTCAGCCTCGGTGAAGAGGTGGTAGTCGCTCGGGTCTTGCAGGTATTCTCTAGCCATGATAGTCCCCTTGATAATCTGCAGCTGATGGATCTTGAGCGTAGTGATGGGTAGGGTACTCAACCTGTCGGCATGCTCGAGCATCTCGGCTCGGCTCTCGCCAGGTAGGCCTAGGATTAGGTGTGCCCCTGTGAGGATACCTGAGCGATGTGTGCGCCAGATCGTCTCCACGCTGCATTGCCAATTGTGGCCACGCTGCACCCGATCGAGGGTCCGATCAAGGGTGCTCTCTATGCCATACTCTACGAGGACGAAGGTGCGCTGGCTAAGCTTCGAGAGGTAAGCGAGTAGCTCGTCGGGCATACAGTCTGGGCGAGTGCCGATGATCAGCCCTACGACCTCGGGGTGGGCGAGAGCCTCCTCGTACTTGGCGATGCAGTCTGCTACATCCGAGTAAGTATTGGTATAGGACTGAAAGTAGGCCAAGAACTTCATAGAGCTGTATTTACGCCTAAAAAAGGCAATTCCCTCGTCCAACTGCTGGGTGATGCTCTTCTGTCTAATGGCGTGCGAGGGTGAGAAGCTCTTGTTGTTGCAGTAGGTACACCCGCCGAAGCTCTTGCTGCCGTCTCGGGTCGGGCAGCTGAAGCCTGCACTGATGGTGATCTTCTGCACCTTATCATTAGGGAAATATCGTTTGAGTAGAGAAGCAAAGTCTGTCCACATAATGATCCTGTCTGAGGGGCGATAGGCCTATGCCTTGCGCCCGATGGATGAATGAATCCAGCTCTCATTGGCAAACCGCTGCTCACGTACTCGATGGATGTATGCGTTAGCCTCCTCTTCATCTAGCTCCAAGGGTCTAAGCTCAGGGTACTGGCGGTGGATTTCCTCGAGGATGAGATCCCTAAACTCTAGGATTGTCCTCTGACGTGGAAGCACAGAGCTGAGGTTGCACACCCGAGAGCGGACAGAGGAGACCCGAGAGCGAGCGACCTCCTGCTTTGGGACACTCAATACCCGCTCTAGCTGGTCGAGGTCAGCGTTGAAGAGTAGGGACATATGATAGAGCATTCGTCCCTGGCGGGTCGCTTCGGCAGAGCCTCCGACCTTGAGCCCCTCGAAGCGCAGATCGCCTCGGGGCGATAGGGTAAGCTCCACCCCCTCATGGGCAAGAGCATTGATGATCGGTCGAGGGAAAGCCTTGAGGTCGAAGCCATTCCTCTCAGGACTATTGAGGATGCAGGTATAGTTTAGATTGCCTGTGTCGTGATAGACCGTGCCTCCTCCGGAGCTGCGGCGCAGGATCGGGATGTGCTGTGCCTGTAGATATACCCAGTCGGTCTCGGCCTGAGCACACTGATAGCGACCCATGAAGACAGAGGGAGTATTGATCCAAAAGAAGTAGATCCGATCACAATCTCGACGAGCCTGATACAGATAGTCCTCTAGCGAGATGTTGTAGAAGGGGTCATGGCTCTCACTGATGTAGTAATATACCTCGTCCGAATGGTTGGGCTGATCGTCTAAGTTCGCAGGCTGATAACTCATAGCTGGGTTGTCTCATTACTGGGATAGCTCTATTCCTAGAGCTATAACACCTACCAGTGGCGAGGGTTCGATGGGGCGAACCTCGAGACGATATAATCCAGTAACGGGTACCTCAAGCTTGTGCCCTAGGGGTAGGCTATGTTCGAGGACTGTCTGCCCTCGAGAGGCTCTCACTCCTGGCTCTTCGGCGAGGGATAGGCGTAGGGTGTCGATCATGAAGCATCGCCCATCCCGTACCAGCCTCGCCTCGAGGTCGAGGTGCATATAGTCCAGTCGATTGTCATAGCGAATGCCTAATAGACAAGAGCTCGGAGGGCGATGACGCTCGAGTAGAAGCTCTAGGCCTACGGGGCTATCCTCCTCCCATGCCCCCTGGGGGATAGAGATGAGATCCATGTGCTTGGCTCGAGTGGCTGTAGAGGTACAGGCATTCAGAGCCAAGAGGAGTAGGGCGCATGCTAGGGCTCTCTTGGGTCTACGGAATGGACGAGGGTGAGCGGTCAAGCAGAGCATAAGACTGGGCTGAAAGAAAAACTTAGCATCTCTAATTCTCAGCCTCGCTGCTGTTCGCCCCACTACGAGGAAGCGATGAGGCTCTAGGGGCACGCCCTTGCCCCCTGGGCCGAACTGCCCTCTCGGTTGAGGTTTGTGGCACAGCCCCCCCCTCAGTACGCTCACGCATCTGACGGCGGTTGTGCTCTCGGATGCCTCCAGGGGGTGGGGTGGGGTGATTGGGATTTGTAGACGAGGCCTCTCGTCTGATAGGTCGGGCACTGCCATTCATCCGCTCTGAGGATTTGGCAGAGGATGCACCTCGTGCACCCTTCGGATTAGGCTTGCCTGCAGGTTTACGCTTCTTGTCAAATCGGGTGAGGCTATTGTCCGAGAGGATATCTGCCGAGTGCTTATTCGCCTTGCCATCAGCCGCATTACTCTCTAGGGTTTCAGGTCGCTCACCCTCCTTATTCATCGAGATGATCTCGAATGCCCTACGTGCAGAGATGGTAACGAGCCCAGAGGCTTGGTGTGGTGAAGTGCTGTAGGTAACGAGACGCTGCAGGTAATCGGTCTTGAAGTGGTGATACTCACCAGCATTGGTCTGTAGGATCACCTCCTTACTGGGCAGGCATCGCTGTGCCTCGGCATAGGTATTGACCTCGTAGTTCATGCAACACTTGAGCTTGCCGCACATTCCAGTGAGTTTCTGTGGGTTGGGCGAGAGGTCCTGGAGTCTAGCCGCACTGGTATTGACCGAGATAAAGTTGTTCATCCATGAAGAGCAGCATAGTTCTCGTCCGCAGGGGCCTATACCTCCGATACGCCCTGCCTCCTGGCGAGCCCCGATTTGTTTCATCTCAATACGTATGTGGAAGGTATCGGCCAGCACTCGGATGAGCTGTCTGAAGTCCACCCTCCCATCTGCGATGTAGTAGAAGATAGCCTTATTGCCATCCCCCTGGTACTCTACGTCGCCGATCTTCATCTCGAGGTTGAGGTCGGCTGCGATCTGTCTAGCTTGGATCATGGTACCCTCTTCTCTAGACTTGGCCTCTTCCCATCGCTCTAGGTCATTGGGGCGAGCTAGGCGATAGATGCGGGGGATCTCGCCCCTGTCCGTGCGGAAGCGATGCTTTTTCATCGCTAGCTCTACGAGTTTGCCTGTTAGGGTAACCTCGCCGATGTCATGGCCAGGTGATGCCTCTACGGCGACGATGTCTCCTTTGCTGATCTCGAGCTTCTCGCTGTTGAGATAATAGCCTTTGCGAGTATTCTTGAACTGTACCTCGACCATATCAGAGCTTCTAAGTGCCTCGGGAATATCACTCAGCCAATCGTACACGCTCTGCTTCTTGGATGAGCAACCTCGACAGCCCTGCTGGTTCATCGCACAGCAACCTCGATTGCTAGACGTAGTCTTATATTTCATTGAAATTCTATCTATATACTGAGTGGCTGCCACGAAACCTTATCGATGGCAAGCCTAAGGGATGAGGGCTTCTAGGCCCCATTGCCTAGCCTGTAAGGCTGGGGAGCAAAGATAATCTTTTTTGACCACGCCTGTATCTGTCTGCGAGTATCGTTTGGCTTGTGCTTATCTAGGCTAGGTATCATGACCGGGGACTGAGGTATCCGGATGTAGATCTGATGGATGCTTCATTACCTTAACCCTAGAGAGGTCCTCAATGGAGATGTAAGTAGGATCTCGATGGAGATCTAAGTAGGTCCTCAATGGAGATGTAAGTAGGATCTCGATAGAGGTCTAAGTAGGGCCTCAATGGAGATGTAAGTAGGATCTCAATGGAGTTGCCAATAGATATCGTGGTGGAGGTATAACTAGAGGCACAGAAAGGTGTAGATGGTCAATCCAAGTGAGACGTATAGAGGATCTATCTACATATAAGGCCTAGATAGCTCGCCATGCTCCTCAAGAGGGATACCTAAGTTTAGGGATTGAGCTCAGAAAAGAATAGAGAACTATTCCTTAAAAATAGGTATATATGAGTGTAGTTCGCTATATTTTTAGACTGAATACTATCTTTGTCTTCAAATTTTCATTCAATTATTCCGATAATCAAACCTGACTAGATGATGGAACAGACTAAACCAATCTTTATAGGAGGTGCATGGGAGCACGAGCTCAATGTTCGCGACTTTATTGCCCTAAACATCACCCCTTACGATGGGGATGCTAGCTTCCTTGTTGGCCCAACAGAGAAGACAAAGAAGATCTGGTCTCTATGCCTTGAAGCACTCAAGGAAGAGAGAGACAACAATGGGGTGCGCTCCATCGATACACACACGATCTCGGGCATTACCGCCTTTGCACCAGGCTATATTGACAGGGAGAACGAAGTAGTCGTTGGCCTACAGACCGACCAGGTGCTGCGTCGTGCGATGAAGCCCTTTGGTGGCTATAAGGTCGTTGAGAAGGCCATCAAAGAGAACGGCCTCGAGGTTGATCCTCGAGTAACCGATATCTTCACCCACTATAGAAAGACACATAATGACGGGGTATTCGATGTATACACGGATGAGATCCGTAAGTTCCGTTCGCTGAGCTATCTGACTGGGTTGCCCGACAACTACGCCCGTGGCCGCATCATCGGCGACTATCGTCGCTTGGCCCTCTATGGTGCAGACCGACTGATCGCTTGGAAGCAAGCAGATCTAGCTGCTCTGACAGGGCCTATGACGGAGGAGCGCATTCGTCTGCGTGAGGAGGTTGCCGAGCAGATCAAAGCCCTGCACGAGATCATACAGATGGCTGCTGATCATGGCTTCGACGTACGTAGACCAGCTTATACAGCCCAGGAGGCAGTTCAGTGGGTTTACTTTGCCTATTTGGCCGCTGTGAAGGATCAAGACGGCGCAGCGATGTCGCTGGGGAATGTATCAGGCTTCCTGGATATTTACATTCACTACGATCAGACGCACTATGGACTGAGTGAGGAGCTGGCACAGGAGTTGATTGACCAGTTTGTCATCAAGCTGCGCATGGTACGTCATCTGCGCATGAATGCCTACAACGAGATCTTCGCTGGAGACCCCACTTGGGTAACGGAGTCTATTGGTGGTCGTCTCTTCGATGGTCGCCACAAGGTAACGAAGACGAGCTTCCGCTTCCTCAATACCCTCTACAATCTAGGCCCAAGTCCAGAGCCTAACATCACGCTTCTCTGGTCGCCTAGCCTACCCGAAGGCTTCAAGCAGTTTGCCGCTCAAGTCTCGATCGACACGTCTTCGATCCAGTATGAGAACGACGATCTCATGCGCTCGACCCGCAAGAGTGATGACTATGGGATTGCCTGCTGCGTATCGTTTCAGGAGATCGGCAAGCACATCCAGTTCTTTGGTGCTCGAACAAACCTTGCGAAGGCCCTATTGCTCGCTCTCAACGGCGGACGCTGTGAGGCAACGGGTACAGTCATGCTCGAGGGGATACCCGAGCTCAAGGGAGAGGTCCTCAAATTCGACGAGGTATGGGCCAATTACTTGGTTGTACTGAAGGAGATTGCACGCATCTACAACGAGTCGATGAACATCATCCATTACATGCACGACAAGTACTACTACGAACGTGCTCAGATGGCCTTTATAGACACGAACCCACGCATCAACCTCGCCTACGGTGTCGCTGGTCTCTCTATTGCTGCCGACTCGCTCTCGGCGATCAAGTATGCGACCGTTACACCCAAGCGCAATGAGATGGGCCTGACCGAGGGCTTCACAATCGAGGGCGAATTCCCCTGCTATGGCAATGACGATGACCGTGTAGACAGCATTGCAATGGAGTTGACCAGCCTCTTCTCTGGGATGCTGCGAGACTTGCCTATCTACAAGGGAGCTGAGCCAACCATGTCGGTGCTCACGATTACCTCTAACGTAATGTATGGCAAGAACACTGGTGCTACACCCGATGGGCGTGCTGCTGGCATGGCCTTTGCTCCTGGTGCAAACCCCATGCACGGACGTGATAATCACGGTGCTATTGCCTCGCTGAGCTCGGTTGCTAAACTGGACTATAGCGATGCTGAGGATGGCATCAGCAATACCTTCAGTATCATCCCTCACTCACTGGGATCGAACAAGGAGGAGCAGATCGAGAACCTTATCGCAATGATGGATGGCTACTTCACCAAGGGTGCACATCACCTCAACGTTAATGTGCTGAACCGAGAGATGCTCGAGGATGCTATGGAGCATCCGGAGAATTATCCTCAGCTGACGATCCGTGTGTCTGGGTATGCTGTTAACTTCATCAAACTCAGCCGTGAGCATCAGCTCGAAGTGATTTCTAGGTCGTTCCACAAGCGAATTAGATAGATCAAAGACAATGCTTCGAGTCCACTCATTCGAATCATTGGGAACGTTCGACGGGCCGGGTATCCGGCTCGTCGTCTTCTTGCAGGGCTGCAACTTCCGCTGTCTCTACTGTGCCAATCCCGACACCATCCCGATTGGTCGAGATGGCAAACTCGTCGAGCCTGCCGAGATCATGCGTAGAGCACTGAATGAGAAGCCATTCTTCGGTAAGCGAGGAGGTATCACCTTTAGTGGTGGCGAACCCACCGTACAGGCAAAGGAGTTGATCCCACTCTGTCGAGATCTCAAGAGCGAAGGTATACATATATGCCTCGATACGAATGGGAGCATTCATAACGAATACGTTCGAGAGCTCTGGAGGCTTGTAGACCTTGTCCTGCTGGACTGTAAGCAGATCAATCCCGAGCGGCACAAGCTCCTCACGATGCTCGATAATAAACGGACGCTCGAAACAGCTCAGCAGTTGGCAGAGATGGGCAAGCCTGTTCGTCTACGCTATGTCCTTGTGCCTGGCTATAGCGACCGAGAGGAGGATCTGCATGCTTTGGGCCAACACTTCGGAGGCTTCGATAATATCGAGCGACTCGAGGTCTTACCCTACCATACCTACGGCAAGCACAAGTATGAAACCCTCGGGCAGCCTTATGCCTTGGAGGATACGCATGAGCCATCGCCTGAGGAGGTAGATAGAGCCGTAGGGATTCTCTCTCAGTATTTTCGTGTAGTTTGGACGCAGTAGGCTTCTAGCCTTCTATTTGCAGATCTGTATGATCTAACGATTGAGGGCCTCTCCAGTGAATGGAGAGGCCCTCGATCATTCTGGTCTAGGGCTCAGTCATCCCCTCTAGGCTATCCCTCGTACGGGAGTGAGGAGGAAGTGGTTAGAGTCCATCCAAACGTCAGACCCAGCTCCTTGATGGGGCTGGGGCTGACACCTATTGGGTGAGAGTGGTTTAGAGACGATTGTTCGACCCTAGTACGCTCTCGATCTTGTGCTTGTATAGCTTCTTGAGGGAGTCGCGAGCTGGGCCCAAGTACTTACGAGGGTCAAACTCTTCGGGCTTGTTGGCAAATACCTCACGTACTGCCGCAGTCATGGCTAGACGACCATCGGAGTCGATGTTGATCTTGCAGACTGCGCTCTTAGAGGCGCGACGTAGCTGCTCCTCGGGGATACCTACGGCATCCTTGAGGGCACCGCCATACTTGTTGATCTTGGCTACCTCGTCCTGGGGTACAGATGATGACCCGTGCAGCACGATGGGGAATCCTGGCAGCTGCTCTTCGATAGCCTCGAGGATATCGAAGCGCAGAGGGGGAGGTACGAGGATACCATTGGCATCACGCTCGCACTGCTCGGGAGTGAACTTGTTCGCTCCGTGAGAAGTACCGATAGAGATAGCCAAAGAGTCTACACCAGTCTTCGTAACGAAGTCCACAACTTCCTCAGGCTGTGTATAGGTGTGGTGTTCGGCTACCACTTCGTCCTCTACACCTGCCAGGATACCTAGCTCGCCCTCTACCGTTACATCATACTGATGGGCATAGTCTACCACAGAGCGAGTCAGAGCAACATTCTCATCATAGGGGAGGTGAGAGCCGTCGATCATCACAGATGAGAAGCCCATCTCGATGCAGCTCTTGCAGAGCTCGAGGCTATCGCCATGGTCGAGGTGCAGTGCGATCTGAGGGTTCTTACAGCCGAGTTCCTTAGCGTACTCTACTGCCCCCTGTGCCATGAAGCGCAGGAGCGTCTGATTAGCGTACTTACGAGCACCGCTGGAGACTTGCAGGATCACAGGAGAGTTGGTTTCGACAGCTGCGCCAACGATTGCCTGCAGCTGTTCGAGGTTATTGAAGTTGAAGGCAGGGATAGCATACCCCTCCTTAACGGCCTTAGCAAACATCTCACGAGTGTTTACTAGCCCTAGGTCTTTGTAGTTTACCATTTCTTCTTAGAAGTTTTATGTTGTGTAATTTGCTGAGCTTCTATGGGCGCAAAGGTACAACAATTAGTCTAATTATTTCATTAAACATCGAAGTAACTCAGACTGCTTATGTTGTAGGGTTATTCAGAGGGTATTTTGCCCGCTCTCTTGTGCCCTCGGCATGCTTTGGACGATGACCTTCGCCTTCTTCATCTAGGGCTCCTGCTAGAGATCTAGAGGCAATCCCTCACACTCCAGGCGAGAGGCGTTAAAGCCAAGAGAGGCGATCCCCTCGAGCAGATAGCCTCGGGAGAAGTCATTGGGCTTGAGGATCTCATTATCCCATATAACGATGTCTATATCCATGGGCATGCGCTCGGGGTGCTCTCTACGCCCAGCATCAGTCCGCCCGAGATGTTCTTCAAGAGCTTTGCAATGTTTTTGGAGCTCATTGAGGGGAAGGTCGCATTCTCCATAGAGCACTTGATTGAGAAATAATGCTGATGAATAGGGGAAGTTGATCGGGTCTGTATAAACCTCTTGGCTAATTCGGACATACAACAGATGGGGGAGCAAATGGCGACGAGCCTGCTCGAGCTGCTCCTTGGGACGATAGTTACTCCCCAGCGATATCAAGCATTTATGCCTTGTCATGACCGAGATGATGCTGCAGGTGAACCGACTCCTCGTGGATTTGGCTGAAGAGCTTGAGGACTAACTCCTCCGATAGTCCCAGCCCTTTGCCGATCTCTAGACGTCTCTGTAGCAGTGCTCTAAAGCGATTGGGCTGGACGATGCAGAGATCTCGCTCTCGCTTAAATGCCCCGATCTCTCTAGAGAGCTGCATACGCTTACCGAGTAAGCCAAGTATTTGTTCGTCGATGAGGTCGATCTCTGCACGCCAATACTTCAGAGGTAGGCTGTCAGTATCGCTGCTCTGCAGAGGTTTGAGGTGAGAGATAAGCTCTCCGAGCTCCTTAGGGGTGATCTGTTGGGCTGCATCGCTGAGGGCTCTCTCAGGGGTCGGGTGCGTCTCGATGATGAGCCCATCGTAGTTCATCTCTAGAGTCATTTGGCACATGGAGGCAATCTGCTCTCGAGCTCCAGTGATGTGGCTAGGGTCTGCTATTAGAGTGAGCTGAGGGTGTCTTCGCTTGAGCTCGAGGGGGATCTGCCATAGAGGGGGATTGCGATACTGGCCTCGTTCGTAGAGGCTGAAGCCTCTGTGTATGGCTGCAATGTTGCGCAGACCTGCTCGCCAGAGACGGAGCAGAGCCCCTTCCCACAGCTCTATGTCAGGGTTGATTGGATTCTTGACCATGACGGTAACCTCTTTACCCTCTAGGGCTTGGGCGATCTCGGTCATCGCAAAGGGGCTCGATGTTGTGCGTGCTCCGATCCAAAAGGTGTCGAAATCCGATGCGAGCATCAGCGATATATGCTCGGCCGTGGCCACCTCTGTAGCTACCTGCATCCCCAGCTCGTCTCGCACACGCTTGAGCCAGGGGATTCCTTCTTCTCCCACTCCCTCGAAGCCTCCAGGTCGAGTACGGGGCTTCCATAGGCTAGCCCTAAAGAGACAGACCCCCATTTGGCTGAGAGCTCGAGCTGTCTCGAAGGTTTGCTCTTCGGTCTCGGCACTGCATGGGCCTGCAATGAGGATGTAGGGTAGGCAGGAGGGCTTACGAAGCTGGAGAGGGGGGAATATGTCTCTATTCATGCAAATACTTGTCTATTTCTTCTTACGCATTCGACTGCCTCGAGGGGTATGGAGCCTCGGGTCATTCAGGGTAATGCGCTCTACCTCTTCGATGATATACTTATAGAGATCATAGAAGGCTGTATGCTTGTGCGGATGCAAATGTGGGGCAGACCAGGCGATCGTGAGGTCTCCATGATACCGAGCAACCAGCTCGATCATCTTGAGGCAGTAGGCTTTGGCCTCCTCGATACCCTCCTCTTGCTTGAGGTACTCCGCTAGGCTTTCATCACGAAGACAGATAGGGTGCAGCATGAGATCCGTGAGCAGTCTAGTATTGGGGTTGATGAAGCGCACAGCCCGACAAGTGCCTAGGCGAAAGCCCGCTACGTCGTTATAGCCCATGGAGAAGTCATGTCGCATCCCTGCCGAGTAAAGCATCGTCATATCCTCTGGCTCTCGCTGGGTTAGCTGCGCGAAGCGGGAGCATTCTGCGCTGCCAGGGATCGCTTTGCGCAACCGACGACGTTCGACCTCTAGCTGTTCGGGATTCTCTGCCGAGCGATGGCTACATAGAAGGCCTACCTTAGCTCCATGCCTGCGGGCTACCTGCTCCAGCTGTGCGATGAAGCGGCTGTCGATGTGATAGGTCGGTAGGGGGGAATGTCTCCTGCTAGCCGATCGGACGAAGAAGATGGTTCGCACGACCTCCTCCGCACTGGCCCGCTGGAGCTTGAGGTTGCGCTCTAAACCTCGGGGAAGTACCCAGGTGCGTTCGAGGGAGGCAGGGGTCAGATGTGCCAAGAGGCGAGGGAAATGTTTAAGTAGTGGGCGCAGGGCGATGCGCCAGCCCTTGAGGTCTTGTGCCTCGACAGCAGGCCGTAGGAGGTCGTGAGTCAAGAAAACCCTCGAGAAAGTGTGGGGGCGTGCTTCCCAGCTAATTCCATATCGCTCCAGGAGGTTATGCTCGAGGATGAGCTCCCTGAGGGCAGCTCCATACTCGTCTACGATGGGCCGCTCGGCAAAGCCCGCCCTATAGCCTAGGGAAGAGACCCCAGGGAAGCATCCATACTGGTTCCGCTCCGATCGCTTGTACATCTCCTCATAGCGGCTGATCAAGAAGAAGCAACTAGCTATAAGGTCTGCGTAGATGATGATGGGTCCATCGGGCCCTAGCTGCCCCTCCTCTGCTGAGCCGAAGAGCAGAGGGATGCCCCTCCATTGGCTCAGGGGGAGGCTAGGCATCGAACGCTCGGAGCCGTAGACCCCTAAGTCGAAGAAGGTGCTCGGATAGATGACGATCGGGTACTGCTTCATCTCCTCGGGGTCTCGAGTATAACCGACGAGGTTAAACCGCTTGCGATACCCATCCTCGGCCTGTTCTGCGGGGTAGATGGGGCCGATGAGGAAGTCAATGATGTAGCTAATAAGCTTAGGATCTGTCATATCTAGAGGCTTAGGCTGCCAAGGCTTTGTCGGTGGGCAGGCTTAGTCTTTGGCAAAGATAGTACTATCGGCTGGTTGGTTGCTCGCCTTGTAGTCCAAGTACGAAGGATGGGCGGCGTAATTCGCTCAAGATAATGGCTGTAGCTATGCCTACGTTGAGAGACTCCGTATGCCTCCCCTCATTGGGATAGGCAGGGATGGTGAGGCGTCTGTGTACTCGGTTCTCGACGGTGGGGCTAATGCCTCGACCCTCATTGCCCATAACGACGAGGACAGGGGAGGCCGGGCTTGGACTGAGGCTCGCTCTGTAGAGCGAGCTCCCCTCAAGGAAAGTACCACAGATTATCCCTGAATACTTGTCGAGCCAGGCGGCTACATCGTCTAGTTTGATGAGGCGAACACGTGCCAACGCTCCCATAGTGGCCTGTACGACCTTGGGCGCAAAGGGGTCGGCACAGCCAGGACTGAGGTAGATCGTCTCTACCCCGAACCAGTCCGCTGTACGGATGATTGTACCCATATTGCCAGGGTCTTGAACCTCATCGAGCAGTAGGGCCAAAGGAGAGGATGGGGTACTCTGCAGACCCTCTCGTGGGATCTCCATCAAGGAGACTACTCCCTGAGACTCTACGAGGCCACTGATGCGGGAGAAGTCGAAGCTGTCGGGGACAGTCTCGATGCGCTGAGGATACATCTCGGGGGGAAGCCCCGAGAGCCATGATGAGAGGCTGGAGCGGAGTCTCTCGGATGCAATCAGCAGCCTACAGGGGAATGCCCCGAGGAGCTCTGACACTAGCTTAGGCCCTTCGGCAACAAAGAGCCCCTCTTCAGCTCGGGAGCGAGCCTTGCTTAGCCCTCGGATGAACTTAATATCTGCATTAGTGAGCATCGAAGACTACCTCTTTGAAAGCATACTCGACGACCTGACCATCCTCTCGTTCGAGGACGAGACAGCCATTGGGCAGGACATCTTTGATCGAGGCCATAAACCTCCCTTGGGCATCGTGGTAGGGGTAGAGGCCATGACGACGGTAGAGCCGCTTCATATAGAGGCGGTGAACCTCTGCATAGTGCCCCATGAGAAACTCCTCGAGCATCCACCCGAAGCGTCTAAGTAGCCTCTCGAGTACCTCACGGCTGTCGTAGCTCTCGCCTGTGATCATGCGCAGGGAGATGGGGTTAGGCAGATCCTCCGGGAAGTCTGTGCCATTGAGGTTGATACCTATGCCAGCGATGGAGTAGTCTACCTTGCTACCCGTAATGCTGTGCTCGATGAGGATGCCTGCGATCTTCCTCTCGCCGTAGTAAATATCATTCGGCCATTTGACGCTCAGCTGCTCAGCTTGCTCCTCAGTCAGATAGCGAGCAATGGTCTTGAGCGTTGCGTATGCCACGAGTTCGGAGACAGCGTATTGCTCCTTGGCATTGAGACAATTAGATCTCAGCAGGAGAGACATAGCAAGGTCTTGTCCCGGTCTGCTGTACCACTGATTACCCCTCTGTCCCCTCCCCTCTGTCTGCTCGAGAGTGTGGACGCTGTAGAGGTTGGGGAGCGAGGGGTCTCGAGCAACGAGCTCACGCAGGTAGGTGTTGGTACTTGGGACAGCCTCTAGAGTGAGGATGTGGTAGATGTGTTGAGTGTCCATAGATCTATTGTGTTGTAGTGTTGTCGATGAGTGCTTGTCGGGCTTGTTTACTTAGTCGGGAGTAGACTAGGTCGTAAGAGTGCTTGACCCACCTCTTAACCTCCTCGAGGGGCATATCACGGCCGAGGGTGATGCCATTCCAGTGAGTTTTGTTCATATGATAAGCCGCCTCGACTGCACTGTAATGCTCTCGAAGTCGAATGGCCTCGTCTGGATCGCATTTGAGGCAAATATACCCTGGGGAGTGCTCCAAGCCAATCAGAGCAAAGATCTTACCCCCGACCTTGAAGACGAGCGTTGTCTCGTCGAAGGGGAAGCTCTCCAAGACATGGGGTAGAGAGAGGCAATACTCTCTCAGTCGTTCGATGTACATAATAATCACTATTTTTGCCAAGCTCTGTCCGAAGTGGGGATTATGCCCCTGCTGGAGGCAGAGAAATGACGAATGAACCATCCGAACAAAAGTAATGAAAAAACTAGTTTTTGCCACGAATAATCAGCATAAACTCTCCGAGATTCGCTCCATCCTCAAGGGGCGGGTAGAGATCCTTAGTCTGTCGGACATTGGCTGTCATGAAGACATCCCTGAGACAGCCGACACCCTCGAGGGGAATGCCCTGCTCAAAGCTCGCTTCGTCTACGAACGCTATGGGTATTATTGCTTTGCAGATGATACAGGGCTTATGGTTGATGTGCTGGACGGAGCCCCAGGCGTGTACTCGGCCCGTTACGCAGGAGCACACTGTAGCTCCAAGGACAATGTTGACAAGCTCCTCCATGAGCTCCAGGGGCTAGAGTCGCCCCGTAAAGCACACTTCTGTACGGTGATAGCACTCATCGACGAGAGGGGAGAACACTGCTTCACAGGCGAGGTCAAGGGTGAGATCACCCAAAGCCCCTCGGGTGAGGCAGGCTTTGGATACGACCCCGTCTTCCGCCCCGAGGGCTACGAGGAGACCTTCGCCGATCTGGGTGAAGAGGTGAAGAATCGCATCAGCCATCGTGCCCGAGCCGTGGAGGCCCTAGCCCAATACCTCCTGGAGGCATAATCCCCCTTTTGTAGCCCTATCCTTTAACCCCTATATGTCCATCATACAATGACCACTACTAAGAAGAACCCCCTCTGGCGTACACTCTTTCTCCTGTACTATTTCCCCATTGGTCTACCCCTCTTCCTCTTGGTGACCATCCTCACCACACTGCTCATCATCCTTGGTTGTAGTATAGGCTTAGGCGATGCTGCCAGTCGCTATGTGGGAATGGCTTGGTCGAGAGTCTCTCTGTGGCTGCATCTGTGCCCGATCGAGATCCGCTCTCGGGAGCATCTGCCTCGGTCTGGGAACTATGTCGTGATCGCTAACCATCAGAGTGCCTTCGACATCTTTGCCTTATATGGCTATGTCCCACTGCCGTTCAAGTGGGTGCTCAAAGAGGGCCTGCGCAAGCTCCCCTTGGTGGGTTGGGCCTGCGAGAGTGCTGGCTTCATCTTCGTTGATGACACCAAGCCCTCGTCCATCACACAAACGATGCAGGAGGCTCGAGGGGCACTCTCTCGAGGGTACTCCATTTTCATCTTCCCCGAAGGAAGTCGTACCCCTACAGGGCGAATGCATCGTTTCAAGAAGGGGGCTTTCCTCATGGCTTCGGAGCTTGATGTACCTCTGCTCCCAATCAGTATTGATGGAGCGTATGACATCCTGCAGCGTGGTAAGCTCCTGCCACACCCTCACAAGATACGCCTTACCATCCATCCTGCTTATCGGGTCAGCGACCTCGGTGAGGCCCCTATGAATATCCTCTATGCCTCCCGAGAGGGGGCTAGTCGGATTGCCTCCGTACTGCCCCAGGAGCAAGAGGCGAAGGGAGTTTCACTGTAACCGACACTCCATAATGAAGATCGCTCGAGAGGGTAGCCTCGCCGATGGCCGCCTCGTGTGTCGGGATATGGCTCGTGGCTGTGTCGCAGGGTGGCTCAGCTACAAGCTTAGGGATCGGTACATCCTCATGGCCGAGCATACCGTTGTGGAGGATGCCTATCAGGGGCAAGGTCTAGCTAGGGAGCTGGTTGAGGCTCTCGTTGCCCTCTGCCGAGAGCGTAAGGTGCTGCTCGAGCCTGTGTGTAGCTATGTCGAGCGCATGGCCATCCGTAGGCTTGACTGGCAAGACCTACTTGAGGCTGGGGATAGAGCTCCAGAGATCCTCGCATGGTTGGAAGAAGAGGGGGATGAGGAGCGGGCTAGGATGCTCGGACGGTATTTCAAGACTGGGGTGGGAGAGTATGCCCATGGAGATCGCTTCGCAGGCATCTCCGTACCCAAGCTTAGGGCTCTGCTCAAGGAGCTCGGGCCGCTCTCTCTCGGCACTATTGAGAGCCTCATTACGAACCCACTGCACGATGCCAGATGGCTGGGCTTCGTAGCCCTAGTCCAGCGAGCCTGTGGGGCTACCTCGAGCCAGACGAGGGAGCAACTATGTCAGTACTACCTCGATCGTGTAGACTACTGCAACAACTGGGACTTGGTCGATAGCTCCGCCCCCACTATCCTGGGCCTGCATCTGCTTGATCTACCCTCGGACGAAAGGCTTCAGCGGCTTCTGGAACTAATCAAGGAGGATCATCTCTGGCGACAAAGGATCGCTGTCGTAGCGACACTGGGCCTTATCCGACGGGGCAGCTATTCGGAAGCTATTGAGCTGTCTATTCGGCTGCGGAATCATCGCCATGACCTCATACACAAGGCCTCTGGGTGGATGCTGCGAGAGGTGGGCAAGAGAGATCGTGCCCTTCTCCTGCATACCCTCTACCTCTATGCCCTAGAGCTTCCCCGCACGACGTTGCGCTATGCTATCGAACGCCTCAGTGATGAGGATCGTCGGCACTACATGACCCTCCGCCGTTAGAGGCTTTGACGAAGCATAAAGCCTCTCTCATCTCTGGCGCAATGTTTAGGGCGGTTGCCCTGGTTTGTAGAAGTGCCTGTCCTAGGTGCTGGTAGAAAAGGCTAACTTTGTCCCGCATATTAGACCATAGCTCTATGAACGAACTCTCCCCCACACTCGAGCGTATTCGTCGCTCAGGCCTTTCTCATCCCCGCATTGCTGCTCTCGTCTCTGGAGGCGTGGATAGCTCCGTCGTCGTGCATTTGCTCTGCGAGGCGGGCTTCAAGCCCGACCTCTTCTACATCAAGATCGGGATGGATCAAGATGGCTTTGAGGACTGCTCGTGGGAGGATGACCTCGCCATCGTGGAGATGCTGGCGCATAGGTATGATTGTCGGCTCGAGGTCGTCTCGCTGCACGATGAGTACTGGGAGCGTGTGGTGCAGTACACGATCGATACGGTTCGCAAAGGCCTCACCCCCAACCCCGATGTGATGTGCAATAAGCTGATCAAGTTTGGCTGCTTCGAGGAGCGGTGGGGGCATGCCTACGACTTCATCGCTACAGGGCACTATGCCACGACCTGCTATGTCGGTGATCAGCTCTACCTCTCTACCGCTCCCGATCCGGTTAAGGATCAGACGGACTTCTTGGCTCAGATCAACTTCGCTCAAATCTCGAAGCTCCTCTTCCCTACGGGGCACTTGCTCAAGAGCCAAGTGCGAGAGATCGCTGCACAGGCGCAGCTGCCTAGTGCTCAGCGCAGGGATAGTCAGGGGATTTGCTTCCTGGGTAAGGTGAACTATAATGAGTTCATTCGTCGAGCTCTAGGCACTAAGCCTGGGCGTATCATCGAGCGAGAGACTGGGCGGGTACTGGGTAAGCACAACGGATACTGGTTTCATACCATTGGTCAGCGTAAGGGGCTAGGCCTCAGTGGAGGGCCTTGGTTCGTGGTCAAGAAGGATATTAAGCGAAATATCATCCTCGTTAGCCAGGGCTATGACCCTAAGGATCAGTACGGAGAGCACGTAGAGATGCAGGGCTGCCAGTTCATCAGTCTAGATCCATGGTCTTGGCAGCTGCGTCGTGAGGGGAATAGCCCCTCGGATGCAGTCTTGCCAGCCGAGGAGCGTCGGCCTATGGAGATCTGCTTCAAGATCCGCCATACCCCAGAGATGTCTCACGGGCTCCTCGTCTATGATGTAGAGAGGGGCAGCTACCGCATTGATAGCCGAGAGCCTCTACAAGGCATTGCCCCTGGGCAGTATGCCGTGATCTACGACCCTGAGGGGCGGATCTGCTTCGGCAGTGGGATGATTACGAGGGGATACTAGATAGAGGGGATGAGAGCGATGAGGCGACTTCTTACAATTCTTGCGGCACTGATGCTATCCTGGCCTATGGCCCAGGCACAGCAGCCCCTCGACAGCATAGCCCGAGAGGCAGGGTTCGAGGGCTCGCCTATGCATCATGCCTTTCGTAGCGGCTTGCCACTCATTGGTATTGGTTTGGGGTACAACCTATACAACTCCCATGTGCGAGATATACGCCAAGCCTATGTGCCGAAGTTTCGCCACCACTTCGATGACTACACTCAGTTTGCCCCCTTGGCTGTGCAGCTAGGCCTTCGCCTGGCGAAGGTCGGGGGCTCGAGCCGAAGTCTCAGGCAAATGCTGCTGGGCGACCTCTTCGCTAGTGGGGCGATGCTGATCGTTGTCTCAACGACCAAGGAGCTCACGGCTGTACAACGCCCCGACGGTTCGTCTCGCAACTCCTTCCCCTCGGGCCATACGGCTATGGCCTTTACCTCTGCCACGCTCCTACACCTGGAGTATGGGGCGAGGTATCCCTGGCTCTCGAGCCTTGCCTATGCTGCAGCCAGTGCAGCAGGGGTAGGGCGTATCCTCAACAATCGCCACTGGATTGGCGATGTAGTAACGGGGGCTGGTGTGGGCATCCTGAGCGGACATCTCGGCTATTGGCTCTCCGACCTCTTATTCCCGAGGGAGCAGAGGAGGGGGGCGATGGCTGGGTCGCAAAGGCTCTTCGACGACTTAGACCTCTGTCTCCTAGTGCCTGTGCGCTATGCTTCCCACTCCCCGCAGCTCCCCTCTCGAGGTCTACGGGCCGATTTGGTCTCGGCTGGCATTGGGCTAGGCCTACGCTATGCAAGCCCCCAACGGCACTACACCGCTCATCTAGAGGCTCGGGCTGAGCGACATCGGTTGGAGTATCCCGAGGGTGAAGGCTCTACTGCTGTGCAGGCTGCCAGTATGAGCCTTGGGGTCGCAGTGGGACGAGAGTTCTCTTTCATCGACAGACGGCTGAGGCTAGAGCCTATGCTTGCCCTAGAGGCCTTTCTCGGCAAGGGTCAAGAGCCGCAGACAGGGCCGAGCCTTAGCGCAGTGAATAGGATCGTCGCTCGAGCGCAGCTCTCTGCCTCGTGGTGCTTCACCGAGAGACTAGGCTTTCGCTTAGACGGTGGATATTATTTGGGCTCAAGGCAGCTGAAGCTTAGCGAGCTGGGGGGTGAAGCCCCTGCCAGCCTCTCCCTCTCGAATTGGTCTGTTGGTTCTTCGCTCATCTTCGCCCTCTAAGAGCCTCTTCGCTCTCGATACAACAGGGGCTGCCCATAACATTGTGGGCAGCCCCTGTTGTATCTTCTAATCCAGTTGTAGAGGGCTAGTGAGGCAAGGCTAGGGCTGCGCAGCAGTAAACTGTAATCCCCACGATGAGGACGTAGAGGAGGGCATAGGGTAGGGCCGAGCGTAGGATTGCTCCCTCCTTCCCTCCCTGACCACAAGCGGCAGTAGCGATGGCAATGCTCTGTGGCGAAATGATCTTGCCCCCAGTAGCCCCCGCAGTATTGGCCGCAGCAAGCCAGGCTCTATCCATCGAGAGCTGATCGGCAACCTGGGCCTGAAGCCTCCCGAAGAGGATGTTAGACGAGGTGTCGCTCCCTGTGGCGAAAGTGCCTAGAGCTCCGACCAAAGGGGCGAAGAGTGGATACCAGCCCCCAGTCGTCTCGACCAGTGTGTGGGCAATAGCCGTGATCATCCCGCTATAGCTCATGATCGCACTCATGGCAACGAGGCTGACAATCGTCGTCGCCGAGAAGCGAAGCGACCATATCGTTTGCCCCAGAAGACGAAGGAGTTGGATCGGCCTTAGTCCCTGGAGTAGGCCTCCGACGAACGAACCCAGCAGAAGCATCAGAGCTGCATTCGAGAGCCACCCGAAGCGGAAGATCTCGCCCGAGGTGTAGATAGGGAGCTTGATCTCCGAGACCCCGTGCGTCCTGAGCCATAGGCTTACCCCTCCGCCTAGGGGACTGGCTATGAGGATGAAGAGGAGGATGCAGCCGTACACTGCCCAGGCACGTAGCCCGCCCTGAGGCCTAACCTCTCCCTCCTCCCTCCGCCTGGGCTCTCTGAGACGAGCATAGATGAGGATGAAGAGGATGCAGGCAAGGCTACCGAGTATCGCAGGCGTCTCCGCCCCGATGAAGTAGGCCGAGGCAAATTGTACTGCGAGGGAGATCCCCCCGACAGAGAGCGAGAGGAGCAGGTTCGACAAGAGCATTGACCGCCTGCTGTCGGTGAGGTAGAGGATAACGAAGGGGACGAGGAACATCAGGGCCGAGAGCTGAAGGATCACATCCCCCGCTGTAGCCTGGATCTCTAGCGTCGTAACCTCCTGGCCAAAGGCCTCCTTGGCTAGAGTAATGACGGGGACTCCGACAGCCCCAAAACCAGTGGCCACACTATTGGCTATGAGGGAAACTAGGGCAGAGAATCCTGGAGCAAAGCCTAAGCCGATCAAGATCGCAGCAGGGATGGCAACGGCTGTCCCGAAGCCTGCCATACCCTCGAGTAGCCCCCCGAAGCCCCAAACGATGAGCAAAACCTGTAGCCGTCTGTCGCTCGAGATACGGGTGAACTGTGCCTTGATCACCTCTATCTGCTTGCTCTCGAGCAGCACATTGTAGCTGTAGATAGCCATCATGATGATCAGGAGGATGGGGAGCACGGCCTTGAGCACACCCTCGACGAAGGCCCATCCGACCCCCGAGGCGGAGTAGCCCTGCGGGAGGTAGGGGGCGAAGCCCTCCAGTCTAGGGACAACCATGAGGGCCAGGAATGCAGCTGTCGCTAGAGCGCAGAGGGCACTCTTGTCCCCCCTCATCTTCAGGGCAAGCATGAGGACAATGAGCAGTGCAATAGGGAGTAATGCCAGTAGTGTAACCATCGTCAAAGGGGATAAGCGTTTGGTTGGGCTCGCCTCTTACTCCTCATCCCGGATGGGGAGGCAAGCAAACTCGTCGCAAAGTTATCCAAATCGCCCTATATCGGGATGTGGATGAGCTCGAGGAGGATGACCAGTTGGCATGAGAGATCGATCTAGGTCTCGTCCCGGTGCAACTTTCTTTTCACTACCTTTGGAGTGGCGTACAAACATTAACTTTCGGTCGATATGAAGCGAATAATTACTCTGCTTGCCCTGTGCATCCTATCTCTGAGCTTGGCCCAGGCTCAGAGCTATATCGTCGATGATAACCTCATCGACTCGGCTAGCGTTTATACGATCCGATGGTCTAAGGATCAGACCATCGAAGTCCCAGGCGAGGAGGCCTTCAAGCTACCCATGGGCCATGTTGTTCAGGTACAACGCACCCTGAGAGGAAACTCCGACTACACTGCCTTCTACTACTTGGGTGAGCTCTATGCGATCTCGAGCCGCTACCTGCTCTTCAGCCCTGACAATCCCGAGGGAGTGGAGGATATACTCGGGGATACGAGCTCCAGGACGAACCATACGACCCTGGGGAGGTTCTTCGGCACGATGACCCCCTATTGGATCATTGCCTCCCTCTTTGTGGCGGCTATTGCCTTCATGTTCTTGGGCTTAACCTTTACGCTACTCAGGCGCATAGCCCTCTACGTCGTCCCTGTGTGCATCCTGCTGGCCTCTCTGCTCGAGGTGTGGGCCTTCTGGATCATGGGCAACGAGGCCTTTTGGTGGTGCGACAAGGAGCTCTATGGCTTTTGGGGCTCTCTCTTTAGGGCCATTCCCTTCGTGCTCTTTGTAGCCTACCAGCTAGTCAGCATTAGGCTCTATGAGAGGCTCTTGCTCGGCGATCATGCTCGGCGGAGGGCTTCGCTCAAGCCGATGGCTATCAGCCTTGCGATCTGCGTCCCCCTTACGGCTGGTATGGTGATGCTCTGCTCTGCCATCAATGCCTCTGAGACTCTGACCCAGGTGCTGACCATCTTGACGCTGGCCCTCTCGCTGGGGGTCGGCCTCTTCCTCTCTACTTGGAGGAATGTGCAGGCCATGGGGCGCAATAGGGGGCTCTCCTTCACAGCATTTGCCCTGGTGTATATGATCGCCTCGCTGGTAGCTGTCTATGGATTGGTGCTCATTTTGCTGCGCCTCGTCGTGCAGATTGCCCTCATCGTGGGGGCTATCTATGTGGCAGTCCTGGCCTTCAAGAAGGGCAAGGCTCGGACAGAGACCATGCCTGAGGTTGCCAGAGTCGATCATTCTGTCGATCGAGAGAGCCTCCCCGAGAGCTCTACCTCAGGCCCTATAGAGGTCGGGGCCGAGGAGGAGGCCTAGCTCTCTCTTGACCTTCGTAGCCTAAGCTATTTAGAGGGAATAGAGATCCCCGATAGAAGCCCAGCTGGTAGGCCTCTATCGGGGATTTCGTTTCCCTATTCAGTGTTCATTTACATCCCAACGGATGCTCTAGCTCGACCTGTAACTGATGCCTCGTGGCTTAACCACTTGTAGCCCTACAGACTACTAACTTATAGATTTTTCGCTGTAAGTTAATAGTTCATTGGCTACTAACTTATAAGATTTTTCCTTGTAAGTTAGCAGTCTATCCACTAGTAACTTATAAGAATTTTCGCTCCTACTTGGGCCTCTAGGGAGCCTCTAGAAGAGGTCTCGGTGGAGATCCTACTTATATCTCGATCGAGGCTTAGATAGGCTCGAGATGGCGATCCTACTTGGGTCTCACTTGCGATCCTATTTGGGTCTCTAGGGAGCCTCTAGAAGAGGCCTCGACGGCATCCCTACGGATCTCTCCACCGCACGCCTGAGGCCCTCTCTCCTGCGCCATAATGAAGGGGGAGAGGTGGCTGATGCTTCTCAGCCACTTCTCCCCCTTAATGAATACATGAGCACCAAGCCCCAGGACGGAGCGGTACTATGGCCTCGGCGATCGCTAGTCGCCTACCATCTTGTCTGCCTTACCCTTGTAGTAGAGGCTTACGGTGTGCTCCTTGCCCTCGTAGGTTAGCTTGCCGTTGGTCAGGTTGATCTCGGTGTCGCGCGTATTGGGGTCTACCGAGGTGTAGAGAGTCCCGCTATCAAAAACTTGCCCCTGGGCGGAGTTCAGGAGGAATATATTATGATCACCATTAAAATAGTAAAAGTATAACCCTATCTTCGCATTCAACTTCGTCAGGTCAATCGTCTTGCCATGCAGCTCAGCCGCTATGCCATCCACCCAAACCCAACTCCTGTTTTGCCTTGAGAGCTGTAAATTGACCATGATCCGACCTCTTGATTTATTATGCAGTGCTCGCACACTCTTAATCTCTAGCCTCTGTCCATCAATCATCACGAAGTTTTCTTTGGGGGGCTGGGGCGTATCTTTGTCTTTCGAGCACGCCGAGAGCACCAGGCCCACCGCCATTACTGCTGCAGCGAGTGCAAGCGTCTTGCCTGCNGGGCTGGGGCGTATCTTTGTCTTTCGAGCACGCCGAGAGCACCAGGCCCACCGCCATTACTGCTGCAGCGAGTGCAAGCGTCTTGCCTGCTATGCTCGCTAAGAATTTTGTCTTTGCCATTTCCGTTAGAGTTAAGTTAATCATGTTGTTAAAAAAGCTGTTTGCTCGCCCGCTCTCCGCTACTTAATGNCTAAGAATTTTGTCTTTGCCATTTCCGTTAGAGTTAAGTTAATCATGTTGTTAAAAAAGCTGTTTGCTCGCCCGCTCTCCGCTACTTAATGTTCTTGCCCAACCTCAATCTGCTCACAAGTTTACACCTTTTTATTGATTGTTGCAAGTTTGAGGCGATTTTTTTCCTCGGATCGTCTGTCCTCTTGCCTACAAGCCCGATCGATAGGCAGCCCGGAGCACTTCGGAAATGTGGCGAGATGGATGTTGGGAGATTTTTGTACCTTTGGTAGCCTTGCATGGCAAATCACAAAATGGCAATGAGTACGCAACAGCATACAGACTACAACGATAGCGATATTAAGACCCTAGAGTGGGACGAGCACATTCGTCGGCGACCCGGTATGTACATCGGTAAGCTAGGCGATGGCTCGCACGCCGACGATGGGATCTACGTCCTACTCAAGGAGGTTATTGACAACTCTATAGACGAGTACGTCATGGGGGCTGGCAAGAGGATCGAGATCAGCATCTCCCAAGGAGAGGTGCGGGTACGAGACTATGGCCGAGGCATTCCCCTGGGGAAGCTCATCGATGCTACCAGCAAGATGAATACTGGGGGGAAGATCGACTCTAAGGCCTTCAAGAAGTCCGTCGGCCTCAACGGTGTAGGGATCAAGGCTGTCAATGCGCTGTCGATCCATTGTCAGATCACCGTCTGGCGAGAGGGCATGACCAAGAGTGTGCGCTACAGCCATGCACAGCTGCTCGAGGAGGGCGAGGTCGTCGCCAGCGATGGGGCAGCGGGGACGGAGGTTGTCTTCCGCCCTGACCCTGAGCTCTTCAAGGGCTACCAGTATCGAGACGACTTCGTCGAGGCTATGGTCAAGAACTATGCCTTCCTCAATGCCGGGCTAACCCTGGTCTACAATGGCAAGCGTTACCTCTCCAAGGGCGGTCTAGCAGATCTACTCGAGGAGAATATGTCTGGCGAGCCCCTCTATCCGATTATCCACTTCAAGGACGACGACATCGAGATCGTACTGACCCATGCCAATCAGTATGGGGAGGAGTTCTACAGCTTCGTCAATGGGCAGAATACCACGCAGGGCGGGACGCATCTCTCGGCCTTCAGAGAGGTTGTGGCACGTGTGATCAAGGAGTTCTACGGCAAGAACTTCGAGTACAGCGATATTCGCAATGGTATCGTCGCCGCCATCAGCATCAAGGTCGAGGAGCCAGTCTTCGAGAGCCAAACCAAGACCAAGCTCGGCTCTAAGGATATGGAGCCTGGTGGGAGGAGCATTCAGAAGTTCCTCAGCGACTACCTCAGCAAAGAGCTGGACAACTACCTGCACATCCACACGGAGGACGCCGCAACGCTACTGCAAAAGATCCAGGAGAATGAGCGGGAGCGCAAGAGCATGAGCGGGATCACCAAGCTCGCTCGAGAGCGGGCTAAGAAGGCTAGCCTGCACAACAAAAAGCTCCGAGACTGCACCGTACACTTCAACGACCCCAAGGCGAAGAATCCCGAGCTGACCAGCCTCTTCATTACCGAGGGGAACTCGGCCAGTGGTTCGATCACGACCTGTCGCAACCCGAGCTATCAAGCCGTCTTCAGCCTCAGAGGTAAGCCCTTGAACTGCTATGGTCAGAGCAAGAAGGTGGTCTATGAGAACGAAGAGTTTAACCTCCTACAGGCTGCCCTCAATATCGAGGATGGATTGGATGGCTTGCGCTACAACCGCATCATCATCGCCACCGATGCCGACGACGATGGGATGCATATTCGCCTGCTTATCATCACCTTCTTCTTGCAGTTCTTCCCCGAGTTGGTGCGTCGAGGGCATCTATTCATCCTAGAGACCCCGCTCTTCCGAGTCTTCTTGCCCAACGATGGGCACAAGGGCGAGAGCTACATGAGTGCCCAGAGCTCTAGTGCCTCGAAGAAGGGGCGCAGCCGCAAGAAGGCCACTCCCGACACCGAAGCTCCAGCCCAAGAGACCAATATCTACTGCTACAACGAGGCACAGAAGCAGGAGGCCCTGGCCAAGCTCGGCAAGCGAGCCCTCGTAACGCGCTTCAAGGGCCTAGGGGAGATCTCCCCCGAGCAGTTCAAGGACTGGATCGCAGAGGAGAATATCAAGCTAGATCCTATTCGGATCAAGAAGGAGGATAATCTACAGCATCTACTCACCTTTTATATGGGCAAGAATACGCCCGAGCGTCAGAGCTTCATCATCGACAACCTCATCGTCGATGAGTGATCAACGAAGCGGTTATTCAACGATTTACTTTGTTTAGTTTATGGCCAAAAAGATACAGTCTCGCACTGCTGCCCCCAAACGCAAGAGCAAAAAGAAGGTTAGCCTAGAGAGCCGCCTCTTCGGAGAGAGCGGTGCACAGGGCTTTGCCTCGAGCTTCTTCTCGACCTTCTCCCTCAATCGAATACAGACGGTTGTGGGCTTGCTCCTATTGCTCTTTGCCCTGCTCTCAACGGTGAGCGTACTCTCCTTCTTGCCCACAGGGGCGCAGGATCAGAGCCTACTGCTCAAGCTCGACTCGGGAGTGCCCTTAGAGGGGCAGGAGAAATTCCTCAACCACTTCGGTGCTCTAGGGGCTAGGTGGGCGAACTTCATCTTCAATGGGATGTTCGGCTGGGGGAGCATGTGCATGCTGGTCTTCCTCTTTTGGATCGGCATCCTGATGGTGCGTGGGGAGCGTTCGGGCTATATCCCAGCCCTCCTGCGCTTCGTCAAGTATGCCTTCTTCATGATATGGGTGTCGCTGGCCATGGCCGCCCTACAGAGCCTCTTCTCCGTAGACTCTCACCTAGAGTGGGGGGGGGCACATGGCATACGATTGTATAACTATCTCATGATGCAGGTCAAGGGGTGGGGGTTGCTACTCATCCTACTCGCTAGCCTTGTGATCGGTCTGGTGCTGACCAACGATAGAGCTCTTGATCTAGTACAGCACCCAAGGCTACCTCGGCAGGCCCATATACCCCGCCTCGGCCTATGGGGGCGCATCAGAGGCTTTGGAGCAGGAGAAGTAGAGGCTCAGGAGCAAGAGCCCTCCGAAGAGGATCTAGACGAAGAGACTAACGAGGGGGATGCCCTCATGGCCGAGGATGAGCCTCTCGAGGACGAAGAGCCCGAGAGCGAGGAGGAGGGCGAGCTGCCCACCTCTGAGTCCTCACAGCAGCCTCTCTCCAGTACAATCCATTCGATCGATGGGCTCATCATTGAGCAAGCCCCAGAGGATGATCTCGTCGAGGTGCGCCACCGTAATCCGGGGTTAGCCCCAGGGGTAATGCTGGAGCACTATCAGATCCCCTCTATCGAGTTATTGAAGGACTACGAGCTGAATGCCCCAGTGCAAAACATGGCTGAGATCGAGCGCAATAAGCAGCGTATCATCGACACGCTTGCGAGCTTCAAGATGCGGGTAACCCCCAGTCGCATTACCATTGGGCCAGCCGTTACCCTATACGAGGTCATCCCTGATCAGGGGATCAAGGTCTCTCGCATCAAAACGATGGAGGAAGACATCGCCCTAAGCCTCAAGAGCGAAGGTATTCGCATCATTGCCCCTATGCCAGGTAAGGGGACAATCGGGATCGAGGTCCCAAACTCTACACCTCAGATTGTCTCCATGCGTTCGATCTTAGCCTCTCGCCGCTACAACGAACTGCGTGATAGCATGGAGCTACCCATCGGGATGGGGAAGACGATCACGAATGAGCCCTTTGTATTCGACCTCAGCCGCATCCCTCACCTCCTGATCGCAGGGGCTACGGGGCAGGGCAAGAGTGTCGGGCTCAATGCCATCATCACCTCACTCCTCTACAGCAAGCGACCAGAGGAGCTCAAGTTCGTCATGGTAGACCCCAAGATGCTGGAGTTCTCGGTCTATGAAGAGTTAGAGAACCACTTCCTAGCCAAGTTGCCCGACGTAGACAAGGCGATCATCACAGACATGACGAAGGTCGTCCCTACGCTCAACTCCCTCTGTATCGAGATGGATAACCGTTACCATCAGCTCACACAGGCTAGAGTACGTGGGATCAAGGAGTATAACCAACAGGTGCGCAACCGAGAGAATGTCGCCATCAATGGCGGTCAGCTAATGCCCTATATTGTCCTTGTCGTAGACGAATTTGCTGACCTCATCATGACCTCTGGCAAGGAGGTTGAGCAGCCCATTACTCGTCTAGCACAGAAGGCTCGAGCAGCTGGTATCCACATGATCATCGCCACGCAGAGGCCCTCAACAGATGTGATCACTGGCTTGATCAAGGCGAATTTCCCAGCTCGTATTGCCTTTAAGGTTTTCTCTATGATCGACTCTCGCACCATCCTCGACTCCCCTGGGGCAAACCAGCTCATCGGGCGTGGGGATATGCTCTTCTATCAGGGTAAGGAGATGATCCGCCTGCAGTGTGCCTTCCTCGATACTCCTGAGAGCGAGGCTATTGTTAGCCACATCCAGCAGCAGGAGAGCACGGGCTCAGCCTATATGCTCCCCGAATACATCCCCGAGGATGAGGAGGGAGGGGCAAAGACCTTCAACCCGAGTGAGAAAGACCCACTCTTTGAGGAGGTCGCCCGCATGGTCGTCAATAGTCAGATTGGCTCGACAAGCAATATTCAGCGCAAGTTCAACATCGGCTACAACAGGGCAGGACGCCTCATGGATCAGCTTGAGGGTTCGGGAGTGGTTGGGCCTCAGGGGGGGAGCAAGCCTCGAGAGGTCTTGATCAAGGATATGATGTCGCTGGAGCGCCTCTTCGAGACACTCCGTTAGAGAACCGAATGTTTCAATTGATTTCATGAAATGAACAAGATTATTTATAACCTAACCCTTTTACTAACAGTTGCTGCTCCCTGCCTCCTGAGAGCTCAATCAAATAATATTCTTGATCGAGCGCGCACGGAGCTCTCCTTTCATGCTGCTACTCGGGTCGAGCTACAAAGTACTTACTTCGAGGGCAAAGCAGAGCAAGGTGAGCGCACAGAGGCAACTCTCCATCTACAGGAGGGCCAGTTTCGCTTGACCTATGGCGTGATTACGGCCGTCTTCTCTCGTGGGGTATTAACCTACCACGATGCCTCGAGTAATACGCTCTACATCAGTGAACCAACGGAGGAGGAGCTCCTACAGCTGAACCCTCTGCTCTTCTTGAGCTCAGGGCATAAGCATTATAAGATCTCTGAGCTGCCTCAAACGAAACTTAATCATGTCCTACTCTTTACCCCGAGGTCATCTGGTAGCCAAATCAAGGACATCCAGGTGGGCTTCTCTAGGATCACAGGGCTGCCAGCAGAGGTGATTATTCTCTCAGGGGAGAATGTCTCTCGCCTAGAGGTTAAGATCAAAAAGATTGATGCAGTGGCTAAGCAAGCCGCAGAATACTTCCGCCTCAACAAGGGAATGTTTGCCCCAGGCTGCGAAGTTGTAGACCTACGTTAGGGCAATTATGAGGTCTATCGTAGACCCATCAGTTATAGAGCAGAAGAACCAACAAGACGATGAACCGAGAGGAACTGATCCAAGCACGCAGACAAGAACCCTGGCGGGCCGATCTGCGTAAAGCTATTGCCACGAAGGAGCGAATGAGCTTACCGAACCATAAGATGCCTCATCTCCAGGGCGATGAGCGATTAAAAGCCTTTTATAACGAAGTCAATCTGGGTTTTACAGAGGCTATGGCCATAGAGGAGTCTCGTCGTTGCCTCGATTGTCCTAAGCCTGGTTGTATGCAGGGCTGCCCTGTGGGCATTCACATCCCGACCTTTGTCAAGTATATTGAGCGAGGGGACTTGGCCTCGGCTCGAGACATCATCACTGAGACTTCCGTTCTCTCTGGGATCTGTAGCCGTGTGTGTCCGCATGAGAATCAATGCGAGGGGGGGTGCATTTATCCTGCCTCGCTGGGTAAACCCCCTGTCAAGATCGGTGCACTCGAGCGGTATGTGGCCGATTGGGCTGCTCGCACAGGCTACGAGTCTAGGCACGAGCAGGCTTCGAGCAATGGCCTACGCATTGCCGTCGTGGGGAGTGGTCCTGCGGGACTAGCCTTCGCAAGGGATATGGCCTTATGGGGTTATTCAGTAACAGTCTTCGAAGCTCTCTCGGTCTTGGGTGGTGTCATGCGCTATGGAATACCTGAGTTTCGTCTCCCTAGCGAGGTGATCGATCGGGAGATTGATGCTCTGAGGAGGTTGGGCGTAGAGTTTAGAACAAACACCTTTGTCGGTAGAGACCTATCTTTTGCTGACCTCAAAGCCGAGGGCTTTGTTGCTTGTTTCGTCGGCATTGGGGCGACAGAGGCGGGCTATATGGGCATCCCAGGGGAGGAATTGGCCGAGGTAACGGACTCGACCTACTTCCTGCGCTTAGCGAACCTACATCCCGAGGGTGAGCCTCGTCGCCATGAACTCCTCAATCTCACGGGTAAGACGGTCGCTGTAGTCGGTGGCGGTAATACAGCGATGGATGTGCTGCGGGTAGCTATTCGCCTCGGTGCAGAGCGAGCGATACTGCTTTATCGACGAACCGAGGTGGAGATGCCCGCCTGTCGAGAAGAGGTAGAGCAGGCTCTAGAGGAGGGGGCAGACTTTCGGATGCTTCATGTGCCGATCGCTTACCATGCAGGCTCGGATGGTCGCCTCGCCTCAGTGGAGATCCAGAGGATGTGCCTGGGTGAAGAAGATGAACAGGGGCGTCGCAAGCCAGTCCCTATCCCTGGAGATATTATCAGCATACCGATCGACTATTCGATCGTAAGTATCGGTTCGTCTGTTGATCCGACGCTGGCCCATAGCCTCGATGGTGTAGCGACAAATAAGTGGGGAAGCTATATTGTAGATGCCGACGGGGCGACAAACCTAGACTTCGTCTTCGCAGGAGGAGATGTCGCCCGTGGTGGGGCAACCGTTGTAGAGGCTATGGGAGATGGCCGTCGGGCAGCTCTAGCCCTTCACCAGCGTCTTGTTTAGAGGTCTCGATCGTAGTATGTATGTCGAGGTAATTCTTCCTCTGGACCTTCGTGAGCGGTATCACTATCGTCTCTCGGCGAGCCTTCGACTGCGAGGTCGAGGGCTCGTTGGTTGTCGGGCGGTAGTCTCGTTTGGTTCGAAGCGTTTTTATACGGGGATTATCCGCTCTGTAGAGGCCTCTCTACCACTGGGATTGGCTGAGAATAAGCTCAAAAGCATTGATGAGATCCTCGACGAAGAGCCCATCGTTTCGGAGCAGATGATCGAGCAGTGGGCTTGGGTCGCCGAGTACTATTGCTGTAGCCTCGGTTCGGTGCTGCGTACAGCTATGCCCCGAGCACTGCTACCAGAGAGCTCAACGGTGGTATATGCCTGCGAAGACTTCGAGGCGCAAACACCTCTGAGCGAGCAGGAGTACCTCTTCCTAGATCAGCTGCATCAAGAGCCTAAGCGATCACTAAGCCTCAAGGCTTTACAGCAACGCCTCGGTAGGGCAGATCTAAGCCGTCTGTGTACCCTACTCACCGAGATCGGGGCTATCTACACGGAGGAGGTTGTACGTTCGAGCTATAAGGTTCGCAGACAAAGGGTGCTACGCCTGCCTGAGGAGTGGATGGACGAAGAGAAGCATGATGCACTCCTCTCTACCCTCAGTCGTGCCCCCAAGCAACAAGCCCTCATGGCAGAGCTATTGGATCTATTTGCTGAGAGAGGATGGACATCCCCTCTGCCTCGCAGAGAAGTTCAGGCGTCAGAGCCTTCTCGAGGAGCTCTGATCACGGCTTTGATCAAGCGAGGCTGCCTCATCACCGAGGAGGAGGAGATCAGTCGACTGGATGCAGCCTCTACAGCCCTCGCAATCCGTCCGAACGAGGAGTTACTGCCCCCACCGAAGCTCGATAAAGCGGTAACCCTCATCTATGCACACGAGGTCGAATACAAAGAGCAGCTCATTGCCTCGCTCGTTGTCCAATGCCTCGAGCGAGGTGAGCAGGCACTCCTGCTCTCGCCCTCTGCCTATGGAGGGCCAAGTGCTGCTCGATTCATTTCTCGACTCGAGGCAGCTTGTAGCCTGCATAGGGTTTACCATTACCACACCATGGTCAGTGAAGAGGTACGAGTCGAGGTGTATTTGCGCCTAGCCCGAGAGACAGAGCCCTCCTTGGTTGTGGGCAATCGCAGCGCACTCTTTCTCCCCCTATCTCGCCTTGGCTTGATCATTGTAGACGAGGAACATGAATATCTGTACAAACAGCAGCATGTAGCCCCTCGTTTCCATGCCCGTGATGTTGCGGTGTGGTTGGGTGTACGTCGGGCTTGCCCTGTCGTCTTGACTTCTGAGACACCCTCTGCAGAGGTGCTCTTTAATACGCTACGAGGCAAGTATGGGCTCATCCACACCCCACGCTCTAGTCTTGATGATGGGCAGAGTAGATGCTCTATAGAGGTCATCGATCTCTCGGCCGAACGAGATAAGAGGAGCATGCGTTACGGGCAGATTATCTCCCGAAGGATGCAGTGTGAGGTCAATGAACAGTTGTCCAAAGGGCAACGCTCCCTGCTCCTGCAGAACCGAAAAGGCTATGCCCCACATATCGTCTGTGCCCAGTGTGGAGAGCGCATCCGTTGCCACTCGTGCGATGTCAGTATGCACTACTATCAATCCCTGGGGCGACTGAGCTGCTCCTACTGCGGTTATAGCCGTGTCTTGCCCACGAGCTGCCCTAGCTGCTCGGCTACCACAGTAGAGACATCGTATGGTTCTCAGCCCGCATTACGTCTCGTGGGGTATGGTAGTGAGCGGGTAGAGGAGGAGGCCTGCACACTTTGGGGACGAGAGCATATCCTTAGGATAGATAGTGTAAGCCTACAGAGTGCCAAGCGCATCCGAGAGATCAGCGACCAAATAGCTTCAGGAGAGGTGGATATAGTGATCGGGACACAGCTCATCAAGGGCCAACCCATTTGGGACAATCTCGGTCTCATCGCGATCGTACAGCTCGAGACGATCTTGGGCTTCCCTGACTTCAGGGCTGATGAGAGAGCCTTTCAGCTTCTTTACCAGTTGCGTATGAGGGCTGTATCGGCCCGCTCAGGGATGGATGAGCCGATGCGTATGCTCATCCAAACGACCAATCCGCTCAATCCCTTCATCGAGAGCCTGAGACATGAGGCCTATGATGATTTTATCAAGAGTATCCTCTCGGAGCGTCAGCTTTTGGGCTTTCCCCCTTTTACTAGACTAACGTACATTCATCTGCATAGCTTCGACGAGACACTCGTCGAGGCGGCGGGGATTACTCTAGTTTGCCTCTTGAGGAGGCTATTGGAGCATACCGAGGTCTTCGAGGCTCAGAGACCATATGTGGGGCGAATTGATGGGCAATACCTCCGGCGGATTATGCTCAGACGTCCCTACCAGGTATCGTATCGACAGGAGCGGGAGGCTATGCTGGAAGCAGAGGCTATGCTTCGTCGCCAGTATCCTGAGCTCTCTCGTGTGCGCATCGACTACGATGTCGATCCACTCTAAGACTCTAATCTCTCTCTAGGTAATATCATTCCTCGCCTACAGGCATGGGGCAGCTGTAGGAGAAATGATGAGCGGCAATGACGGAACAATCCGACATTGCCGCTCATTCTTTCTCGATCGAGGTCTGAGCCTAAAGATCTCTGAGAGTAATCAGTCTCTAGGCCTCGAGAGGCTTAGAACCAAGCCCCAGCACCTTCATCTCCGCGCTCACCCCAGCTACGGTTATAAAGATCATTTTTGATCTCCTCCCAAGAGAGTCCGAGGAGTTCCATGATGTACTTGAGAGCCTTCTGCTCAAGAGCTCCGAGCTCCTCTATCTTGAAGTTGGGTAGATCCTCTTCATCCACATCGGCAGGGATCTTTTCTATAACTTTTCTAGATGTTGGTACATAAATGGGGATAGAGAAGCGAAGTACTGCCTCACCATGCTTACGAAGATGTTCACTTGGCTGGTAATATGGTGATGCTTTGCCTGTGTTGGGGTCTACCTTGGCATTCTTCACATCCCAAAGCTCGATCACCATATCGAAAGATCTCTTGCTTTTGGGAAAGTGGAAGAAACCCTTATGGCCTATGGGGTTCGCAGCATCGTTGAACTTAGTATTCCTATCCTTATCTCCACTCTTGTCCCAAGGTGTAGTGTCTCTGTAGATGTACTTGATGAGGTCTTGGGTATTCTCCGTCTCCCCTGTCAGTGGATCGTCCAAAATCCCCTTAACATTGCTGGCGATGAAGAAATGCTGATAGTTATTTCCAGAGGCAATCTGATCGGTAATCTCTTGGTCTGCTTCGTTGTAGTAGCGTATCCAGCATCCATAGACCGGTGCTGGCAGCTTCGTTTCTTTATTGTATGGAGAGGCTTCGAGTACAGACTCGATGGCTAGGATCTTGTTGCCTTTGCTCTTGGCTGTCGTTACCCATTTGCCGTCCTGGTATTCTAGGTCTATCTCCTGTTCCAGTTTTAAGTAGGGACTTTTGATGTTTGTTGGCCCTGGAACATAGTGGAAGGAAGTCATGGAGTGTAGGTGCCCCATGAAGAAATTCATGTGGATACGCTTTACATTGAGCTTGTTCAAGGCCTTGGTAGCCTCTCCTGGTGTGCTGGGATTATCAGGTTTAGAAGGATTTTCTGGATTGGGGGAGGGTGCATTGGCATCCATATTGAGGTTTTCGCTTGCCTCTCCCACGTAGATAGGTAGTTTGACTGCTACATCCATATCACTGTTGGTACGTAGCTCTCCGCTTGGAGCCCAAAAGGGGGCAAGCCCAAACTTGTCTTTGGGAACGAAGCCATGCAGCAGATCTATATTGAGATTGAAGCGCACGTTGTCCTTAGTGAAGTTGATGATCCCCTTGAAGCCAATAGGATTCTCCTTACCTGTAAGACGGCCATTAGCCTCGTTCCATGGAGTGGTATCGGCATAGCGGTATCCATAGGGTAATGACTTGGGGTTGCGCACTAGGAGCTTGCTCTTGTTGTACATAGAGAAGAAGTGCTGATGGATTCGGTCTTGGCCGTTGTCAATGAACTGATTATTCATGTGCGCTCCCGAAGGGCTATAGTAGTCTACGAGTAGCACATATACTGTGTTGGGAGAGCTGAGGCTGCTCTTGACCTTGAACTGTTTGTTGGGACTGTTGTCTTCGACTGCCCAGCCCTTGGTCTTGCTGTCGGAGAAGCGAATGATCTGCTTCGTTTCCTCTTTGAGCTTCACATCCTTGATTGCTGGATTACCTGCAAAGGCCTCTGCACTTAGCTCTCCCTCGATGAGTGTGTAGACTGCCTGTTGAGGGTTCTCGTGCTTCTTGTCTTTGCGCTGATCTACAGGTTTCTCAGGGTTACATGATGATAACCCGAGAAGCATTCCCATGATGCCGAGCGTGGCTAGTGGGAGGAGAAGATTGGTTCTCTTCATCTGTTTTTAGTTTTTTAGAGTTAGTTATCGATTATTATAATGAACGTGATTAGAAAGTCCACCGCAGAGACAAGCGAACGTCTCTACCTGCATCGTGCGAGTAGTATCTTGCTCTGTTGGTGTAGTCCTTATATTGTTTGTTTAGGAGGTTGTCGCTTGATAAGGCAAGCTCTAGCTCTTGCCTCTTGCCTATCAGCCAGCTGTAGCTGGCTTCGAGGCCTACTAGATGGTAGGCTGGGGGGCTATTCGTGAGGTCTGTCTCGGGGTCGAAGCGTCTTTGTTTGTCTACGAAGCGATGCTTCACCGATAGCTCAAAGGAGGAGGTTGAGGAGCCTAAGCTCGGCCGCCACCCCACCTCTTGATCGACCCTGAGTGCAGGGATATAAGGGAAGTAACGCCCTGTATTACGCTCATTAGCCCACACCATCGATCCGACAATACGATACGATAGATCTGCGATGAGATCGAGCGAGAGGTCTAGATCGACCCCTCGAAAGAATGCATCTCGTTGCTGGAACAAGAACACAGGATAGTCGCCCGATATTGTAGTACGGATCTCTTTCGTTGGTTCATCGTAGATATACCCATCTATCCACTGTAGATAAGCGTCGAGTTGCAGACGTACTCTATGGCTTTGGTAGCTCAGAGAGGTGATCCATTTGTGGCTTAATTCACTCTTGAGGTCGGGCTTGCCGATGACGTATGTGGCAGAGCCGTGCTGCTGCCCTTGGCTGTAGAGTTCGTGCACATGTGGGGCTCGCCAGGCTAGACCTAGATTAGTCGTGAGTCGCCAGTACTCACCCAAACGATAATGTCCCCCAAGGCTATAGGTGATATTTGTGAACTGGTGTGGCCCACCATACAAATCTCCGAAGATGTCGTAGCCCAAAGCTTTCATACGCTGATGGTCTACACGCAAACCCAATTCTGCTCCCCAAAGGCGACGTTGGTACTTCTGTACGCCGAAGAAACCAAGCGTGTAATCTACATAATTGGGGATTACAGGTACAACCCCTGTGCCAGGCGTGTTGTAGTTGTTCGTGTAGGTGTAGTGTCCACCAGCCTCTGTCTGCCATGAGGTAGCATAGCTATGTTCCCAACGCAAGAGCTGCTGTAGTGAGGTGAGATTTAGTGCGAGAGTAGGGAAGTGCGAATTGTTGTTGCGTCTTATGGCATACTCCTTACGTTCGTCTCGCTGCCAAGAGCTCTGAGCGTATAGCTTACCCCAAGAAGCCTTATGGTTCGCCTTAAGTGTGGCAGTGTGATGTATGACATGATGGTAGGGATAGTCAATCTTTCGAGAGAAGGGAGTGAAAGTCAGTGGCTGTCCAATGCTTAGCAACTCGGCCATCTGATCCCTATTGCGTAGCTGGGCCGAACGCAAGATGCCGCCCCGGCTATCGTAACGGCTATAGAGGAGCTCTACCTCCCAAGCCTTGCGCTTCCAGCCGAGTAGGGTGGAGAAGTTCTGCTCCCTTACCCCCGTATTGTTGAGGATGTAGCGAGCGGTAGAGCGGTCTCCAGCATTGGTGTATGATCCTTGCAGGCGATAAGCCCATTCTCCTCCTAATAGAGAGCCCTCTACCGAGGCCATACTACTGCTGCGGCGTCCATTAGTCGCATAGAGTGTCCCGAGACTCCCTCGAACACTCTTAACTCCGTAGGGTAGACGCTTCTGCTCCATGAGGATGATTCCCCCGAGGGCTTCTGCCCCGTAGCGTACAGCATCTGCCCCCTTGACCACTTGGATTGAGTGGCTGCTACTCATGTCGAGTTCGGGGGCATGATCGTCGCCCCACTGTTGTCCCGACTGTCTCACGCCATTATTAACGATCAGGATGCGGTTGCCATACATTCCTTGGATGATAGGTTTGGCGACTGTAGTCCCATTTTGAAGCATACTTACACCGCTTACTTCTTGGAGGATAGCAGCTAGGGAGCTACCCATGGATCGAGCAATCTCGTTTGCGCCGACTTGACGGCTCACAGCGTTTACACTGACCGACTTGCGATCGGCATTAACTGTTAGTGTCGAGAGCTCTCGGACATCGGGATGTAGGCGTACTCGATAGATTTTGCCTGTGCGCTTAAGCTCACTATGCCTGATGATCAGACTACGATAGCCAATGGAGCTAATCTCTAGCCTGGTGCTGGGGCTTAGGCCTTTGATTCGATTGAGGTCGATAGTCCCTTCAAGACCTGTCAAGTACGAGATCTTGCCCACTAAGATGCGTACACCGACTATGGCTTCACCGCTCTCAGCATCCTCTATGAGCAGGAGACGGGGCTCTGGAGCAGAGCTCTGTGCACGAAGAGGGTAGCCGCATAGTAGGGCGATTACCAATAGCCAATGTCTAAACGAAGAGTAAGACATTAGTTTAATGTATATGAGTATGAAATAGTGTTTTTGATCAAGGATGCACACTAAAGTACTCTACGCCAACCTACAACGAGGGACGTAGTGTGATACTGTTAGAGCGAGCTTATAGGCTTGGGGGAGCCCTAAGGGCTGGGTGTGTGTTGGGCACAGCTGATCGCTCTCTCGCAACTATGGGAAGCAGGATAGAGAGCAACAGCGCATAGAAAGTTGAGACGAAGACCGCTCGGGCAGGTGTAGAAACTATGTTGAGGATCCCTAAATCGCACAGTACGCAGTGAGTATAGTCCTCCGCTGCTGCCTCGTCCGTCGCAACCTCTGCCTGAGCACAGCTATGGTGCGAGGCATAGTGCACCAGGTAGGAGCAGTGCAAGAGCAGCAGTACCCCAAGCATGATGCGAGCGAGAGCTTTGTATCGTGGACGAATATATTGCATGAGTGCCGTGTGGTAGCGACCGTCAGTTATTGGTTTTGCCATGCAAATATATAGAACTCTCTTTACTTCTCCAACTGTTTCGTCCCGAGATTTAGTCCCCTAGAGCCCCTTCGAGATCCTATCTACCACTCATGCGACCTAGATAGGATCTCTCCTTCGATCCTATTTAGGCCTCGAGTGAGATCCTATCTAGATCTCCATGGAGATCCTACTTAGACCTCTGCGGAGGACTCCCTGAGAGCTCACTCTCAATGCCTCCGAGAGCTCAGTCGAGGTGCTACCTATATTGATCGCGGGTGGACGGAGGTTGAGTGTGAATGATTATCTTTGTGCCTACATCTCTTTGGATATACTTATGCAACCCTTTGTACATCTACACGTTCACTCCCAATATTCCTTGCTCGACGGCCAAGCCTCTATCCCCAAATTGGTGGATAAAGCTATGGGCGACGGGATGCGTGGCATAGCTCTGACTGATCACGGAGCTATGTACGGCATCAAAGAATTTTATAACTATGTCAATGGTAAGAATAAAGCTCTAGCCTCTGAGATCAAGACCTTGCGTTCCAAGATTCAAGAGCTTGAGGCCGCCGAAGCCAATCCGAAGGCTGCGGCTCTCCTTGTCGATCTGCGCCCCAAGCTCGAGGCCCTCGAGGGTCGATACCCCTTCAAACCGATCCTGGGCTGTGAGGCTTATTGCGCTCGTCGCACTCGCCATGACAAGGATGCCAAAGTCCCCGATCCTTATAAACCGAATCGTCCAGTGGACTATAGTGGCTGGCACATCGTCCTCTTGGCAAAGAATGAGGTCGGATATCGCAACCTGATCAAGATGGTCTCGATCTCCTGGACTGAGGGCTATTACCAGCGTCCACGCATTGACAAGGAGCTTCTAGAGCGTTATCATGAAGGCATTATTGTCTCGACGGCTTGCCTTGGAGGAGAGATCCCACAGCACATCATGGCTGGCAATATTGCCGCAGCCGAGGAGAGTATCTTATGGTTTAAGGACCTCTTCGGGGACGACTTTTACCTGGAGGTACAGCGTCATCAAACGAACAATCCTCGGGGGAATATGACCGTGTATGAGGAGCAGGTTCGCGTCAATCGTGTCATCCTCGAGCTAGGAGAGCGACTCGGGGTCAAGGTCATTGCTACCAATGACTGCCACTTCGTCAATGAAGAGGATGCAGAGGCGCACGACCGACTCATCTGCCTCAGTACGGGCAAGGATGTCAATGACCGTAACCGCATGGTTTACTCCAAGCAGGAGTGGCTCAAGACGACAGCGGAGATGAATGCTATCTTCTCCGACATCCCCGAGGTCTTGACCAATACGCTAGAGATCCTTGACAAGGTCGAGCTCTATAGCATCGACCATGAGGCTCTAATGCCCGACTTCCCCATACCCGATGGCTTCGAGGATGCGGATGCCTACCTGCGCCACCTGACCTACGAGGGGGCTAAGCGCAAATATACCGAGCAGGGTATGACGCCTGAGCTTTGCGAGCGTATAGACTTCGAGCTTGAGACGATCCGCAAGATGGGCTTCCCTGGTTACTTTCTCATCGTACAGGACTTCATTGCAGCGGCTCGAGCCATGGGAGTCTTCGTAGGCCCTGGGCGAGGCTCGGCCGCAGGCTCGGCCGTAGCCTATTGCCTCAATATTACGGATATTGACCCGATCAAGTATGACTTGCTCTTTGAGCGTTTCCTCAACCCTGACCGTATCTCGATGCCTGATATTGATATTGACTTCGACGATGACGGACGGGCCGATATCCTTCGTTGGGTAACGGAGAAGTATGGCAAGGAGCGTGTGGCACACATCATTACTTATGGTACGATGGCCACCAAGAGCTCGATACGAGACGTGGCCCGAGTGCAGGGGCTCGAGCTCCGAGAGAGCGATCGCCTGGCTAAGCTTATCCCAGACAAGATCCCCGAAGTGAAGAAGGTTACCCTCAAAGAGGCTATCGAGTACGTTCCCGAGCTCAAGCAAGCCTCTCTGAGCTCGAACCCCCTGCTGAGTGAAACCCTCAAGTATGCTCAGGCCCTTGAGGGCAATGTCCGCAATACAGGAGTGCATGCCTGCGGGATCATCATCGGCAAGACACCCATCAGCGACATCGTCCCCATCAGTACAGCCAAGGATAAGGACGGAGGAGAGGATCTGCTCGTAACCCAGTACGAAGGTTCTGTGATCGAGGAGACTGGGTTGATCAAGATGGACTTCCTCGGTCTCAAGACCCTATCCATCCTCAAGGAGACCCTGGCCAACATCAAGCAACGTCATGGCATCGACCTGGATATTGACCATATCCCGCTGGATGACCCCAAGACCTACGAGCTCTATAGCCAGGGACGTACAGTGGGCACTTTCCAGTTCGAGTCGGTCGGGATGCAACGCTACCTACGTGAGCTTCAGCCCACAACTTTCGCTGACCTCATCGCCATGAGTGCGCTCTATCGCCCTGGCCCACTAGACTATATCCCTGAGTTCGTAGCCCGCAAGCATGGCCGATCTCCGATTACCTACGACCTGCCCTGTATGGAGCGTTATCTTCACGATACCTATGGGATTACGGTGTACCAAGAGCAGGTCATGCTCCTCTCTCGTGAGATCGCTGGCTTCACCCGTGGCGAGTCCGATAACTTGCGTAAGGCGATGGGTAAGAAGCTCGAGGACAAGATGGCTGCTCTGAGGACTAAGTTCGTCGAGGGGGGAAAGGCCAATGGTCATCCTGTCGCTACACTGGAGAAGATCTGGGCCGACTGGGCGAAGTTCGCCAGCTACGCCTTCAACAAGAGCCATGCTACCTGCTACAGCTGGGTGGCCTATCAGACAGCTTACCTCAAGGCCAATTACCCCTCGGAGTACATGGCTGGTGCTCTGAGTCGAAACCTCAGCAATATCGTCGAGATCACGAAGCTGATGGACGAGTGCAAGGCTCTCAATATTCGAGTACTAGTGCCTGACGTGAACGAGTCTCGAGAGAAGTTCTCCGTCAATGCCTCGGGGGATATTCGCTTCGGTTTGAATGGAGTCAAAGGAACCGGATCTTCGGGCATCGAGGAGATTATCCGTTGCCGAGATGAGGGAGGGGTGTATACCGATATCTACAACTTTTTTGAGCGAGTAAACCTTTCCCTATGCAATAAGAAGACTCTTGAGGCCCTCATCTACGCAGGGGGCTTCGACAGCCTGGGCATTGCCCGAGAGGTATATTTTCAACCCATGTCAGACGGACGAGAGGAGACCTTCCTCGGGGCGTTGATCCGTTATGGAGATACCCTGAGGCGCGAGAGAGAAGTTCAGGAGTCCTCGCTCTTCGGCCAAGAGGAGGAAGCCCTACAGCTCCCTCGCCCCCTCCCTCCACTGGTCAAAGAACCACTGTCAGAGATCGAGCTATTGAACCGAGAGCGAGAGCTTGTCGGGCTTTACCTCTCCTCTAGTCCTCTAGCTCCATATTCGGTTATCCTGAGCCATTATTGTACGGCCAATGCCACCGATCTGAGCAATATATATGCGCTTGGCGAGGGCAAGTCGGTGATCGCTGGTGGCGTCGTTGCCAAGGCCTACCAGGGGCTGACGAAGAAGGGGCAACCCTTTGGCCGCCTAAGTGTCGAGGACATGACGGGGGTATTTGAATTCTCCCTCTTTAGCGACAACTATCTACGCCTTGCCCCTTACTTCAAGGAGGGTCTCTTCGTTCTCATACGAGGGGCGATCGTCTCTCGCCCCTATTCTCCAGGAGATCTAGAGCTTGCTGTGCATCAGATTGAGTTGCTGCCCGAGGTCAAGGACACCTTGATCAGCAAGGTCGATCTCTCCATCCCCCTCGAGAGCCTATCCCATGAGCTCGTTGAGGAGCTAGAGGAGGTCTTGTCGAACAATAGAGGTAGTGCAATGTTATCTATACAAGTCGTAGACAAGCCACAGCATAGAGCTCTCTCGTTTGCCTACGACGAGGCTTGTGTCTCCCCCACAGCAGAGCTCCTAAGCTTTTGTCAGCAGAGGGGGATCGAGTTCGATGCGAAGTAGAGTAATTATCAACTAAATAATAACATCTTAAACAGTTTAACAATGGCACTGACAATCACAGACCAGAACTTTGAGTCCCTCGCTTCCGAGGGCAAGCTGATCGTAGTAGACTTTTGGGCTACCTGGTGTGGCCCTTGCATGATGGTAGGCCCTATCATCGAAGAGTTGGCTAAGGAAAACGAAGGCCGAGCCATCGTAGGTAAGTGCGATGTAGACGCCAATAGCGATCTGCCAGGACGCTTCGGCATCCGTAACATCCCTACAGTTCTCTTCATCAAGGGTGGCCAGGTAGTAGATAAGCTTGTGGGAGCACAGAGCAAGCAGACTTACCAGGCTACACTGGACAAGCATCTTTAGTCCTCGGACGAGATTGATCCGAAAAGATCGAGGGCGGTGAAGTCTCAACTTCACCGCCCTCGAAGCATTATCCCCTAGGGTCTAGAGGTCGAAGTTGAGCACTAGGCTAGCCCCCTGCCCCTCTCCCACTAGGCTGCGCCCATAATAGAAGCCTAGGCGAGCCAAGGGGCCAAAGGTGATCGAGTAGCCAGCCTCTAGGTAGGGCCGCCCCCCTAGACCATAGTAGGCCTTGAGTGATAGCTCCTCTCGAGAGAGTCTGAGCAGAGGGAGCTTGAGGTAGTTGATCAGGATGCGACTAGCCTCATACGATAGCCCTGCTTGGGCGAAGAGATCCTCTGTGGCTGTGCTGTATGGGGCGAGCGTGTAGAAAGTGCTTTGATGGGCATTGCTTTGGACGAGCCCTCCGCTGCCATGCAGGTAGATCTGATGCTGTCGGGCTAGGCGTTCTCGCCATAGATAGGTGTTGAGCTGTGCGTAGTAGTTCAGGTACTTGCTCGTGTGTCGAGCCAGCTGTAGGCGTTGCTTGATCCTCAGGCGAAGCAAGAGGTAGTCGCTTACCTCACCCGAGGTGCTGCGTGCCCCCTCGAGACTGGCAGCTATCAGTGGGCTATGCGTCCCCGCCGAGACGTAGCTCGTAACCCCATTGCTATGCACCCTATGGTAAGGAGTCGGATTCCACTCGGCAGAGAGGTAGAGGTGGGCCACAGAGCCCGGAGTGATGGGAGCGTAGTGAGATCCCGAGGGGGCAAGCCCTTGCGCTCCATCCCAAGAGCCGAAGTTGCCCACGAAGCTGCTTGTGATGCCCTTGAGGTGTCGCATTTCTGCCCGATGGGCCTCTTCGAGGCCGATGCCCATAGCCACCTTGAGGTACTTGGATGGTAGCCATCCACCCTCGAGCATGAGGTGTCTCTCCCTGTAAAGCTCTGCTACACTTCGGCCATCTATAGCGGTGTAACTAGCGTTGAGGAGGCTGCTGTATCCCTTGCGCCGTAGTCCAAGCTCGACGATCTGATCGCCTGTGGAGAGGGAAAGCCAAGCATTGTGTTTATTGTCAGGATAGAGGATGAGGCGTGTGTGCCAGTCCCAGGTATATTTGCTCAGCGAATAGCCTAAGCCTGTCTGTAGTTGCCAAAGGGTGCTCTTGTGTCGAGATCGGCTCAGCTCGAGCGTGCCGCCTAGTGTTAGGGCATTGACCGAATTGTAGTGGGATAGGAGATGATTGGCGAGGCCCTCCCTCATGGATAGTCTATACTGAGGGCCTCCGTATATTGTGCCGCCCATGATGCTGGGGTAGAGGAGCCTTAGCTCTCTAGAGGCAGTGCTATCGTCTTGGCTGACACTCCTATGCCCTGGCCTACGGCGAATGGCTTCATCGATAGAGTCTCTCTGGGCGAAGCTCTGTAGCTCTGCCCGCTGCATCGGGATGGGGCTGATACGCTGCCAATAGAGGCTATCCCGCTGTGTGGCTAGACTATCTCGACTGATCTTGACCACTGAGTCCTCCTCGGGCTTGATCTCGAAGCGTTTCACCCCTTGTTCTAGGGCGGGGCTATGTCGCGAGGCAACCTCTCTCTCGTGCTGCCTCAAACGCTTACTCGTGAGCTCCTTGATCTTGGGCGCTCCTCCTTTGAGGAGCTCTTGTACCCGCTTGCCCTCCTCACTCAAGACGATCTTGGAGTACTTGACCGAGCCGAAGAACTTTCCTCCTGCTTTGAAACCCAATAGGTTCGCTGTGATGTACTGCGAATAGGTCGTCGGCATCATGATCCCAGGCTCGATTTCGGAGAGATTGTACTGAATCTCTTGGTAGATGCCTAGAGGCTGCTTGTGTCTAAGCGATATTCTGCGTAGTGCCCAGCTGTCGCCTATGATCTCGAGCGAACCGCTCACCTCGTCCTTACTCGAGTCCCGGATCTCGAAGTCGATGTGGTAAACAACCTGTTCCTGCTCGAGGGTACGTCCTCTGAGGCGATAGCGGTATATGTTGTAGGCCTCTGGGGTGATGGGGCTGAGGATGTTTGCCATCCTCTCTGTGGCTAGACCCTCGTAGGGACTTTGTCTGATGAGATGGGCTAGTCCGCCCTCCCCACCCAAATCCATCCCAAACTCCTTGGGGCTAGAGGATCTCCTGGCGAAGATATGCTGCTTGTAGCTTTGGGGAGCTTCATAGTTTAGACGCATGTGCATTTCATCGACGAAGGTTTTCCCGACGAGGTCTTTCAGCCGAACCTCTCCCTCGCCGATGCGAATGCCCTTGGCAAACGAAGCCACCTTGTCTACCCATGTTGTCCCTCGGAGGAAGGCCTCTAGTTCGTAGCTCTTGATCATCCGTCTGTAGAGAGGAACTCGGTACATCACCCGACGCATAATGGGGTAGGCAGGATCTTCCTTACCTCGTACACCCTCAACTTTGAGTTCGTTGAGCTGGTAGACCTGTGGGCGAAGCTGGTAGCTGAGCCCAGAGAGCTCCTGGTCTGCAACCTCTAGGGTGAAGCGTTGGGTGTGGTAGCCTACCGATCTGATCTCGATCTCATGCCTGCCTGGGGGAATGAGGATGGAGAAGTCCCCCGTATCGCTGCATACACTACCTGACTTGAGGCGGGTTAAGTATATGCCTGCATGGGGGATGGGAGAGCCATCCTCGCTACTGGTAACCCTGCCCGAGATACGAGTCTGCGCCTCTATGGTCAGTAGAGGAAGGTAGAGTAATAGAAGCCAAACGAGGCCAAGCCTACGTCGACGGGGGAAGTTTGTGTTCGCTGTGTTCATATTGAGGTTGAGATCTAATGAAACAGAATGAAATGCTTGTGGTGTGATTTTTTTATCTTTGTCCTCGGATCTGTGCCTCTATTACGTGTGAGGCCGTATCCAAAATTAGTGAATATTCAATAAACCAATGCTTATGGCCTTTTCTATCAAAAAGTCCCTCATGCTCGGCGCAGTGCTTGCCTTCGGAGGACTTACAGCCCATGCCGACAAGGGGATGTGGCTACTCAATGAGCTCAACAAAGCCAACCTAGAGCAGATGAAAGAGCTGGGCTTCCGCCTTGCTCCCGACTCGCTCTACAGCCTGGACAAACCAAGTGTAGCCAACTCAGTCGTGATCTTTGGTCGTGGCTGTACAGGGGTAACGGTCTCTAAACAAGGGCTGATCATGACCAATCACCACTGTGGCTATAGTGCTATCCAAAGCCAATCCTCTGTCGATCATGACTACCTCCGGGACGGCTTTGTCTCCCACTCGTTTCGTGAGGAGCTCCCTATCGAAGGGCTTACAGTCAAGTACCTCAGTGCTACGCAGGACGTAACGGCTGCTATCGAGGCCAAGCTCCGCAAGCCTAAGAGTGAAATGGAGCGTCTGAGCCAAATCTCCAAGATCATGGATCAGATGATCAAGAAGGAGAACAAGCGTCTTAAGAACGAACATAAGGAGGTAATTATTGTGCCCTACTATGCGGGGAACAAATATTACATGATTACCTACGATGTGTTTAAGGATGTTCGCATGGTCTTTGCCCCTCCCAGCTCCATTGGTAAGTTCGGCGGTGATACGGACAATTGGATGTGGCCTCGTCATACGGGCGACTTCTCAGTCTTCCGTGTCTACGCTAGCAAGGACAATAAGCCCTCGCTCTACCACAAGGACAACGTCCCCTACCGTCCTCTCTATAGTGCAACTGTCTCGGCCGAGGGATACCATGCAGGCGACTATGCCATGACTATTGGCTTCCCAGGATCTACAGAGCGATACATCCCCTCATGGGGTATCGAGAACCGTATGGAGAATGAGAATGCTGTGATGATCGATGCCCGAGGCGTTAAGCAGGCCATTTGGCGTAAGGCCATGGATGCAGATCAGGCAACCCGCATCAAGTACTCGGACAAGTATGCCCGCAGCTCCAACTACTGGAAGAACTCCATCGGGATGAACCGTGGCCTCGAGAGGCTGCGTGTCCTCGACCGCAAGCGTGCCGAGGAGGCCGAATTCGCTGCCTGGACGAAGACAGCCGCTGGCAGTGCCTATGCTGAGGTGCTCCCCCGTCTAGAGCAGGCCTACAAGGGCCGTGGTGCTGACAGACGCAAGCTGATGGCTCTCAACGAGACTCTGATGCGTGGTGGCACAGAGGTAGCCCCTCTAGCTGCCCGAGTGAGGTATGCTATTGGCTTGAAGGGTGAGCAGCTATCCTCGGCCATAGAAGCTCTACAAAAGACCTATAAGGACTACCTCCCCTCACTGGATAGGAAGGTGCTGCCTGCGATGCTCGACGTCCTGCGCAAGTATCTGACTGCTGAGGAAGCTAAGGTGATCTTCGCTCAGATTGATAGCGAATTTGCTGGCAATACTGAGGCCTATGCCGAGTATGTCTTCAAGAATAGTATCGTCCCCTACGAAAATAAGGTTATAGAGGGGCTCAAGAGCGGTTCACTTACAATCGAGCAGCTGAACTCAGACCCTGCTATGAAGCTCTCAGCCTCTGCCTCCGATCTCTCTCACGAGGTGCGCAGCCGTTTGAGGAAGTATGATGAGGATCTTAGTTGGGGTGATCGCCTCTACTTCGCTGGTCGCCAGCAGATGAATCCCGAGCGTCAGATGCCTAGCGATGCTAACTTCACCATGCGTCTCAGCTACGGTAGTATCAAAGGCTATAGCCCCTCGGATGCTGTTCGATACAGCTACTTCACTTCGCCTCGAGGCATTCTTGAAAAGTACAAGCCAGGCTCTGTAGAGTTTGACCTCAAGCCTGAGTTCGTTGAGTTGCTCAAGAAGGGAGACTGGGGTCGTTGGGTAGACAAGCAGACCAAGAAGTTGCAAGTTGCCTTCCTCTCGAACAATGATATTACGGGGGGGAATTCTGGTAGTCCAGTCTTCGACCGTGATGGTCGTGTGATCGGTCTTGCCTTCGACGGAAACTGGGAAGCCATGAGTGGAGATATTGAGTTCGAGCCTGCTCTGCAGCGTACTATCTCGGTGGACATTCGCTATGTCCTCTTCGTGATCGAGCGTTGGGGCAAGTGTCCTCGTCTGATCGAGGAGTTGGAGCTGAAATAGGCTTCGTTTCATATTGACTAGGAGTCCAAGGGGGTAGCGAATACATTCGCTACCCCCTTGGCTCATTTAGCCCTCTGCGTCCGAGATAAGAGATAGGGTGGGGAGGTCGTGTATCTGATGCCTCTTGGTGGGCATTGCTCTTAGAGCTTGATGTGCTGTGCCCTGTGTGGCTGAGATCTCGATAGCAGCTCGACTAAGCCGCTAGATAGGTTCTCACTCGAGCTCCTACTTATGTCTCGATCGAGGCCTAGATAGGAATATCATCTCGACTCTAGTAGGGCCTCTAGCTAGGGTTAGATCATGGGATATGTGGGCTCTCGATGGTGCCTCGTTCAAGGGCCTCATTCTCTCTCTTGGGGACATGTCTTGGGCAAAAGGTAGGTCTATAAGATCTCGTTGCGGCGTAGACAGACCGCCTTTTTAAGAGCGGGATTTGGGGATAAAAGATTATCTTTGCGCTAGCGATTTGTCTGCGAGGTTTCATGATATAGATTGATCTCGTTAGCTAATCGGAGCAAGCAAATGACAATGAAGAATATAAATATACTAGAACTAAGCGAACAGGAAATCTATCGTAGACAAAGCCTTGAGGAAATTAAGCAGTTGGGGATCAATCCCTATCCAGCTGATGAATATCCCGTTACGGCCTATAGCGACGAGATCCTGTCTTCTTTCGCTGACGATGCCCCCCGCAGACAGGTTCGTGTGGCTGGGCGTGTGATGAGCCGTCGTATCATGGGCAAGGCTTCTTTCTTGGAGCTCCAGGATGTTACGGGCCGTATCCAGATTTATATTACCCGAGACGACCTCTGCCCTGGCGAGGACAAGACCCTATACACCAGTCTTGTGCGTAAGCTGATGGATCTAGGGGACTTCATCGGTGTCGAGGGTTATGTCTTCCGTACGCAGATGGGCGAGATCTCGATTCATGCAGAGAGCTTGACCTTCCTGGCCAAGAGCTTGCGTCCGCTACCTACAGTCAAGGAGAAGGACGGTGTTACCTTCGATGGCTTCACCGATCCAGAGGCCCGCTACCGAATGCGCTATGTAGACCTAGCAGTCAATAGCCATGTCAAGGAGATCTTCCTCAAGCGTACGAAGGTATTCAACTCGATGCGCTCTTTCTTCAACGATCGAGGCTATATCGAGGTCGATACTCCCGTCCTACAGCCTATCCCCGGAGGTGCTGCTGCTCGCCCCTTCGTTACCCACCACAATGCCCTGGACATCCCTCTCTATCTGCGCATTGCCAATGAGCTCTACCTCAAGCGTCTCATCGTCGGAGGCTTCGAGGGGGTGTACGAGTTCAGCCGCAACTTCCGCAACGAAGGAATGGATCGTACGCACAACCCTGAGTTCACCGCCATGGAGATCTATGTAGCCTACAAGGACTACAACTGGATGATGAACTTCACCGAGCAGCTCATCGAGCATATCTGCCTCGAGGTGCTGGGTACGACTCGAGTGCGTGTAGGGGATCGGGAGATCGACCTCAAGGCTCCCTACAAGCGTATCAGCATGTTCGATGCTATCCTCGAGCACACGGGTGTTGATATTAGCCAAATGGATGAGCAGGAGCTACGTAAGACCTGCAAGCAACTAGGTGTCGAGGTGGACGAGACCATGGGTGTCGGCAAGATCATTGATGAGATCTTCGGGGAGAAGTGTGAGGGGCACTACATCCAGCCCACTTTCATCACTGATTATCCCAAGGAAATGTCCCCCTTGACCAAGGAGCACCGCAGCAATCCTCGCCTAACCGAGCGTTTTGAGCTGATGGTCAATGGTAAGGAGATTGCCAATGCCTACTCCGAACTCAATGACCCCATCGATCAGCGCGAGCGTTTCGAGGACCAACTGCGTCTCTCAGAGAAGGGCGACGATGAGGCCATGTACATCGATTACGACTTCCTCCGAGCCCTCGAGTATGGTATGCCCCCGACCAGTGGTATGGGCATCGGCATGGATCGCTTGGTGATGCTCCTAACAGGTCAGGAGAGCATCCAGGAGGTGCTCCTCTTCCCTCAGATGCGTCCCGAGAAGGTAGCCCCTCGAGACAAGGCAGAGGCATTTGCTGCTCACGGAGTGCCTGCCGAGTGGGTCCCCGTCCTGCACAAGGCAGGCTATCTGACTGTCGAGGCCATGCGTGCTGAGGAGAAGCCCGGGCGTATGCTACAGGCCCTACAGGACATTAAGAAGAAATACAAGCTAGAGCTGTCCGCCTTAAGCCTTGACGAGGTTGCAGGCTGGTTGGCCTAGGTTTGCAAACTTGGTCTCCTCCTTTCTCTAGCCCGAGGGGTGTCTCTCGTGCGAGGGTCAGAGAGGGGGGGACACAACCTTTTGAAGTTATGAGTTTTCCTGGACAGATAGGCATTATCGGAGGTGGTAGCTGGGCTACGGCTCTTGCCAAGATTGTCTTGTCTACCCAACCTCGGTTGCATTGGTGTATGCGCACCAGCAAGCATGTCAAGGATTTTATTCGCCTGGGGCATAACCCTGGTTATCTGACCTCGGTGCCCTTCGATACCAATCGGATCACCTTCTTCACCGAGTCCGATGTCAATGATTTTGCTCGCTCTTGCGACACGATCATCATAGCCGTGCCCTCGCCCTATGCCAAGGGCTATCTCAAGCGCATCCGCAACTCAGTCTTGAAGCCCAAGACCGTCATCAATGCCATCAAGGGGATGATCCCCGACGAGGTGATGCTCGTCTCAGAGTACCTGCATCAAGTCAAGGAGTTGCCCAAGGAGCATATCGGTGTCGTCTCGGGCCCCTGCCATGCTGAGGAGATCGCCAAGGATCGACTCTCCTACCTAACGGTTGGCTGCTTCGACATTGCTCGGGCCAAGGGGATGAGCCAGGCTCTAACCAACGACTACGTACACTGTGCTATCAGCCGAGATGTCGTGGGGATCGAGTATGCGGCTGTCCTCAAGAATATCTATGCTACAGCAGCTGGGATCTGTAATGGGCTCAACTATGGGGATAACTTCCAGTCGGTGCTGATCTCCAATGCTGTGGCGGAGATGACCAACTTCGTCAATATGGTTCATTTGGTTCAGAGAGATGCTACAGAGAGCGTGTATCTCGGAGACCTGCTCGTAACAGCCTACTCCTCCTACAGTCGCAACCGTACCTTCGGCAATATGATCGGTAGGGGCTACAGCGTCAAAGCGGCTCAGATGGAGATGAATATGGTCGCAGAAGGCTACTTTGGAGCTAAATGTATCCACGAGATCAACCGACACTATGGGGCTATTATGCCCATCTGTCAGACGGTCTATGAGATTCTCTATGAGGGCAAGCGTCCCGATGAGGCCATAGCACAACTCTCCAAACAGTTTAAGTAAATCAAAGAAAATAATTACACTATGATACAACCTCAGTTAGGCCTAGACCTTAGTGGCATCAAGGCCAGTGTCTCCCCCTCCTCATTAGAGCAGTTTGCTCGCAAGTACGACCTCTACAGTGCTCAGCTACACGAGGGTACGGGTCTTGGACACGACTTCCTCGGTTGGCTCAATTTGCCTGCTGAGATTAGCGAAGAGCATCTACAAGATATAGAGCAGACAGCCCAGCGCATGCGAGGGCTCTGCGACTATGTTGTCAGCATCGGTATCGGTGGTAGCTACCTGGGTGTACGTGCTGTACAGGAGGCCTTGAGCGATAGCTTCGAGTGGCTCAAGGACAAGCATGAGCACCCACAGATTCTCTTCGCTGGCCACAACATTGGCGAGGACTATCTGAGCGAGCTCTTGAGCTTCCTCAAGGGCAAGCGTTTCGGGATCATCAATATCTCCAAGAGTGGAACGACCACTGAGCCTGCCATTGCCTTCCGCATCATCAAGGCTCTGCTCGAGGAGCAGGTCGGCTGCGAGGCTGCTCGTGAGCGCATTGTTGCCATCACAGACCGCTCCCGTGGGGCCTTGCGCTCTCTAGCCGATCAAGAGGGGTACAAGACTTTTATTATCCCAGACGATGTGGGTGGACGTTTCTCCGTGCTCACTCCTGTGGGCCTACTCCCTCTAGCTGTGGCTGGGGTCAATGTTCGAGCCCTCGTCCAGGGAGCTCGGGACATGATGGCCCGAGTGGATCGCTCTGTGTCCGTAGAGGACAATCCTGCAGCTCAGTATGCTATCGCTCGCAATGCACTCTATGCAGAGGGTAAGAAGATCGAGATCTTGGGCAACTATCACCCCAAGATGCACTATATCGCCGAGTGGTGGAAGCAACTCTATGGCGAGAGCGAGGGTAAGGAGCACAAGGGAATCTTCAATGCCTCGGTCGATCTGACTGCCGACCTACACTCTATGGGACAGTGGATTCAAGAGGGTGAGCGTTCGATCTTCGAGACCATCATCTCGATACAGCAGTCTGAGTATGAGCTGCGCATCCCCCATGATGAGGCCAATCTCGATGGATTGAACTTCCTGGCTGGCAAGCGGGTTGATGAGGTGAACAAGATGGCCGAGCTCGGTACTCGTATGGCGCATGTTGATGGTGGTGTACCCAACATCCGTATTTCTCTACCTCGACTAGACGCCTACAACATCGGCCAGCTCTTCTATTTCTTCGAGAAGGCTGTGGCTCTGAGTGGCTATATGCTCGAGGTAAACCCCTTCAATCAGCCAGGTGTAGAGGCCTACAAGGGGAATATGTTTGCCCTCCTAGAAAAGCCCGGCTATGAAGCCGCTACCGAGGCGATCAAGAAGAGGCTACAGGACTAATTCGACCCAATTATTTTATGGAATATAACAGTAAGTTAGAGCCCATTGCGCTGCCAGAGTACGGGCGCAATGTGCAGAATATGGTACGACACTGCATGACTATTGAGGATCGTGATCAGCGCAATCGTGCTGCTCAGCGTATCATCCATGCCATGCGAGCACTCTCGCCCAGCCATCTAGAGGCCGAGGGCGCGGAGAATATCTACTGGGATCATCTAGCTATTATCTCTGACTTTAAGCTAGATATTGATTACCCAGAGGGGACTATTACCGAGGAGAAGGCTAGGGCCAAGATTGACCGCTTGCCTTATACCTCTCATAAGGCTCGCTTCCGCTACTATGGCCATATCATCGAGGGCATGATCGAGCGAGTCTGTAAGATGGAGCCCGGCAAGCAGCGTGCTATGCTGGAGTATTTTATCGCCCTGCAGATGAAGCGATCCTATATGACTTGGAATAGAGACACCGTCGAGGATCTGACCATCTTTAAGGATCTCTTCGTCCTCTCTGATGGAGCTATTATGCTTACTCCAGAGAACTGCAAGTTGGTCATCAACCCCAACAGCATCGACCGAGGAGGCAAGCAGAAGATCCCCAAGAAGATGCTCAAGCTCCGCTAAGCAAAAGAATAACAACAATCTGTACTAACTCTATCATTACCCGCCACTATGGCATCATACGTTATCGAGGGAGGCTACAGCCTTCAGGGAGAGATCACTCCCCAGGGAGCCAAAAACGAAGCTCTGCAGATCATCTCAGCAGTCCTACTCACCCCCGAGGTGGTTACGATCCACAATATCCCCAATATATTGGACGTAAATAATCTGATCGACCTGCTCAGGCATCTCGGTGTCAAGGTGAGCAAGTTGGCCGAGGGGAGCTATAGCTTCCAGGCTGATGAGCTGGACATGGACTATCTGCACAGCGAGCAGTTCCTTCAGAAGAGCCGAGCCCTACGAGGCTCTATCTTGACCGTCGGGGCTCTCCTAGGTCGTTGTGGCTATGCGATCTTTCCTAAGCCTGGTGGCGACAAGATTGGCCGTCGTCGTCTAGACACCCACCTCATTGGTTTCATGGAGCTTGGGGCTAGCTGCGACTACGACGCAGGCAAGCAGGCTTATATCCTGGAGGGTCGTCAGCTCAAGGGCAAGTACATGCTCCTCGACGAGGCCTCGGTAACTGGTACGGCGAATATCCTCATGGCTGCGACGCTCAGCGAGGGGACAACCACGATCTACAATGCTGCCTGCGAACCCTATCTGCAGCAGCTCAGTAAGCTCCTCATCTCGATGGGTGCACGAATCGAAGGGGTTGGCTCTAATCGCTTGGTGATCGAGGGAGTTAAGGCTCTTCATGGGGCTGAGCATCGCATCCTCCCCGATATGATCGAGATTGGTAGCTTCATCGGTATGGCAGCCATGACTCAGAGCGATTTGAGGATCAAGGATGTAAGCATCCCCAACCTGGGGATCATCCCACAGGCCTTTCGACGTCTTGGGATCACTATCGAGGAGCAGGGTGATGACCTCTATATCCCTCGTCACGAGAGCTATGAGATCGAAACCTTTATGGACGGATCGATTCTCACGATCGCCGATGCTCCATGGCCAGGGCTTACGCCAGACCTTTTGAGCGTATTCCTCGTAACGGCTACTCAAGCTAAGGGGTGCGTACTGATCCATCAGAAGATGTTCGAGAGCCGTCTGTTCTTCGTCGATAAGTTGATTGATATGGGAGCTCAAATCATGCTTTGTGACCCTCATCGTGCGACGGTAATTGGCTTGGGTCAGGCGCATCGCCTCCGAGCCTCGACGATGGTCTCTCCGGATATTCGTGCAGGGATTGCCCTCCTCATAGCGGCCATGAGTGCCGAGGGGACGAGTACGATCCACAATATAGAGCAGATCGACCGAGGTTACCAGCATATCGATGTTCGTCTCAATGCCTTGGGTGCTAGGATTAGCCGCTTGGCATAGGAATTTGTAGATCCATTAGGGAGAGGAGAGGTTGTGCTGCTATCGTGCGCCTTCCCTCTCCCTCGTTACGTCTCGACCCAATGATCAAAAAGGAAGACTACGAATACATTGGCTCTATTGGCCGTGCTCATGGCCTGCAGGGGGAGCTCTCTGCCAAGCTGACAGTCGATCTAGAGCCACTCGTCGAGGGAGATGAACCCCTCTTCCTCATGATGGAGGAGCAAGGGTTGCTGATCCCGATGCGCTTGGAGAGCTGGCGTACCAAGGCAGGCGATATTGACCTGATTAAGTTTTGGGGTATTGATAACCCTGAGGCTGCTGAGGCCTATGTCGGGCGACCTCTTTGGCTCTCGAAACAGTGCTTTGAGTTAGAGGATGGCAGTGCTGCCGTCGACCTCCTGGACTTCGTCCACTATGTGGGCTATGGGGTGATCGATGCCGAGACAAATACTTTCATTGGCACGATTATTGACGTGGACAACACTACGCTCAATACTTTGCTCTCTGTTGAGAGAGACGGTGAAGGGGGGGAACTCATCCTCCCCATCGCCCGAGAGCTGATTGAGTGTATAGCCCCAGACCAGAAGCTCCTACATCTGCACATCCCCTCAGGGTTACTCGAATAAGAATAGAGACACTATGACACGCAATATTGCCATTCTAGGGGCCACGGGCTCCATTGGCACGCAGGCATTGGATATTATCCGCAGCAATAGGGATAGCCTGAGGGCCCATACCCTCACGGCAGGGAGGAATTATCGTCTGCTCATCGAGCAAGCACTAGAGTTCTCTCCCGAGCGAGTTGTTATCGCCGATGAGACACATCTATCCGAGGTGCGCTCGGCCCTCTCGGGCTTGCCTACAGAGGTCTTGGGGGGGAATGCTGCCATCGAGCAGGTGATGCAAGACGAGGAGATCGAGATCGTGCTTACAGCTATGGTCGGTTATGCTGGCCTTCGCCCCACGCTCTCGGCTATTGCTGCAGGGAAGACTATAGCCCTGGCAAATAAAGAGACCCTCGTCGTAGCAGGCGAACTGATTATGCCCCTGGCACAAAAGCATGGGGTGAGGATCATCCCTGTTGATAGCGAGCATTCGGCTATCTACCAATGCCTCGTAGGGGAGACTACTCAGCCCGAGAAGATCCTCTTGACGGCCTCAGGTGGCCCATTCCGAAAGCTCTCTGCCAGTGAACTCGAGCTCGTTACCCCTGCCCAAGCCCTCAAGCACCCGAACTGGGAGATGGGAGCTAAGGTTACTATTGACTCCGCCTCGCTGATGAATAAGGGCTTCGAGATGATTGAGGCTCGATGGCTCTTTGACCTCCCTGCCGAGCGTATCGAGGTCTTAGTTCACCCTCAGAGCATTATCCACTCGATGGTACAGATGAGGGATGGGTCGATCAAGGCTCAGCTTGGAATGCCAGATATGCGTTTGCCTATAGGCTATGCCCTTGGGCTAGGAGAGCGTATTGCCAATGATTATGAGCGTCTAGACTTCTTTGCCCACAGCTTTACTTTCGAGAAGCCAGATGTAGATCGTTTCCCCAACCTCACGATGGCCTATGAGGTCCTACAACTGGGGGGAAATGCCCCCTGTGCACTCAATGCCGCTAACGAGATCGCTGTCGCAGCCTTTCTCTCGGGAGGGATTAGCTTTCCAGCCATCAGTAAGATCATTCGTCGATGCCTTGAGAGCTACCGCCCAACGGCCGACCTAAGCCTGGAGGCTCTTGAGGAGACCGATAGGCGCATCCGTCTTGAGGCTAGGGCTCTATTGCCTCATTATTCACGCTAAATTTTTGTTCTATGAATACTGTACTGCAACTACTCGCATCACTGTCTCTACTCGTCTTCATTCACGAGCTTGGGCACTTTGCTTTCGCTCGATTGTTTGGGGCTAGGGTAGAGCGATTTTACTTGTTCTTCCACCCCTGGTTCTCCATTTTCAAGTACCGTTCGAAGCGTTCAGGTACAGTCTACGGTCTGGGGTGGCTTCCCCTAGGTGGCTACTGTACGATCGCAGGGATGATCGATGAGACTCTCGATGCCAAAGGCCTACAGAGTACCCCTAAACCTGATGAGTTTCGCAGCAAAAAGGCCTACGAACGTTTGCTGATCATGGCGGGCGGAGTGATCTTCAATCTCCTCTTGGCTTGGCTCATTTATAGTGCGATTGCCTTCACTTGGGGGGATAAATATCTGAGCTCTTCCGCTTTGAAGAGGGGGTATAGCTTCAGCCAGGTAGGGCATCAGGTCGGCTTCAAGGATGGAGATATTATCCTCTCTACTGACAGTAAAGAGGAGCTTAATGCCCTAAGTAATCGCTTCGTGCAGGACATTTATATGGCTCGTGAGGTACGAGTCCTGCGTCAAGATGGTCAGATCTATACAATTGAGCTACCCAGCGATATGCTCGAGCGTATTGTGGCCTCTGAGGAATCTTTGCTCTCGCTGCGCTTCCCCTTTGTCATCGATTCTGTGGTGAAGAAGTCTTCCTTGCAGGCAGGTTTAAGGTCTGGGCAACGCATTGAGCAAATCAATGGGGTAGTCGTTGGGCGTTTGGAAGATATGTACCAGCAACTCAAGCACAGCCGAGGGGGAATGGCCGAAGTAGGCCTCTATGATGCGGAGGCTCAAGAGATGAAGCTGATGCAGATCCCTGTCGATTCGACTGGCCTATTGGGTATTAGTTTCCGTCCGCTACAGGAGGTTTATGCAGACCAAATCCAGGATATACGCTATAGTCTACTGGGCTCGATCCCCGCGGGGCTCTCTCGAGCTACCTCTACGGTATCTAATTATGTATCCAGCCTCAAGCTGCTCTTCACTCGAGAGGGTGTGAAGCAGGTCGGTGGTCTCGGGACGATGGGTAAGCTTTTCCCTCAGCAGTTTGATTGGGCTAACTTTTGGAGCATAACAGCATTCCTCTCGATCATCCTGGCTGTGATGAATTTGTTGCCTATTCCCGCTCTTGATGGAGGGCATATCCTATTTATCTTCATCGAGATCCTTCGTGGGGGCAAGAAGCTCAGCGATCGTACGATGATGCGCATTCAGACTGTTGGCCTGGTGATCATGCTCTTGCTCATGATCTATGCCAATGCTAATGACATTTATCGCTATCTGCTCAAGTAGTAAGCGATGAGATATGTGTGTGAGTAGAGGTTGGATGCTCGACTTCCTAAAAGTATTTAACTTTGTCCTCGAATGATGCACCTCGGTGCTACTCATGCTTAATTCTCCTCATAGACATAGACAAGTATGATGTCATCTCACTCTAGCTATGCTTTCAAGGGGCATCGATCCCCCTATTCGATGCCCAAGTTCTTCGCTAGCCATTTCGGGCTATTGATTTGGCGGATCTTCATTGCTCTATTCATCTATACGCTTTGCCGAGCCGTCTTCTATCTTTATAACCACGACCTTCTAGCTGTTGATAGTGCCAGCACACTGGGGCGGCTCTTTTGGGGTGGGCTGCGCTACGATGTAGCGGGGTTGATGTATGTCAATCTATTGGTCATCTTGCTGAGCCTATGGCCTGTACGTATGAGGGAGCGCAAGGGCTATCAGAGGCTGATCACGGTGTTCTATTTTGCCTTTAACCTGATGGGGCTCGTGGTCAATATGGCCGATGTGGCCTACTATCGCTTTACGCTCAGGAGGACGACTCTCAGTGTATTGGACGAGTTTGCCAATGAAGACCCCTTTGCCTTCCTTTATTTCCTCGTAGACTATTGGCCTATTACCCTCTCGACACTTGGGTTCATCGCCTTGTGGATCTTGCTCTATCGGCTGGTAGGACTAAGAGAGCCCAAGAAGAGTGGCTACGGAGTACGTCGTTCGGAGGAGCGTATGACCTCGTGGAGGTACTACCTCGGGCACTCGACTCTCTTGCTCGTCTTTATGACCTTTGTGGTCTATGGGATTAGAGGCTTCCGATTGGTCGATCGGGCGATGAATATCAATCGTGCGAATGTCTACATCTCTCAGCCTCAGCAGGCAGCCATGGTGCACAACACTCCCTACACGATCATTCGTACCCTCGGTAAGCCTGGTCTCGTCGAACATGTTTATTTCGATGAGCAGAAAGCTCAGAGCCTCTTCAGTGCTGTACGGAAGGCTAATCCCGAAGCCCCCCATTTCGGTTCGTTTAAGGGGAAGAATGTCGTTGTTATCATCTGGGAGGGACTCAGCCGAGAGTGGGTTGGTAGTCTCAATCCAGATGTCGACGGTTATCAGGGTTATACGCCCTTTCTAGATTCGCTCATAGCCCATTCTTATTGCTCACTCAAGTCCTTCTCTGGAGGGACAAAGTCGATCGATGCAATGCCTGCGATTCTAGCTTCTGTGCCTAAGCCCATGGTCTCCTTCACCACCTCGCCCTATGCCAGCAATGCGATCAATTCGATAGTCTTAGAGCTCGAGCGAGAGGGGTATAGCAGTGCCTTCTTCCACAATGGGACGAACGGATCTATGTCCTTCGATGCCATGGCTAAGCAGCTTGGCTTCGACTCTTATTGGGGGCGTGATGAGTATGCCAATGACGCTCATTGGGATGGTACTTGGGGGATTTGGGATGAAGAGTTTCTCCAGTTCATGGTCAATAAGATCGGAGGGTTCAAAGAGCCTTTTTTCGTAACCGAATTTACCACCTCGTCGCACTCCCCCTGGAAGACCCCTCAGCGATACGACAAGATCCTCCCCCAGGGTAAGATCCCTCAGCATCGCTCGATGGCCTACACGGATCTAGCCCTGCGCCGCTTCTTCGAAAAGGCTAAGACACAGAGCTGGTACGACAATACACTCTTCGTCATCGTGGCCGACCATTCGATCTCGGGAGACCTGGATCATTACAAGAATTCTGTTGGGGTCTTTCGCATTCCCATTATCCTGCATGATCCGTCGGGGCAATTGGCGCACTTAGATACTGAGACCATCGTGCAGCAGGCAGATCTCTTCCCCACTTTGATGGCCTTGATGGGTCTTGAGCGTCCGATCATCTCGTTTGGCCATAATATCTTCGACCCTACTAGTGCCCACTTTGCAGTTTTCGGCCTCAATGATACCTACCAAATGGTGCTAGGCAATCATGTCCTCCAGTACGATGGTTCAGAGGTTAAGGGTCTCTATGATCTGAGCACGGACGTGCGGATGCAGCACAACCTCAAGGACAGTTCGCCAGCTCTCGTGGCAGAGCTTCTGCCCAAGCTACAGGCTTACATCCAGGAGTTTCATGGTCGCATGATCCACAATAAGCTATTGGTCAGCTCCGAGCATTAGCCCTCCCTGGCTCGATACCTCTCTTGTCCCAACTCTGCCAGTCGGCGGGGTTGGGACTATTTTTTGTCTCTTCGAGGAGTGTACCTCCGCCCTCATTAGGGGGGTGAAATGATCCAAGTAGGATCGCAGTGGCGACATAAGTAGGAGTTCGATTGAGCTCCTACTTAGATCTCGATCGAGCTCCTATTTGGATCTCTGTAGAGCCTCTCTCGAGACCTCGACCGACCTCCCTCCGTCGTCGCAGTTACGCTCTCGAGTCTCTCGCAGATCTACCCTTAGAGGGGTGGGCTGTAGGGGTAGGATCTCCTCGAAGAATAAAAACTTACTCAAGGGCTATTGATATTCGGAGGAACTTGCTACCTTTATCCGCAAATCAATTCACATTTCTAACGCTACAACAACAAGGTATTCTCCATCATGAAGACAACTCCGTTTACAGCGATCCATCAGGCTCTCGGAGCCAAGATGCACGAGTTCGCAGGCTACAACATGCCTATCGAGTACAGCACAGGGATTATCGACGAGCATATGACTGTCGTCCAGGGGGTAGGGGTGTTTGATGTATCGCACATGGGTGAGTTTTGGGTCAAAGGCCCTAACGCCCTGCAATTCATCCAAGACATTACCTCCAACGATGCCTCCAAGCTCAAGGTAGGCGATATTCAGTACACCTACTTCCCCAATGACAAGGGAGGGATAGTGGATGACCTGCTGGTTTACCACTACGAACCTGAGAAGTATATGCTCGTGGTCAATGCCGCGAATATCGACAAGGACTGGGAGTGGTGCAACAAAAACAATCGAGTTGGGGCTGAGCTCGAGAATAGCTCGGACAACATCGGTCAGCTTGCCGTTCAAGGGCCCAAGGCGATCGAGGTGCTGCAGCGTCTGACAGATGTTAATCTCTCGGAGATCCCTTACTACACCTTCAAGGTGGGCCGCTTCGCTGGCTGCGACCATGTGATCATCTCCAATACTGGTTATACTGGGGCTGGTGGCTTCGAGATCTACTTCTACCCAGAGGACGGGGAGAAGATTTGGAATGCTATCTTCGAAGCTGGTGCACCAGAGGGGATCAAGCCTGTCGGTCTCGGGGCTCGAGACACGCTTCGCCTAGAGATGGGCTTCTGCCTCTATGGCAATGATATTACAGATGAGACCTCTCCCCTAGAGGCTGGTCTTGGCTGGATCACTAAGTTCGTAGACGGGAAGGACTTCCCCAGTCGTGCCGCCCTCGAAGCTCAGAAAGCTGCTGGCATCGAGCGCAAGCTCGTAGCCTTCAAGCTCAAAGACAAGGGCATTCCTCGTAGCCATTATGAGATCGCAGATGAGGCAGGCAATGTGATCGGGGTAGTTACCTCTGGGACTATGTCGCCCACGCTCAAGCAGGGCATCGGTATGGGTTATGTGACCAAGGCACATAGTGCTATCGGGACGCCCATCTACATCGTTGTCAGAGGACGCAAGCTCGAGGCCGAGATCGTGAAGCCCCCTATGCGAGCCCTCTAGGCTAACGATATATTTGCCCCATTAGAGCAATGGGTATAGTGCAAGGGCGGACCACCGCAGAGCTCTGACTGATCTCAGAGACCTGTGGTAGTCCGCCCTCGTTATTTTGTCCTTGTCCCTCGGCTATTAGCCCTGCCAGAAGTGCCAGGCAGCCTCGGCCTGTAGGTAGAGCATCTCGAGCCCATCCATCGCCCTCGCCCCTCTCTCAGAGACTGCACTCAGCCAGCGGGTAGGGCTAGGGTTATAGATCAGGTCATAGCAGAGATGTTGCTCACCGATACCCTCTAGGCTTAGCGGAGGGAGCTCCTCTTGCCGAGGAGGCATACCCACGGGGGTGGCGTTGATGATGAGGTGGTAGCGATCGGCAAGATCCTCGCCCTTGAGATCTGTGTAGGCAAGTACCTCCTCTGTCTGCGGCTCTCGACTGACATACCGATAGCGTATGCCCAGCATCTCGAGGCCTAGAGCCACAGCCCTTGCAGCCCCACCTGTGCCGAGGATGAGAGCCTCAGCTTCGGGGGCTAGGGTGGAGAGTCGAGATTTTAGAGAGTCTACGAAGCCCTCGACATCGGTATTGTGTCCGACGAGGCGAGCCTCGCCACCCACCCGTCGCTCGACCCGTATGGCATTCACAGCCCCGACCCTTTGGCCCAGTGGGGTGAGCTCGTCTAGCAGGGGCAGGACTGCCTGCTTGTGTGGCGAGGTAACGTTGATCCCTCGTAGTCTCGGGTGAGCCTGGATCAGCTCCAGCATGAGGGAGGCTTCTCGTAGCTCAAAGGCTTGGTAACGTGCTCGAATGCCATGCTCGGCAAAGAATTGTGAGAAATAAGTCGCCGAGAAGGAATGCCCCAGGGGGTAACCAATTAAGGCATAGAGATCGTAGTCCTTAGGGACGTGGTATGTGCTAGCTATCATCGGGGCAGGGATCATGTTGTCCTTGCAAATGTAGTGATCGTGGGCAGATAAAGTTGTATCTTCGCAGTCATAGAATACATTTACTCCAAGCTAGCGTACAGGTTATGAAGAAGAAATGGTATCGAGGCGTTGCTCTTGTGCTGGGTGCACTGGCATTCGCCACAGCATATAGCTCCTGCTCATCGGGAGGAGGATCGGGCTTCGTAAAGGCCTCTGGTAGACCAGGTGAGGTAATGCTTGTCATAGAAAATAAGCACTACGACACCTACACGGGTAGCCTGCTGCTCAATATGCTTGAGGCTCCTGCCCCCTCTTTGCCTCAGAACGAGCCCTCGTACTCCGTTTCTCACGTAACCCCTGGGGCATTCACAGACTTTGTCCGTTACTTCCGCAATATTTTCATCGTCGATGTTGATGCCGAACGCTTCAGCATCAATTCCCTCAAGTACGGCTATGATGAGTGGGCCTCGGGGCAGCTCGTGATGCGCCTACAGAGCCCCTCGCTCGACTCGGTGAATGCCTATGTCAAGGCTAATAGCGAGGCTATGACCAATATGATTGCCCGACATGAGTTCTTTCGCCTGGCTCAAGTCCTTCGCAAGGACTATAGCCAGCGTGCCCTCGAGTTGGTCGATAGCACCTTCGCCTATCAGCTCAATGTACCTCGAGACATTCGTAGCTCCAAGGTCGGCAAAGACTTCGTTTGGCTCTCGAACAACGCCATACGCCGCCGACACGACATCCTCGTCTACAGCTATCCCTATATCTCCTCGGAGAGCATCGGTCTAGATGAGATGGTCGCCCGTCGAGACTCCGTCCTCAGGGAGAATATCGTGGGCGAATTTGAGGGGAGCTATCCAGCTACAGAGAAATTCTATGGCCTGCTGCATCGCAAGGTATCTACCAAGGCCGGAGGGCTCAGAGGAGAGCTCCGAGGTCTATGGAAGATGGAGGGGGGCAGCATGATGGGAGGCCCTTTCGTCTGCCAAGCATACGTGGACAAAGAGGCTCGTAAGGTCTACGTCATCGAGGGCTTCGTCTATCATCCGAATGAGGAGAAGCTCCCTATGGTACGCATGATCGAGGCCAGTCTCTATAGCTTCCGACCTCGGACGAGGGGGGCATTTGACCCTCAGGACATCTTGACAGCCTCCTACACCAAGTTTTTTTAGAACTATTCAACACTATCTCACAAGAATAGATGGAACCCAAACGCATTCGTGTGGCTATCAGCCACGGCGACATCAACGGCATTAGCTATGAGGTCATTCTCAAGGCTTTGGCCAACGAACAGATCCTAGAGCTCTTCACTCCAGTCATCTACGGCTCGGGTAGGGTAGCAGCCTATTGGCGTACCAAGCTCGAGCTCGAGAGCGTGTCCTGGCATCAGATCCAAAGTGCACGAGATGCAGTCGATGGCATGATCAATCTGATCAACTGTACTCATGAGGATCTCAAGGTAGAGCCGGGAGAGGCTACTGAGGCTGCTGGCCTGGCGGCCTTCATGGCTCTCGAGCGAGCTGTCGCCGATGTGCAGGCAGGGCTCTGCCAGGTACTCGTTACCGCTCCGATTAACAAGTCTGTAATGCCTGCCGACAAGTTCCCCTATAGTGGCCATACGCAGTACCTTCAGGCCAAAGCGGCCCGAGAGGAGGGCCGCTCGATCATGCTGCTCTGTGCTCGCGAGTGCCGTGTGGGTCTAGTTACCGAGCATATCCCTGTGTCCGAGGTCCCCGCTCGTCTATCTATAGAGTTGATCTGCGATAAGGTGCGCCTCCTGGAGGCTACTCTCAAGAGAGACTTCGGGATCAATAAGCCTCGCATTGCCGTCCTAGCCCTCAATCCTCATGCAGGCGACAGAGGGCTTATTGGCCGAGAGGAGGAGGAGATCATTAACCCTGCCATCGCAGAGCTACAGGACAAGGGTTTTATCGTCTTCGGGCCTTATGCCGCAGATGGCTTTTGGGGCAGCGATCGTATGGATAGCTTCGATGCTGTGGTGGCCATGTATCATGACCAGGGGCTAGCCCCCTTTAAGGCTCTCTACATGAATGAGGGTGTCAATATTACCCTAGGGCTAGAGTTTGTCCGTACCTCTCCAGATCATGGCACTGGCTATGACATCGCAGGGCAGGGGCTTGCCCGAGAAGACTCTCTGCGTGAGGCTATCTATTTAGCGATCGATTGCTATAGGGCTCGCCGCAGGTACGATGAGGCCACACGCAACCCCCTGAGACGTATTTACCACAACAAGGGGCACGAGGACGAGAAGATAGACCTCAGAGCCGAGGATGAGTACTAAACCCGAGCCAACCCTCATCAATGACCTAAGCGTCTACGTTGCCTCTGCAGGGGCAGGTAAGACACATACCCTGACGGGCGAATACCTTCGCCTAGCCCTAGAGGCAAATTTCAAGTTTAGGAATATTCAGGCGGTTACCTTTACCAATAAGGCGACCACCGAGATGAAGGAGCGTATCATCCGAGAGCTTGCCCTCCTGGCCCATAGCCCTGAGAGCTCCAGCTTTGCCGATATGCTCCTAGATTATTATCCCCAGCTCTCTATACAGGACTTGGGCCGTAGAGCTCGACGAACATTGCGCTCGATCCTTCTCGACTATAAGAGCTTTAGGGTTCGGACGATAGATGCTTTCTTCCAAGAGGTACTCCGAGGCTTTGCTCGTGAGCTGGGCTTCTCCTCCTCTTATCGTCTCAATATCGAGGCCGATCAAGCTCTTTCAGAAGCTGTTACGGCTCTCTTGGTAGACCAAGACCTAGGGGTCGGCTCTTCTGAGGTAGGGCAGTGGCTCAAGCGATTGGCCAGTGAGCTCTCTGAGCAGGGCCGTAGTGTCGATCTGAGGCGCAAGATCCTCTCCCTTGGTCGGGAGTTGCACCGAGAGGGAGTACAGCGGCTGAGCAGTCAGTCTCTTCTACCCAGTAGAGAGGAGCTCAAGAACCTTGACCAAGAGCTCCAGGAGAGGTCGAGGACGATCGAGGAACACATCGACCTGCTCTGTAAGGGTACTCTTGAGCTTGTAGAGCAGGCAGGGCTCGAGATTGCACACTTCTACCAGGGGCCACGAGGGGGGCTCTCCCCCTTCATCAAGTGGGTACAGACCCGAGAGCTTACCGAGCCCAATAGCTATTTTAGAGCTATGCTTGAGGATGAGTCGAAGGTCGTCTCGGGTGCTGGTAAGAAGGCTGGTCGGGCCGGGGAGGTACTCTCTCTCTATCACCATAGCCTACGAGGAGCTATGCAGGAGTATGCCGATCATTATCTAGACTATGGCACGATGCTCCGAAGCCTTCAGGTAGCCCGCAAGCATCTCGGAGCCTATGGCCTCATCAGTGATATTGATGCTAAGATCAAAGAGCTCCACCTCAACGAGCATGCTATCCTCTTGGCAGATACGGCCTCGTTCATCTATCGCATTTTGCAGTGGAGCGATGCCCCCTTCATCTATGAGAAGCTGGGTGTCAAGCTCGAGCATATCATGATCGATGAGTTTCAAGATACGAGTAGCTTGCAGTATGAGAACTTCAAGCCTCTGCTCGAGGAGAGCCTTGCCTCGGGGCACAGCAGCCTTGTGGTCGGGGATGTCAAGCAGAGTATTTACCGCTGGCGAAACTCCGACAGCAGCCTGCTCTCTCATCGTATTGATCAGGATTTTGAGAGCTATGTTCGCCGCATTACCTTGGGGGATAATTGGCGAAGTGCGAGACAGATCGTAGCCTTCAACAATGCCCTCTATCCCCTGCTCTCTAGGCGTTTCTCCCAAATCTTCGAGGCCATTACCCGCAATACCTCCATCATGCGTACAGCCTTGTCCAGTGGTGCAGAGCAGCTTGTGGAGCGGCTGCTAGAGTTTTCTAAGTCGTTTGAGCGTAACTATGCTGATGTTGTACAGTCTATTCCTCCCTCTCGGGAGCAGGAGGGGCAGGTTGTCCTCCATCGTTGCCTAGATCTTGGAGAGCCCCTAGATGACGAGGATGCCCCCCTCTCGGAGCAGGAGGCGAGCGCAGAATGGGACGACAACCTCGAGGACGCAGAGCTCATAGCTCCATTGCCTACAGTCCTAGACCAATTGCCAGGGGTCATCGTAGACCTCAAGGAGAGAGGCTATAGAGCCTCGGATATTGCTATCCTCGTCCGAGGCCATAGGGAGGCTAACCTCGTCGGACAGAAGCTGCTTGAGGAGGGACTCCTATTTGTCTCGGCGGAAGCCCTGCGCTTGGAGAATGCCCATTCTGTGCGCCTAATCCTCGCGGCTATGGAGTACATTACAGATAGTCTCTCCGCTCGATCGAAGCGCATCTTGCTCGAGCTGTATGTACAAATGGCTCAGATGGCTGGCCTGCAACCGAGGAGGCTGGAGCGAGAGGACTTTATAGAGATCCTCTATATTGGCCGACAGAGCCTCTATGAGGTGATCAGTGGCTTGTATGCTTACTTCTCCGATGTCTTGCCCGAGAGCGAATTGCCCTACCAAATCAAGATGCTCGATATGGCTCAGCAGATGCAGAGAGATCGAGTGGCAGACGTGCAAGATTTCCTGGAGATGTGGCAAGAAGAGGGGCACAAGGCACTGGTTGTCTTACCTCCCAATGAAGATGCCCTGCAGCTCATGACGATCCATAAGTCTAAGGGGCTGGGTTTCGAGGTCGTTCTCCTGCCCTTTGTCGATTGGTCTTTGCTCGGAGCTTATCCGCCGATGCTCTGGACGAGTGTTGATCTTGAGCCTTTCAATCGAGTAGAGGCGATACCGATGACCTACAATTCGGAGCTGTTGAATACCTACTTTGCCTCTTATTATTTGGAGGAGTCTGTAGATCAAGCCCTTGATGCTCTCAATCTGCTCTACGTTGCCACTACTAGGGCCAAACGAGAGCTACACCTTTGGGCTATTGACATGGAGCACTCAAGCCCTAGGGTCAAGAACCGCCTGCTTCAGAGGCTACATGGGTATGAGGAGGTGAGCCCTGAGGGAGGGAGAGCTCGGGGAACGGGCAAGACGATCCAGTCCTACCTCAACGAAGCCCTCGAGCAGATCCCCGACAGCTATCATTTACTTCCCCTTAGCTCCCCGATACAGCACGATCAAGCTCCTCGATGTGGTCATGCCCCTGAGCGAGAGCAAGAGCATCTCCTTGAGCTCAGATCGATCTCCTCCTTCGACGTACAGGGGCGGATCTCTATTCTGCGAGAGGGACTCGACTACTTTCGAGAGGATAGCCCTCGTCGTCATGGTCGTGTGATGCACTCAGTTCTCTCCGAGATAGAGACTGAGGAAGACATTGCCTCTGCCCTCGAAGACGCCCTCTACAAGGGGTGGATTAGTGAGAGGATGCTACCTCCTATGCATGAGGAGCTCCGAGCATTGGTCAATCGAGAGGATACTGCCCGCTGGTTCTCCTCTGAGCAGAAGATACTGCGTGAGCTCCCTATTATTGCTGTCGAGATAGAGGGCAGCCGGAGGCCAGATCGCATTGTCATCTACGCTGATAATACGGTGGAGGTGATTGACTACAAATTCGGGGTTAGGCGCAGAGCACACCATCGACAGGTAGAGGGCTATGTAGCTCTCCTCGAGCAGATGGGCTACAGAGCAGTCAGAGGCTATCTGTGGTATGTAAACGAAGGGGCGATCCTCTCAGTCTAAGAAGATCGCCCATCCACATAATCAAGCTCTTAAACTCTATCTCTGAGGAGAGTGAGAACGGCCACTCTCCCTGCCCCTGGGGCAGGCGGTGCAGCCTCCACAGGCACCACCCTCCTTGTGCTTGGGTACAAATAGCCTATAAATCTGATACAACACTACGCCTAAGGTTACTAGACCAATGAGCCAAACGATTAGGTACTGCAACATGTCCGATTTCGCTTTCAGTTAGTTTATACTACGAGTAGGTGGCCTATTTGATGTACGGCAAAGGCTACGAACCAGGCCAAAGCACACGAATAGATGACCGAGAATGCCCCCCAACGCCACGAGCCAGATTCCCGAGCTATGGCGATGATCGTGGCCACACAGGGGAAGTAGATCAAGACGAAGAGCATGAAGCCCATCGCAACGAGAGGGGTAAAGGATGGAGACCCATCGGGACGCTTCTCTTGGCGTATACGCTCACTGAGCTGATGCTGAGCCTCCTCACTATCGTCAGGGTCACCCGTATAGATCACTCCGAGGGTGCTGACTACAACCTCCTTGGCTGCAAGGCCCGAGATGAGGCTTACCCCCATCTTCCAGTCGAAGCCCAAGGGGCGTATTAAAGGCTCTGAGGCGTGGCCAATGCGTCCGATCCAGGAGTTCTCCTGATGGTACTGGGCGAAGGCATGCTCAAGCTCTATGCGTTGGCTATTGCGTTCTTCCTCGTTCAGATTGGGGTTTTGCTCTAGACGCTCAATTTGATCTGCCAGTTGCTGCTCCTGCTCGCTTTGTCTAGGGAAGTAGCCCAAGAACCAAATGACGATGGAGGCTACGAGGATGACAGTCCCCATCTTGTGCAGGTACTGCTTAGCTCTAGCCCACATGTGGCGAACAACGGATTGGGCCGTCGGTAGGCGATAGGGTGGGAGCTCCATAACGAAGGGGACATCCTCCCCCTTGAAGTACGTACTCTTGAGTAGCCTAGCGCTGAGCACAGCAATGAGTATCCCCGAGAGATACAGTACGAATAGTACGAGTGCTGCTCGATCGGGGAATAGTGCCCCGGCGAGCAGGAGGTAAACAGGTAGACGTGCCGAGCAGCTCATGAAGGGGACGACGAGCATTGTGATCATACGACTCTTACGGCTCTCGATGGTTCGGGTACTCATGATAGCAGGTACATTGCACCCGAAGCCCATGATTAGAGGGATGAAGGACTTGCCATGTAGCCCCATGCGGTGCATGATCTTGTCCATGATGAAGGCCGAGCGAGCCATATAGCCCGTATCCTCAAAGATCGAAATGAAGAAGTAGAGGATAAGGATGTTGGGCAGGAAGACAATGACGCCCCCGACCCCAGCGATGATCCCATCGACGAGGAGATCTCGTAGTGGGCCCTCTTGCATACTTGAGGCGATAAAGTCTCCGAGCATGCCTACACCCGCCTCGATCCAGTCCATAGGGTACTGCCCGAGGCTAAAGGTCGCCTGAAACATCACATACATCAGCAGCAGGAAGATCGGGAAGCCCCACAGCCTGTGCGCTACGATATGGTCTATCTTGTCCGTGAGGCTCTCTCGATGCTGCCTATTGGCCTGGTAAGTCTCTCTTAGAGCCCCGGAGATGAAGCCGTAGCGAGCATCCGTCATGAGCTCCTCAGCGTCGTGCGAGGTGAGCTCGTCCTTGATGGTTCGGAGGGCATAATCCCTCGCTGAGATGATGAATGCTGCCTTGGGATAGCGATTCATGAGCTGATCTTCTAGGGGCTTGTCTCCCTCGACAAGACGAGAGGCAATGTACCTGGTAGGAGGGCGATCGGCCTCAAAGGGAAGGTGCTGATCGATCTTGGTCGATAGCTCTTCGATGACGGGTTCTAGGAGGCTACCATAGTTTACCTGTATGGGGCGTATCTTCCCGATTTCAGGGCTTATGACCTCCTCTCTGCCCTCTAGCATCCCCTCCCAGACCTCTATGATCTCATCGAAGAGGGCCTGTAGCCCGAGGCCCGTGCGGCACACTGTCGGGATCATGGGTACACCGAGCAGGCGGGCGAGCTTGGGATAATTGAGCCTCTCGCCTCGAGTAGCAAACTCATCGAACATATTCAAGGCTGCTACTATAGGCAAGCCCAGCTCCTTGACCTGTAGGGTCAGGTAGAGATTGCGCTCGAGGTTGCAGGTATCTAGTACATTGAGGACAAGGTCTGGACGCTTCTCGCCGAGCAAAAAGTCTCGTATGTACAGCTCCTCGGGGCTATAGGCCGAGAGCGAATAAGCCCCTGGCAGGTCGATGATCTCGATGCGGTAGTCTCGGTAATAGATGTACCCCGTCTTGGCCTCGATGGTTACACCGCTGTAGTTGCCTACATGCTCGTGAGCACCACTGGCTTGGTTGAAGAGGGATGTTTTGCCACAGTTCGGATTGCCGACGAGTGCGATGCGTAGATGCTTGTTGTTGCCCTTGCCATGTTGACGAGAGCGTAGTGGGAGCATATTGCCCAGCTCTTGCTCAGGCTCTCGAGGTTGGAGAATGGACTCCTCGGAGGTATCTGCCGAGGCGGCCTGGAGGCCTTCCTCGGGGAGTAAGCGCACCTCGATCTTCGCTCCATCCTCAAGGCGAAGTGAGACATTGTAGTCTAATATCCTATAGTAGATTGGGTCTTTGAGTGGTGCACCCTGCACGACGGTTACTTCCTTGCCTTGCACAAACCCCATCTCGAGGATGCGCTTGCGAAATTGACCCGTACCATCGACACGTTGGATAACGGCCTTTTGACCAGCTTTAAGCTCTGATAGTTTCATGACGCAAAAATAACTCTTTACTCTTGGCCTGACCTGCCTCATCGAGGTTTGTTGGCTCTCAGAGGTTAGAAAATACCTAGATATGGGGATGCGAATGGATTAACAAGAGGGCGTGAATAGGTCTAATGGATTGGCCTCTGCCCAGTATAGGTGTGTGTAGCCAGCCACGACATTGTGGTTGCGGTATAGGCCCGTGGGCACGGCCGCCCCTCTGAGATTATACTGTACGACGCTACTCTTGAGCCCTTGCTCCCCCTCGAGGTGAGAGTAGTGAAACTCATGCCCTCGCCAGTCCTTGCCCCCGAGCTCGAAGTGCCTATACCCGAGGGCGAGCTTCATCTCCTGCATGGTGGCTGTGGCTTCGAGCACGCCGCACATCTGATAAGCTTTGCCTGTTTGGTCCTTGATCTCTCGGCAGAGGTACATCATCCCACCACATTCGGCCAGGATGCGGCCTCCATCCTTGGCGAAGGCTGCAATCTCCTGCCTAAGGCCTTGGTTTCGCTCGAGAGCCTCGAGGTAAAACTCGGGGTAGCCCCCAGGCAAATAGATCATCGTAGTCTCTGGGGGCAGATGTAGTGAGCGCATAGGGCTGAAGGGAATGACTTCGCCCAGCTGTGCCAGCCGTCTAAGGTTCTCGGGGTAGGTGAAGTTGAAGGCTTCGTCCTGGGCTACTGCAATGCGCATGCCTTGCTCGGGCTGTAGTCTCGGAGTAAGTTCTGTGGCGAAGGAGGGGATAGGGCATTGGCAGAGCTCGAGCAAGCGGTCTAGGTCTACATGAGCCTCGATGAGTTCGGCCACCTGGGCGGGGAAGGCATCTAGCGCATCCAATTCCTCAAGTGAGAGGCCTAGATGGCGTGAAGGGACTTCCAGTAAGGAAGACTTTGGAATATAGCCCAGCACGGGCACGCCAGCATCCTCGGCAGCATCGCATAGGTAATGGTAGTGGTTCTCGGAGGCTACTCGGTTGAAGACGACTCCTGCGATCTTGACCTCGGGTCGAAAGTGAGAGAAGCCGTAGATCGTAGCCCCAACGGAGTAAGCTGACGAAGCTGCATTGACAAGCAAGATGACTGGGATCTGTAGCTCCGAGGCTATGGAGGCACTACTGCCTTGCATTCGGTCGTATCCGTCGAAGAGGCCCATTACCCCCTCGACGACGACAGCCTGAGCCTCGGAACTGTACCGCTGGTAGACCTCACGGATATGCTCACGAGACATCATATAAGGGTCTAGGTTGATGGAGCTCTGCCCCGAGGCGAGGCTGTGATACTTGGGATCTATGTAGTCTGGGCCGCATTTGAAGCTAGAGGCACAGAGGCCTCTATTTCGTAGGGCACGCAGCAGTCCCAAAGTGAAGGTCGTTTTGCCGCAGCCAGATGAAGTCGCAGCGATCAGCATTTGGGCTTTCGTCATTTGTATTGTAAGTAATGGGTAGTCAAAGAATATTTTCGTGGGCAAAGGTAGCTAATGAGAGCCTTGCAGCCCTCATTAAGGAACAAGCATTGGGGGCTGCAGGTTCAAGTATCAAGTGCAAATTTACTTTATAGCAGCGAAGAATACTTTTGCTGGGGATTTGAAACCCAACTTTTCTCTAGGCCTCNTGCAGGTTCAAGTATCAAGTGCAAATTTACTTTATAGCAGCGAAGAATACTTTTGCTGGGGATTTGAAACCCAACTTTTCTCTAGGCCTCTCGTTGATTAAAGTACAATACCCATCGATTTGCTCTTGCGTTATGTTCCTGAAGTCAGTCTTCTTGGGAATATATTGCCTGAGTAATTTATTGGCATGCTCAATCGCCCCCTTCTGCCATGCAGCATAAGGGTCAGCAAAGAATACCGGCACACCTAGTTTTTCTGTAATCTCCTCATGTCCAGAAAACTCACGTCCATTATCTGTAACAATTGTCTTGAGATTCTTTTTATATCCAAGAAGCAATCTCCAGATAGCCTTATTGACCTCTTGAGAGCTTCTATTAGGGAGCTTGGAGGCCCAGATCATATTGGTCATTCTATCGGTAACCGTTAGAATAGCCCCTTTGCCCTGGGCTCCTACGATCAAATCCATTTCTAGGTCTCCAATACGCTCGCCATTAGCCTCTTCAGGCTTATCGTGAATACTAACTCTTCCTGGAATGTTAGATGCTCTAACAGGACGAGAACGATGTTTAAGCTTATGACGACAATGCTTATAGAGGTTGCCCTTGCTCTCCTTATCTGCACGAATCCACTTGTATATCGTTTCATGAGAGACCCTTTTACCCTGTAGTTTGAAGAAGCCTGAGATTTGCATAGGAGACCATTGCTTCTCTCTGAGAAGAGTGAGGGCTCTCCTCTTCAGATACTCCGGGATACGTCTATTGCGACGCACTCGGTCTTTGCGCTCACTGGCCAGCTCTTGGGCAAAGCTTGGATTATAGACTTTGCGAGACACTGTGCTGTTACGCTTAATCTCTCGGGTAATGGTGCTAGCTGACACGCCCAATTCGCGTGCGATCTGTGCAGGCTTATATCCTGCACGCAAGTACGCACATATTGCGTACCTTTGCTCTCGGTTCAGTTGCTTGTACATGACAACTCAAAGATAATTGAACTATTGGAGAGACTCTCAAAGGTCTCTCCTTTTCTTTTATCTTGAACCTACATCAAGCAGGGGGAGTGAACCTACATCAAGCAGGGGGAGATTTCCCCCTGCAACCCCCTCTAGGTGTTTAGGGGGCTAAAGCCTGTATCCCACTGCCAAAATTTGCACTTCTAAGTTGAATATAGCAGGACTTCTCGCTTAGACCATCCTTTTGTATCATGATTGGGACTCACGAAAAGATCTATGTATCACACAGGACTGAAGCATGAATACGATGTCATACAATTAGGGTGGAGGGAGACTATCGCTCCACTCCACCCCTATCGGAGATCTAGTATGAAGAAAAAGAAGCTACTTGAGCAGGAACTTTTTCTTTACATCGATACCATGCTCAACTCTCTCAAAATAACTACCCCATCCACCCGAATACTCAGCATCGATCACGACTCCAAAGTTAGAGCCAAGGTTTTGCATACCTGGAGTGTAGGGGACTCGATTGAGCATATCTCGGTGCACCAGGAAACCAGTATTTGCAACTAGAGGCCCTCTACGCTTACGCACAAACCCTCGATGATTAGAAAAAATTGTACTACTAAGCGAATTGGTAAAAGGGATATCATCGATGGATGGACTTCGCCACATATCATAAGTCCAAAAAGCATCGACCAGGATCCGATTGTGCGGAGAGGCTGCCCTCTTCCTAACTAGAGCAAAGTTGTCCGCTACCCCCATAGTCATCACTCCTGCACGATTACCTCCTGGATTACTTCCGGCAGAGGTAAGGCCATCCATATCGTTGTTCATAGCAATGACATACTGGCAATATCCTTTACGAACTGCATCTCTGATCTTAGAAAAGATTAGAGGGATCTCTTCAGACATACGATCTAACTCGTTACCTACCTGGCTATGAGTGAGTGTTCCCTGACGAAGTGCATGAAGATAACTGCTCGAAAGGATAATCATAGTTTTGCCCGCTTTAAGAATAGGTCTAGATGCCCCAGAACTCAAATTCTCGTGGTAAGGTTCACATCCAAGAGCTCCGGAGAGATCATAACACTGCCTTTGGGTAGGGTGCTCGGGATAATTATCGAGGCTCGGGACTCCATCGGCAAGACCGATATACATCTTATTAGAACCTTCTGGAGCCTCATTTGCTGTTCTAAATCCAAAAAACTTCTTATTTGCAGTCTGCCATGTACCACAGCCTCCTCCGAGAGGAAGGACTAGGGCATGACCATGAGCTTTGACCAGCAACTCGTTGTCCGCAGAAGTGGGCGTAGTGTGCGTTCCAACAGGGCAGAAACGAGATGTTATCGTGGACATTGAACTGGTTCCCACAGTGTAGTCATGGTGGTACAAACGAGTGATACCATACTCATCAAGAGGGATATCACTGAGTGTGGGATTATAGATCTCCACGAGACCGTAGCATGGGGTGATATTGCCTGAGGGCGTAGGTGAAATGCGCTCTACCCCCCCTCTATCAATATAGACTTCTGTAATCATCAGATCGGAGGTAAGCAAGACATTCGTAGGATAAACGACTCCTTGCTTATAATATCCACTAGACCGCTTAGGCATAGCCTGGAAGTTTTCATCACGAGACAGCGTAATTTGGACGACGGGCCTAGGGCCTGGAGATTCTCTCCTCCCTTCGTTCTTTATGTCTGAATTAGTAAATGGTCTGTGCGTATCAAGCGCAATAGCTCCCGAATTAACAACCATAGAGGGTCTAGTCTCTAGATTCCATGCAAGTTGGGTATCGACACCATAATTTTGGTTATGACTTGCTGGAGTAGGAGGAGTGGGATATCCCTCGAACGAGAGAAAAAACTTCGTTCGTTTCTCAGGCATACCTACCCCACGAGTGGGGAGCACCCAAAAATAGATATCTTTGGCCCCCTCTGCACTTTTGCCGTAGGGGACTCCAGAACCAAGGAAGCGGCTACTAGTAGTACTCTCACCAGGAAGAATAAGATAGCGAGAGTTATTCAGAGCAGCTGTGTTTCGCTCTCCGGTAATAGGCAACCCCTCGTTCTTTAGTTCTTGCACAGTTAATCGGCGAGATATGCGCGAATAGCCATGGGTAGCAATGGGCTCAAACTCAGCAGTTACCATATGCAGAGCACGAAAGACAGCGGGTTCAACTAAATTATTGAGTACACGCACCCTAAGAAATACTCCTGCAGGCTTGAACGATAGACTACGATTACGGGCAAGCTTAGGATCCTCCCCCTGCATATTCTCTCCAGATAGAGGCTCATTCTTTGTAGAGAGTCTCGTCCAAGGTAATTGAAGGGGAAGATCTACATCTTTGGAATATTCCCCCAGCGCAAAGGGGGCAAGCTCCCATTTCTTACCATCCTTTGTTGCATCGTGTCCATAAACCCCAGAAACATACCATTTACCAGAGGAGAAGCTGTAGCCAGTGTTGAGCCTCACCTCTCCTTTGTAGCTGATGGTGTACTTATTCTCTCCCCCTATTTCCTTCCTGTTAATTTTAACCCTACTGGGGTCAATCTTTACAATTGTATAGCTATCCATAGGAGCATCCTCTCTGGCCAAAAAGAGTATTAGGGGCTTGGGAGAATCCTTTTCCTTAAGGAGAGAGATCTGAGGACCCTTATTTTTCCCACTCCGACCAATCAGCGTATATCTAGTACCATTAACATCTTTCATCTCTAGATCTAGTCCTCCCTGTATATCAAGCGTAACTACTTCACCCCTACCATCACTGGGGATATCAGAATCAGGCAGACCATCGGGTCGATCTTTTCTACAACCGACAAGTGCGATTACGATTAGAGCGTAGCATGCCCACTGTACGTAGATTGTTTTCCTCATCACATTTCCTCCCTGGTTTAATCTACATCCTCCAAATCGATGGCATCCATCTGCTCCCAGTCGGAGACAACAATACCCTCAGTGGACAAATAATTAAGCAAATCCTGCGGAGAGGATAATGTAAAAACCTCAATGCAGGGTTTATGATACTCTCTTTGCATACCACGTTTCTCTTTGTGCTATTTAAATCGTAAAAATATTGAGCTATTACTGCATACATAGGGGAGGGAGAGACCTATCTTACAAACACCACTAACCCGAAGTTACACGATAGCTTATTACGAAAGTAGAGAATTAACTAGAAATGCACAACACTTGATGAAAAATTTCGAACAGATTTCCAAACCATAACACAAAGCATCTCTCTTTAACTTAATAATTTTCCCAAAACAAGCAAGGTGCAACCCTAAAAAATAAGACTGAAGCTGTCGTAAGATTTCACTCTCCGCAGGTACAAGTATCAGGAGCAAATTTACTTTGGTTGCAGCGAAGAGTACTTTATGCTGGAGATTTGAATCCTGACAGATCTTAAAAACAAAGCACCATATCATAACTATCCACAGGAATACCATCCACGGGATAATTTCTGCCAAAGTCCCCCCCCTACTTCGCCCCTCTCTGAGCTGCTAGCGAAGCCTTTCGGAAAGAAACTCGACGTCTAAGCCAAAGTGTAGATCAGAGCCCTGTTGAGACTCAGGTAGAACTACAATTGAGGTCTAAGTAGGACCACAAGTGAGACTCAAATAGGAGCTCCATCGAGATCTAAGTAGGCACTCATCTGTGATACAAAGGGGAGCTCTCGGAGCACCACAGAGGGAGGAAACAAACAAAGAACTAGAATCCCTACAAGACTGATATATAAGACAGAGTTAAGACTCCTGAACAACTATTTTGAAAGATTTAACCACATCTCGCATGGCTTCCTCAAGGCTTTAGACCTATATTGCAGCTCAAACGAGGCGAATTGGACGTCTCAATAGCTGCGGTGTACGAGTAGGATTTAGTACCTTTGCGGCGTTGGATAAAATAACGGAGGATTTATAATTACACTAAATTATATCAACATGGCAAACCAAAAAGAACGGCTGCTGACCGAGTTCGCACCCATCTCGACACAGGAGTGGATGGACAAAATCACAGCCGATTTGAAAGGCGCAGACTTCACCAAGAAGCTCGTATGGCGCACGAATGAGGGATTTAACGTGAACCCATTCTATCGCCGCGAGGATCTCGAGGGGCTCACCACCCCCCATGTGATGCCTGCAGAGTATCCGTATGTCCGCTCTACCCGCATGGACAACGACTGGCTCATCCGCCAAGACATCAACGTCGTAGATCTATCGGCTGCAAATGCCAAGGCTCTCGACATTCTTGGCAAGGGGATCACTTCGCTAGGCTTCAAGCTCAAGAAGGATCAGATCAATGTAGAGTCTCTCTCTGTTCTACTCAAGGACATCTTCCCCGAGGCGATCGAGCTGAACTTCGTCTGCTGTATCTCTGTCGCAGCGAAGCTCGCAGGGGTGCTCACCGAGTACTTCGCTCAGCAGGGAGCAGACGTAGCTCAGTGCAAGGGCTCTATTGCCTTCGACCCTTTCAAAAAACAACTCGTGCGTGGCATCTCCAATCCTCAGTGGGTAACTCACTGCAAGGCTCTACTTGATGCCTCCAAGGGGCTACCAGGTTTCCGCGTCCTCACAGTCAATGCCCTTAACCTCAGTAATGCAGGGGCGTACATCTATCAAGAACTCGGCTATGCCTTGGCGTGGGGAGCAGAGCTGCTTGACAAGTTGACCGGCGAGGGCTATTCGATTGAGGAGGTTACCTCTCGGATCAAGTTCGTCTTCGGCATCGGCTCCAACTACTTCATGGAGATGGCGAAGTTCCGTGCTGCCCGCTGGCTGTGGGCAGAGATCGTAGGGGCTTATGGCGAGCAGTATCGTGGCCAGGTGGCTAAGATCCACCAGCAGGCCGTTACCTCCACCTGGAACAAGACCATCTTCGACGCACACGTAAACCTGCTTCGGACACAGACCGAAGCGATGTCTGCATCTCTTGCGGGCGTAGATTCACTGACCGTACAACCCTTTGACATAACCTACCAGGAGTCGGATGACTTCTCAGAGCGCATTGCTCGCAACCAGCAGCTTCTGCTCAAGGAGGAGTGTCACTTCGACAAGGTCATCGACCCCGCTGCAGGCTCGTACTACGTAGAGTACCTGACCAACTCCATTGCCGCTGAAGCCTGGAAGCTCTTCCTCGCTGTAGACGAGGAGGGTGGCTTCGCCTCTGCCGTAGAGGCTGGCTCGGTACAGCAGGCGATCAATGCGAGCAATAGCAAGCGTCATGCTGCAGTGGCTGCTCGTAAAGAAATATTCCTGGGGACGAACCAGTTCCCTAACTTCACCGAGGTCGCTGCAGGGAAGATCAAGGTCGAGGACGAAGGCCCTCACACCTGTGGCTGTGGCGAGGCAACGATCGAGAAGCTCAACTTCTCTCGTGGGGCTTCAGACTTCGAAGCTCTGCGCCTGTCTACCGAGCGTAGCGGTAAGGAGATCAAGGTATTCATGCTTACAATTGGCAACCTGGCTATGCGTCTGGCCCGCTCACAGTTCTCCAGTAACTTCTTTGCCTGCGCAGGGTACAAAGTCATTGACAACCTTGGCTTCAAGACAGTACAGGAGGGTGTCGATGCAGCCCTAGATGCTCATGCAGACATCATTGTCCTCTGCTCTAGCGATGATGAGTATGCAGAGTTTGCCCCTGAGGCCTTCAAGTACCTCGATGGACGCACACAGTTCGTCGTGGCTGGTGCTCCTGCTTGTATGGATGACCTCAAGGCCATCGGCATCAATAACTTCATCAACGTCAAGAGCAACGTACTGGAGACGCTAAGAGGATTTAACCAGGTACTAGGGATTAACTAATAGGAAGCAACAGCAATGAAACCACAATTCAAGAATATTGATATTAAGTCTGCAGGCTTCGCCGCTACTGATGCTGCTGCATGGGCAAGCAAGCAAGACAACACCTCTGTTTGGCGTACAGCCGAGCAGATCCTCGTCAAGCCTGTCTATACGGCTGCTGACCTGGAGGGTATGGAGCACCTTGACTATGCCTCAGGTCTACCCCCCTTCTTGCGTGGCCCTTATAGCGGGATGTATGCCATGCGCCCTTGGACTATTCGCCAGTACGCCGGTTTCTCTACGGCTGAGGAGTCTAATGCCTTCTATCGTCGCAACCTAGCAGCTGGTCAGAAGGGGCTCTCCGTGGCCTTCGACTTGGCGACACACCGAGGCTACGATGCCGACCACGACCGTGTAGTCGGAGACGTTGGTAAGGCTGGGGTATCTATCTGCTCGCTCGAGGATATGAAGGTACTCTTCGATGGTATCCCCCTGAACAAGATGTCCGTATCCATGACGATGAATGGAGCTGTGCTCCCAGTCATGGCCTTCTACATCAACGCTGGTCTAGAACAAGGAGCCAAGCTCGAGGAGATGGCTGGTACTATCCAAAATGATATCCTTAAGGAGTTCATGGTGCGTAATACCTATATCTACCCACCTGAGTTCTCAATGCGTATCATCGCTGACATCTTCGAGTACACGTCGCAGAATATGCCCAAGTTCAACTCAATCTCGATCTCTGGCTACCACATGCAAGAGGCTGGGGCTACGGCTGACATCGAGATGGCTTATACTTTGGCCGACGGTCTCGAATACCTCAAGGCCGGTATCGCTGCGGGTATCCCAGTGGACAAATTCGCCCCTCGTCTGTCCTTCTTCTGGGCTATCGGGATGAACCACTTCATGGAGATCGCCAAGATGCGTGCTGCCCGCTGTCTTTGGGCCAAGATCGTGAAGCAATTCAACCCTGAAAGCGATAAATCCCTTGCCCTGCGCACACACAGCCAAACCTCTGGCTGGTCGCTCACGGAGCAAGACCCCTTCAACAATGTTGGTCGTACCTGTATCGAGGCCATGGGGGCGGCCCTAGGACACACCCAGTCGCTGCATACCAATGCACTGGACGAGGCTATTGCCCTGCCTACGGACTTCTCGGCACGTATCGCTCGTAATACACAGATCTACATCCAGGAGGAAACCATGGTATGTAAGGAGATCGACCCTTGGGCTGGCTCTTACTACGTAGAGAGCCTCACTAACGAGCTCATGCACAAAGCCTGGTCTCACATCCAAGAGGTAGAGCAGATGGGCGGCATGGCCAAGGCTATCGAGACTGGTCTGCCCAAGATGCGTATCGAAGAGGCTGCTGCACGCACGCAGGCTCGCATCGACTCTCGCCAGCAGGTGATCGTGGGGATCAACAAGTATCGCCTAGAAAAAGAAGACCCCATCGACATCCTCGAGATCGACAATACGGCTGTACGCCTACAGCAGATCGACCGCCTCACGCAACTGCGTGGAGAGCGCAACGAAGAGGAGGTGCAGAAGGCTCTCAAGGCTATTACCCACTGCGTAGAGACGAAGGAGGGTAACCTGCTAGACCTAGCGGTCAAGGCCGCTGCCGTGCGCGCCTCACTCGGTGAGATCTCCGATGCCTGCGAGACAATCGTTGGACGTTACAAAGCAATCATTAGAACTATTTCGGGCGTGTATTCATCAGAGTCAGGCGAAGACAAAGACTTCGCACGAGCCAAGCAGTTGGCTGAGAAGTTCGCAGCCAAGGAAGGTCGTCAGCCTCGTATCATGATCGCCAAGATGGGGCAGGATGGTCATGACCGTGGGGCCAAGGTGGTAGCGACTGGTTATGCAGACTGTGGCTTCGACGTGGATATGGGGCCACTCTTCCAAACCCCTGAGGAGTCTGCTCGTCAGGCTGTAGAGAACGACGTACATGTCATGGGAGTTTCGTCTCTAGCCGCAGGGCACAAGACACTCATCCCACAGGTAATTGCCGAGCTCAAGAAACTCGGTCGACCCGACATCCTAGTAACTGCTGGGGGGGTAATCCCTGCTCAGGACTACGAATTCCTCTACAATGCAGGCGTAGCCGCTATCTTCGGTCCTGGAACCCCTGTTGCTTACTCAGCAGCTAAGGTACTAGAGATCCTTCTCGACGAAGAGGCTTAACCGCTCCTCTAGAGAGATGAATGAGAGGGTGTCGCAACCAGGAGAGTTGCGACACCCTTGCTATTTAGCCCCCTGCTCACAATACCCCTCCCTACACGCTATATTCAACTTAGAAGTGCAAATTTTGGCAGTGGGATACAGGCTTTAACCCCCTAAACACCTAGAGGGGGTTGCAGGGGGAAACCT
>NZ_JRAO01000029.1 GCF_000768875.1 Porphyromonas sp. COT-239 OH1446 | reverse complement strand
CATGGACTCATAATCCTCGCCTCCACACAAATAACTCGCTAGTGCAATAACCAAAATATCGCTCAACTTATGCTTGCAACGACCCACAACGCGAGGGGCTATTACCATCGAAAAATAATCGCGTACATCCATACACCAAAGATAGCCTTATTTCGATGCGGTTGCTCTTGTATTCTCAAAGCAATCCCCCTGCTCGGCACTGGGCTGAGCAGGGGGAGGCAGTAAAAGAGGGTAGAGAGAGGATCAAGCCCTAGAGCTTGAGACCCAACTCTACGCCTAGAGTACGTGGACTGCCCAGCTGCATCATGGCCGAACCCATACTGAGGGCATAGAAAGCTCTATACTCCTTATCTAGCAAGTTACGTCCCCATAGGCTCAGGGTTACAGGCCCGTAGCTGTAGCCCAGCCGGGCAGAGAGCAATCCGTAGGCAGGCTCTCGGGTGGTATTGTCTTCAGTCCAGTAGATATTGGCTAGTCCTAAGAGCTCCACCTCAGAGAAGAGGCGCATACGATGCCCTAGAGCCTTGTTAGCCACGAGCATAGCCGAGTAGGTATGCTCGGGGATGAAGGGCACACGACTCTCTCGCTCTGAGCCTCTGAGGCGAGCATGGGTAAAGCCGTAGTTCAAGTTCAGTCCGAGATGATCCCTCTGAGTCGACGGATCTCCCCAGAGGCTTAGGGCTGCGCTGGCCTCGAAGCCGAGCGAATAGGATCGCCCTACGTTGCTGATCATACGCCCTGCACCGGAGGAGACGAAGTGGGTCAGCTGCAGGTTTTGCACATCCGTATAATAGACCGAGAGGTGCATGCGATCGACGAAAGCAAGGCTGCGGAGCTTGAGGCCGAGCTCATAATTCCAGGCTATTTCGGGGGCAAAGGCGAGGCTCTTATTGAGCTCGGCTTCGCTCATCGGCTTACCCATCTTGAAGGTCTCAAGCACGTTCACCTTGCGAATGATCTCCGTGAGGGTCTGCTCGTTGTATCCTCCCGACTTGAAGCCCTTAGACATCGAGGCAAAGAGCTTCCCTCGGCCTAGATCATACTGCAATGCAACCTTGGGTAAGACCTGCCAGCTGCCCTGCTTGGCTAAGCCACTAAGACGTGTAGGGTGCTGCATCCAGGGCAACTGAGGAGCTGGAGCTGGCAATATAGGCCTTAGCCGCAAGGAGAGTCTGCTGTCGTAATCGATGGCCTGATGGCTGTAGTCAAAGCGAACTCCTGCTGTCAGATCCAATCCAGCGACGAAGAAGTCTCGTACCATCCCCTCGTAGTATAGAGCTGCCCCCATATCGGGCTTAATAAATTCATTTGCATTAAGCACTTCTTTCGACGCATCGACCTCTATCTTCGGGGCCTTGGGATTACTTTTACTCATCATATCGAGCCCTCTCTGCACAAGGCTAGAGATACCCGCTGGTCGCAGGGTAACGGGCGAGGAAAGGCGGTTGTGGTCATAGTAAGCGAAGAGACCCCAGCTCCAGTGTACTCGATCATCTTCACTCTTATTTTTGAGGACGATCTCCTGAGTTAGGGCATGCTGACGTACTCGCTGATCGAGGAAAAAGGCTGGTAAGCGTGAAGCATCCATATCAATGCCCATACGATCTGAGAGATGCTGGTAACCTGTGGCCGACTCGAGCTGCCACCAGTCTCCGTTGAGGATGGTTCTCCAGCGTAACGATAAGCTACGCCTGCGGTATAGGGCAGCTTCATTGTTGTCTAGAGGAAGTAGAGCTCCCGACTTGCGATCTAGTCGCTGATAGGGGAAAGCTCCCTGCTCGATCTGCTCATAGGATGCTGAGAGGCTCGAGCGCAGCTGCTGAGAGGGTCTGTACTCAAGCTTGAGCAGTGCCGAAGCACTCCTCATACTATCTTGAGCAGCCTGTCGGACTACATTATAACGATATCCATCTCTCTGAGCTAGAGATCCTCCGATACTGATACCCCATTGCTCACTGAGACGCTTATGATACTCGGCTTTGAGACGTAAATGATCATAATTCCCATAACCCAAATCCACCGAGAGACCTGGGTCAGTGAAGGCGGATTTGGTGTATAGGTTGATGATCCCAGCCATGGCATTACGTCCATAGAGCGTACCCTGTGGACCACGCAGTACCTCGATGCTACTGATCCCGACGAGATCGAAGTTGAAGCTCGACTTGCTCAGATACGGCACACCGTCGATGTAGAAGCCGATGGTCTGCCCACTACTCCTAGCTCCTACCCCACGCAGGTAGATAGCCGAGCTCTGCCGAGAACCATAGTCAGGGATATAGAGACTGGGAATGCGAGAGGTCAATCGGGTCAAGTCCGTAATGGCATAGCGATCCAGTGCTTGAGTGTTCAATCGGGTAGCCGATAGGGGCTGAAGCTCCACAGGTCGGCTACTCTGCAAGCTATAAGCCTGTACTTCGAAGCCTTCGAGATCAATAGTCCTGAGACTATCAAGACCCTCCATAGCATCGCCCTGCGCACGTAGGCTCGAGAAGTTGCAAGAGAGAGCGAGCAAGGTCATGGAGTAAAAAAATAGTTTGGGTTGTAGCATATATTATATATGTATAGAATGAATAATGTACAAAGGTAAATGTGGAGGATAAAATCAATAAAAAAGTAATCAAAAGCTACTCCTTAAGGGCTAATATCGTGCGGATACATTCTATTGCCCAGGGCATAATCACCGATCCCGTCCTAGGGCCGTGCCGCAAGCCCCCAGGGAGAAGCCCAAGGGAGGATCAGCATATATAACAATAGGCGGCGTGCCGAAATCTAACATTTCGACACACCGCCCTAGATGATTTGAGCAAGCCTAAGGGTGCGGGGCACTGAGGCTAGAGCTTGCTGGAGCTACTGACGTAGATCGTCGAAGCCAGCGACAGAGTCCGTGCAGGGTAGACCTCCACCCCGTAGAGCATCACCCTTGGGGGATGATGACAGAGCTCTACCCCTTATTCTACGGACGTAGATTAGAAGCTATAGGTAAGGCCTAGACGCAGGGAGTTCGCCCATGAAGCCCCTGCATCGAAACCCCAAGCTCCCTTAGGATAGGTCTCATCCTTACTTGTACCGGGTAAATAGGCTGTATGACCTAGCTCCTTCTGCGACCGATAACCGACAAAACCATAACCAAGCTCTAGCCCCCAATGCGTCCCAAAGGCATAGGCGATGCTTGGACGTAGACCCACAAGCCACCGATACTCGATATTCTTGTGTGGCCCACGCCACCAAGGGCCTCCCAATTCACTGCGATAAGCCCCCGTAGTACCCACCATCCCTACAGCTGTCAGAGAAATCTTGAGCCCTTTGTAGAGGCTTAGGCCCTGCCTGAGCTGTAGCTCCACAGCCGAGGTGCTGAGGACACGATTCTCAAACTTCTTAGGCTTGGAGAGGGGAAGATCTAGAGCAATCCCGAGACTGAGATCTCCGAAGAGTCGATAATGTACCGAAGGCATCAGTTTGGTCTCGGTGATCTTAACTGCATGCAAGCTAGGCCCTGCCGATCCACTCAAGCCACTTAGCCCGATACTCCAGCGACCCACCTCCTGAGCAGACAGGAGGCTACAACCACCCAGCACAAGGCTGAGCAAAAGAATAACTCGCTTCATCATCTCTACTGATTATTGATTACTAATTTTGGGTAAATATTCAATGTAAAAGATCTACGACTCTTATACCACAGACCTACTATAGGTTTACGAATGAACAAATAATCATGGAAACACCCGCAAATATAAACAATAAACGATTCTTGAGACCTGTAAAAAGCAACAAAAAATGGAGGTCATCCACAGCCTTAATATCCACGAGGATCAAGCTATAGAGGAGCTCCCTACGTCCTCCCATTTATTTTTCAAGAAGGGGGGAGAGGAGGGCTACAGACCAAGAGCCCTAGAGGCATCACCGATCCCGTCCTAGGGCTGTGCCGCAAGCCCCCAGGGAGAAGCCCCCTCCCCCGAGTATAACTCGGGCATAAGCCGTCTATAAGGCATGGATAACCCCTCCTATTGTGGGGGATAAGTTCCCCACCCTTCCCCCTCGCTTCTAGAGGAGCTCTATCATCAAGTAGATAAGTCTCGACACTATCCGAAGTATGTACACAGAGCACAGATATACACATGAGGATTATGGCTACTCGTGTACATCATTGCATCCAGGGAGGCTCTAACCCATATATATGCTAGGCTATCCCTCCCCCTCCCTCTATCTATATCTAGTGTGTAAGGTGTGCATCCGATGAGCATAGCCCTTAACCTCTACCTGGGCTTATACTTTACCCACACTATACACAGACATTATTACTATAGGGTAGATTATTTAATGATTATCTATTTATAAAAGATAAAGAAGAGATGGAGGAAGGGATCGGTGCATAGCTGCTCCATGGATGATGAAGGGAGGGCCGATGATGAAGGCAACAGCTGGGCTGCGCCCAAGCATCCGAAGGGATCTCGTTAGAGATCCTAGACGGGCTTTCGCCTGAGTATCTATTTGTGGCTCCGTTGCGCTCCTACTTATACTTCGACCGAGCTCCTACTTATACCTCGATCGAGACTCAGATAGGAGTTCCCTCGAGATCCTATCTGAG
>NZ_JRAO01000028.1 GCF_000768875.1 Porphyromonas sp. COT-239 OH1446 | reverse complement strand
GGAGGAGCGGGAGGCACTCCTCTTGCAGTGGGCCAAGGAGGAGCATAAGATTGCGCTCAAGAAACGCTTCAAGGGATTCCAGCTCCCCACAGACTCAATTAGAGTTAAAGAGTATATCAACCAAGAAGAGAGCAAGAGATACTACATCATCGCTCTGTACAACAAGCAGGCTGTGCAAGAGCTGCGGTATGAATGGCTCTACACCATTGAGGTAACTTTCGCTGATGATGATGGGTCTACCTGTTCGGTTTACATGGGAACAGGAATGGGATACTACCCCAAAAGACCACATTGTCTCCATACTCCTTCTGCTCGTCCTACTCTCCTCTTGCGCTGCATTCCTGGGTAGACGACCTCTCAGCCCTCGCCTCTCCGAAATGCCCCAGGAGGAGCGGGAGGCACTCCTCTTGCAGTGGGCCAAGGAGGAGCAGAGGGCTGCGCTCAAGAAACGCTTCAAGGACTTCCAGCTCCCCACAGACTCGATTTCTGTTAGAGAGTATATCAACGAAGAGAAGGGCAAGAGATACTACATCATTAGACTATTTAACAAGCAGGCTGTGCGAGAGCTTCGGTATGAATGGCTTCACACTATTAAGGTAACTTTCGCTGATGATGATGGGTCTACCTGTTCGGTATTCATGGGAAGCGGCATAGGATATTACCCCAAGGGGAAGCCTCGATACAAACCCAAGAGCAAGGGCAAGTGAGCCCGACAACCCAATAGCCCCAAAACAAAGATCCCCCCAAAGCCTTTTCCAAGGCTCTGGGGGGATCGTCGCTTCGTCTCCGAAGCTCTAGTTTAGTCTAGGTTGTGCAGCTCCTTGAGCTCCTGATAACGCTTATCCAGGCCAAGACGCTTGCAGATATTGGCCAGTACGTAGTAGACTGCATCGGGCTTCTGCTTGTAGGCAGCCTCGAAGTGTGGCAGGGCCTTCTTGAAGAGAGCCTCAGCCTTATCCTCCTCGAGCTTCCCTGGACGGTCTACGCTCAGCACCTTAACGGCCATGTTGTAGTACGAGAGACCAAGGTTGTGCGTCGTAGGATAACCATCGGGCTTGATAGCGATAGACTTCTCATACCACTCAACAGCCTTCTCCCACTGCTCATCACGAGTGAACATATCACCCATCATACTGAGGTATAGAGCATTGTTAGGATCGTTGTCGATGGCCTGCTGCAGGAGCTTAACGGCCTCGTCGTTATTACCCTGAGACATCTTAATTGCAATGGCGTTGCTCAGATAGTAAGGGGTCTGAGGGAAGAGCTTAGCCCCCTCCATCATCGCCTCTACAGCAGCAGTCGTGTCAGCCTTGGCCAGGAGCGATCCACAGAGTACCTGCATCACATCATCCTTCTTCTCAACGAAGTCTCTGTACTTACGAGACATCTCAATAGCTTCATCGAATCGCTTGCTCTCATAGTTGAGCAGACAAGCAAAGTAAGCTACCTGCATTGTCGTGCTGTCGGGTGTAGAGACCTCCTTATCCTCTGCGAAGAGGGGGTGCTCCTTGATCTTGAGGAACTGACCAAAGGCCTTAGCAGCCGAAACATAATCCTGCTTGCCCATGTAGGCATTACCAGCATTGAGTAGGTACTGATAGTCCTCCTTCACATGATCCTTCACCTTCTTGGTGTACTTGAGCTTGACCTTCCCCTTCTCGTTGGGAACTTTCTCGATCTCGTACACCTGTAGGAAGAGAGGCATCTCTGTGAGCAGGAGGTTAAACATGGCGATCTCATCAACCTGGTTCTGAGGTAGTGCACTGGCGATTAGGTTCTTGCGAAACTCTTCATGCTCTACAAGACCGGCCACGTACCAGGCATAGGCATCTGCCTTTGTCTCCTCATGGGCGAGAGCCTCCTTAGCCAGGCGGCGTGCCTCTACGAAGTTGGGCGTGCTAGCCTTAGTGAGCTTCTCAGCAGCCTTGATATTAGACTTTTGAGCAAATGATCCGGTCGTTGTTAGCAGAGCGAGTGCAACGACATAAATTAGCTTTTTCATTCTTAGGATCTGTTAATGGTTATGTTAATTGTTCCTTGTTTTATTCCTGTGAGGGAGTTTCTTCTTGAGCCTCGAGAGAGTCATCAATGATAGGTTCATGGGTTTCCTCCTGCTCCTGTAGCTCCTCTTCGGAGATCACACGACAGACGGAGGCGATCTCATCACCTCGCTTGTCGAGGTTGATCAGACGTACGCCCTGAGTAGCACGGCCAATGATGGCCAAGTCTCGAGCACGCAGGCGGATCGCAATACCACTCTTGTTGATAATCATCAGATCATGCTCGTCTGTTACCGATCGAACGGCTACGAGTAGACCCGTCTTGTCCGTAATGTTGAGGGTCTTGACCCCCTTACCACCACGGTTGGTAATGCGATAGTCCTCGATCTTGGATCGCTTGCCATAGCCCTTCTCACTGACTACGAGCACGCTCTCCTGGGCAGCATCGCGTATTGAGATCATACCTATTACCTCATCCTGCCCATCTTCGTCGAGGGTCATGCCCTTAACACCCATCCCTTGACGGCCGATGGCACGTACCTTGCTCTCGTGGAAGCGAACGGCACGACCATTACGGTTGGCCACAAGTAGCTCGGCCTTGCCGTTGGTAAGGCTCACGCTGACAAGCGAATCATCCTCGCTGAGGTTGATAGCGATAACGCCGCTGGTACGGGGGCGAGAGTAAGCCTCCAGGAGCGTCTTCTTGATGATACCCCGCTTGGTGCAGAAGATCAGATAGTGTGAGTTGATAAACTCAAGATCCTTCGTCAAATTCTTGATGCGGATGAAGGCATTGACCTTGTCGCCTGGCTCGATGTTGAGGAGGTTCTGAATAGCACGCCCCTTGGCACTCTTGCTGCCCTCGGGTATCTCGTACACCTTGAGCCAATAGCAGCGACCACGCTGGGTAAAGAGCAGCATCGTTGCGTGCATCGATGCCGAATAGATGTACTCGATGAAGTCCTCGTCTCGGGTATCGCTCCCCTTCGCCCCCACGCCTCCTCGGGCTTGAGAGCGGAATTCTGAGAGTGGAGTGCGCTTGATATAGCCATGGTGAGAGATTGTGATGATCATCTCCTCATCGGCGTAGAAGTCCTCTGGGTTGAACTCTTCGGAGGCATAGATGATCTCGCTACGACGCTCGTCGCCGTACCTCTCCTTGATCTCCTCGAGCTCCTCTCGGATGAGCTGCATCCGAAGATCTCGATCCGAGAGCAATGCCTTCAGATGCTCGATGGTGCGCATGAGCTCCTCGTACTCGGCACGCAGCTTGTCCTGCTCAAGTCCTGTAAGTGCTCTTAAACGCATATCTACGATAGCTCGAGCTTGAACGAGCGAGAGATCGAAGCGTACCATCAAACGCTCGATAGCGATCTGAGCCTCAGCGGATGAACGGATGATAGAGACTACCTCGTCGATATTGTCCACAGCGATGATCAGGCCCTCGAGGATGTGGGCACGCTCGTGGGCCTTACGAAGCTCAAACTCTGAGCGTCGGGTAACCACGTCGTGGCGATGATCTACGAAGGCAGAGATCAAGTCTCGCAGATTGAGCAGCTGAGGCCTTCCATTGACCAGAGCAATATTGTTTACGCTGAAGGAGCTCTGCAGCGCGGTCATCTTGTAGAGCTTGTTGAGCACAACCGAAGCATTGGCATCTCGCTTGATGTCTATGACGATGCGCATCCCCTTGCGGTTCGACTCGTCTGAGATATTACTGATACCTTCGATCTTCTTGTCCGAGATGAGGTCGGCGATGCTCTTAACCAGCTCAGCCTTATTCACCTGGTAGGGGATCTCGGTAACGATGATACGCTCATGAGCGTTGTGCTGCTCGATCTCGCAGCGGCTGCGCACGACGACACGACCACGACCTGTCTCGAAGGCCTCTCTCACCCCAGCATAGCCATAGATGAAGCCCCCTGTGGGGAAGTCTGGGGCCTTGACATACTGCATCAGCCCCTCAACATCTATCGTCTCTCTGCTGTCAATATAAGCGATACAGCCATCGATACACTCAGAGAGGTTATGTGGGGGCATATTCGTGGCCATACCTACGGCTATCCCGGCTGCTCCATTGACCAGGAGGTTGGGGAAGCGAGTGGGCAAGACTGTAGGCTCACGACGGGTATCATCGAAGTTATTCTGAAAATCAACCGTCTCCTTGTCTATATCTCGGAGCATCTCACCTGCGAGTTTGCTCAAACGACTCTCTGTATAACGCATAGCCGCAGGAGAGTCGCCATCGACAGAACCAAAGTTGCCCTGCCCATCTACGAGCGGATACCTCAAGCTCCAGGGCTGTGCCATACGCACCAGTGTCCCATAGACGGATGAGTCTCCGTGGGGATGATACTTACCCAGCACTTCTCCGACAGCATTGGCACACTTGCGAGTAGGCTTGTCGTAGGTATTACCCGTCTCGTTCATGGCGAAGAGCACACGCCGATGCACGGGTTTGAAGCCATCACGCACATCGGGCAAGGCACGAGAGACAATCACCGACATCGAATAGTCGATGTAGGCAGTCTTCATTTCGTCCTCGATATTGATGTCTATAATTCTGTCCTCTGAATCGATCATTATCTATGTCTCTATTATAATATGATTACAATATCGCTAGTTTAAGGCACTAAGGTAACGTTTTTTTGCGGGCTGGGAAAGCTCTCAGCAGTATAATTGTGCTCTTAGTGGGACTTAGCCTCCTTCTAGGGCTTTTGGAGGACTCTAGGAGCGGCTCTTTAAGGCTTACGAAGGGAGGATAAAGCACAAAACCCAGTCTTCTTTTTAGAGGACTGGGTTTTTGATGAGAAAGAGATCTGAGATCGATATTGACGAAGTGTAGTCAATTGGCGTTTTT
>NZ_JRAO01000027.1 GCF_000768875.1 Porphyromonas sp. COT-239 OH1446 | reverse complement strand
AGGAGAGTAGGACGAGTAGAAGGAGTATGGAGACAATGTGGATAGAATGCTTCATATCTACTTTTTAGTTTTGGGTTTGTATCGAGGCTTCCCCTCGGGGTAGTACCCTATTCCGCTTCCCAAAACAATCACACATGTAGCTCCCGTTTCGTCAGAGAATGTAACCTTGATGCTGTATAGCCACTCATAGCGTAATGCTTCGACTGCCTTTTTGTTGTAGAGCTCTACGATGTAATAGAGCTTTGGTGGAAGTTTGGGATCACTGGGGGTATTTGTGTATTCTGAGATTGCCACTGAGTCTGTGGGGAGTTGGAAGCCCTTGAAACCTCGCTTGAGTATGCCCTTTTGTTCCTCCTTCTGAGAGGTCGTCTACCCAGGAATGCAGCGCAAGAGGAGAGTAGGACGAGCAGAAGGAGTATGGAGACAATGTGGATAGAATGCTTCATACCAGCCTAATTATAGAGTTTTTAATAGTTCTCTAGCTGCACTCCTGTGGGTGCAATGTCGAGGGTTTAACTTCGTGATTTTTCGATACAAACATAGCAAATAATATGATAAGTATAGCCTTCTTGCTAGAAGAGAATATTTATTGTTTTTTGCTTACAAGCGATCGGTGCTCTAGAGGGCTCGCTCGCCATGGGGCTGCATTCGCTAGGCCCGTGGCGGAGCTCCTACCTAGATCTCGGCTGAGGAGGCAGATAGGCCCTATGCGAGAGATCTAGATAGGATCGAGGTGGAGGTATAAGTAGGAGCTCGATCGAGGCTCAAGTAGGATCGAGGGTGAGATCCTATCTAGATCTCCAGCGAGAGGGTTACGGGCTCGTCGCAGCGCGGCCGACGGGCCCTCATCGGAGAGCCTATCGGGGTCGAGGCCGATGAGCAGATTGATGAGCAGAGAATAGGGAGAAACCCTTCGCTAAAGAGTGGATCGCATTGCCTCTGAGATTATGCTATGGGGATATTTAGTTCGACCTCTATGCCTCGGATGCCCATGGATGCCTCTTGGGCGACGAGCCAATTATGACTATCTTTGCCTGCTACACAGATGTATATTATACGAGTACAAAGAGTATTAGAATGGAAAGAGTAGTAAGTGGCATCCGCCCCACCGGTAATCTGCACCTGGGCAATTACTTCGGAGCGGTACGCGCCTTTACACAGATGCAGCACGAGTATGACTGCTCGTTTTTTATAGCCGACTGGCATTCGCTGACCACGCACCCACGCCCCGAGGATATTGTACGCAATACCTACACGATATTGGCCGAGTACCTGGCCTGTGGCATAGACCCCGAGAGGGCTACAATCTATATTCAGAGTGATGTGCCCGAGGTGCTCGAGCTCTATCTCTACCTCAATATGAACGCCTATCTGGGCGAGCTAGAGCGTACCACCTCCTTCAAGGAGAAGGCTCGGCAGCAGCCCGATAATGTGAATGCTGGCCTCTTGACCTACCCTAGCCTCATGGCCGCAGACATTCTCATCCACCGAGGCGTCAAGGTGCCTGTGGGCAAGGATCAAGAGCAGAATATGGAGATGGCCCGCAAGTTCGCCCGTCGCTTCAACACCATCTACGGTGTCGACTACTTTGTCGAGCCACAGTCCTACTCTCTTGGGGAGAAGGCTCTCAAAGTGCCAGGGCTTGACGGCTCGGGTAAGATGGGCAAGAGCGAGGGCAACTGCATCTACCTCAAGGACGACGAGAAGACCATTAGCAAGAAGGTCATGAAGGCCGTAACGGACTCGGGCCCCACAGAGCCCAATAGCCCCAAGCCCGAGGTGATCGAGAACCTCTTCACCTTCATGGAGCTCGTCTCTACGCAGGAGACCTACGACTACTTCAACGAGCGTTATGCCGACTGCTCGATCCGCTATGGCGATCTGAAGAAGCAGCTGGCCCAGGACATCAACGCCTACTGCGCCCCGATCCGTGAGCGCATTGCCGAGCTCAGTGCCGACACCGACTTCCTCTCTCGTGTGGCTCGAGAGGGGGCAGAGCGGGCTCGAGAGCGAGCTCGTCAGACCATTGACGAGGTGCGCCACATCATTGGCTTTAGGGCTAGACAATGAGCCGCAAGCCTATGACAGAGTATATCACGACCTATACTGGGAGACGGATCGCACCTCTAGATCCCAAGCGGGAGGATATTTGTTTGGACGATATTGCCCATGCCCTCTCGCTCATGACACGGGCCAATGGACATATGCCCGAGTTCTACTCCGTAGGGCAGCACTGCATCGCCTGCGCCCGAGAGGCCATTGCCCGAGGGCATTCGCCTCGAGTGGCCCTGGCCGCTCTGGTGCACGACTCGAGTGAGGCCTATATCTCAGACATTACCCGTCCGGTGAAGAGGCAGCTCGACTTCTACCTCGAGGTAGAGGATCGCCTACAGCGGATGATCTATGAGTTCTTCCTCGGCTCGGAGCTATCTGAGGCCGAGTTCGCACAGGTCGATGCGATCGACAATGCGATGCTCTACCACGAGTTCCTTCACTACATGAAGCAAGAGCTCACGCCCTACAAGGCCGAGATCCTGACTCAGCCTCGCTTCGAGGTGCGGCCCTTCGCCGAGGTGGAGCAGGAGTTCAAGGAGCTCTACACCGAGCTGCATGCTCGTCTCGAAGCTCACTAAAGACTATTCACCACAAGACAATAGCCCCCGCAAGGGCACAGTAAGATTATGGAAATACAGGGAAAGATCGTACAATTACTCCCCCTACAGTCGGGAGTAGGCCAGGCCTCTGGCAAGGAATGGAAGAAGCAGGAATATATCCTCGAGACGCTCGACATGCAGTATCCGAAGAAGATCTGCTTCAACCTCTGGGGAGACAATATCGCTAAGTTTAACCTCCAGCTAGGTGAGGAGGTTACCGTACAGGTCGATTTGGAGAGCCGTGAGTTCAACGGCCGCTGGTACACGGATGTTCGTGCCTGGCGTGTGGATCGTGGCCTACAGTCTATGGCTATGCCCCAGGCAGGTATGGGTGCTGCTCCCGGTATGCCCCAAGCTCCAGCCCCAGGAGGCTATCAGCAGGCTCCTGCCTCGCACCCCTTCTCCGCTCCTACTGCTCCAGCGTCCGAACCCCTCTCGGGTGGAGGTCTCTCGAGTGCAGATGACCTACCCTTCTAGGGTGTTGAGGTCATCACTGAGATAGCCTATGCAGATCCGTCTGCTGGTCGTCGGCAAGACAGATAGTCGCCCTATGGAGGAGCTCATCAGCACCTACATAGGGCGCATCGGTCATTATTTGCCCTTCGAGATGAGGGTCATCCCTGACCTGAAACGCTCGAGCAAGCTGACCCCTGCCCTACAGCGTGAGCAGGAGGGCAGGGAGATCCTGCGTCAGGTCGATCCCTCAGATATGCTGATCCTCTTCGACGAGCGGGGTGGGATGCACTCGAGCATCGAGTTTGCCCGCTACCTCGAGCGTCGGATGGTCTCGGGCGAGCGTCGGATGACCTTCGTGATCGGAGGGCCTTACGGCTTCTCCGACGAGGTCTATCAGCGTGCTAACGATCGCCTCTCTCTCAGTCGTATGACCTTCTCCCACCAGATGGTTCGCCTCTTCGCTGTCGAGCAGATCTATCGGGCGATGACCATCATCCGTGGTGAGCCCTATCATCACGAATAGCCATCTCTTGACTTTGTAGCACTCTATGAATATATTTCGCTTCAGATGGCCCGAGGCTGAGGCTATGCAGCGTCTACGCCATCTGCTCTTCCTGCTCTCTCTGCTGCTGCCCAATGTGGGGCTGCTGCTCACGGCCGAGCATACAGCTCTCTGGTCGTCGATAGCAAGCCTCCTCTTCCCCCTAGGGCTATACCTCATCTTCTTCTCATATTTTCGCCATCCTGGCAAGGGCTACCTGTGGCTCTTGCCCCTAGTGCTGGTGAATGCTTTCCAGTTGGTGCAGCTGACCCTCTTCCCTGGGTCAGTGATTGCGGTGGATATGCTGCTGAATCTCTTCGCTAGCGATAGCGAGGAGGCCGGCGAATTGCTCTCTAATCTCCTGCTACCCATCTCCCTGGTGCTCCTGGTCTATGCCCCACTGCTGGGGACTTCTATTCGCTCGCTCAAGAGTGCCATCCTCCCACTGGCAGAGCGTAGACGCTCGCTCAAGCTGGGTGTAGTCATCCTTTCCCTCTCGCTGCTCTCAGTGTGGTGGGCTGGGCGAGAGGATAGCTCATACAGTATCAAGCGAGAGGTCTACCCCATCAGTGTGGGGTACAACATGTATCTAGCCGCCCAAAAGCTCCTTCAGGTTGCCTCCTACGAGGATACCTCTCGGGACTTTGACTACCAAGCCAAGAGGCTAAGCCCTGTAGATGAGGCGACGAGCGAGGTCTACGTCCTCGTGATCGGTGAGACCTCCCGAGCCTGCAACTGGTCTCTCTATGGCTACGAGCGAGAGACAAATCCGAGACTGGCACAACGATCTAGTGAGATCGTTGTCATGAGGGATATGCTTACGCAGTCGAATACGACCTATCGCAGCGTCCCCATTCTCCTCTCCCCTGCCGACGCAGACCATGCCGATGAGCTGCATCGGGTCAAGGGCCTCCTCGTGGCCATGCAGCAGGCAGGCTATTATACGGCCTATATCTCCAATCAGACGGAGAATAGGAGCTTCCTTGACTTCTTTGCCCACCAGGCCCAGGAGCACCATGCCCTGCGTCAGGAGCTAGAGGGTAAGTCGCCTATTTACGACACTGATATGCTTCCCTACCTGGATCGTCTCCTGGAGGCTGGGCATCGCAAGCTCGTGGTCGTCCTGCATGGCTACGGCTCTCACTTCAACTACAGTGATCGCTATCCTAAGGAATGGGCACACTTCGTCGAGGATCAAGCTTGGTCGGCATCTCCCCGCTACCGGGAGGAGCTCCTCAATGGCTACGACAATGCTATTCGTTATACGGATTACTTCCTGGATGAGGTCATTGCTCGCCTGGAGCGCAGTGGCTCTGTCGCTGGGATGCTCTATGTGAGTGATCATGGGGAGGATCTCTTCGACGATGAGCGCGAGCGTATCTTACACTCTTCGCCTACGCTCTCCTACTACCAGCTGCACATCCCAGCCCTTCTATGGTTTTCAGAGTCCTATCGGGAGGCCTTTGCCTCTCGGGTCGAGGCGGCTCAGGCCAATGCTACTCGGCCTGTGATGACCAATAGTGTATTCCACACGATGCTGCAGATGGCATCGGTCGAGACCCCCTACCTCAGGGACAGTCTCTCGCTGCTCTCGCCCCACCTAGAGGCTGGCGAGCGAGCTTACCTCAACGATCGTTACGAGCGCGTGCCGCTGCAGGAGCTCAAACTATCGCCCCTGGACGATGAGGCTTGGTCGAGGTATGGCCTGAGCCCTCGTCGCCCTGTATTACGATAAATCCCCTATATGAAATAATGAACAATATTATTCTATTTTTCCTACAAGTCCTGCCCCCTGCCCCCGAGGGAGTCGGCTCCGTTTTGAAATCTGCCACTGAACCTGTACGCTTCAAGGATATTAACTGGATGGATAAGCTCCATGAGTGGGGCGATGGGTTGATTAACTTCGGAGTGCGTGTCCTGCTGGCAATCTTGATCTTCTTCGTGGGTAAGTTCATCATTGCCCGCTTGACCAAGCTTCTGCATCGTATCCTTCTGCGTCGGGACGTAGAGGGAGTTGCTGCGACCCTATTAAACTCGATCATGGTGGCTGTCCTGTACCTTGTGCTGGGGATTATCATTGTTTCGACCCTGGGAGTGAAGTCTGTCTCCTTTGCTGCAGTACTGGCTTCGATGGGCTTGGCTGTAGGTATGGCTCTGAGTGGACAACTACAGAACCTGGCTGGCGGGGTGATCATTATGTTGACCAAGCCCTTCAAGATCGGGGACTTCATCGAGGCTCAGAATGTAACTGGAGAGGTGAAGGCCGTAACCTTCTTCCACACCCGCATCACGACGGTGGAGAATAAGGTTATCTACATCCCCAATGGTGCGCTTAGTAGTGGTGTGGTAATCAACTATTCTCAGGCTGATCGTAGGCGAGCAGAGTGGATTGTAGGGGTCGAATACAATGAAGATTTCGAGCGGGTACGCAGCCTCGTTATGCAGATCATCTCCGAGGAGGAGCGCATTCTCACAGATCCAGCTCCTATGGTAGAGCTCTACAAACTCAACACCAGCTCTGTGGATGTGATTATTAGAGCCTGGACGCAGACGGAGAACCTCTGGCCTGTTTACTGGGAGATTAATCGGAGGATCTATACAGAGTTTAACCAGGCCGGCATAGGCTTCCCCTTCCCTCAGTTAACTCTACATCAGGCCAAGGCCCGTTAGCAGGGGGAGTAGGATGCAGTATAGACTATGCTCTCGATTTAGCCCCACGGGGGATCAGCCCGAGGCTATAGCATCGCTTGTCTCAGGTTTCTCCTCAGGAGCTCAAGCACAGACTCTATTGGGGGTAACGGGCTCGGGTAAGACCTTCACGGCGGCCAATGTCATTGCCCAGCTCGGACGGCCTACCCTCGTGCTGAGCCATAACAAGACCCTAGCGGCTCAGCTCTATGCTGAGCTCAAGGCCTTCTTCCCCGACAATGCTGTCGAATACTTCGTCTCCTACTATGATTACTATCAACCCGAGGCCTACATCGCCTCTAGCGATACCTATATCGAGAAGGATATGGCGATCAATGCCGAGATCGAGAAGCTTCGCCTTAGGACTACAGCCTCGCTGCTCTCGGGTCGAAGCGATGTGATCGTCGTCTCGTCGGTCTCCTGCCTCTATGGTATGGCCGATCCTAAGGCTTTTTCGGAGAAGATCATTCATCTGTCCGTGGGTAAACGGTATGATGTCGAGCAGTTTAAGCGTGATCTCGTGGCCAACTACTATGTCAATGACCGAGTAACCTTCGAGAGTGGTTACTTTCGGGTCAAGGGGGATAGCATCGATGTCTTCCCCGCCGTAGAAGGGTTCAATGGGGTAGCCTACCGCATCAGCTTCTGGGACGATGAGATAGAGGCGATCTCGAGCTTTGATCCCAAGACGGGCAGGAGCTATGGCCCGATGTCAAGTCTAGCGATCTATCCAGCGAACCTCTTCGTTACCACGCAAGAGCAGGTTAATAGAGCTCTTGATCTCATGGCCGTAGATCTTGGTACAAGGGTCAGTGATCTCGAGGCCCTGGGCAAGACCTACGAGGCCAAACGCCTCTACGAGCGTGTAACCTACGACATGGAGATGATCCGAGAGCTGGGCTACTGCTCGGGGATCGAGAACTACTCTCGCTACTTCGACGGACGGGCAGAGGGCGAGCGACCCTTTTGTCTCTTCGATTACTTCCCCGAGGATTATCTGCTCGTCATCGACGAGAGCCACGTTACGATCCCTCAGATCCGAGCCATGTATGGCGGCGACCGCTCTCGCAAGCAGAGTCTCGTGGAGTATGGATTTCGTCTGCCTGCTGCACTAGATAATAGGCCCTTGACCTTTGATGAGTTTGAGGCTCTCAGCCCTACAACCCTCTACATCAGTGCTACGCCAGCCGAGTATGAGCTCGAGCGTAGCCAGGGGATCATTGTCGAGCAGCTCATACGTCCCACGGGGTTGCTTGATCCGGTGATTGAGGTGCGCCCTACGGAGCATCAGGTGGATGATTTGGAGGAAGAGATCCGTCGCTGTATCGAGGCCGACGAACGTGTGCTCGTTACGACGCTGACTAAGCGTATGGCCGAGGAGCTCTCGGAGTACCTCATCCGTCATCGGATCGCCTGTAGCTATATCCACAGCGATGTGGATACGCTTGATCGCATTCGTATCATGGAGGAGTTGCGCCGAGGCACCTACAGCGTGCTCGTTGGGGTCAATCTGCTGCGTGAGGGGCTAGACCTGCCCGAGGTTGCCCTGGTGGCTGTGCTTGATGCAGACAAGGAGGGCTTCCTGCGCTCGCACCGCTCCTTAACCCAGACAGCAGGGCGTGCTGCTCGCAATGTCCGAGGGCGAGTGATCTTCTACGCAGACAAGATCACCCAGAGCATGCAGCAGACTATCGATGAGACGAATCGCCGCCGAGAAAAGCAGATCGCCTATAATGAGACTCATGGCATTACACCCCAGCAGATTGTCAAGAATAGTCCTTCCGTTTGGCAGGCTACGGCTTCGACTGCTAGCTCTGATCCCTCGTCTGTCGATCCTTTGGCTGGCCGTAGAGCTGCTGACCCTATCGAGGAGCTCCTCTCGCCTGAGGGGCTTACTAGCCTTATTGAACTCACTCGAGCTCAGATGCTCGAGGCTGCCAAGGAGCTCGATTTCATCGAAGCTGCGAGACTGCGCAATGAGCTCCAACGCCTCGAGCAGGAGGCTGCCGCACGAGGATAGCTCCCCTGAGGCCCATCGCTATAGCCCAAGAGCGAGATGCCCTGCAACCCCTCCGAGTGGGCTACAGGGCATCGCACTTTTGAGAGGCGATAGAGGTCTAAGTAGGATCGCCACCGAGACTCAGATAGGAGCTCGAGTGAACTCCTATCTAGACCTCTGTCGAGATATAAGTAGGAGCTCAGAGGCGGGGCCATATAGCTTCTTCGCCGCTTATCCGATAGGCACGCACTCGAGGAGCTGTAGGGATTAAAGAATACGGCCTAAGATCCACAAAGGATCTTAGGCCGTAGCACTAGGAGGGCATTACCCTCGGTGATTACTGAGCGAAGCGAACGCCCTTGATGCGCTTCCACTCGCCACGAGTGAAGTCAGGTACCTCTACAGGGGCAGAGTTGTTCTCGAGAGAGATGCGGGTTAGGTCTCCGATCACTGACCATTCGGCCAGGTCATATACGTCCATGTCGAGAGGCAGACCCTTCTGCAGACAGTAGATCAGACGGTAGTCCATGATGAAGTCCATGCCGCCGTGTCCGCCTACCTTCTTTGCCTTCTCGACGATGTCCTTGGCTATGGGGTGCTGGTACTTCTCCATGAGCATCTTCTCAGTCTCCTTGCTTACGAAGCTGTGTTTGGTCAGATCCTCATGATCGGGTACAGCACTCTTATTCTCCTCCGTAGGACGCAGGCAGATCCCCGTAGTGGGGTACTTGTTGGCGAAGCCGTCCGTACCGATGAGCTGATACATACGGTCGTAGGGGCGATAGGAGGCTACGTTGTGCTCTAGGTAGATGGTCTTACCCTTGTTTGTCTTGATGAGGGTATGGGTCATCTCACCATTCTTGAACTCGCCTACAGGTTCGCCTCTCTGCTGCTCGATGTACTTGGGAATCGTAACGGCAGGCACATCCATGGCTACGAGGTAGTCCATCTTGTCTCCACGGTGAATATCTAAGGCGAAGCAAACAGGGCCTAGGCCGTGTGTGGCATACACATCGCCACGGTGCTCCTTGTTGTACTTAAATCTCCAGTCGTTTTCGTAGTCCAGCCAGAAGGGCTCGAGGTTGTGGATATAGGCACCCTTACCGCTGAGCACCTCGCCGAAGAGGCCCTGCTGAGCCATGTTGAGCGTGGTGAGCTCAAAGAAGTCGTAGACGCAGTTCTCCAACATCATGCAGTGGCGTTGAGTTCTCTCAGCCGTATTGACTACGTCCCAAGCCTCCTTGAGGTTCATGATCGCAGGCACTTCGCAGGCCACGTGCTTGCCCTGCTCCATTGCGTAGATCATCATCTCGGCATGATGCTTCCAGTCAGTGGCGATGTAGACGAGGTCGATGTCTTCACGTTCGCAGAGTTGCTTCCAGGCCTCTTCGCTACCGCTATATTCAGCAGCTGCAGGCTTCCCCGCTTGAGTTAGGATATTCTGACTCTTAGCCACCCGTTCAGGATGCAGGTCGCATAGAGCCTTGATCTCTACCCCCTCGAGGTGGGTGAAGCGTTGTACCGCACCAGGGCCGCGCATTCCCAGGCCGATGAAGCCCACACGCACCACGGGGATCGGGTCGTGTCTGAGGCCGAGCACGTCCTTCTGCCCAGCGGGGCGAGCGGGTGTTTCCACGGGGATGATGTGGCTTGTGCACTGAGTCTTAGTCTCCTGACAGGAGGCTAGAGAGCTCGTGAGCAAAAGCCCAGCAAGCACGAGGCTTGCCATTTGCTTGATCTTCTTCATGAGAATAGTGTTTGGATTGAATTGTGATTATCTATTGATTTGTTCTATAAACCCATGTTAGTGCCCAAATTCGCTCGTGAAGTGGAAGCGAATATCGGGGAAGTCCTGCTGAGCCATCGTGAGCACGTAGCCCGAGTCGGCTAGGTAAACATCTCGACCAGCAAGGTCTTTGGCCATGTATTGGGCCTTACGACGTTTGAAGTTGTCTAGAGCCTCAGCATTGTCGCTCTCTATCCAGCAGGCCTTATAGAGGTTCACAGGCTCCCAGCGGCAGGCTGCCCCGTACTCGTGCAGGAGGCGGTACTGGATCACCTCAAACTGTAGCTGACCCACTGTGCCGATGATCTTGCGCCCATTGAATTGATTGGTGAAGAGCTGTGCCACACCCTCGCCCATGAGCTGATCGATCCCCTTAGCTAGCTGTTTTGTTTTGAGCGGATCTTGGTTCTCGATGTATTTGAACTGCTCAGGAGAGAAGCTCGGCAGACCTCTAAAGTGCAGCTCCTCGCCCGAGGTGAGCGTGTCGCCGATCCGGAAGTTACCCGTGTCCGGCAGACCGATGATGTCCCCAGCGAAAGCCTCCTCCACCGTCTCCTTGCGCTGGGCCATGAAGGCTGTGGGGCTGCTGAACTTCATTGTCTTTCCCAGGCGGATGTGCTTGTAGGCAGCATTGCGCTCGAAGCGGCCAGAGCAGATCTTCACGAAGGCAATACAGCTGCGGTGGTTCGGATCCATATTGGCATGGATTTTGAAGACAAAGCCCGTGAAGCCCTCTTCGTAGGGACTCACCTCTCGCTCCTCAGCCCGTACGGGTTGAGGCGAGGGGGCAATGTCTACAAAGCAGTTGAGCAGCTCCTGCACGCCGAAGTTGTTCAGCGCAGAGCCGAAGAAGACTGGGGCTAGATCGCCCTTGAGGTAGGCCTCTCGGTCGAACTCGGGGTACACCCCATCGACCAATTCTAGATCTGCACGCAGCTTGTCCGCCTGCTCGGCTGAGATGTACTGCTCTAGACCTGGGGCATTGATGTCCGCAAAGGCGACACTCTCGGTGATGCGCTGCTTGTCGGGGGTGAAGAGATTAAGTCCCTGTTCGTAGATATTATATACGCCCCTAAAGCGCACCCCCATGTCTATTGGCCAGGAGAGCGGACGTACTGAGATCTGAAGCTCCTCCTCGACCTCATCCAGTAGATCAAAGGGGTCTCGCCCCTCACGGTCGAGCTTGTTGATGAAGACAATTACTGGAGTCTTGCGCATGCGGCATACCTCCATCAGCTTACGGGTTTGTGCCTCTACGCCCTTGGCCGAGTCGATGACGATGATTACACTATCGACCGCTGTCAGGGTGCGGAAGGTATCCTCGGCGAAGTCCTGGTGTCCAGGGGTGTCGAGGATATTGATCTTGTGGCCATTGTACTCGAAGCCCATGACCGAGGTGGCGACCGAGATACCGCGTTGCTTCTCGATCTCCATCCAGTCGCTGGTGGCGGTCTTCTTGATCTTATTGCTCTTGACAGCTCCTGCCACATGGATTGCTCCACCGAAGAGGAGAAGCTTCTCCGTCAGGGTGGTCTTCCCTGCATCAGGGTGGCTGATGATGGCGAAGGTTCGCCTAAGGTCTATTTCTTCTTTATAGGTACTCATATTATTGGGTATGCTGATCTCGCCCGATGTGGCGATAATACTCCCTCAGCCCCTCTATCCAGGGCTGAGGCTCTATGCCGTAGAGGCTGCCGATGCGCTCCGACGAGAGGACGCTGTAGGCAGGCCTTCGGGCAGCAGTGGGGTATTCGGCCGTAGTGATAGGCACAACCTCCGTGTCGTAGCCCCCGAGCTCGATCGTTGCTCGGGCTAGGTCGTACCAGGAGCACGCCCCCGCCCCCGCGTAATGAAGGGTTTGAGCTCGGAAGCATCCCTCCTGCACTGCAACGAGAGCGAGGCGGACAATCGCCTCAGCCAGGTGCGGCGCATAGGTTGGCGAGCCAATCTGATCCCGAACGATGCGCAGCTGCTTGTGCCCTTGGGCGAGCTCTCTCATCCGATGGACAAAGTTTACTCCATACGGGCTGTAGAGCCACGAGGTCCTGAGCACAAGGCCTCTGAGGCCCAAGAGGTGGCGCACATTATACTCACCCATGTACTTAGTCTCTCCATAGACGGAGAGGGGGGAGGGCTCTGCATCCTCTGCAATGGGACTCGTGGCCGAGCCGTCAAAGACGTAGTCGGTACTGATCTGGATCATCATGAGGTCGCTCATGAGGGCACTGTAGGCTAGGTATCCAGCTCCGTAGGCATTGACAGCGTAGGCCTCGCCCTCATGGCTCTCGGCAGCATCGACCGAGGTGTATGCGGCGCAATTGACCACGACCGAGGGGAGACTACTTGGACGAGTACGTAGGTAGCTCTCCAGAGCTCCCTGCTCTCGAATGTCGAGCTGAGCTCTGTCGAGACCTAAGTACTCGATCGAGGGATGGGTACGACAGACGGCTTCGATTGAGCGACCAAGCTGCCCCTTTGAACCTATGGATATCAGGCGTATCTTCCTATGTCCTATGCCCATACTACTCTCCGTTTTGCTCTATTGATTGTCCCTCTTGCTCCATCTTGTAGCGGTGGGCAAGCATGGCCAGCAGCGAGCTCATTTGTTGGATGGACTTGCGGGTCTCCTGACTGATGGCCTCCCCCTTGAGGCTGAGGGTGAGGTAGCCGTAGAGGGCGTTGAAGCAGGTCTCTAGATCGCCCACCTCGGCCTCACCACTTTTAGTCCGAAGCTGAATGATGGCTGGCAGCACCTGAAAGTGCAGGCCAGCATAGATGACCTCTCGCTCGTCGGAGAGCAGTCTGCGGTGCAGATCCTCAAGCTGCATGAGGACGATGCGGTGGACGTCGAGGTGGCCTCGCTCTCGCTTGCCCTCGCTGAGCATCATGTCGCAGAGCTCGGTGTACCAGCGGAGGATCTCCGCTCGCTCGGCCTCGCTCACCTCGTATCGAGGGAGGATGTGCTGCCTAATGCCCTCGACGCTACAGCCGACGGCTCGGATCATGTCCTCCACCTGCCACATATAGAGCAGATACTCGCAGATATTCTCCTTGCGCTTGGCTTGTGCTACGATCATAGGCGAGGGGGAGGCTTATCGTTTGATGAGGCTTTCGGCAAGGGCCTCGTCGGCATCGTGTGGAGCGGGCTTCATGCCTAGGATCTTGCACACGAGAGGGTAGAGGGTGATGTTGGGGATAGGCTCCTCGAGGCGTCTACCGGCCTCGAAACTTGGGCCTACGGCCTTGAAGAGGGCGTGCATCTCTGGGTGCGCATTGTCGTTGCCGTGCCCTGCGGCGAGCAGCTTAATAGGCTTGCCCTCTGGGGTGCAGGTTACGGGTACGCCTAGCTCTGCCATGACAACGAGCTCTCCGATGCGGGGGCTTGTGCCGAAGTGTAGCCGCTCGGGCATCTCCCCCTTGCGGTAGACCTTGATCCCAAGGACATTCTGTAGTCTTTGGTAGGCGGTCTCGGCATAGCCTTCCTTGGGATAGATGTGTGAGAAAGGCCCAGTGGAGACGTGCTCAATGCTGTCGAGATTGAGGTAATGAGCTAGATTAACTAAGCGACTCATGTCGTAGGTCATCATCCCATGGTCGGAGACGATGATAAAGTCCACCTGAGAGGCAATGGGAAGCTCGGCTAGGCGACTGCGGAAGTAACCCACGAGGCTATCCATCTGTGAGATCATCTGTCGAGTCTCCTCGGCCTCTGTGCCGTACTCATGTCCAGTATGGTCTGGCTCTTCAAGGTACCACATGATCAGTTGAGGGCGTTCTTCCTTGGGCAGGGAGAGCCAACTGATGACGGAGTCCGCTCGTTGGGTGTAGGGGACGGAGCTGTCATACTTCTTCCACAGGTCAGGATGATGCCCTCCGATGGGGCTTTCGGAGCCCACCCAGAAGAAGCTTGCCGAGCGCAAACCTGCACGACGGGCAGTATTCCATAGGGGTTCGCCGAGGTAGAAGGTCGGATCCTCAACGGCCTCACGCTTGCCGATGCGGTAGTGTCGTCCCTCTTCGTCCCAAAACTCATTGCCCACGATGCCGTGGTTGTTGGGGTGTAATCCCGTTGCCATAGCATAGTGGTTGGGGAAGGTGAGCGAAGGGTAACAGGGGCGGAAGCGTCCAGAGAGTCCTTCACGATCTATCTCGTCGAAAGCTGGAGTCTCGGTCCTGTTTTGATAGTCCCATCGGAAACCATCAAGCGAGAGGACTACGACATAACGCTCCGGAGCTGAGGATTGGCTCACACAGCTAGGCAGTAGGAGACTGATGAGGAGGATGAGGCCGAATAGATGGCTCTGCCTTGGCAGGAGGGCGTAGGTTTGTTTTGTTTTCATTTTCGTTGTATCTCAATATAAGTCTTTTGTCTATCCTGATCTCTGTGGAGCGAATCCAATTCTGTTCGTCTCAGCAAAGATAATACTAAATAGTCATCCCTTAAAAAGCCTTGCTAAGCGAGGAGTCATTCATGGATGACCTCTCGCTTAGCATTGCTTTTTAAGGGACGACTGTGATAAGGTCTTACTGCGTCAAAGAGCCTTGGTGGAGTGTGTCAATGATGAATTGAAGAACATTTGCCAAGTAGAGCACACCAGGCATCGTTCCCTTCACAACTTCATTTCTAACCTGCTAGCAGGGCTTATTGCCTATCAAACACTTGAGAAGAAGCCTTCTCTAAACCTAGAACACATTGACTCTCAAGAATTAGTTGCGTGAGCTTATACCGAACTCACGTTCTCAAGAAGCTCCTAAAGATTTGATGCGGTTGCCCTGTGAGAATACAAGAGGTGGGGGGCAAATGCTTAGATTTTCTTTAACTTTGCTTTGCATAGCGTCGATGATAATCCTCCTAGAGATAAACGATATAAACGAAACAGTAATGAGACCGCAAACATCCCCCGAGGCTGTACAGCCCATGCACCCAAACAACTTCCTCTCAGACTTTTGCATCGCAGGCTTCAAGTACTATGATGGCCTTGAAGTATTCGACCAGCTCTCGATCGGTGTGGAGCTAGATCTAGAGCTCGAAGAGCATAACTACTACGATCCGAATGCGATTAAGATCCTCTTGGGCGATAAACATTTAGGCTACATCCCCAGCGAGAAGAATGAGCTCGTGGCCAAGCTCCTGCGTGCTGGCTACAAGGAGATCTTCTCTCTAAGGATCAACCGTGTCTGTCCCGATAAGCATACCGATGGGCAGATCCACTGCACGCTCAAGATCATCTCTCGGGATCAGATCCCCTCGATGAATGCCTCTACCCGCAAACCCAAGGTAGACTCCGCCAAGACGGCAGAGCCCAAGCCCAAGCGCAAGTACACTCGCCGTACCCCTCAGCCCAAGGCTCAGCCCACAGTAGAGGCTGTCGAGGAGGTTCGGTCCGAATAAAGGCTTTTACTTCTTACTCTTCACAGCCATAGATGTCCAGACCACGAAGCTATAGTCTGCTCGAGCTTACAGGCTCGGTGCGCCGCTGTCTCGAGGCCTCATTCTCTTCGACCTACTGGGTACGTGCCGAGACGAGCGACCTCAGACATGCAGGGGCTTCGGGGCACTGCTACATGGAGCTACTCGAGAAGGGGAGTACGGGCAATGTCGTGGCTCGAGTACGGGCGACGATTTGGGCTTCTACCTATGCCGAGATCCGCCAGAGCCTCATTGCCTCGGGTGCAGGACCATTGACCTCGGGGATGAACATCCTCGCTCGGGTCTCGATCAGTTACCACGAGCAGTATGGTCTGAGCCTACAGATTCATGAGATTGATCCGAGCTATTCCTTGGGCGAACTTGCTCGGCTGAAGCTAGAGACCATCGAGCGTCTCAAGCGTCATGGCATCCTCGAGGTCAACAAGTCGCTCGAGCTGCCTCGCCCCCTACAGCGTATCGCCATCGTGTCGGCACAGGGGGCTGCAGGCTATGGCGACTTCGTGCGACATCTTAGGGACAATCACTATGGATTACACTTCTATACTGCTCTCTTTTCTGCCCAAATGCAGGGAGAGCAAACAACGTCTTCGGTCATTGCTGCCCTAAGGCGTATCTTTGCTGTTCGCAGCCATTTCGATGCTGTGGTGATCATTCGAGGTGGAGGGGCAGTGAGTGAATTGCGTGCCTTCGATAGCTATGAGCTCTGCGAGTACTGTGCACAGTTTCCTCTTCCCCTCTTCAGTGGCATTGGACACGAGCGAGACCTTAGTGTCCTAGATATGGTGGCCCATACGAGCTTCAAGACACCTACTGCTGTTGCTGACTATCTCGTACAGAACCTCTACGGTGAGCTTCGCCTCCTCGAGGCAGGAGGCCAAAGGCTTCGCCTAGCTGTCCTGGAGCTCATGGCCTACCGAGAGCGTAGGCTTGAGCAAATGCTTGCGTTGCTGCCTCGCCTAGGGGCTCGCAGGCTCGAGCTCGAGGGACTGCGTCAGAGCCAGCTACACCGTCGCCTAAGCCATTCGCTCTCCCAACGCCTTGCCCTTGAGCTTAGGCGTGTAGGAAGCCTTGCTGAGAGCTTACCCCACCTGGGCCGCAGGGTGATGGAGCAGCGAGCATCCAGGCTCGAGCGTCTTGTGCTGCCCCTCGGGGTGCTGGTTCGGGGGCATGAAGCCCGCTGGAGGGCTCGCCTTGACCAGCTAGAGACAGCCATTCGTCTGTCGCACCCTGAGCACATCCTTAGCCGAGGTTTCGCCATCGTCGAGCACGAGGGGAAGATCATCACCGAGGCCTCTACCCTTAATAGGGGCGATCGGCTGCGTATTCGCCTCTCCAGGCAGAGTATAGAGGCATCGGTCGAGACTATCCAGTAATACATTCACTTCGATATACTCAGGCACTATGTCGCACAAAGACCTCAAAACCAGATTTTACCTCCTCGGCTTCTCGCCCAAGGGGCTACGCAGACTGTTGGACTACATGCTCCTGGGCTTTGTTCTCATGCTAGACTATGTCCTCATCAAGGCCATGCAGCAGCCCTTGGTCGAGGCCTCGCTCGTTGCCCGCTATACGGTGTACCTCGTCCTGAGTCTCATCTTTGTCGGGATTTACTTTGCCATCCGCCCTGTCTCGCTGATCCTGGATGAGGAGCTGGGGCATATCGTCCTCTCGGGCTATGGGTCGCTCTCTCGCAAGCAACATCTGCCGCTGACACAGGTGTATAGCATTAGCCTCGTTGAGGGATCTAGGCATACGGTGCTCATTAAGCTCAAGGATGGCAGCGAGCGAAAGCTCTCGCTCGAGGATGCCGAGCCTTTCGTGGCCTCTGCCCAGAGAGTGCTGGGGACGTCCCCCTGCTAGGGGTGAGGAGCTTCGGCTATTTTATTTACAGACTAATCAATGACTTTATGATCCAACTCTTCCTCTGCCCTAGCCCCGAGCTCTATGGGCTCTACCACCGAGATGGTGCTGCGGTGCTGATCACAGATATATTTCGAGCTTCGACGACGATGATTACGGCCATGGCCCATGGTGCCGAGGCGATCCTGCCTGTAGCCACGACGGAGGAGGCCCAGAAGAGAGGTCGAGAGCTTGGCTGCCTTATCGCTGCCGAGCGGAATGTTCGCCGCTGCGACTTCGCCGACCTGGGCAATGACCCTAAGGAGTACACCCCCGAGCGGGTGGGGGGTAGGCGTATTGTCCTAACGACGACCAATGGCACTCGGTCGCTACGCATTGCCCGAGAGGCTGGTGCTGGCTATGTGCTCATCGGTAGTATGCTCAATGTATCGGCTACGCTTGACCTGTTAGAGCGTCGTGGCATCGGCGAGGTCGTTGTCGTGGCGGCAGGATGGCAGGGGCATGTCTCGAGCGAAGACTGCCTCTATGCAGGGGCATTGGGCTATGAGCTCGAGCTGAGTGGCCGAGGCAAGGCTATGGGCGATGCTGCCCGTATGATGACTGACCTCTGGGCAGCCCATTGCCTCACGCTTGAGGAGCGTATTGACTACATCCGCTCCTGTGAGCATTACGAGCGTCTATGCTCGGCTGGGCACGAGGGGGCTGTGCCCTACTGTATGCAGCTTGATAGCCACCCGATCGTTGTGGGACTAGAACCCAATGGAGATGAGTGGCTGCGTATCCTCGACTAATGGATAGACTAGTATGCGTCTGAGAGAGCTTCATATTATCAATTTCAAGAGCATTGCCTCGGCGAGCTGTCATTTCTCTGACAAGCTCAACTGCTTCATCGGTCTCAACGGCATGGGCAAGACCAATGTACTGGATGCTCTCCACTATCTCTCCTTCACTAAGAGCCACCTCGGGATCACGGACGCCCTGGCGGTGCGTCGTGGGGAGGAGGCAGCGGTGCTTGACGCCTCTTATCTCTCGGACAGTGAGGATGTGCAGAGTCTGCTCCTACAGATCCGCCCTGGTAAGGGCAAGATCCTCAAGCGTAATAAGAAGGAGTATCAGCGTTTCTCCGAACACATCGGTCGCTTCCCGCTGGTGATCGTCTCGCCTGAAGATTATCAGTTAATCCTCGGGGGGAGTGAGGAGCGGCGACGCTTCGTTGATCAGCAGCTATCGCAGCAGGATGCCGTCTATCTGAATGCCCTAAGCCAATACCACAAGACTCTACAGCAGCGCAATAGCCTGCTGAAGGAGACCTCAGTCTCGGATGCCCTCCTCGATGTGCTGGATATGCAGCTAGATCGATGGGGTAGGGTGGTCTATGAGCGTAGGAAGAGGTTTATTGAGGAGTTCATCCCCCACTTCCAGCGGTTCTATACAGCCATCTCTTCGGGGGCGGATCGAGTAAGCCTAGAGTACCTAAGCGGTCTGCATGAGACTGAGGGTCGCCTGCTCGGGCTGCTCACCTTCAGTCGAGCTCGAGACCGGGCTGTAGGCTTCACAACAGAGGGTATTCACAAGGATGAGCTCCTGATGCTCCTAGAGGGCGAGCTCATCCGCAAGGTTGGCTCCCAGGGGCAGAACAAAACCTTTGTCATCAGTCTCAAGCTAGCCCAGTACATCCTGCTCAGCCTCTCGGCCCAGGAGCGGCCCATGCTGCTCTTGGATGATGTCTTCGACAAGCTCGATGCCGAGCGGGTAGAGCGCATCATCGAGCTGGTTGGAGGCGAAGCTTTTGGGCAGATCTTCGTTACCGACACCAATCGCAAGCACCTGGATGAGATTGTCGCCTCGCTGGGTGATGACTATCGCCTCTTCGAGGTCTCGCATGGTGTCATCACGCCTATTGATTATCATGAAGCGTAAGGACTCTCGCCTCATCGGCGATATTCTCAAGGACTTCCTCGAGGAAGAGCCCAATATACACGAAGGCCTGCTCGAGCGGCAGGCCATCATCGTGGTAAGGGAGCTGCTCGAGCGAGAACTTCCCTTTATCTCACATATAGATATACACGAGGGTAAGCTCGTGGTGCAGACAACCTCCTCGGTCATACGTCATCACCTCTCGCTACAGCGGGAGACGTTAGTACGACAGATCAACGAGCGCATACAGGCTGAGCTATTGCGCCAGTTGATCTTGATCTAGCAAGGTAGGGGTGTTAGAGGCGTTCGGCTCGTTGATCCTTCTCCGAGAGAACGAATTGTTCAGTGGGTATGCCACTCAGGGCCTGCCAGTCGATACCTAGCTTAGGGTCGTCGAAGCGGATCACTCGTTCGGCGTGTGGAGTGTAGAGAGAGTCTACCTTGTAGTGTACCGTGGCAAAATCTGACAGGGTGATGAAGCCATGAGCGAAGCCTCGGGGAACGAAGAGCTGCAGATAGTTCTCTGCAGATAGTTCGACGGCGAAGTGCTTGCCATAGTGCCTAGAACCTGGGCGCAGATCGACGGCAACGTCCATGATCGAACCCTCGAGGCAGCGCACGAGCTTGGCCTGCTCGTAGGGGGCGTACTGCATGTGCAGTCCACGTAGCACTCCACGCTTGGAGCGAGATTGGTTATCCTGTACGAAGGTTAGGCTGCCGATGCGGCGAGCGAAATCGTCAGCATTGTAGCTCTCGAAGAAGTAGCCACGCTCATCCGTGTGTATGGCCGGCTCGATGAGCCATAGGCCAGGGATGGAAGTCTCGTGATAAGTCATAGTCTTGTATATTACACCAGGAGGCTTACAGTCGGGTAGATCCCGTGCTGTAGGCCTCCTCTTTGTTTGCTATTGTATTGGTTTGCTCTCGTAGGCAGTGGGGTCCTCTAGTCCGGCTTGGGCCATAGCCTCACGTCGCTCCAGGCAGGTGGAGCACTCTCCGCAGTGCAGCTCTCGCCCCTGATAGCAGCTCCAGGTATGGCTGTAGTCGATGCCTAGGCGTGCCCCGATGCTGGCTATTTGGCCCTTGTCGAGGTGGGTGTAGGGGGCTATGAGCTCGACGGCATTGGTCGTTCCCTCCCTAACGGCCCTGGTCATGGGCTCGATGAAGCTGGCTCGGCAGTCGGGGTAGAGGGCATGGTCGCCGAAGTGATTAGCAATGTAAATGCTCCCGAGTGCATGGCTCTCGGCCAGGCCTGCGGCGATGGAGAGCATGATCCCGTTGCGGAAGGGGACGACGGTACTCTGAATATTGTGCTCGTCATACTGGCCCAGGGGGATGTCGCCACCTGAGAGCAGCAGTGAGCTGCGGAAGTACTCACCCATGAAGCCCAGGGGGATGATGATGTGGGGGATGCCGAGACGCTCACAGTGGTAGCGAGCGCAGGGCAGCTCTCGAGCATTGTGCTTGGCTCCGTAGTCGAAGGATAGGGCAAGGCCAATCCGCTCCCTATACTCGTAGAGTAGGGTTACGCTGTCCATACCGCCCGAGAGGACGATGAGGCCGAGGTGCTGAGGATCTTGGATGTGCTCCTGTATCATGTCTCTAATCACTTGCAGGTAAAGATAGGCATTATCTCTCAAGCTCCAACTCTCTCCCCCGTGCCTCGAACGCCTAGAGCCCTACGGCATGAGCAGCATAAGGATATCTATTTGCTTATCTGCTAGTATTTTGTGGCTATCTTCTCTTCTTTGCAACTGAAGTGTCGTCTCGAGACCCTGCTTGTAAGCCTATTATCTGCCCGATGGAGATCCTATCTATCGCCTCGATTGCGCTCCTACTTATATCTCCATCGAGCTCCTACTTATACTTCGATTGAAGCCCTATCTATATCTCGATGGCACTCCTACTTATGTCTCTGAGGAGGCCCTATCTATCACCTTGATCGAGGCTCTACTTATACCTCACCTGCGCTCCTACACTTCCGAAGGATCGGATAGCCGCTATACTTTATCCTTGGAGTTCGAGGAGGGAGATCGAGGCCCTGTTGGGGGCTGGGGGGAAGTTAGTTTGTAGGTTTGCCCTCTCGGCAAGGGGGCTTATTCCACAAAAAAAGCGTTTCTTTGTACTCTAATTCAAGGACAAGCCTTCGTGAACTTAGTAATAGATCAAGGCAATACTGTATGCAAGATCGCTGTGTGCGATGCTCGGCGTGTGCTCAAGAATTATGTGCTTCCTCGGCTCTATTGGCCCGAGGTCAATAGCCTTCTTGATCGCCATCCCGAGATCTCGGCCGCCATCTATAGCTCTGTAGCTGATGTGGATCATGAGCCGCTTCGCCTATTGCAGGATCGCTTGCCCCTGGTCATCAACATGGATGCCCACACGCCCGTGCCCGTAGAGATCGCCTACGACCGTACCACTCTGGGAACAGACCGAGTGGCCGCTGTCGTCGGGGCTGTTGCTCTCGGAACGCTCGGACGTGAGTGTCTCGTGATCGATGCCGGTACGGCTGTTACCTACGAACGTATCTCCTCGGCAGGGGTATATGTCGGAGGCAACATCTCGGCAGGTCTCTCGCTGCGTGCCAAGGCACTACAGCACTTCACCTCTCGTCTGCCCTGGGTCGAGCCAGCCCTCGACGGCGCACCCTACGGACACAATACTCAGCAAGCTCTAGCGTTAGGAGTGATGCAGGGGTTGCTCTATGAGATGGATGCCTACATAGATGCCTTACGAGCAGAGCATTCGGATGCTCTTGTCTTCGTCTCTGGCGGCGATGCCCCCAAGCTCGCCCCTCATCTTAGAAACAAAACGATGGCCGTGCGTAACCTCGTGCTCAGCGGCCTGAATGTAATATTGGAGTATAACAAATGATGATCCGCAAAATAACTAGATGTATCGGCCTCATGGCCCTGGCCATCCTGCCCCTAGTGCCTAGCGTGTCTACGGCACAGAACAATGAGCGTTCGCCCTATAGCCGCTATGGCTATGGGATGCTCTCGCCCAATACCACTGCGGGCAGCCGTGCTATGGGAGGCCTTTCGGTTGGTCTGAGAGATGCCTATATCATCAACCCTGGCAATCCAGCCTCTTACAGTGCAGTAGACTCGCTGACCTTTATCATGGACGTAGCCGTATCGCTGCGTAACGGATGGATTGCTGAGGGGAAGCGGTCCGATGCCCGCACGCTAGGTAACCTCGAGTACATGACTATCCTCATGCCGCTCGGCCGTTCGCTAGCTATGAGCGCAGGCATCATGCCTTGGGCGACGACAGGTTACCGCTTCGGCAGCCCTGAGACCCTCTCGACAGGCGAGGACGGCAAGACCTCGGTACGCACTTACTCGGGCGAGGGGACGTACAACAATCTCTATCTTGGTTTCTCGGCCCTTACCCCACTCAAGGGACTGAGCATTGGAGCGAATGCCTCCTTCCTCTTTGGGGTGAACGCTCACGAGCGCAGGGTGATCTACTCGACACCAGGGGCGATCAACCCTGTCTTCACAGATCGGATGGATCTGAGGGGGGTCAAGTTCGACCTTGGCACTCAGTACGAGATCGCCTTCGGCGACAAGGGACAGAGATCCCTAACCCTTGGTGTAACGGCTAGCCTGCCTACATCGCTCTCTGTGGAGGAGCAGGAGAACCGCCTGGCGATCAACTCTGCGACAGGTAACAGCATTGTTCTCAAGCGTGATACAATCACTACCAACGGGCACTACACCCTACCCCTATCATTGGGCTTCGGGGCTTCGTATCGCATCCAGGACAAGATGCTCGTTGGGGCAGACTTGCGTTATAGCCAGTGGTCTAGTGCTAAGTACCGCAATCAGGTGGGTAAGCTCATCGACCAGGAGGGGGTACAGATTGGTCAGCTAGCCGATACCTATAGCCTTGCTCTCGGAGCAGAGATCTTGCCTTCGGCACGCAGCCGAAGCATCTTCAAGCGCGCTCGTTATCGCTTCGGCTTGAGCTTCGGTCAGGGGCACATGAAGATCGCCCTGCCTGCCTCATCGGACTTTGCTGGCTATCAGGAGCTCGGAGCCTCTCTGGGGATGGCCCTCCCTCTGGTGGATATGCGCTCCTTCCTCAACCTTGCAGTCAATTACAAGTATCTCTCGCCTCAGCGGCCATCTATGATCCGAGAGCACTACCTTGGCATTACGCTGGGGTTGACCTTCAACGAGGCTTGGTTTCGCAAGGCTCGTGTGCACTAGGCACTCAAAATCAATGATTGTAACACTTTAAGACTCTATAAGTAATGAAGCTAAAGAAGTTTATCTTAGGTGCAGCCCTCACATTCGTTGCCACCTCTGCTTATGCTCAGACAGGAGCTGCCACGGGCACTCCCTTCGGTTCAGGTAAGGACAGCATCGATTGTCGCCAAAATCTCTCCTTATTCGGAGGCTTCGTGCGTAGCGGCTCTATGCAGGAGGCTATCGCACCCTGGGAGAAGGCTTACAGAGACTGTCCTGCCTCGAGCAAGAACATCTACATCCACGGCTCTCGCATCCTCAAGTGGCGCATCGGACAGGAGAAGGATGCTACGAAGAGAATGGAGCTGATCAATCGTCTGCTCAAGCTCCATGATGATCGTGCGAAGTACTTTGGCAACGACCCTCGCCACGGTGTCGATGTGATCATGAGCAGCAAAATCACGGACTATATCACCCTGATGCAGGCCGATGTAGACTACAATCAGATCCTCAGCTGGACACGCCCTGTGATTGAGGCCAGCAAGCATGAGGCATCTCCACAGCTACTCTATTTCCATGCCAATGCCTCTCGTGCTATAGCCCTCAAGGACAAGAGCCAGGAGGAGGCCTACGTCAAGGAGTATATGCTCATGAGCGACTACCTCGACAAGCAGGTTGCCGCCGCCGCCGAGGATAGCACTACGGTCAATAAGATCCTCACTGTCAAGACACAGATGGATACAGAGTTCGTTCAGAGTGGCTTCGCAAACTGTGAGCTCATCAACAAGATCTACACCGTAGAGAAGGTAGAGGAGAACAAGGACAACAAAGACTTCCTCAGCTTTGCCTGCTCCCTCTTCCAGTTCGCTGGCTGTGAGTCGCCAGCCTACAGTAAGGCTAGTCGCTATCTTTTCGCCTTCGAACCCTCTGCCCGTGCAGCCGTAGGTATCGCCAGCGATGCCCTCTCGAGTGGTCGCTACGAGGAGGCTACGGAGTATTTGCTCAAGGCCATCGAGCACTCTCAGGAGGCTACCGATAGGGCCAAGTGCTACGAAGGTTTGGCGCAGATTGCCCTCAAGCAGAATAAATTCTCCGATGCCCGCAGCTACAGCAATAAGGCCCTGGCAGAGAACCCTCGCTCAGGTCCCTCGCTCATCCTCCTGGCTCAGATGATCGGTAACGATGCCGACCGCATCTTCCCAGACGACAAGGTGAAGCAGCGCTGTGTCTACTATCTCGTGATCGACAAGCTACAGCAGGCCGCTAGCCTAGACCCCTCTGTGGCCTCTCGTGCCAATAGCCTGATTGCCAATTATCGCCGTAGCCTACCCTCGCCCTCAGATATCTTCATGCATCCTGACCTCAAGGCTGGGCAGAGCTTTACCGTACCAGGCTACGGGACTACGACTATTCGCTAATCGTAGGGCTTACACAGATTGCATACCAGGTCATGGATGAGCATCCGAGACGTACGGTATCGTAGTTGATTGGAGGATAGACCTTCGGGGTCTGCCCTGAGACGGCTGGGCCGCTTAGGGCAGGCTGCGGAGGTCTCTTCGCTTTGTTAGACGCATGGGTAAGTATCTATCGCTCCTCTTGGCCATTGTCCTGAGCCTTGCGGGCTTGGGGGCTTGTGGGCAGAAGAAGGTCGAGATCCGCAACTTGGAGATCGACACCACTTCGATGTACACCATCCGTACCGAGCAGGTAGATGTCCTCATCTCCGACTCTGGGCAGGTCAAGTATCGCCTCATCAGTCCTCTGTGGCTGATCTATGATGAGAGCGATCCGAAGTATTGGCTCTTCCCCGATGGGTTACGCCTCGAGGGTTTCGACTCGATTCAGAGCTCGGAGATCTTCATCGAGGCCGACTCGGCTGTGCACCGAGTGGAGCAGGAGGAGTGGGTGCTCTATGGCAATGTCCGCATGCATGGCACAGAGGGGCGTAGGCTCTACACCCCCCAGTTGCATTGGCTCAAGCGAGAGCGTCGCTTTTACTCCAATGATACGACCTATTTTTTCACCCAGGGGCGTGAGCTTCGGGGCGATCATTTCTCCGCTCGAGACGATCTGAGCAGCTACTCGATCTATCGCTCTCGAGGCGACTTCGACTACAAGGATAAGCCCCTCTCTGGGGCAGACTCTCTTGCTCCTCGAGATAGTCTTGAGGGTTTACCTCCCAGCGATCTGTCTAGATGATTTACCTATACCTCCTCATCTCTCTCTTACTCTCTGCTTTTTTCTCGGGCATGGAGATCGCCTTTGTCTCCTCGGACAAGCTGCGCCTCGAGCTTGACCGCTCTCGAGGTGGGCTGACGGCTCGGGCTCTGAACCTCTTCTACGGACGTCCAGATCACTTCATTACGACGATGCTTTTGGGCAACAATGTTGTCCTGGTTATCTACGGACTACTGGTAGCTCGACTGCTTGAGCCCTGGCTCGAGAGCTTCCTGCAGAGCGATGTGCTCGTCCTGCTCGTTCAGTCGCTCCTGGGTACGCTGCTCATCCTCTTCATGGGTGAATTCATCCCCAAGGTTACCTTCCGTACGAACCCCAACGAGACGATGCGCTTCTTTAGTCCCGTTGTCCTGCTCATATATCTCTTGCTCTATCCTTTCGTCTACATCATCGGCTGGATTACCCGAGGACTACTCTTGCTCTTAGGCCAACGCTCCTCTCAGACTGGTATCACCCCGAGCCTCTCGGTGGCAGACCTGGAGCATTATCTCGAGAGCAATCAGCCCAGCGAAGGAGAGGAGGGAGAGTTGGATACCGAGGTAAGCCTTATTCAGAAAGCCCTCTACTTCCCTAGTCTACAGGTGCGAGACTGCCTCATCCCTCGCAATGAGATCGTGGGTGTGGAGCTCGGGGCGGATATACAGGAGCTTGAGGAGAAGTTTGTTCGCACAGGTCTCTCGAAGATTATTGTCTATCGAGGCAGTATCGACGATGTGGTGGGATATATTCACTCGAGCGAGATGTTTCGAGGGGAGAATTGGCAGGATCGTATCGTCCCAGCTGTCTTCGTCCCCGAGAGTATGTATGTCAATAAGCTCATGACCCAGCTCATGCAGCGTAAGAAGAGCATTGCCATCGTTATTGATGAGCTGGGCGGTACGGCAGGGATGATCACCCTAGAGGACGTGGTTGAGGAGATCTTCGGCGATATTGAAGATGAGCATGACCATCAGAAGCTCACCGCCAAGCAGGTCGATGAGCACACCTATATCCTGAGTGCACGTCTAGAGATCGACGACGTAAACGAACGCTTCGGTCTTAGCCTGCCCGAGCATGATGACTTCATGACCATTGCAGGCCTGATTCTCCACCACCATCAGAGCATTCCTGCTCAGGGTGAGGTCATTGAGATCGAGGGCTTGCGCTTCGAGATCCTTCGCTCGAGTGCTACTAAGATCGTACTCGTTCGCCTAAGCATCCTTTAGCTTTGGGCGAGATAAAGATATGGGGCAGCAGAGCGTCGGCTCTGCTGCCCCATAGACATTTCTAGAGACTTTCTGCCCGAGAAGAGCTAGACATTGAATCGGAAGTGCATGATGTCGCCATCTTGGACGACATACTCCTTGCCCTCGACAGCCATCTTGCCCGCTTCTCTTACGGCCGCCTCACCTCGATAGTGGATGAAGTCGGCGAACTTGATTACTTCGGCACGGATGAAGCCCTTCTCGAAGTCTGTATGGATCACCCCCGCACACTGAGGGGCCTTGCTGCCTTTGGGGTAAGTCCAGGCACGCACCTCTTGCACCCCGGCAGTGAAGTAAGTCTCTAGCCCTAGCAGGCTATAGGCAGCCTTGATGAGGCGAGCTACACCACTCTCCTCGAGGCCGATCTCGGCGAGGAACATTTGACGCTCCTCATAGGTCTCCAGCTCAGCGATCTCGCTCTCGATCTTGGCTGCTACGACGAGGATATCGGCATCCTCGCCCTCGATGGCCTTGCGTACAGCCTCGACATGCTGATTGCCCGAGAGAGCACTGCCCTCATCTACATTGCAGACATAGAGGACGGGCTTGCTGGTGAGTAGGTATAGCTCCCGAGCGATCTTCTGCTCGTCCTTTGTCTCGAAGCTCACTGTGCGGGCGTTGAGCCCCTTCTCCAAAGCTTCCTTGTAGCGAAGCAGTACTTCGTAGGTCTGTTTGGCTGCCTTATCCCCTCCCGTCTGAGCCTGCTTGGCGACTTTCTGAATGCGCGCTTCGACTGTCTCTAAATCCTTGAGCTGTAGCTCGGTGTCGATGATCTCCTTGTCTCGAACAGGGTCTACCGTGCCATCGACATGGGTGATATTATCATCGTCGAAGCAGCGCAGCACATGCAGGATAGCATCCGTCTCTCGGATGTTGGCCAGGAACTTATTCCCTAGCCCCTCCCCTTTGCTTGCTCCTTTGACTAGCCCTGCGATGTCTACGATCTCGACCGTCGTGGGGACGATACGCTGAGGGTTGATGATCTCGGCCAGTTGGTTGAGCCGCTCATCAGGTACTGTGATGACCCCTACGTTGGGCTCGATCGTGCAGAAGGGGAAATTAGCAGACTGTGCCTTCGCATTGGAGAGGCAGTTGAATAGAGTGGACTTCCCAACGTTAGGTAGGCCCACGATACCGCATTGTAATGCCATATATTGCTTTATGTTATCTTGCTGAAATTCGATAAATAGATATTCCTCCAGGAGCATTGCTCCGCATTTGCGATGCAAAGGTACTCATTTCCCCTGAGCAGATCTCTTGCAGATTCGTTGAGAATATATTATCTTTGCCCATCATGACTGACTATCCTAAGTGCCCACAATGTCTGGGGAACAATACTTATTTTGATGGGAGTGCTTACATTTGCCCAGATTGCTTCCACGAGTTTCATTTAGACGAAAGCGATCCTATACAGGACGAAGAGCCCCGAGCCAAAGACTGCAATGGTGCGGAGCTTGCCGATGGCGACGTCGTAACCGTGATCAAGGATCTCAAGGTCCGAGGCTCATCCCTTGTCATCAAGCAAGGGACCAAGGTCAAAGGCATTCGTTTGACCGACAACCCTGAGGAGGTCGATTGTCGCATTGATGGCTCGGCCATTGTGCTGAAAACATGTTTTCTTCGTAAAGGTTAGCCTTTGGATATAACCTTAAAATGAAAATAAACGTTATATAAGAAAAAAGTATTATCTTTGCGCCACACTTTCCCAAACATGCTTTCAAAGCAAGGTTTTGACGGTTTGTGAGCGTGGTTGGCAAAGTGGTCAAGTTAGAAGTAAATAATAAATTGTTGAATATTATGTTAAGAAAAAGTTTGGTGCTGGCAGGTCTTCTTCTTGCCACTACTCAGGTAGCTTCAGCGCAGGCTACTTCCACTCTCGACTCAGTTGTTACGACTGAGTTTCACGGCGGCAAGCACGCTGTAGTTACTAATAAGTTCGGCAGCAACTGGTTTGTAGGTGTTGGTGTCGGAGCTCAGATGCTCTTCGCTGACCATTCTACGAGACAGATGAAGTTCTTCGACAAGCTTACTCCCAACTTTGACCTGTATGTAGGTAAGTGGTTTACTCCTGGTCTTGGTCTTCGCCTCGGTGTAAGTGGCATCCAAGTTAACGGAGTCTCTGGCCCTTCGCTTACAGGTCATCAGGGTTATATCAAGCAGCCTCGTGTGAAGTATGATAACGGTAAGGGAGACCTCCTCTTCGAGACCGAGATGAAGTATCTGAATGCTCACCTGGACATTATGCTGAACCTCTCTCAGATGATCGGTGGCTATAACGAAGATCGCTTCTACTCTTTCATCCCTTACGCTGGCCTTGGTTGGATGCAGTCTCTTGAGAAGGCTTCTGTACCTGCTCCTGGCATCTCTAACAACGATGGCTATACGCACGAGGTATCTGCTAGCATAGGTCTTCTGAACCGTTTCCGTGTAAGCCGTGCTTTGGACATCAATCTTGATGTTCGTGGTGCTTTCGTGAATGACCGCTTTGACCAGCAGATCGGTGCTCGTTGGGGCGAGGGTGTTCTCTCTGCTTCTGTGGGCGTTTCTTATAACTTCCCCAAGAGAGGTTGGGATCGTGCTACTACGACGACTATCCGTGTAGGAGAAGGAACTGTTGCTTCTCTGCGTGATCGTATCGCTGAGCTGCAGGATGCTAATGAGGATCTTCGTCGTCAGCTGCACAACGCTCTCAACCGTGAGGTTACCTCTGACAATGTATCTGCTCAGCCTCTGCTCGTAACCTTTACTATCAATCGCTGGACTCTGACCAAGAAGGATCGTGTGAACCTCGGTTACCTGGCAGCTGCTATCAAGGCTAATCCTAAGATGGTTTACACCGTGGTGGGCTACGCAGACCAGGGTACTGGCAGCAGCAAGCGCAACATCTTCCTGAGCCGCAAGCGTGCAGAGGTTGTTTACAATTGCCTCGTACAGGAGTTCGGTGTGTCTGAAGCTCAGCTCAAGAAGGACTTCAAGGGTGGTGTAGCTAACATGTACTACAACGACCCACGTCTCAGCCGTGCTGTGCTGACGAAGATCGCTGAATAAGACTCTCAGTAGGTCATTATCAAAATATCGGGGCTATCCTAGTGGCATGAGCCATGGGATAGCCCCTAGCTTTTTAGCCTTGTTCACTAGCTCCTTTTGATTACCCTCCTAATCCCCTCCCACTATGATGCGTCATGCCTATCTGATCATTGCTCACGGCGAATTTGCTGTGCTGGAGCTGCTCGTGCGATGCCTAGACGATGTGCGCAACGATATTTACATCCATTTTGACCGCAAGGTACAGGAGCTCCCGAAGTTGTCTACCCGCCATGCCGGTCTCTTCATTTTGCCTCGACGAATAGATGTTCGCTGGGGCGATGTAAGCATGGTCGATACAGAGCTAGAGCTCTTTGCTGAAGCCTATAGGCAGGCTAGCGGCTATAGTTACTATCACTTGCTCAGTGGGGTTGATTTACCGCTCAAGAGCCAGGACTACATCCATGAGTTTTTCGCTACCCATGCGGGGGCGGAGTTTGTTGGCTATTACTGGGGTCGAGATCTTGAGGTCTCTATTGATCGCAAGGTGCGCAGGCGGCATCTCTTTGCTAGGGACTTCAAGGGTTCGGGCTTTGTCTTTCAGCTCAAGAGGCTCTTGCGCTTCTTGTGGCTGAGGACGCAGATCGCCACAGGTCTGAGGAGGTATCAAGATATTGAGTTTAAGAAGGGGACGCAGTGGGTAAGCCTTACTCATGAGTTTGTCGGATATATGCTGGAGCGAAGGGAGGAGCTACTCAGGCTCTATCGTCAGAGTTTTTGTTCCGACGAGATCTTCGTCCAGACCCTTCTTTGGCATTCTCCGATGCGGGAGCGCATCTTCGATGTTGTACTCGAGGGTAGGGGCTGCATGCGAGAGATCGGTTGGCGGGACAATGTGCTGGCCGACTACACCCGAGCCGATCGCCCGATGCTGCTCAGCTCCAATGGATTATGGGCAAGAAAGTTCAATTCGCAAGACATGGACTTCTTGCTCGAGCTGATGGATGAGCTCAAGGTGCTGCCGAAGTAGAGCTGTGCTGAGGAGGGGCTTGTGTGTGGCAATCTTTTGCTTCAGAACGTTGGGGGATGACAGTGTAAAGTGCTAACTTTGCACTCAAGGATAGCACAATATCTACTTTCAGCAAACATGACTACAAACTCAAACAACTTTGCCATTTTCGCAGGCTCTGCCTCTAGAGATCTGGCAGAGCAGATTGCCCAAGGCCTTGGCTGTAGCCTAGGCGACATGGAGGTGGAGCACTTCGCCGATGGCGAATTCTCTGTCTACTATAAGGATAGCATTCGTGGCAAGGATGTATTCCTTGTGCAGTCTACTTATCCTTCTTCAGACAATCTCATGGAGCTTCTCCTGATGATTGATGCTGCCCGTCGTGCATCGGCACACTACATCACGGCTGTGATCCCTTACTTTGGCTGGGCTCGACAGGATCGTAAGGACAAGCCACGTGTATCTATCGGAGCTAAGCTCATTGCCGATCTTCTGAGTGCCGCAGGCATTACTCGTATGATCACGATGGATTTGCATGCCGATCAGATCCAGGGTTTCTTCAATGTCCCTGTGGATCATCTCTATGCCTCAACGGTCTTTGTCGATTACCTCAAGTCCGAGGTCGATATGGATAATGCCGTGATGGCCACCCCAGACGTTGGGGGGACGAAGCGAGCAAACTCATACGCCAAGTTCCTCGGCATTCCCATGGTCATCTGTCATAAGCATAGGGCTAAGGCCAACGAGGTTGCCGAGATGCGCATTATCGGAGATGTGGAGGGCAAGGATGTTCTACTCGTCGATGACATCGTCGATACTGCAGGCACGATCACGAAGGCAGCTGACCTGATGATTGCCAATGGGGCACGCAGTGTACGGGCTATTGCTAGTCATGCGGTGCTGAGTGATCCTGCGGTGGAGCGTATCGAAGCCTCTGCTCTCAAGGAGATCATCTTCACCGACTCGATCCCTCTGCGCAAGCCTTGCAGCAAGGTGCACATCCTCTCTGTATCGGGTGTGTTTGCCGAGGCCATCAAGCGAGTGATCAACCATGAGTCTATCAGTAGCCTCTACTCTGTATAGGTTGTAGACTTATCTCTTCGATTGGGAAGACCTTATGATGAGTGGGAGTGTCGTGAGCGTTCACGATGCTCCCGCTCTTTTTATAGGTGTGAAGGATAGGGAGGAGGAGGTTGCCTCTGTCCTCTTCTTTGCCTCGGGGGCGTTTTTATTTGTCCCTGGGTGAATTTCTAGATAGCCTCTCGACTGGTAGAGAGGAATCTCTAGGTGCTGTGTTATTTGTGGGAGGAATTCTCTCTCATTACCTTACCCTCGAAGACATTCTATTCGAAGAGAAGTACCAGCTCAACCTCCTATAACAAATAAGGCCAGCAAGAGTATAAACTCTACTAGCCTTACAGGTCACTCACTCAGCTTGGAAGTTCCAACCGTGTTGGCCGCGCTATCATTGAGGATCTCGTGACAGCACAAAAGTAACACTTATTTCGGAGCTGTCGATCTAAGTAGAAATGTATCTGCGTTCCTATTTACACTAGTCTTGTGATCCTAGTTGAGTCTCACAGTCGATCTAAGTAGGATTTCGCTTTCGATCCTACTTGTGTCTCGNTGCGTTCCTATTTACACTAGTCTTGTGATCCTAGTTGAGTCTCACAGTCGATCTAAGTAGGATTTCGCTTTCGATCCTACTTGTGTCTCGCTGGATATCTAAGTATGCATTCACCTTCGCACCTATTTATCTTTACTGTATTTCTAGTTGATGCTTCTTTCGATCTTCTCTTTGGCTCTTTGGCTAGGGGGAGGGAGCTCCTTTTCTTCGGGGTGTTTGGAGCTTTTGGCGACAGGCTTCGACTATTTTCTCCTCTTTATCTCGACAATCTTTATAATGTATAAGTTATTGATTTTGTTTGTGTTGTTTTGTTTTTGGTTTTTAGTTTTGTTTTTTGCTCAAAAAATAATCTGAGAAATATTTGGAGGGAATAGAATTTTTGCTCTATCTTTGCACTCGCAAACGACGGAAACGTTGAGAGCACGACGCCGAGCGGGTGTTGTTAGGTATAAAGGGCTACAGACACGNTTTTTGCTCTATCTTTGCACTCGCAAACGACGGAAACGTTGAGAGCACGACGCCGAGCGGGTGTTGTTAGGTATAAAGGGCTACAGACACGATAGGGGGGGTGTAGTCGTACTAATTTCGGAGGGGGACCTTTGATATTGGGCTTGAGATCTAGCCTAGCTAGATCGAGCGATCATTGACATCATTAGTAAGAATAACGAGAAAACAACTGTAGAGCATAATTAGAACAAGTATACAACTTGTGCTTTCTATTGATAGGGAGCATGAGCGGCAAAACAGATAAGGGCAGACGGTGGATGCCTAGGCTCTCGGAGGCGAAGAAGGACGTGATAAGCTGCGATAAGCTGTGGGGATCGGCACATACGAATTGATCCGCAGATTTCCGAATGGGGCAACCCAGTACATTGAAGATGTACTACACCGCAGAGCGGTGAGCGAACGTGGGGAACTGAAACATCTAAGTACCCATAGGAGAAGAAAACAAAAGTGATTCCCTTAGTAGTGGCGAGCGAACGGGGATTAGCCCAAACCAATAATGTTTCGGCATTATTGGGGTTGTAGGACTACGATATGGACTTATATTTGATAGAGGAATGACTTGGAATGGTCAATCATAGAGGGTGATAATCCCGTACTCGACATTGAATTTATACCTAGTAGTATCCTGAGTAGCGCGGGACACGAGTAATCCTGTGTGAATCTGGCGGGCCCATCCGCTAAGGCTAAATACTCCCGAGAGACCGATAGTGAACCAGTACCGTGAGGGAAAGGTGAAAAGAACCTCGAACAGAGGAGTGCAATAGACCCTGAACCCGTCTGCCTACAAGCGGTAGGAGCATCATTATGGTGTGACTGCGTGCCTTTTGCATAATGAACCTACGAGTTACTCATTCTGGCGAGGTTAAGTGATATTAGTCATGGAACCGAAGCGAAAGCGAGTCTTAAATGGCGGCCAGTCAGGGTGAGTAGACGCGAAACCAAGTGATCTACCCTTGGTCAGGTTGAAGGTTAGGTAAAACTAACTGGAGGACCGAACCGTTAAGCGTTGAAAAGCTTCCGGATGAACTGAGGGTAGGGGTGAAAGGCTAATCAAACTTGGAGATAGCTCGTACTCCCCGAAATGCATTTAGGTGCAGCCTCGGGAGTTTCTTATACGAGGTAGAGCGACTGATTGGATGCGAGGCTTTCACCGGCTATCAAGTCCAGACAAACTCCGAATGCGTATAAGTTATATCCCGGGAGTGAGGGCATGGGTGCTAAGGTCCATGTCCGAGAGGAGAATAATCCAGACCATCGGCTAAGGTCCCGAAATAATAGCTAAGTTGAATAAACGAAGTCAAGGTGCTAAGACAGCTAGGATGTTGGCTTGGAAGCAGCCATTCATTTAAAGAGTGCGTAACAGCTCACTAGTCGAGTGCTTTGGCGTGGATAATAATCGGGCATAAGCTATTTACCGAAGCTGTGGGATATTTAATATATCGGTAGGGGAGCATTCCAACGACGTTGAAGGTGAGGGGACAACCCTTTTTGGAGTTTTTGGAAAAGCAAATGTAGGTATAAGTAACGATAAAGGAGGTGCGAAACCTCCTCGCCGAAAGACTAAGGGTTCCTGATCAACGCTAATCGGATCAGGGTTAGTCGGGACCTAAGGGATAGCCGAACGGCGTACCCGATGGATGAACCGGTTAATATTCCGGTACTAATTATACGAGCGATGTGGTGACGGAGAAGTGGCAGTCCTGCCAGCTGACGGAATAGCTGGTTGAAGGGTGTAGACGTTGATCGAGGTAGGCAAATCCGCCTTGAGAGTCGAACCTGAAAGTACTCTAAGTGCTTGCACGAGGAGATATGGACGTAATCAGACTCCCTAGAAAACCCGCTAAGCATATTGTATAATTACCCGTACTCTAAACCGACACAGGTGGTTGGGTTGAGTATACTAAGGCGCTCGAGTGATTCGCGGTTAAGGAACTAGGCAAAATAGTCCTGTAACTTCGGGAGAAAGGACGCTCTCAGTAATGGGAGCCGCAGAGAATAGGCCCAGGCGACTGTTTAACAAAAACACATGGCTGTGCGAAATAGCAATATGCAGTATACAGCCTGACACCTGCCCGGTGCTGGAAGGTTAAGAGGAGATGTCATCGCAAGAGAAGCATTGAATTGAAGCCCCAGTAAACGGCGGCCGTAACTATAACGGTCCTAAGGTAGCGAAATTCCTTGTCGGGTAAGTTCCGACCTGCACGAATGGTGTAACGATCTGGGCACTGTCTCAACCGCGAGCTCGGTGAAATTGTAGTATCGGTGAAGATGCCGATTACCCGCAACGGGACGAAAAGACCCCGTGAACCTTTACTATAGCTTTGCATTGAATTTGGATAACAGATGTGTAGGATAGGCCGGAGACTAAGAAGCGGGTACGCCAGTATTCGTGGAGTCGCTGTTGAAATACGGCCCTTTTGTTATTTGGGTTCTAACTCGCAAGAGTGAGGACACTGCATGGTGGGTAGTTTGACTGGGGTGGTCGCCTCCAAAAGCGTAACGGAGGCTTCTAAAGGTACCCTCAGGCCGATTGGTAACCGGTCGTAGAGTGTAATGGCACAAGGGTGCTTGACTGGGAGACAAACAAGTCGCACAGGTAGGAAACTAGAGCATAGTGATCCGGTGGTTCCGTATGGAAGGGCCATCGCTCAAAGGATAAAAGGTACTCCGGGGATAACAGGCTGATCGCTCCCAAGAGCTCATATCGACGGAGCGGTTTGGCACCTCGATGTCGGCTCGTCACATCCTGGGGCTGGAGAAGGTCCCAAGGGTTGGGCTGTTCGCCCATTAAAGTGGCACGCGAGCTGGGTTCAGAACGTCGTGAGACAGTTCGGTCTCTATCTGTTGTGGGCGTTAGAAATTTGCGAGGGGCTGACACTAGTACGAGAGGACCGTGTTGGACGGACCGCTGGTCTATCGGTTGTACCGCCAGGTGCACTGCCGAGTAGCTACGTTCGGAGGAGATAAGTGCTGAAAGCATCTAAGTACGAAGCTCACCTCAAGATTAGATTTCTTCATAAGGGTGGTTATAGACTATGACCTCGATAGGCTACAGGTGTAAAGGCAGTGATGTCATAGCCGAGTAGTACTAATAGCCCGAAAGTTTTGTGCTCTTTGTTGTATACGTGTTTGGTTTTACGGATTGTTTCCGTTGTTCTTACTATTGGTTAATGATTGCTGAATTTTTTCGGTGGTTATAACGTTGGGGATCCACCTCTATCCATTGGTACTGCGTCTAGTGGGAGAGTAGGTAGCCGCCGTTTTTTTGTAGAGAGAGGGTGTTAGACTTTAAGGTCTGACACCCTCTGCTTTTTTTGTGGGCCTTTGCCTCTAATCCAGCCTCAATTCAGTTGTCTCCTCCTCCATCCCCCTTCAAGTCTAGTGCCTAGGGTGGCGCAGAATGTCGTATCTTCGCAAGAGCAAGACAACTTTCATTATAAACAACAATAGCTATGCAAATCAAGAAACTAGCTCTTTGCCTCGCCCTTCTGGGCTCTATCCCAGCCCTGGGGCAGACGGTGGAGCGTCCACTTTGGCTTCGCTATCCAGCACTCTCGCCCGATGGCAAGCAGATTGCTTTCACCTACAAGGGCGACATCTATCGTGTCCCCAGCTCTGGTGGTGAGGCTGTGCGTCTGACAACCCATGCTGCCTACGACAGCCATCCGATTTGGTCGCCCGACGGTAAGCAGATCGCCTTTACCAGTACCCGTAATGGTTTCGGCTCCGAGATCTATGTGATGCCCTCAATGGGGGGCTCTGCCCGTCGTGTTACGACTCATTCGACCTCTGAGATTCCCTACACCTTCACTCCAGACGGGGCGTATATTGTTTTCAAGGCGCATATCCAGGATCCAGCCTCTTCGGCCCTCTTCCCTACGCCTTCTCTGACCGAGCTGTATCAGATCCCTGTCTCTGGCGGCGAAGTGCAGCAGCTACTGCCTACGGCTGCCGAGCAGGTACGCTTCTCCGCCGATGGCAATAAGATCCTCTTCCAGGATCTCAAGGGCTTCGAGAACGAATGGCGCAAGCATCATACCTCTTCGGTTACTCGAGATATCGTTGAGTATGACCTCAAGAGTAAAACCTACCGCTACGTTGTCAAGCACGATGGAGAAGACAGAGACCCCATCTATAGCCCCGACGGCAAGGAGGTCTACTTCCTCAGCGAACGCCGTGGCGGCTCGATGAATGTTTACAAGACCTCTATCCTCGCTGAAGAGGATAAGGTCGTGCCTCTGACGAGCTTCAAGGGTGAGCCCGTGCGCTTCTTGACGAGCTCTCGTGAAGGGCTGCTCTGCTTTTCCCAGGCAGGTGAGCTACATACTCTCATACCTGGCGAGAAGCCCAAGCGTCTGATCATCACGCTCACCCACGACCTCGACGATACAGAGCGGGTTAAGCTCCCTATCATGGGAGGGATGCAGTCTACTTCGCTCTCGCCTAATGGTAAGCAGATTGCTTTCGTCTCTCGAGGCGAAGTATTCGTAACCTCGGCCGAGTATTCGACGACCAAGCGCATCACCAACAGCCCTGCTGCCGAGCGGGCTGTGAGCTTCGGTGGAGACAATAGGACGATCGTCTACGACAGCTACAGAGATGGACACTGGGATCTCTACGAGGCTAAGATCGCCCGCAGCGAAGACCCCAACTTCCCCAATGCAACGAGTATCATCGAGCGTAAGCTCTTGCCCAAGCTTAGGGGGGAGAAGGCTCTACCTCAGTTCTCGCCCGATGGCAAGGAGATTGCCTTTGTCCTGGAGCGTCGCCGTCTAGTGGTCTACAATATTGCCTCGAAAAGCCTTCGAGAGATTACCGATGGCAGTACACAGCAGGACATGCGTGGGGATATTGATTACAGCTGGTCGCCCGATGGCAAGTGGTTCGTTCTCTCATATGTAGCCCGTGCACATGCCCCCTACAGCGACATCGGTATCGTGAGTGCTGCAGGAGGCCAAGAGATCATGAATTTGACCAATAGTGGCTACTTCAGCAGCAACCCTCGTTGGTCTGCAGATGGGAACTCGATCCTTTTCAGCACAGATCGCTATGGTATGCGCAACCATGCCTCTTGGGGCTCTCAGAACGACGTAATGATCGCCTTCCTCAACCGTAAGGCCTACGAGGAGTATCGAATGAGCCAGGAGGAGTATGAGATCTACCAGGAGCAGACCAAGAAGGCTGAGGCAGAAGCCAAGGCCAAGGAGCAGAAGGAGGCTAAGAAGAAGTCGAGCAAGAAGGACGACAAGAAGGCCAGCCCAGAGGCCAAGAGCAAGGATATTGTTATCGAATGGGAGGGCATCGAGGATCGCATTGTACGCCTGACGCCTAACTCCTCTAGCCTCGGGGATGCGATCCTAACGGCCGATGGCAAGAAGCTCTATTATTTGGCCGCCTTTGAGGGCTCTTTTGACCTTTGGTCTAAGGATATGCGCAAGGGCAATGTACAGCTTGTACGCAAAGGTGCTGGTGGTAGCTGGTTTCAGGCGAATAAGGATGGGAAGACGATCTTCCTCTTTGGCTCGGGTGGGGCTCAGAAGCTAGACCCTGCGAGCGGATCGCTCAAGCCTGTACCTCACACGGGAGAGGTGCGCATCGATAAGGGCCTAGAGCGAGAAGCTATGTTTGCAGAGGTCGAGCGAGAGCAGAGCCTTCGCTTCTACCGAGCTGATATGCACGGGGTAGATTGGCCTAAGCTGACCAAGACCTACAGACGTTACCTGCCCCATATCAACAACGGCTACGACTTTGCAGAGATGCTGAGTGAGCTCCTGGGTGAGCTCAATGTTTCTCATACGGGCTCGGGCTATAGAGGCGATAGAGCTCAGGAGGCTACCGCAGAGCTAGGCCTCTTCTACCATCGTCTTTCGGGCAAGGATGGCTTGGTGGTGGACGAAGTAGTGGCCTCGGGCCCCTTCGACAAGTCTTATATTAAGATCGAGGCTGGGGACGTCATCGAGAGCATTGATGGCGAAGAGATTAAAGCTGGTAAGGACTTCTTCGAGATGCTCAATGGTAAGGCAGGGAAGTCCATCCTCGTGAGTCTACGCTCTCACCAGACGGGCAAGAGCACGAGCTATACGATCAAGCCTATCTCCTCGGGGGCTCTCAATGCCCTGCTCTATAAGCGTTGGGTGCGTCAGCGTGCCGACGAGGTAGAGCGTCTCTCGGGCGGGCAGCTAGGCTATGTGCACATCCCCTCGATGGGTGACCCCAGCTTCCGCACGGTATATGCCGATGTGCTGGGCCGCTACTATGGCCGCAAGGGGATCGTCATCGACATCCGGTACAATGGCGGGGGAAGGCTGCATGAGGACATCGAGGTCTTCTTCTCGGGTAAGAAGTACCTACAGCAGGAGATCCGAGGCAAGGACTACTGCGAGATGCCCTCTCGTCGATGGAATCATGCCTCGATCATGCTGACCTGCGAGGCTGACTATAGCAATGCTCATGGTACGCCCTGGGTGTATCAGAAGATGAAGATCGGCAAGGTCGTAGGGATGCCCGTACCTGGCACGATGACCAGTGTAAACTGGGTTACCCTCCAAGACCCCAGCCTCTACTTCGGCATCCCTGCCGTGGGGTATCGCACGGCTGAGGGTGGATACCTGGAGAACCTCCAGCTTGAGCCCGATGTTAAGGTCTCTTTGGACTTCAAGAAGGCTCTCTCGGGCAAGGACTCTCAGCTTGAGCGTGCTGTCGAGGAGCTGCTCAAGGACGTGAAGTAAGTCGCTTCTTTAGAAGGTTTTATTCCCCCTCGTATCGATGCTACAGCCTTGGTACGAGGGGGGATTCTTTTTGTTATGAAGCTAAGGTAGTTTGTGTGACGGAGGCCGAATGAGTCAGACCTTCTCCCCCCGTCGTTGAGGGTGGTGGGCTGCTAGGCAGGGTGGTGAGTTTTTTGTACCTTTGTGGGACGTTTATATTATTACTCTGCAGGGCGATGCACCTCGGTGCTAGAGACTCGAGTCCTTGGTCTAGCCCCTGCACTCTAATCAGTTTAGCATGAGTCAAAAGCGAGTTCTATTTATCTCCCAAGAGATTTTCCCCTATCTCCCTGAGACCGAGATAGCGACTCTATCTCGCAAGCTCCCCCAATCGATCCAAGAGCTGGGCAACGACGTCCGTATGTTCATGCCTCGCTATGGTCTTATTAACGAACGAAGAAATCAGCTGCACGAGGTTATCCGTCTCTCTGGGCTCAATATGATCATCAACAACAATGATCACCCTCTGATTATCAAGGTAGCCTCCATTCCCTCGGCCCGTATGCAGGTATACTTCATCGACAATGATGATTTCTTCAAGCGTAAGTCGCTCTATGGGCCCGATGCCAAAGGGCTCAATGATAATGACGAGCGTTCGATCTTTTTCGTACGTGGTGCACTCGAGACTGTCAAGAAGCTACGTTGGATACCCGATGTGATCCATTGCCACGGTTGGTTCACGGCCCTGGCAATGCTCTACCTGAAGAAGGTATACCAGGACGACCCTTGTCTGAAGAAGAGTAAGATCGTCTTCTCTGTCTACAACGAGCCTGAGGCTGGACAGATGCCCGAGACTCTCTTCGAGAAGCTCAAGTTCGACAACATCAAGCAGCCCTCTGTGGCCATGATGGAGGGGCAGACCCATTGGGGGGCATTGATGCGCCTAGCTATTCATCATGCTCATGGTGTGGTACAGGGTAGCCAGGAGATTGCCCCTGAGATCCAGGAGTTTATTACGCAGAGTGGTAAGCCCTTCCTCCCCTATCAGGGAGTGGAGGATTATGCTGCGGCCTACGATCAGTTCTATAATCAAATCCTATGAAGTCAAAGATCTATCAGCTCGCACTAGCCCTAGTGTTGGCCCTTGTGAGTACCAGCTGCAACGATGAGCTCTCGAGTATTGGTGAGATTGTTCAGCCTGGTAGTGACCGAGTGGAGAGCCGCCTTCACCACCTCAAGTTCACGGCCAAGACGGTTCGTCTCGACAGCATCTATTCGACTAGCACAGCGGGGTTGCTGGGGGAGATCTCTGACCCTGTATATGGCGACTTTAAGGGCGAATTCATAGCTCAGTTACGTTTTGCTCCAGGCTTTAAGTTCCCCCACATCCCCAAGGAGGGCAAGATAGACTCGGTCGACCTCCTACTGCGCTACTATAACTATGTTGGTGACCGTACAGCTCCGCTCAAGGTATCTATCTATGAGGTGGAGCGAGGTTTCAAGGGTCTTCCCTTCTCTCAGCCCTCCCTCGACAAGTACCGCAAGCCCGAGTTGCTTCTCTCCTCGGACTTTGTCTCCCTGGCTAGGAATACAGTCTATGCGCAAGACACAGTCTCTTTTCTTCGCCTCAAGGTGAATAAAGAGATCGGTCAGCGTATTTATGATTTGAGTAAGAGCAAGCCCCAGGTTTTCGAGAGTCAAGAGGCCTTCAACGAGGGGGTGCTCGGAGGGCTGCTGCTGACGAGCAGTACAGGGAGTGGATGCGTCGTTGAGGCCCGTAGCCTGACCATGGCCATCCACTACACCTACAAGAGGGACAAAGGCAAGGATACGACGGCCATGGTACAGTTCATCAACACCCGTCAGACGCCCCAGGCCAATGGCTTCACCAGTAGCTCGATGGAGACGCTTCTTGCCCCCAATGCAGACTATACCTATATCAAGTCGCCTGCTGGGGTCGTTACCGAACTTGAGCTCTCGACCTCGGAGCTAGAGAAGGTCTTCCAGGGGCGTGGCCCGCTGAATATCGGCACTTCGTGGCTTTTGGCCGATGCCTCGATTTCTTTCCCCGTGAAGAACCCCGAGGACATGCGCCTCAATCCGCCCGCCTATATGATGCTGATGCCGAAGGACTCGGTGAGCACCTTCTTCCGCTCGGGCGAGACCGAGCGTTCGCAGGCAGCTACGGCCTACCTCTCGTCTAGGTACTCCATCCGCAGCACGGCCTATAGCTTCTCCAATATCTCTCGCCTCTTGATGGAGCACCTGCGCCTACATGCCCGCTACGATGCTCAGAGCAAGAGCTGGTCGGTGGCTCGCCCACTGGTGCTGCACCTGGTACCAGTGTCCCGTACCGAAGCCCGAGATGCCACTACGGGTCTGAGTGAGCATCTTGCTCCCACCTTTGTCCGACTGAGCAAGAAGGAGAAGCAGCTGAAGCTCGATATCGTCTCTACAGAGTTCAAACTATAACATTCTAATCCTATGACCGAGTAGCATGCCCCGTTTTTGTTGGGGGTTGATGCTACTCGGTTTTATTTTGTCTTTATCTTATGCAGACAAGTAAGCACGGCGTTAAGCTACGGCTAACGATTATGAACTTCCTCCAGTTCGCAGTTTGGGGGAGCTACCTTACCTCTATGGGTAACTATCTCGGCACGCATGGTCTCGGCGGACATATTGGCCTCTTCTATGCGATGTTGGGTATTGTCTCGATCTTCATGCCTGCCCTGATGGGTATCGTGGCAGATCGTTGGATTCCTGCCCAGCGACTCCTGGGGTTGTGTCATCTGATCGCTGCCCTGATGATGCTGGGCCTGTGTGGCTATACGCTCCTGAGTCCTAGTCTCGATTTTGTGCCTATGATCCTGCTCTATAGCCTTAGTGTGGCCTTCTACATGCCTACGCTGGCCTTGAGCTATTCGGTCTCGTACTATGCACTTGAGGAGGCTGGGTATGATATTGTTAAGGACTTCCCCTCGATCCGCATCTTCGGGACGATTGGTTTTATTTGCTGTATGCTGCTGATCGACTTTGCGGGCCTGCAGCAGACGAGCTATCAGTTTGCCGTCTCAGGGGCCTTTGGCTTGCTGCTCTTCATGTATTCGTTCGTGTTGCCCCACTGCCCCGTAGCCCCAGCTGGGGGGCAGAAGACGCTTGTTGAGGCTCTTGGACTGAAGGCTTTCTCGCTCTTCCGAGAGCGCAAGATGGCCCTCTTCTTCATCTTCTCGATGCTCCTGGGGGTGAGTCTACAGGTAAGTAATGGCTTTGCCAACTCGTTCATCACAGACTTTAAGAAGATCCCGGAGTTTGCTGACTCTTTCGGGGCTAATCATGCTAATGCCTTGATCTCTCTCTCGCAGATGAGCGAGACGCTGTGTATCTTGCTGATCCCCTTCTTCCTCAAGCGATTTGGTATCAAGAGGGTGATGCTCATGGCAATGATGGGCTGGGTGCTTCGCTTCGGCTTCTTTGCTGTTGGCGATCCAGGCCCAGGGGTTTGGCTCTTCGTGCTGAGCATGATCGTCTATGGCCTGGCCTTTGATTTCTTCAATGTTTCGGGCTCGCTCTTCGTAGACCAGGAGACGGACAAGAGTATGCGCTCGAGTGCTCAGGGGCTTTTCATGCTGATGACCAATGGTATCGGGGCGACACTCGGGGTTCTGGGGGCTCAGCTCGTGGTCGATCGGTTTGTCTTCTCCGAGACTGATCCTCTTGCTGTGATCGAGGGTTGGTCTACGAGTTGGTATATCTTCGCTGGCTATTCGCTGCTGATCGCAGTCCTCTTCGCCGTCTTCTTCCGTTATCGGGGCGATGTAGAGGAGGTGAAGCACTAGGCGAGAGTTTCCCCTTTAGAGAGGGGCGAGGGTGCGGCAGCGTAAGCGTCTGCCGCACCCTCGTCGTTTCGTGGGGGAGGGCCCTCGCTCTAGAGGCGAAGGTTAAGCCCGACGGAGAGGCTCATCAGATCGGGATAGCCGGGGATAAGGCTCAGGATGGCATCGAGCCGTTCGCTCAGTCTGTAGTGGTACTCGAACTCGCCGCCGTACCAGAGGAAGAGGTACTGGTAGCGATCGTCTCTCGAGCCCTTGAAGAGCTTCTGATCCTTGTAGGCCTCGATCTCGAGCCAATTGCGGCGGAAGATGAAGGTCGGCCCGAGCCCCCCATAGAAGCTGTGCCGACGGAACTGAAAGATCCGCCCCCTGAGCCCGAGGTGCACGAAGCCGCCGAGGCGTGCAGCACAGTCTGAGTAGAGGGCTAGGGCCAGCTTGGCCGAGAAGAGGTCTCGGTAGATGAACTTTTCGTATGAGAGGATCGCCCCGAGGTTCTGTACTAGGTAGGCTTCGGGGTCGAGCCTTAAGGGCATGATAGAGGCATTCTCCCGCTCCGAGTGTGGGTGGATGCTCAGGCCGAAGAGGCGTAGTCCAATATTGTCCTGCGCCTGGGCAAGGCCTAGCTGTAGGCTAAGACCGAGGATGATGAGTAGATATCGCATAGCTTCGACTGCCCGAAGGTAGGGTGGAGGCTCGTTGCACTCCGATTGCTCGGGCATATGCAAGGTACGAACAATATCTTATTGGAGACCTCTAGGGAAGGATGAACTTCCCCACCGCCCCGCTATCCCTACTGGGTGATCCTAATAGGATCGCAGGTGAGGTCTAAGTAGGATCGCAAGTGAGACTCAAATAGGAGCTCGAGTGAAGTCCTACTTATGCCTCGAGCGAGTTCTGAGCTCCATCTCAGTCGAAGTCTCGACAGGCATGCAGCCGAGGTCTCGATGGCTGTGCCACTAGGCCGAGCTCTAGAGAGTGCCCTCGGGAGGGCTAGCCATACAATGATTTGCCCTCTCGTGCGTTATCCCTCTAGGATTGGACTAATATCCTAATTATTAGTTGTTTGCGAGGTCCTTTGCTCTAGTGCCCGAGGGGGAATCTCTTCTCTTCGATGCAATACATTATACTTTTTTGCTTGCATGGCAAGATATTATTGCTACTTTTGCATTGTCGAACCCTCTCTACGGGGCTCATGCGATTGATTACATAAACATACGCAAGATGATGATTAGACTGAAGAACATCCACAAGACCTACCCAGGGGCACAGCCGCTGCACGTCCTCAAGGGCATAGATCTAGAGATCAAGCGAGGCGAGCTGATTGCCATCATGGGTGCATCGGGCTCTGGCAAGAGTACCCTGCTCAATATCCTGGGTATCCTGGACGTGTACGACCAAGGGCACTACATGCTCGATAACGAGGCTGTCAGAGACCTCAATGAGAACCAAGCCGCCGAGATGCGTAACCGCAAGATCGGCTTCGTCTTCCAATCCTTTAACCTCATCCCCTTCAAGAACGCATTGGAGAACATTGCCTTGCCCCTCTATTACAGAGGTATGGGGTATCGTGAGCGTATGAAGCGGGCCAAGGAATATCTTGACTATGTAGGCCTAGGGGACTGGGCCCATCATCTACCTAGCGAGCTCTCGGGGGGGCAGAAGCAGCGTGTGGCCATTGCCCGAGCCCTCGTTACCCAGCCTAGTGTGATCCTGGCGGATGAGCCTACGGGGGCTCTCGACTCGAAGACTACCGAGGAGGTGATGCAGCTCTTCCAGGAGATGAACCGCCGAGGGATGACCATCATCATCGTAACCCACGAGCGAGCTGTCGCCGAGCAATGCTCCCGCATCGTACACATGCGCGACGGCATGATCATCAGCGAATAAATCTCAAGACCATGATCCATAACGAACAGCTCAAGGAGATCTTCGCCACCCTCTCGGCCAATAAGATCCGCACGATCCTGACGGGCTTTGCGGTCGGCTGGGGGATCTTCATCCTCATCATCCTCTTGAGCTCAGGCGCAGGCATTCGCAACGGCATCTACCATAATATGGGCATCTCGGGGATGGACAACGCCGCCGTGAGCATCCGCTTCGGCTGGATGTCCAAGCCCTACAACGGCCTGCCTCGCTACTACCAACCGAACTTCATCCTCGAGGATGCGGCTCTCATCCAGCAGATGATGGGCAATAGGATCCAGGGCATCGCCCCCTACAGCTCGAGCTGGGCAGAGGGTAAGTATCAGGAGCGAGTGGCAGAGCTACAGCTCACTGGCTGCACAGAGGCACTGAAGCAGGTCAAGCATGTTCAGCTACAGACGAAGAGCTCACGCTTCATCAACGCTAGCGACCACAATGACAAGCGCAAGGTCATTGTCCTGTGCGACTTCATTGCCAACAACCTCTTCGGCTCGGCAGAGGAGGCTATCGGCAAGGAGGTGCATCTCTGGAAGATCGCCTTCCGTGTCGTGGGGGTCTACAAGGGAGACCGCAGACGCTGGAGCGACAACTATATCCCCCTCGGCACAATGCACGCACTAAACCTGGACTACTCCTCCCGCAAGCAAACCAATGCTATTCGAGGTGTAGAGGTCCTCGCCCCCTCGATCGATACAGAGCAGGCCACTAAGGGGCTGCGGGAGGAGCTCCTCGCCCTCTTCGCACCGCTGAAGGGCTTTGCCCCCGACGATATGAGTGTGATCTCCGTTCGCTCGCGTGCCGAGGATCTGAAGATCTTTCAGAAGGTGAGCAGCGGTATCACTGGTTTCCTTTGGGTCATCGGCCTCAGTACGCTGACCATTGGCCTGGTGGGGGTGATCAACATCATGCAGACCACGGTTACCGAGCGCAGACGAGAGATCGGCATCCGCAAGGCTCTCGGGGCGAAGCCTCGTAGCATTCTCTCGATGATCCTTACCGAGTCCGTCCTGATCACCCTCATCTCGGGGCTCGTCGGCCTGTGCATTGGAGTGGGGCTCATGGCTCTGATCGACAGCATTATGCAGCGCACGGGCATCGGGCAGCAGAGTATTGCCAATGGAGAGTTTACCCTACAGCTTTTCATGCACCCAGTCATTACGGTAGAGACGGCCATCTCGGCCATCTTCGTTATGACCTTGGGAGGCTTGCTCGCTGGTTATCTGCCTGCCCGCAAGGCTCTCAAGATCCCTACTGTCGAGGCTATGCGCTCCTAATCTCACATCTTTTATAGACAAATAACCTCATCGTATGAGACTTAGATTATTGGACAGAGATAGCCTCCAAGAGATTGGGCAGTCGATCCGTCGTAACCGCAGGCGAAGCATTGCTACGGCCTTTGGGGTCTTCTGGGGGCTCTTCATGCTGGTGATCCTCCTGAGCATCAGTCGAGGTTTCGAGAATGGTATTGCCCGAGAGCTATTGGGCGTTTCCCCCCGAGCCATCGCCGCCTGGTCTGGCTCTACCAGCAAACCCTACAAGGGGTTCAAGGCAGGCCGCTACATCGGCTTTCGTGTCGAGGATGCCGAGCAGCTCGCCGAGCGTATCCCCGAGATCCAGGCTGTAGCCTACCACAACTACTCTCGCCAGCGAAGGAACAAGAGTGCGACCTTCGGCATCAAGCGGAGTAATGCCACCGTCGTGGGTATCAATGCAGGCTTCTTTGACGTGCATCGGGTGCAGCTCATCCATGGTCGCCTGATGAGCCAGGCCGATATACAAGAGGAGCGCAAGGTATGCATCCTGGGCAATGAAACGGCTGAGGAGCTCTTCGGGAAAGAGCTCTCCCAGGGCATCGGCAAGAGCATCCAGCTCAACAACCGCTACTACACAGTCATCGGTATCGTACGCCCCGTCTCGCAAATGATCAATATCGGCACCTGGGTGCCAGAGTCGGCCTACATCCCCTTTGGGCTCATGAACAAGGCTGAGGGGCTGCGTGGCCGTATCAACTCCATTGCCGTAGACCTCTATCCCTCAGTGCATCCGAGGGATGTACAGGGACGTATCAAGGCCTTCCTCCAGGAGCGACATCACATTGCCCCTGAAGATAATGAGGCTCTTGAGATCTTCATGGTCGAGGAGATGCTCGCCCTCTTCGAGAGTATCCTCCTGGGCATCAACATCCTCGTGTGGATCGTCGGCATAGGCACTCTGCTCACAGCCGTCGTAGGGGTCAGCAATATCATGCTGGTAACCGTCCGAGAGCGCACCCAGGAGATCGGCGTGCGCCGAGCCATCGGGGCTAAGCCGCTGGATATCATCGTGCAGATCCTCTCCGAGTCGGTCTTCCTAACTTTCATCTCGGGCCTCATCGGGATCATCCTCGGGGTCGCTCTGATGAGCCTCATCGTCGAGGCTTCGGGCCTCAATGACTCCGCCTCTAGTAGAGGCGATGGATTACCCTTCTACAACCCGACGATCAACCCTGCGATCCTCCTCATCTCGCTCCTGATCGTTATCCTCGGAGGGCTACTGGCAGGAGCATTGCCTGCCAGCCGAGCCCTCGACATCAAGGCCATCGATGCCATCCGTGAGGAGTAAGCCCCTCCTCCCTCAAGCAGTATATAGCAACATCGAATAAACTAAGTGATATGAAAAAGTTCTTCAAAATCGCCCTCTGGGCCTTGCTTGCCCTCGCCGTAGTGCTGACCTTCAGCTACCTCTGGCGGCAGAACTCTACGCCCGAGACCCGCTACGAGATCGAGGAGCCTAAGCTCAGCGACTCCATCGTCAAGAAACTTGTTCTAGCTGGCACGATCATGCCTCGCAATGAGGTGGCCATCAAGCCCCGCATCCCAGGCATCATCGCCGAGATCCTCTGCAAGCCTGGCGACGAGGTCAAGGTCGGCGACATCATTGCTCGTCTGGCCGTTCGTCCCGAGATCATGCAGATCAGCAATGCCGAGCAGAGCATCCGTCAGGCACGGCTCAACCTCGAGCAGGCCAAGCAGGTCTTCGAGCGAGACCAGAAGCTCCATGAGCAGAGCATTGTCTCGGCCGAGGAGTTCGAGCGTAGCAAGACCAACTACGAGATGCGCCGCAATGAGCTGCGCAGTGCCGAGGAGTCGCTCATGATTATCCGCAAGGGGATTGGTCTGAGTAACGTACAGGAGAGCCCTACCCTCATCCGAGCTACCGTATCGGGTAAGATCCTCTCCATCCCTGTCAAGGTCGGTAGCTCCGTCATCCAGGCTAATAACTTCAACGAGGGGACGACTATTGCCAGCATTGCCAATATGCGAGACCTCCTCTTCCGTGGCGATGCCGACGAGACCGAGGTCGGCAAGCTCTCCGTCGGCCAAGAGATGCTCCTGAGCATCGGAGCAATGGGTGAGGGTCGCCATGCCGCTCGACTCGAATACATCTCCCCCCAGGGAACACCATCGGGCGGAGCAACCCTCTTCGAGGTCAAGGGTCAGCTACTCAACCTGCCCGATAGCCTCATCTCGCAGCTTCGAGCAGGCTATAGTGCCAATGCCGAGATCATTATCGTCCGAGAGACAGGTGTGATGACCATCCCTGAGACCTGTGTGAGCTATCGCTCCGACTCGACCTTCGTCCAGGTTGTTACGAGTCAAGAGCCCTTCACCTCCGAGGAGCGTTATGTGCGCCTCGGGACCTCTGACGGTTCTAAGGTCGTGGTCAAGGAGGGACTCAAGCAGGGTGAACGCCTGCGTGGCAACCAAATATTCAATCGTTAATTCCTAGTCCAAAACCTCATGAAACGAATATCTAGCATTCTGCTCCCCCTCTTCCTCTCGGGATTAGCCTTTGCGATGGAGGCCCGAGCGCAGGGCTCGCAGTTGCCCGAGAGGCTAAGCCTCGAGGATTGCATTCGCCTGGCTCAGGAGCGTAGCCTCACGCTGCAGGGCGAACGCTTGCGCCTCGAGCAGCTCAAGATCCAGCAGGCCTCTCAGCGTAATGCTTTCCTTCCTGGCGTATCAGCGAACCTAGGTCAAGGCTGGTCCTTCGGTCGATCGGAGAACCAAGCAGGAGTCTATGTCGATCGCTCCTCGTCCAGCTCATCCTTCTCGATCGGTGCTGATCTACCGCTCTTCACAGGAGGGCGTCGTCTGCATGAGCTCAAGGCTGCTCGACTCAATGTGCAGGCTGCAATGGCTCAGCTGAGTAAGGCCAAGGAAGATCTAGGTCTACGCATTACACAACTCTATGTTGCTGTCTTGTATCAGAAGGATATTTGCCAGATCATGCGAGGTGAGCTCGATCAAGCCAAGCGGCTAACGGATAGGGCACAGGCAATGGTTGCCGAGGGGAAGTGGCCCGAGGTCAAGCTCTTCGAAGCTCGTGCTCAGCAGGCCGATCGTGCTCTGCGACTCGAGGAGGCTGAGGGGCAGAGAGCCTCCGCAGAGCTAGAGCTCTTACAAGCCATGGAGGCCGATCAGACAAAGACCTCTGTCGAGCTTGCCCCCCTGTCTCTCGAGCAGGAGCTCCGAGAGGCAGAGCGATACCTGCTCAGTGAGGCGGAGATTTATCGAGAGGCTTTGCTCCATCGACCAGGGATGCAGGCTCTCGAGCTCTCTATTGCCTCTGCCGAGGAGGCAGTCCGTTCAGCTCGCTCGGCTCATCTGCCTCAAATCTCTCTGAGTGCTGGCTATTCGAATAGTTATTACTACCAGCTGGGTAAGGCCTATGCCGCCCTTAATCCCTCTTTCTCGTCGCAGCTGCGTAGCAATGGGCGTTCGTACATTGGATTGAGTATGAGTATCCCTATCTTCAATCGCTTTGCCACAACCAATAGCATCCGTATGGCCCGCCTCGGGGTGCTGGAGCGTAAGCTCGAGCGAGAGCGCATGCACAAGAGCCTCTACAAGGAGATCCATCAGGCCCGTATGAATGCTCTGCTAGCCAAGAGTAAGATCGAGGTCGCTCGTGCGGCAGCCGAAGCAGCATCACTCTCTAGCAAGCACCTCTACGAGCAGATGATCGTCGGACGCAGTGCACATTTCGAATACGATGAGGCACTTCTCAGAGCGATCAATGCCCGTATGGAACTCAGTCGTGCCCAGCATGACTTCATCCTCAAGGCTCGTATCCTGGCTTTTTATGCCAGCCAACCCAACGAATGAACTTCTCTTAGCTTATACGAATGATATAGCCCCAGATGCCGAGAGGCATCTGGGGCTATGCTTTTGGGGAGGATCGGCTGGGGAGGTTAGTGCTGTCCGCCTCGAATTCGTTCGTCGAAGGCGGTCAGAGCGGCCTTAGCACCCTCACCCATAGCGATGACAATCTGCTTGTAAGGGACAGTCGTACAGTCGCCTGCGGCGTAGATGCCCTCTACAGAGGTGCGACAACGCTCGTCGATAACGATCTCGCCGATGCGGTTACGCTCGACAAGTCCATCGACGAACTGCGTATTGGCCGCCAGGCCAATCTGTACAAATACGCCAGCGACAGGCAGGTCAAAGGCTGGTTTGCCATCACGAGGAGCGACCTTTAGGCTGCTGATCTTCGTCCCATCGCCTACGACCTCTTGGGTGGCTACAGAGGTGTGGACGGTTACATTGGGTAGGCTCATGAGCTTCTCCTGTAGGACAGTGTCGGCCTTGAGGGTCTCTGCGAATTCGAGCACTGTTACACTCTTGCAGATCCCAGCTAGATCTATAGCAGCTTCTATACCCGAATTACCTCCGCCGACCACGGCAATATCCTTGCCTTTGAAGAAGGGCCCGTCGCAGTGGGGGCAGAAGGCTACTCCACGGCCAATATGCTCGGCCTCGCCAGGTACACCGAGCTTGCGCCAGGCTGCTCCTGTGGCGATGATGATCTGTTCGGCCTCGAGTACTTCGCCCATGGATGTCTTAACCTCTTTCTTAGTGCCTGCGAGTTCGATCCCCTCGATGCGTCTCTGCTCTAGGATATCAATGTTGTATTCGTGGGCGTGGGCTCTCAGGTCGGCAGCTAGCTGTGTCCCAGTGGTAGAGGCTACGGAGGGGATATTTTCGATCGCAGTGGTGTCGTTGACCTGTCCGCCGACACGCTCTGCTACTAGGGCGACATGCAGCCCTTTGCGAGCGGAATAGATGGCCGAGGCTGTACCTGCAGGCCCAGCTCCGATGACGATGAGGTCGTAGGACTTGCGGATGGGCTCTTGGCTCTCCGTCTCCTCTTTGCCGACGGCGGCCTCGAGCTTGAGGACGAGCTCACCGAGGTTGCTCTGGCCGATGTGCAGGACTTGGTCGCCGAGGTAGACTGTGGGCACGGCGGAGATGTCGAGACGCTCTACCTCCTCTTTGTAGATAGCTCCGTCGACCATCTCGTGCTGAGCCCCCTCTCCAGCAATTAGGGCCACGAGGTTGAGAGCTTGGACGACCTCGGGACAGTTGGTGCAGGAGAGGGAGGCGTAGGTTGTCAGCTGGAAAGGCTTCTTAAGCGACTGAATGCGGCGCACAAGAACTTCGTCGGGTAGGTTCTTCCCCTTGCCATCTGCGTTGAAGACGGCCAAGATCAGGCTCGTAAATTCATGCCCCGTGGGGATGCCTCGGAAGCTCACGCCAGTAGCTTCGCCGTCTCGCAGTAGCTCTAGGCGCAGCTCTGTGCCTGGGTTTACTTCGACGGAGAGCTTATCTGAGGAGGAGGCAAAGTCGGTAATCATCTCGACCATAGCCTGGCCGTTGGCGTCTTCACTCTGAGTAATCTTGAGGGTATAGTGGTGCTCCAGGGCAGAGAATATGCTTCGGAGCTGATCAATCATTGCTTGTTCAAGCTTCATAGTTTGTTGGATGTTAAATAGTTTGGAGGGAGTAGTGGGACTCTCTTCGAGGTGAGGGCTTAGCCTCCTCTTGAGGCCCTGGCAAAATAGTTATAACTATTCGGGTAAATAGTTCTAACTATTCAGCGAAATAGTTATAACTATTTGTCGAAATAGTATATACTATTCTGTCCAATAGTACGTACTATTCGACTCAATAGTATATACTATTCTCTGAGTGCTTCAGAACTTATCTGTTTGGATGTAATTTGGGCAGGAAGCCCGAGGCTATGCCTGTGTACTCCCTGCCCAAATGTTTGTCTTGATCTTGTCGGCAGATCGTTGATTAGATCTTACCTACGAGGTCGATGCTAGGCTTGAGGGTAGCGTCGCCTTCCTTCCACTTAGCGGGGCACACCTGACCTGGGTGCTCGTAGACGAACTTAGCAGCCTTGACCTTGCGCAGCAGCTCCTGAGCGTCGCGGCCAATACCATTGTCGTGGATCTCAGCTACCTTCACCACGCCATCGGGGTTGAAGAGGAACGTCCCACGATAGGCCATACCTTCCTCCTCGATCATGACGCCCATGGCACGAGCCAGATGTCCCGTGGGGTCTGCTAGCATAGGATACTGGATCTTGTTGATCGTTTCCGTAGCATCGGCCCAAGCCTTGTGTACGAAGTGCGTGTCGGTGCTCACCGAGTAGATCTCTACACCGAGCTTCTTGAATTCCTCGTAGTTATCGGCTAGGTCTACGAGCTCCGTAGGACATACGAAAGTGAAGTCGGCTGGGTAGAAGAAGAAGATAGCCCACTTGCCCTTGAGGTCTTCGTTCGTTACGGTGATAAATCCTTCGCCCTTGCGGTACGCCTGTACCTTGAATTCGGGCATTGCGCTGTTGATGATGCTCATTGTCTTGATTTGTTTTTAACCTCCCCCTAGGGGGCTGTTGGTGATTAAATTACGCCGGCAAAGGTACTACAGCTCTGCTGAGCCTCCAATCTATATTATTTATGCCAGCATATACTCGGTGAATGGACACCCGTCAAAGCTCCTCTGGTAGGGCCTCGATCTCTGCGAGCCAAGCCTTGGCTACTGCATCGCTGGGCATACGCCAGTCGCCCCGAGGAGAGAGGCTGATGCGACTTACCTTCGGCCCATCGGGCATACAATTGCGTTTGAACTGCTGCGTGAAGAAGCGATGATAGAACTCCCGCATCCAACGCTTGATTGTCCCAGCACTATATTTACCCTCGAAGGCCACGTGCGCCAAATACTGGATCTTGCTCGGCGTGAACCCATAGGAGAGGAAGTTGTAGATGAAAAAGTCATGCAGCTCATAAGGCCCTACTGTCGCCTCCGTATGCTGAGCGATTTGCCCCTCTTGGTCGGTGGGCTTGAGCTCGGGGCTGATCGGAGTCTCTAGGATCGAATGCAGCACGGGGGCTAGAGCCACACCGAAGGCATTCGTCTCGATCAAGTGGCGCAGGATGTACTGAATAGAGGTCTTCGGTAGACCAGCATTGACCGAATACATCGAGATGTGGTCGCCACCATAGGTACACCAGCCAAGGGCTAGCTCCGAGAGGTCGCCCGTGCCGATGACTGGAGCGTTGAAGCGATTGCCTAGATCCATCAAGATCTGTGTGCGCTCACGAGCCTGGCTATTCTCATAGGTCAGGTCCTGCAGCTGAGGGTCGTGCCCGATGTCGGCGAAGTGTCGCTCGACAGCAGGGCGAATATCAATGTTGTAGCTCGTTACGCCCAAGAGGTGCATCAGCGAGAGGGCATTCTCCAGCGTGCGGGCCGAAGTCCCCAGCCCAGGCATCGTTACCCCGATGACCTGCTCACGTGGCAGGCCAAGGAAGTCAAAGGTCGCCACCGTCGAGAGCAAAGCCAGCGTTGAGTCTAAGCCCCCCGACACCCCAATGACAACATGCTGCGCCCCGATATGCCTCAGCCGCTGCGAGAGGGCGCAGATCTGCATATCGATAACCTCCTGACAGCGTTCGCTGCGCTGATCGGCTGGTAGGAACGGATTGGACTCGATGTGCCGATTGATCTGCTGAGACTCCTCCGCACTCCTCAGGACGAAGGGGATCTCGGTCAGCAAGCCTCGCTGCGTGTGATCCGACACCGAGGCTCGGAAGCTACTATTGCACAGACGCTCGCTTTGGATGCGGCTCACGTCGATGTCATTGACCAGCAAACGCTCCTCGTAGACGAAGCGGGGCATCTCCTCGACGATGCGCCCGATCTCTGCCACAAAGGCCTTGCCCGTATAGACGAGGTCTGTCGAGCTCTCACCATAGCCACACGAGCAGTACACGTAGCCGCAGAGGTTCTGCGACGAGAGGCCGCTGATGAGCGAGCGCAGGTAGTTGTGCTTGCCGATGCTCTCGTTGCTGGCCGAGAGGTTGAAGATGATCTGCGCCCCATACAGTGCGAGCCTCGTGCCCGGCGTGTAGGGCGTCCACATATCCTCGCAGATCTCGATCCCGATGGCGACCTCGCCGGCTCGGAAGATCACGTTGTGCCCGATCGGCACGTCGAAGCCGCCGAGCTTCGTCAGCGTAAACTGTAGATCCTTGGCGGGGGAGAACCAGCGGGCCTCCTGAAACTCCCTGTAGTTCGGCAGATAGGTCTTCGGGATAGCTCCGAGGATGCTGCCCGACTGGAAGGCCACAGCAGCGTTGAAGAGCTTCTCCTCAACCCGAACGGGCATCCCCACCAGCACCATGACACGGGTCGAGGCGGTGCGCTCGACCAGGCGCAGCAGGGCATGCTCGGCCTCCTCGATCAGGAAGGGTTGTAGGAATAGGTCTGCACACGTGTAGCCCGTGATGCAGAGCTCTGGTAGGGCTAGGATCTCCACGCCTTGGCTCTCGGCCTGGTGGATCATGCGTTCGATGCGTTCGATATTGTACTGACAGTCGGCTACCCGAACGAAGGGGACGGCTGCAGCCACCTTGACAAATCCATGCTTCATAGCTTTAGTTGGATAATGATGAATAGCTTAGGCAAAGGTAGGTAAACTCCCCGAGAGACCGATCCCCCGCATCGCCGTTCAATGAGCCTCTTCTCTGCTGTGGCGAACCTCGTCCCTCTGGCGAGTGCCTCATCTCGACTGCCTCACCCTCTCGGGCGAAGCCTCGGCACTCCCTCTCTCTCGGCTCTATCCTCCCCTCCACTGCGCTCCTACTTAACCCTCGATGGAGCTCCTATTTAGATCTCCATTGCGATCCTACTTAACCCTCAATTGAACTCCTACTTGGGTCTCTGTTGCGATCCTACTTAACCCTCAATTGAACTCCTACTTGGGTCTCTATGGAGGCTCTAGACGAGGCTTCGACGGAGCTCCTATTTGGGTCTCACTTGCGCCCCTACTTACACCTCAATCGAGCTCCCACTTGAGTCTCCACTGCGCTCCTACCTGGATCTCGATGGAGGCTCTAGACGAGGACTCGATGGAGCTCCGCCCTAAGCCTCGAAGGCATCCCCATGGATCTCTCCACCGCACGCCTGAGGCCTTGAACGTATGTTTTTCTTCAGGTCTCACCTATATCTCGATCGAACTTTTGCTCCAAAACTTTAGGGTTCTGTGAATGCTTCTTATTCCTCTGGTCCTAATCGAAATTCAATCAGATTGATACTTCTCCAAAATATAAGATAAAAGAGGAAAGTCTGAGATTTCGGATGCACTCCGAGATACCAATTCACTCCACATTTCAAATCGATCATTTTCTCCTAGTGTTGTCCCCCAATATTCTTCTAGAAGTGTAATGTCCATGCTATTGAGGCTTTTGGAAATTGCCTCTAAGTGCAAAATTAATCGATATAGAATTTGAGGTATCTTATATTCTTGAGATTTATACTCAAACAATTCCTTCCCTCCGGCAGTAAACTGATCTCGAAGATTGCCAACGACTACCCCCTCTTCCGTGGATAACCAAAGTAACATTCTATGAAACTTGTGCTGGCTACGGCCGAGCAGCTCTGGGAATAGGCAGAACCCTTTGATCTTCAAGTTTTCTGCTTCTTTTCTGTCCAAACTAGACCACAGCCGGACAATAGCATTTGTTGCTTTGCTGCTGTTGGAAGAGAGCCACCAAGTTGTTTCTCCTGGTTTAAGATTATTTCTAAAGTAAGAAATCACAGTATCCAAAGGGGATTCTTGCTTGCGTAGAACATCATATGGGATGTTCAATTTATCAAAGAAGGTCTCCCCCATAGGAAGATCCATATCTATCGTATAACGAGGAGAATGTGTAACTGCCACATTAGACAGGCATTCCTGGTACAATCGGCATCTAAAGTCAATAGGAGATGTCAATTTCCCGAAAAGCAAATAGATTCGCTCTATGTCTTTGATGCGAGTCCCTTCAGCTACACTACTCCCTATAGTCCTCCATGTGCCACTTTTAGAGGTTTTTACCTCTACTCCATAAAATCTCTTGGCAATGATGTCCGGGAAGAATTGCCCAGATACCAACTCTATGCTACCTTCAAAATTGGTTGATCGAGACTGTTCCAAGAGTATCTCGTAGGCATACCTCTCAAGTTTTGATCCATGTAGGGATTTTATGGTCTCGTAATCTCCTACTGCTTGAGTTTTCAGCTCCAGTACCATCCTTTCTAGTAACCCTTCAAACTCTTTGGTTTCCGCCTCTCTATTCGTAGAAATTAACATAAAGCAGATTAATTGAAGTATAATGACCAAATCTCATCAAGCCTATTCGCTATGTGATATGCTAATAATGGAGGGACTGCATTTCCTATAGCCTTGTATGCAGCAGAAGGGCTAACTAAATATCGATTCGCCTGCAATGGATGGCGCATTACAAATTCATAATCATAGGGAAATGTTTGAATGAGGGCACACTCCCTGGGTGTCAGTCTCCTTTCTCTTAAACCGATGCTAAGTTCTTCATAATATCTGCCTCCATTGGACTCTGAGAGCCTTCTAAACTCGATATTTCCGTGGTGTTCTGAGCGGATAGTTGGGGATAGTTTTGCAAGATTGATTTCATTTTGCCCTTGGCAGTGTCTTCCCATAAACTTTGCTTTCGAATAGACTTGCTGACTTAGATCATCAGTTTCTTCTGGTTCTTTTAGAGATGACAAAACCTCGCCCACAGAAAGTATTTCTAGTAGGTTCTCCTCTTCAAAGTCTACACTATGTGTCGGTTGAGGGTAGGGGTCATACATGACTGGAATGTTTTCTTGAGTTAATTTAATTACAGCCTCTTCCCGTAATGCTGAGCGTTTAATCCCGATAAAGAAAACTCGTTCTCTTGCCTGTGGAACCCCATATCTTGCAGCATGTAGTACTCTAGGCTCTAGCACAATATACCCATCTTTGCCAACAGAAGAGAAGTCCTTTTGGATAATATCTTTTGTGTTGCTGAGATTTACTAGCCCCTTGACATTCTCTGCGATAAATATCTTGGGCTTAGTTATTTCGATGACCTCCTTCATCCACATATAGAGCTTCCCTCGAGTTTCCTCGGAAGCCGTATCTTCTTGGACTAAATCACCATTGTGGTCTCGATGAGAGGAAAATCCCCTACGTTTCCCTGACAAACTAAAGTCTTGACAGGGAAACCCACCCGTAACAATGTCGATATCATCAGGAAAAATAGGTTCTCCATTTTTGTGTCGCTTAACTAAATCCACGATACTGTATTGCATGTATATCTCGGGATTATACCCATATTTATTATGAAAATAGTTTTGCCATAAAACTCTAGCATCCTTTGATATATCATTGGCAAATACTAACTGAAATGGGGTTCGTGGCAGAGTGATCCAATCCTTAGTGTTAGAGACATCAGACTTCCTATTTCGAAAGGCCTTGGGATGGACTTTGAACCCACCTTCAAATCCAAGATCCATTCCTCCACAGCCAGAAAACAAAGATAGAAGCCGATATTTTTTACCGGATTTCAGAAAGTTTGCCCTGACGTCTTTGCTTATATTCATTCTGCGTTTTAATTAAATAAATTGAAAGGAAATATGCCACAATACTTGAGAAGGTAGCCTATAAATCAAGCTATATCTGAGGTAATTTCTTATTTAGAACTTCTTCTCTAGTCTCAAATCTATGCCATCTCTATCTCACCGCAAAGGTACGAACTTATGGAGAGAGAGGTAAGAGGGTATTCTATGATTCGGGAACGTGGAGGTTTAATTGTCAAAGGTGTATTCGCCGCTCCTACCGAATAGCCGCACGCCTGAGGCCCTCCCTCTCCTGCGCCATAATGAAGGGGGAGAGGTGGCTGATGCTTCTCAGCCACTTCTCCACCTTAATGAATACATGAGCACCAAGCCCCAGGGTAGAGCGGTGCTCTAGCCTCGGCGATCGTTAGTCTGAGCATGGCCTTGCCTTCCCCTTGTAGTAGAGGCTTATGGTGTGCTCCTTGCCCTCGTAGGTTAGCTTGCCGTTGGTCAGGTTGATCTCGGTGTCGAGCGTACTGCGGTCTACGGTGGTGTAGAGGCTTCCGCTACTAAAAACCTGCTTGTTGCTGGACTCCAGGATGAATATGTTACCCCCTTCATCTCTCTTACAATACCTAAACCTCCAATCCGCCTTCTCATTCAACTTCGTTAGGTCAATCGTCTTGCCATGCAGCTCAGCTGAGTTACCCTCCACGAGCAAGAAGTGATCGGCGTATTCCTCTGAGAACTGGAAGTAGACGATGAGGCTTCTCCTTCCTGGTGCGGGGTCGGGCTCATGCTCTGCCTCTACAAGCTTAATCTCTAGCCTCTGTCCATCAATCATCACGAAGTTTTCTTTGACGGGCTGGGGCGTATCTTTGTCTTTCGAGCACGCCGAGAGCACCAGGCCCACCGCCATTACTGCTGCAGCGAGTGCAAGCGTCTTGCCTGCNTAAGAATTTTGTCTTTGCCATTTCCGTTAGAGTTAAGTTAATCATGTTGTTAAAAAAGCTGTTTGCTCGCCCGCTCTCCGCTACTTAATGCTCTTGCCCAACCTCATTTCGTCCATAAATTTACCCCTTTTTATTGATTGTTGCAAGTTTGGGGCTATTTTTTTCCTCGGATCGTCTGCGTCAGCCCTGCTCCCGGCCCTCCCCTCTCTTAGGAATGTATTATCTTTGGAGGCACACGATACACATATTATTCGGAAGGAGTATGACGACGAATACATCCTCTCTGTATGAGAGCAAGGAGGTTTCCTATGGTGTTTATATGTTGTATATTTGCCAAATGATGTCAAGACGTTTGTTTGAAATAGAATGTTTTCAGAGCATATAAGAGAGCTTCGAGTTCATAAAAAACTGCCACAAAGGGTCATCGCATCGGCTCTAGAAATAGATACGGCAACCTATTGTAAGATAGAGAAAGGAGAGCGTAAAGCGAAAGAAGAGTATATCTCTGTATTGTCAGAGATATTTGAGGTTAGCTCCGAGTCTCTTCTTGTTTTATGGCTGGCCGATCAGATTGTGGAGCTGATGTCCAAGCATCGAGCTATAGCCTCTAGCGCGTTAAACCTAGTACTTCAAGAGGAAGGGTATTATCGTAAGTAGTAAAATTGAGCAAACATGATAGGTTCTTCGCAGAACTTATGAAGAGAAGAATATGACAACTGTAGAGAAAGATATAAGGGAACAATCAGATAAAATTAACAGGGTTAAGAAGTTAGTTAAGAAGAAGGCCGAAAACCTAAATGGGACATTGACGTCTCAAACCCCCATTTCAACGGGTGGTACTTGCTGGAGGGATGTTGATTTCTTATACCCTGAAAAGACTGTTAGGGTCGGAACATTGTTTAGTGGTATTGGTGCTATTGAGCATGCCTTTCAGAGGTTAAACCTCAAGCATGAGATTGTGTTTGCTGGAGATATTGAGCCGAAATGCAAAGCGAGTTATTTTGCAAATTACAATATCTCTGAAGAAAATTGGTTCTCCGACGTTAGAGAGTTTGATGCTAGACCATACTTCGGAAAAGTCGATTTTGTAGTCGGAGGAGCTCCTTGTCAAGCCTTTTCAATGGTTGGACATAGGTTAGGATTTGAGGACGCAAGAGGGACTCTTTTTTATGAATTCGCTCGTGTTGTTAAGGAAACCAGCCCAAAGGTGTTTCTATTTGAAAATGTTAGGGGGCTGCTAAATCACGATAAAGGACGTACTTGGCAGGTTATGCATGACATATTTGAAGAGCTAGGATATGACTTAAAGTTCAGAGTTTTGAATAGTTGTGATTATGGTATCCCTCAACATCGTGAGCGCATCTTCTGTATTGGTTTTAGGCAAAAAACCAACTTCGAGTATCCAGCCCCTGTGGATCTAGAGTATAGGATGTATGATTTTTTGGAGGACTTTATTGATACAAAGTACTTTCTAAAAGAGAAAGGGGTGAAGTTTGTTACCAGTCATAAAAATAGAAGTAAGAGTTATACTCAAATCAATGGGGACATTCAATTGTGCCAAAAACGCAATCAGCAGTTTAATTGGCATGGAGATTTCATATATCACCCAGACTCAGAGCTGACGAGTGATAATGAGAGATTTGATGAATTTATTTTTGATGTCAGGGATGTAGAAGAAAAGTATTATTTATCCGAAAAGGTTGAGCGTTACGTTTTAGCAAGTGGGACAAAAAGCTTCAAAACTTCTACTGAAACAGATCTAGACGTCGCAAGACCTCTTTTGCAATCAATGCATAAAATGCATCGTGCTGGTATTGATAACTATGTAACCCATAAGGGACGGATTAGAAAACTTACTCCGAGAGAATGCCTGCGGTTGATGGGTTTTAAGGATTCCTTTCGGATTGTTGTTTCTGATACCGCTATGTATCAGCAGGCTGGAAACAGTATTGTTGTAGATGTTTTGATTGCACTACTAAAGCAGATGGATATAACTCAATACGGTGAAGAAGTATGATTATTGACGGAAAAAGGTTCAAGGTCGAGAATGCCTATGATACTTTCACGACAGTTCCCGACTGTTGGGTAACAAATAGAAACAAGTTAGGCAAGGGTAATGGTGAAGCGAAAATATACCTGGGGAATAAGCAATACATGCGAGAATTCTATGGGGGAGAAGGGTTTGCAGCCAAGGTAATACTGCTTAAATCAGACTTGATTGCGTATATGAACGCGATGAAGTTTGAGTATATGCATCCATCCCAAAACTATAGAGGTGGTGAGTTGATGCCTTCACTATGGCAGGAGCGTATGGATAAGATTTTAGAGGCCGAAGACATCATTGAATTCACGATTTATGATCAAACGCAGATTGTAGGAGATCGTGGATATGTGAATACTTCTGATCCAGGATACCAGCTTATACGAGAGCTCTCTCTCCCGCTAGTTAGCTTTATCTCTGCAATGGAATTGAGGTGTCGAGACAAAGTCGTGTATTATTGGAAGTTGTTCGCTGACTTCGATGCAATAGCAGAGCTTAAAAATGGGCCATTGGTATTCAAATATGGTCATGCAGAGAGCATTAAATCTGCCGAGCTACCCAAGGGCGGAGACAAGAAAAGGGAGAAGAAAGACTTCGAAATTGCTTCTGCGAGAGTCGGCCAAGGTCAGTATAGAGAAGGTCTGTTGCAAGAGTGCCCATATTGCCCCATCACAGGAATTAACGATGAGCGTCTTTTGATAGCAAGCCACATAAAGCCCTGGGTACTCTCTGACGATAGAGAAAAAGTCGATCCCAAGAATGGTCTTATACTATCCCCAGTGTACGATAAACTTTTTGATAGAGGTTTCATTACCTTCACTAACAACCGACGGATTGTTTTGTCTAATTGGATTTCTCCCGAAAACTATAGGCGTATCGGCGTGAGTGATAATAAATTCTTTCAAAGACTCCCATTGGATGATGAGCGTTGTGCCTATTTGGATTTTCATAGGCAATTTGTTTTCAAGGGAATAATAGACCGGTCTGAGTAGCTTATACTCATGGATGCTTTAGCTTGGGGGGCTTGACAAGAGGGGGGCGGAATGGTTATCTTTGCCCAAGACCTCGCCCGAGACCTTGGGTTGCCCTCGGTCAGTTGGTGGAGCTCCCTCTATTATTTTAGTAGACTAAGACGTAAGGCAGTGAAGATACAGATCCCTCTAGCGATACGCTCCCTCGGGCTGCTTCTAGCCCTGGCCTCCGGGGCTGTGGCCTCGGCGCAGAGCTCCCGTCTGAACCCCATCCCGACGGCCATCCCCTCGCTGCGCATTAGCCCCGATGCCCGAGGCGCATCCCTCGGAGATATAGGGGTGGCTACGGGGGCAGACGCATACGCTCAGTATTGGAATGCGGCCAAGTACTCCTTCGCCCTCGAGCCACAAGGGGTGGCCTTGGCCTATACTCCCTGGCTCACCAAGCTCGTCAGCGATATTGCCCTCATGCAGCTTGCAGGCTATGTGCAGCTCGATGCAGCCCGTCGGCATAGCCTCGGGGCTTCGCTGCGCTACTTCAACATCGGCGAGGTCGTCTTATGGAATGCTGAGGGGGCAGAGATAGATCTCGTGAACCCTCGAGAGTATGCCCTCGATCTGAGCTATAGCTATCGCCTCCTCCCGACACTCTCGGCAGCCCTGACGCTGCGCTATATTCATTCGGATTACGATATGTCGGTTCGTCGCGCCGCCTCGGCCCTCTCGGGCGACCTAGGGCTGTATATGCAGCGTTCGGTGCACCTAGTGGGTCGCTCTGGGCAGTGGATGGCAGGCCTTGCCCTCAAGAATCTCGGCGACAAGGTAAGCTATGACCTAGGGAAGACCTACCACTTCCTCCCCACGAGCCTCAGTCTCGGGAGTGGCCTCAGCCTCGATCTAGCCCCAGAGCACAGACTCCTGGCGAGCTTCGAGCTCTCGAAGCTCCTCGTCCCCACGCCTCCGCTCCCCTCTAGAGAGCTGAATGCGCTTGAGTGGGAGGATCTTCGTCGAGCCTACCACAGTACCAGCCCCATCGAAGCCCTTGTCTCAAGCTGGAGCGACGCCCCAGGGGGGCTCGCCGAGGAGCTGCGAGAGGTGCGCTGGGGCTTGGGGCTAGAGTACAGCTATCTCGACCGCTTCTTCGGTCGTTTGGGTTATAGTTATCTGCATCCCGACAAGGGGGATATAGAGTCCCTCAACTTTGGTGTAGGCTTCAAGGCTCGAGCCTTCACGATCGACGTAGCCTATCTCGCAAGCCTAGGCAAGTATAGTCCGCTGGACAGAACCTTCCGCTTCTCCCTAACCATCAGTATAGACGGCATCCAGGCGATGCTCAAGTAATAGATTATTTATTATGGTACACTTACCCTATCGTATTGGCTTTGGCTATGACGTACATCGCCTGGAGTCCGGCTATCCGCTGTGGCTCGGTGGCATTAAGATTGATCATGAGCTCGGGCTCGAGGGGCATTCGGATGCCGATGTCCTGCTGCACACCCTCTGCGATGCCCTCCTCGGGGCAGCGGCCCTCGGGGATATTGGGGTGCACTTCCCCCCGACGGATATGAAGTATAAGGGCATCGACAGCAAGATCCTGCTTCGTGAGGTCTGTCGCCTCATCCATGAGGCTGGCTATCGCATTGGCAACCTCGATGCTACGATCGCAGCCGAAGCCCCCAAGCTCAACCCACACATCCCTCAGATGCGTGCTTGCATTGCCGAGGTGTGCGGCATCGACCTCTCGCAGATCTCTGTCAAGGCCACCACGACCGAGCGGCTGGGCTTTACAGGTCGCCGTGAGGGAATGTCCTGCTATGCCGTGGCCCTCATCCTGCCCCTAGAGCCCTAGACCTTAGTCCTCAGGCATCCCCACACCTCACTCGAGAAATAAATTGAGTAGATATTTGCAGGAACGAAAAAAGTGTGCTACATTTGCAGTCGCAAAGATGAAGCCCAGGTGGCGGAATTGGTAGACGCGCTCGTTTCAGGTGCGAGTGTTCAAAAGACGTGCAGGTTCGATTCCTGTCCTGGGCACTCCTCTGGCGGAGACATCTTGCAGACATATTTACGCGGGTGGTGAAATTGGTAGACACGCTACTTTGAGGGGGTAGTGCCGGTTCCGGCGTGTGAGTTCAAATCTCATCCCGCGTACTTGATAGGACAATGGTCAGCAACCCAAGCTGGCCATTGTCGTTTCGTAGCTATATATTCGTATGATTGTATTCCCCAATGCCAAGATCAATCTTGGTCTACAGATCGTCGGGCGTCGCTCAGATGGCTATCATCTGCTGCGTACTGTCTTCTGCCCAGTGCCACTGTACGACAGCCTCGAGTTCGTTGTGCGGGTCGATGGAGGCACGGAGGATAGCCTCGAGGTGCGTGGCGATGCCAGCCTTGCCGTCGAGCTGGACAACCTCGTCCTCAAGGCTACTAAGGCCCTGCGCTGTCTGCGCCCCATTCCCTATCTGCATATCTACCTGCACAAGGCCATTCCCTCGGGTGCAGGGATGGGCGGTGGGAGTGCCGATGCGAGCTTTATGCTCCGAGGGCTCAGGGATGAGTTCGCCCCCGATCTCTCAGACGAGGAGCTCGAGACCCTAGCCCTAAGCCTCGGGGCGGATTGCCCCTTTTTCATTCGCAATACCCCAGCCTTGGGTGAGGGCATTGGAGAGCAGCTACAACCCCTAGGCTTCGATCCTCTTGCTGGGTGGCACTTGGTCGTGGTCAAGCCCGATCTACACATCAGTACTCGGGAGGCCTTCGCTGGGCTAGGGGAGCTCTTGACTCCCGAGGAGACCCTCGAGGAGCTTATTCGCTTGCATCCGAGCTCTTGGCGAGGGAGGCTGGTCAATGATTTCGAGCGTAGCCTTTACCCTCAGTATCCTATCCTCTCGAACCTTTTGGAGCGTCTCTACAGCCTTGGGGCTGTATACGCTTCGATGACGGGCTCGGGGGCTGCCCTCTATGGCCTATTCGATCGAGAGGTAGAGGGCTTGGCGTCTCATTTCGAGCAGTGTTTCGTATGGCAGAGCAGACTGTAGGGGTGCGGCGGCAGTGGTTGCCTACGACCAAAAAGGAGGTTGAGGCAAGAGGCTGGGATGAGCTCGATGTGATCCTCTTCTCAGGGGATGCGTATGTCGATCATCCCTCATTCGGCAATGCCGTTGTGGGTCGCTTCCTTGAGTCTATGGGCCTTCGGGTGGCCATCGTCCCACAGCCCAACTGGAGAGATGATCTTAGGGACTTCAAGAAGCTGGGGCGGCCACGCCTCTTCTTCGGTGTCTCGGCTGGGGTGATGGACTCGATGGTCAATAAATACACGGCTCGTAAGCGTCTGCGCAAGGAGGATGCCTACACTCCTGACGGACGCAATGATATGCGCCCCGACTATCCCTCCATCGTCTACGCTCAGTGCCTGCGCTCCATCTACCCCGATGTGCCCATTGTCCTCGGAGGCATCGAGGCGAGCCTGCGCCGGCTGACCCACTACGACTATTGGAGCGACAAGCTTATGCCCAGCATGATGGCCCAAGCTCCTGTCGATCTGCTCATCTATGGCATGGGCGAGCAACCCCTGAGGGAGATCGTCTCTCGATTGCTCGCTGGTGAGAGACTCGAGGATCTTAGGGATGTTCGTCAGACTGTCTTCATTGCCCGAGAGGGGGAGATATCTCCCCAGGAGGGAGACCTACTCCTACACTCGCATGAGGAGTGCCTGAGGGATAAACGCAAGCAGGCATCGAACTTCAAGCACATTGAGATCCAGAGCAATATGATGCACGCCCAGCGCATCTTGCAGGCTGTTGGGCGTAGGGTCGTGGTCGTTAATCCTCCCTTCCCCCCGATGACACAGGAGGAGATCGATGCTAGCTTCGACCTGCCCTATACCCGCTTGCCCCACCCCCGCTATCGGGGCAAGAAGCTCGGGGCTTATGAGATGATCAAGTTCTCGGTCAATATGCACCGAGGCTGCTTCGGCGGCTGTGCCTTCTGTACGATCAGTGCCCATCAGGGTAAGTTCGTTGCCAGTCGCTCCGAGGGCTCTATCCTGCGAGAGGTGGACGAGATTACGCAGATGGAGGACTTCAAGGGCTACCTCAGCGACGTCGGAGGACCTTCGGCCAATATGTATCAGATGCGGGGCAAGGATCTTAGTATCTGTGCCCATTGTCGCCGTCCCTCGTGTATTCACCCCTCTATCTGCCCCAATCTCAATGCAGACCATGGGCCTACGACCAGGCTGCTGCGCAAGATCGATCGACACCCTCGGATCAAGAAGAGCTTCATCGGTAGTGGCGTCCGCTACGACCTACTGCTCGGAGAGTACAAGGATGAGCGGCTGCGCCAGGCCGCCCTTGTCTATGCTCGGGATCTCGTGGCGCATCACGTCTCGGGGAGGCTCAAGGTAGCCCCTGAGCATACGAGCGATAGGGTGTTGATGCTGATGCGTAAGCCCTCCTTCAAGCTCTTCTACAAGTTCAAGAACTTCTTCGACGAGGTTAATCGAGAGGAAGGGCTCAATCAGCAGCTCATCCCCTACTTCATCAGCAGCCACCCAGGCTGTGAGGCTCAGGATATGGCCGAGCTGGCGGTAGAGACGAAGCGGCTTGGCTTTCGCCTGGAGCAGATCCAGGACTTCACCCCCACGCCCATGACCCTGGCCTCGGAGATCTACTACACTGGTCTGCACCCCTACACCCTCGAGCCTGTGTATACGGCTATTAGCGAGCAGGAGAAGGGTGAGCAGCACCAATTCTTCTTTTGGTACAAACCCAGCGAGCGCACCCGCATCCTTCAGAGCCTAAGACGTATGGGCAGGCCCGACCTCGCCCGAGCTCTTTTCTCCGATCCCAAGGGAGGAGGGCAGAGGGAGCAGCCTCGCCATAAGAAACCCCAACGACGATGACAATTCGAGACATTATCCATGCCCTAGAGCAGGAGCTTCCCTTGTGGCTACAGGAGGAGTATGACAATTGTGGCCTACAGGTCGGCTCGCCTGATGCCGAAGCCCAAGGGGCCCTGCTGGCAGTAGACATTACTGAGGCTGTACTAGAGGAAGCTCGCTCCCTAGGCTGTAATCTTGTCGTGGCGCATCACCCACTACTTTTCAAGGGCCTCAAGCGTATCTCTGAGAGCTCGTATATAGAGCGTTGTGTTCGCTTTGCGATCAAACATGATATTGCAGTCTATGCGGCCCACACCAATGCAGACAACCATGCCTCGGGGCTGAATTACCTCCTGGCCCAGGATCTAGGCCTAGAGCACCTCACCCCCCTCTCCCCCAGCAGTGCAAGGCTGATGCGGCTGACGACCTACGTCCCCCATGCCCACCTCGAGGAGGTGCAGCAAGCTCTCTGGCAGGCTGGGGCTGGGAGGATCGGCTCGTATGACTGCTGTAGTTTCGCCAGCCAAGGGGTAGGGAGTTTCCGAGCCCTCGATGGAGCAAGGCCTTTCGTTGGAGCCATGGGTGAGCTGCATCGGGAGCCTGAGACGCGCCTCAGCTGTGTCTTCGCCTCAGCGGATGCTCCTCAGATAGAGGCAGCTCTCCTGGCAGCTCATCCTTACGAAGTGCCAGCCTATGAGCTTATCCCGCTGCATAACCCGCTGCCTGGTATGGGGAGTGGGATCATCGGCGACCTCCCCGAGGCTGTGCCTACGAGGCAGATGCTCCAGAGGCTCAAGGACTATTTCGAGACGAAGCAGCTGCGCTTCTCCCGCAGTCCGTTGGAGCAAGTCCGTAGGGTAGCCATCTGCTCGGGGGCTGGAGCTTTCCTTTGGAGGGCGGCGCGCGGCCAGGGGGCAGACCTCTTCATCACGGGCGAGGCGAAGTACAACGATTACTTCGATGTAGAGGGCAAACCGATCTTGGCTACGGTCGGTCATTATGAGAGCGAACGTATTGCTACTCGGCTATTTCGACAGATTATCTCACGAAAATTCGCTAACTTTGCACTCCACGAGAGTGCGCTAGACTCCAATCCGATAACATCATTATAGAGCAAGACAATATGGCTAAGACAATCAATAATAATCCCGCAGAGAAGAGCATAGAAGAGAAGCTCATTGATCTGCGTAACCTCCAAGACGCTTACTCCGAGATTGACCGTATCAAGACGCTGCGTGGCGAGCTACCCCTTGAAGTACAAGACCTCGAGGACGAGATCGCTGGGATGGAGACGAGACTGGCGAACCTCGAGGAGGAGAACAAGAAGCAGTCCCAGGTGTCTGCTGGTGAGAAGGCTAAGATCGCCAATGCTCAGGCTCTCATCGAGCGATACAAGGAGCAGCTCGGAGGGGTGAAGAATAACCGCGAGTACGATAACCTGTCGAAGGAGATAGAGTTCCAAGAGCTGGAGATTGAGCTCGCACAGAAGCGCATCACAGAGTTTGCCGAGGAGGCTAAGACCCGCAAGACTCGCATTGCTACGCTCAAGGGCAATATCGACGAGCGTCGTATTGACCTGAAAGCCAAGCGTGAAGAGCTAGACTTGATCAAGAGCGAGACGAAGCAAGAGGAGGAGGTGCAGCGTGCTCGCACGATCGAGATCGAAGCCTCGGTCGAGGAGAGACTGCTCAAGGCCTTCCACCGCATCCGTGAGGGTGCTCGTAACGGTCTAGCTGTCGTGAGTGTAGATCGTGATGCTTGTGGAGGATGCTTCAACAAGATCCCACCTCAGAAGCAGCTCGACATCAAGCTCCATAAGAAGGTCATTGTCTGCGAATACTGCGGCCGCATCATGGTGGACGCAGATCTAGGTGCAGAGGCAGAGGCCTAGATGAGCCGAAAATCATCGTCCCATGCACCCACTGGTCTCTCGTGTTGCGGAGACGATCCGCCAATATCAGCTGATCCGACAGGGGCAGGGCCTCATACTTATAGCCCTCAGCGGAGGTACCGACTCGGTAGCTCTGCTGAGGGTTCTTCTTTTGCTCGGGTACGAGGTAGTGGGGCTACACTGCAACTTCCACCTCAGAGGGGCGGAGAGTGATGAGGACGAGGCGGCAGTCCGTCGCCTGGCCGAGCAGCTGGGCTTTTCTCTCGAGGTGGTGCACTTCGATACCCGAGCCTATGCTCGTCAGCGAGGGATCTCGATCGAGATGGCAGCTCGGGAGCTCCGCTATCGATGGTTCGCCGAGATTAGGATGCAGCGGTATTCGGGAGCCCCGATCGCTGTTGCCCACCATGCCGATGATGCCCTAGAGACACAGTTGCTTAACCTCTCCATGGGGACAGGGCTCAGGGGATTGAGCGGTATGCCCTATGCTCGGCAGGATGGGGTTATTCGTCCGATGATGCAGGCCCATCGCAGCGAGATCGAAGCCTTCGTTGCTGCCGAAGGCTTGCCTGCAAGGCATGACAGCAGCAATAACGACCTGAGCTTCAAACGTAATTACATCCGCCACAGAATCATCCCAGCCTTCGAGCAGCTGAACCCCTCGTTTCGCTCCTCAGCTCTCAGCACCCTCGAGCATCTGCGAGGGGCGGAGGCCCTCTATCGTTATGCTGTGGAGCATCTGCGAGGAGAGATCGAGTGTCCCGAGGGGCTTCGGCTAGAGCCCCTCATAGCCTCGCCCGATCCTGAGACGATGCTCTATGAGCTTCTACAGCCCTATGGCTTTGACGGGCCAATGTGTCAGCTCATCGCCTCGAACCTGGCCAATCCCCAGCCAGGGCGACGCTATCGCTGCGAGGCATACGAGCTCATTGAAGGGCGACACCTTCTAGAGCTCCTATCGAGAGAGCGTAGCCAGTGGAGTGAGCAGCCTCTAGACTTGACCCGGGAGGGAGCACTCGAGACCCCGTTGGGACGGCTGAGCTGGTGGCTGGAGGATCGCTCGAGTGTCAAGGACCTCAGAGTACCTCCTAGAGAGGCCCTCATGGATGCCGAGCTGCTCCTATCGAGAGGGCGGCGGACAACGCTGCGTGGGCGCAAGGAGGGCGATCGCCTCTACCCTTATGGGATGCCGGGGAGCAAGCTCCTCAGACGCATCTTCATCGACTCGGGGATGAGCCACCGAGAGCGGGAGGAGGCCCTACTGCTCTGCCTCGAGGATGAGCCGATCTGGCTCGTGGGTCGCCTGGCAGACCGACGCTATGGCATCGGAGAGGGGACGAGATCGGTGCTGCATTTGCGCCTCGAGGAGGATGATCGGGGCTGAGTCCTATTAGCTGACGAGATATAGATGCTGCTTAGGGGTAGGGTTGAGGCTCTACCCCTAATTCGTCTCTAGAAAACCTCATTGGGAGATTCAAATCGATCTCGATAGGAGCTCGGCTGAAGTCCTATCTGAGCCTCGATGGAGCTCCTATTTGAGTCTCGAGAGTGATCCTATCTTACCCTTCATCGGTGAGAGATCCGAGACCTCGGTCGAGATCCTATCTGCACCTATGCTGGGTATAGATAGAGCTCGGGGGTGTGGCGAGCCGTTGGCCTACCACACCCCCGAGGTGAATAGGGAGTACCTTACTTGGGTAGCTCCTCGAAGTCTACATATTCGGCATCCTTGGTCTTGTCGAATTTGCGTGCCTCGACTTGCCCGAGGTCTACCTTATCTCGTTTGCCACCTGACTGCTCCCTTGAGGCTCGCTGCTGAGCCGAGGAGCGTGCACGCATCTGCTCCTGCATCTGCCTCTGTACTCGCTGCTGGACGTAGCCGAAGAGCTTAATCGCAATCCAGGCACGCACGCTGGGCTGCGAGAGCACGAAGAGGATGACTAGGAGAATAAGAATGACTTCCATAAACAGAATGATTTAATGCACGATAAGATTTAGACACGAGGGGGCATGTGCCGCTGTAGTGCCTCCTCACAGGTGTATAACCTTGATTCTAGGGCTTACGGTTCATGCGCATCACCGATAGGGCTACATAGAGTAGCACGCTGAGCGATAGTCCTGCAAAGCCGAGCCAAAGGACGAAGATGAGCGAACCACCGACGAGGATGATCTGCCGGTGTAGGGCCGAGAGCGAGAGACCCTTGACCTTGAAGGAGAACATGGGGATCTCGCTAACCATCAGATACGAGAGTAGTGCGATGCAGACATACACGCCGATCAGTAGAGCCGTAGGGTCAGGGGCCATCCGATAGAGCTCGGGCAGGGAGGCCATGAGACCCAGCCAAAAGAGGGCATTGGCTGGTACTGGCAGGCCAATGAAGGAGGTTGTCTGGCGACTGTCGTTGTTGAACTTGGCTAGTCGCAGCGCAGCGAAAGCCCCGATGAGCAGTAGGGGGAGCGGTGTATAGGTGCTGAAGCCTAGCTGCCACATGGCCTCGATCATGATGATGGCAGGGGAGAGGCCGAAGCTCACCACATCGGCCAGCGAATCGAGGTCTTTGCCTATTGGAGAGGAGACATCGAGGGCACGTGCGACCAATCCGTCGAAGAAGTCGAAGACGGCCGAGAGGACCACCAGTCCAGCAGCTAGGGTAAGATCGCCCTGCGCTAGGGCTACGACGATGGCCAAGCTCCCGGAGAGGAGGTTGAGGCAGGTAATTGCATTGGGGAGGTGTCGCTGGATACTCATAGGGATGGAGCTCTAGGAAGGGTTGTTGGGGGCTACTCAGGCATCTTAGCCAGTAGGGTAATGTTGCCCTCGACTTTTTGTCCGAGTGAAACGCATACCTCAGAGCCGAGAGGGAGGTAGACGTCGACACGAGAGCCGAACTTGATGAAGCCGAGGTTTTGGTTGATCCGTCCCTGATCGCCTACTTTGGGGTAGGTAACGATACGTTGGGCCACAGCTCCAGCGATCTGTCGGGTCAGGACGCGATGCCCAGCGGAGGTGCGCTGCACGACAGCCGAGCGTTCATTGTCGGTACTACTCTTGGGTAGATGGGCTGCTAGGAAGCGTCCCTTGTGATGTGAGACATACTCAACTAGCCCATTGACAGCGAACCAGTTGACATGTATGTTGAAGACATTCATAAAGACAGAGATCTGCAGACACCGACAGCCTAGGATCTCCTGCTCATCGACCTCTTCGATCACTACGATCTTGCCATCGGCAGGGGCAACTACAGTGTTGGCTTCAGCTGCTAGGGGATGCTCTCGATCCTCGTAGCGGAAGAAGTTGAGCACTAAGGCATAGAGTACAATTGATAGTCCGAGTACGATGTAGAAGGCCGTCCCTGTACCAGCCAGTAAGTAGATGAAGGCATTGATAGCTAGCAGGATCGTACCGATGCCGAAGAGCAGTCCTTTGCCCTCTTTGTGCAGTGTCATTGTCTTTTACTTTCTTTTGAAAAACGTTTGTTCGGCACAAATGTAGCCATTTTGTCGCACACGCTGAGTATAGCCACCGAAGAAGCCCTCCTTTGGGAGATGATACAAATACCTGATATGGATGGATCGAAATGATGTGATATGTCTAGGAAATTTATACATTTGCTTCCGTTGTCTATATGCCATTTCCTGGTTTAGGTAACTTTTTAGAACCGCACATCCTCAAATTGATTTATGGAATGAAAATAAAAGTCTTCTTTTCGTGGATCTTGGGTAGCCTCCTGCTTTTATCCTCTTGTCAGAGCGATAGCATTGACACGACGGAGAAACTCGAGGTCGATACTAGCAAGATCATTACTTTGGACTCCTCCTCAGGTTATACTAGGATCTCTGTCCTGTCCAGCCCTCTTAAGTGGACAGCCAATACTACGGCTGATTGGCTAGAGCTCAAGCCTGTGGGCGACTATCTCTTCATCTATGCCCAGCCCAACACTACGGGCATGAAGAGACGAGCTGAGGTGCAGATCTCTTCTGGCCGCACGACCCGTCGGGCTCTCGTCGAGCAAGAGTCTTCTCCGACCCTAAACCTGAATCGAGATGGCTCGAGTACCGAGGTCTTCCTGCCTGCTCTCGGTGGCGAGGTGCGCCTTGTCCCCCCCGTTGGTGGGGGCGACTGGCAGGTACAGCCCTCCAAAGGGGTAGATTGGCTCGAGACCTCCCCGATGCCCCAGGCTGGCTACATCCTCATCCGTGCCCGAAACAATGCCGCCAAGCAGGCCCGATCGGCCCAGCTACAGATCTTATCAGGAGGCAAGAATTACCCCGTCGAGGTGCATCAGGCTGCCTATGAGCAGTACCTCCTGCCCCAGTGCCTTTGGGGGATGGATTTGGCCGATGTAGAGCAGGCAGAGCGAGCTCGAGGAAGCCGCTTAACCACACTCCCCAACCGTCGCTCGAGGCCCCGTATCCCTGACTATACCTTCAGCACGACCAATAGCGAGCTGCATACGATCAAGTATGAGCTTCTCGACTACAGCGACCGAATGCTCTATCTAGCGACCCTGATCGGAAGCTCTTCTACGATCAATAGCCTTGCCTACCACAACTACCTCGTCGATCAAGGCTTCGTGCGCATTACTCCGGTGGGCAATACTCGTGGAGCTATCGAGTATGTGCATAATGATCGTAAGACCCAGCTGCATATTACAACAAAGGGCGATTTGGGTTATGTGTACTGTCGCTATCTAGCCGAGCAGCCAGGCTCTATGCCCACACTACCCAGACTGGATCTAGGTATCCGTCGCTTTGGCCAGGCTACGAGTCGAGATGTGGAGGCTTGGGAGAAGACCCAGTCGGGGATCTATAGTCAGGATCTCAGTAGAGCCTTCGGCATCCCAGCCTACTTCCTCCCCGATCCCCTATATGCCCGAGCTTACTTCTTCAAGAAGAATGCTTCTCCACAGACTCTCCAGGAGTATCTTACCCTCTACTCAGATTACAGGGTAGGGGCTTACCTCTATGGCGATATGCCTTATTTGACGGCAGAGTTTAGACAGCTGTTGCAGGACGAGGGCTTCACCTTCCACTCCTACAATCCTGTCAGTCAAGCCTATATCTATGTTAATGATGCCGAGCACTTAGGACTCTCCGCTGGTATCATGCATATTGGCGGTAAGCATAGAATGCGCGTGAGCATCTTCCCCTACTAAGCCTTTAGAGACAAGCATCCAATCAATCTATAGAAGCAATGAATATCCGATATATCCTCCTCTCGGCCGCCCTTGCGACCCTTGCCCTCGGTACAGGCTGTCGCAAGGCTGAGCTGGAAGCCCCTTCGCAGGACACCTCCGCCCTGGAGATGGAGCAAGCTAGCGAAATGCCTAACCGCAAGACCGTCCTCCATGCTGTCCGCCTCAAGTTCGCCCCCAATCAGATTGACCAGGTCGAGCGCATCGTCAAGGAACAGGCTGGTAAGCCTCGTATGGATCTCTCCTCGATCCCCTTCCTCAAAGAGATGAAGGCCGTCTATCTCTATCGAGTCTTCCCCTATGCTGGTAAGTTCGAACCTCGAACTCGTCGAGAGGGGATGCACCTCTGGTACGACGTTGTCTTTGAGCGAGAGATCTCCACCGCTGCTGCCCAGCAAGTTCGTCAGAGAGCTATAGAGATTGCCCAGCAGTCTAGTGGGGTAGACATCGTCGAGCTGATCCGCATCCCCCGACTACCCAAGACCAGTGTTACCGAGCTCTCAGCCTCGGAGCTATCCGCTCAGACCCGTACGAGTGGTACTTTACCCACCGATGACCCTCTGCTCAGCAAGCAGTGGCATTACCACAACGATGGTACTCTCATTCGAGCCAAGAGGGGTGCGGACATAAATCTCTACAAGGCTTGGGGTGTCGAGATGGGTCGCTCCGACGTCATCGTCTCGATCGTCGATGGAGGGATTGATGTACAGCATGAGGATCTCAGAGAGAACCTCTTCATAAACACTGCCGAGATGCGAGGTGTGAGCGGCCGAGACGACGATGGCAATGGCTTCGTCGATGATGTGTATGGCTACAACTTCGCCCTCGAGCAGGGCCGCATCACCCCTCACAGCCACGGCACACATGTGGCCGGTACTGTAGCAGCCCGATCCAACAACAACCGTGGTGTGGCTGGAGTCGCTGGGGGAGATGGATCTCCTGGATCGGGGGTTCGCCTGATGTCCTGTCAGACCTTCCATACAGATCCTACTAGTGGTCAATCCCGTAATGGAGGCTTCGAGGCTGCGATCAAGTATGGGGCGGACAATGGGGCTGTCATCAGTCAAAACTCTTGGGGCATACCAGGTTATGAGAAGATTGACGCTTCGCTCAAGGATGCTGTTGATTACTTCATCAAGTACGCAGGCTGCGACAACGATGGCAATCAGCTCCCAGGCTCTCCTATGAAGGGAGGGGTGGTGATCTTCGCTGCAGGCAATGACGGTCTAGAGTATAGAGCGATGCCCTCAGCCTATGCACCCATTATCTCTGTAGCTGCGATGAGTACCAACTTCGAGGCTTCACCCTATACCAATCGGGGCACTTGGGTTACGATCATGGCCCCAGGAGGAGATATCTACCAGCACAATGGTCAGGTGCTTAGTACCTTGCCAGGAGGAAGCTATGGTTATATGCAGGGTACCTCTATGGCCTGCCCCCATGTCTCTGGAGTGGCAGCCCTAATCGTATCGGAGTTTGGCAAGATGGGCTTCACGAACGAGGAACTCAAGAAACGCCTAACGACAGCCATCCTCTCGGAGGATATTAACCGACACAACCCTCGCTTCTTTGGCCGCCTCGGTATCGGCTATGTAGATGCCTTCGCAGCTGTAACCTCTAACCCCGGTGCGGTAGCCCCCAAGATCCCTCAGTGGCAGAGCGTAGAGGTTACTCCCCGAGGTCTTGAGGCCTCTTGGCTGGCTGTCGAGGACGCAGATGACGAGAAGGCTTTTGGTTATAAGGTCTATTATTCGACTCAGTCCCTCAGCCAGACGAACCTCGCCCAGGCTCAATATCAGAAGGTGATTGAGCCTGAGACTAAGGTCGGCGAGCAGATCGCCCGCTTGCTGGAGGGTCTAGAGGCTTCGACGACCTACCACCTGGCCCTCACCGCCTACGACCGCTGGGGCAATGAGAGCGCACCTAGCCTTACCTCGGCCAAGACCCACGCCAATCGTCGCCCCATCGTCCGAGTGCCTCAGCATGAGCCTATCCGTGTCTCTGGCGACGAAACAATTAAGCTACCTATCGAGATCTCAGACCCTGATGGAGATACTTGGCACTATGAGATCCTCGGTTCAGCTCAGGGTACGATCGTGCGCCGTACGGACAAGGGACTCGAGCTGATCTTTCGAGTGGTGGCCTATGTGGGTGAGTATACCCTGCGCCTGAAGATCTCAGACCAGCATGGGGCGAGCGAAGAGCTTAGCATTCCTTTCGAGATCTACCGCAATGCTGCTCCGAGCCTAGAGAGGCCCTTCGCCAAGAGATACCTCCCCCAGGGCAAGGCCGAGACGAGCTACGACCTCGACGACTTCTTTACAGACCCCGATGGGGATGAGTTGGTCTATACGGTTAAGCTACTGGACAACCCCTCCGTGCGCATACAGCTCACTGGCAGTCGGCTCACGATCAGAGAGGAGAAGCTGGGCCCTAGCGTCATCGTTATCGAGGCCGTAGACCCCAGGGGACAGAAGGCTGTGGCCACGCTGCAGCTGGAGATCGTGCCTGACGAGATCGTCCACCTGGTCTACCCCACGCCAGTCCTCTCGACACTCAATGTGCGTGTAGCCGAGTATCTTCGCAGCATCAGCCTCAGGATCTTGGGGGCAGATGGGCGAGAGCTTCTCAGCCAAAGGGCTAAGCTCGCCCCTGGCAATCAGATCGTCAAGATACAGGTGAGCAAGCTCTCCCCAGGTACCTACACGCTCTACGCTGAAGCTGAGGGCAAGATCTACCGTCAGACATTCATCAAACGCTAACACCACTCATCATCTCATGATCAAGAAAATCATACTCCCCTGCCTTCTAGCCCTTGGCCTCGGTACAAGTGCCTCTGCGCAGGGTCATGTCGTACCCATGCTTTCGCTAGGGGGGGATGTTCGCTCGGCTGGTATGGCTGGGGTGCAGCCCTCGAGCAGTGCACAGGCCAATCTCTATTCTTCTCTCACAGCGTTGCTCTCACCTGTTTCTCAGGATAGGCTCAGAGGGTCTTACATTTATGGTTCCTATCCCTCGGCCGAGAGTAAGAGCAGGGCTAGCTATCATCAAGCAGCTCTAAGCTATAGCTTTGGCAAGCAGGCCCTCGCCCTTGGGTGGAGGACCTATGGAGGCATCGAGACCCGATATATCAATGGGTCGGGGAATGACCTGGGCGTTGTGCGCCCTGTAGACTGGTCGCTAGACCTAGGCTATGCTCATGCCCTCGGAGGGGGACTCTCGCTTTGGGGGCGAGGTAGCTATATCCAGTCCTATATCTCGTCTACTGCGACAGCCTTTGCCCTCTCTCTAGGGTTGGATTATCGGGGGGGGCTTGCCTTCGGAGACTATATCGTCGGGGCTTCGATCCAGCACCTGGGCTCTGAGCTGCAGTACAGTGGCAAGCAGAAGTCTCAAGTGGGTCTGCCTGCACGAGCCTCACTCTCGGGGGCGATATCTCTGCTCGATGGCCGTCGCCTCACCTTGGGGGCTGGCCTCCACTATGCTATGAGCAAGCAGGCGGGCGACAAGAAGCTCTCCTACTATGTCGGGGGAGAATACCGCCCCATCGACCTTGTGGCCGTGCGTGTAGGCTACTCTGTGCTGCCAGTGGGTAATCAGATCAGCCTAGGCCTAGGCTTTGCTCTGCGTGGGGTGATGCTCGATGTGGCCTACCAAACACACCAGCTCAAGGAGTATAGCCTTGTGCGCCTAGGGCTGAGCTGCGCCCTCTAAGGCCCTAGCGAACGAGCAAAGGATCACCCCCGAGCGAGCCGATCGGCTATGCTCGGGGGTGATCCTTTGTTGTTGGTTGCCTCTTAGGCCTATTACTTGCCTCTCAGGCGGGCGAAGAAACCTTTGCGCTCGGGCTCGGCATCTATGCGCTCTACGCCTGCGATTAGATGCCAGTCGGCTGTCAAGGCCTTACCCTCCTTGATGCGATGGTAGATGAGCCCCCAGTCGGGCAAGCCCCCGAAGCTACGGTCATCGATGAAGAGGTCGGCCTTGAGCTTGCGGGAGAAGCCACTGCCACTCATATCTTCCTCCGGGAAGTCTCTATTGACGGCGTAGAACTCCAAGCCTCGCTCACGACACCAAGCGACAGCCTCGTCGAGGAGCTTCCCCTCTCGTACAGTCCAGAGGATGAGTCGATGCTGCTCTCGCTGGAGCATCTTGAGGGTTGTCGTGGCGAAGGGGATCTCCTCGCCGATCTCGGGATAGCGATGGCGTACAATAGTCCCGTCGAAGTCTACTGCTATGATCATAAAATCGTCTATAGTTCTATGGTGAATGCTCTTGCTGGGCGGCCTCGAGTCCTGCTCTAGGGTAGGCGAGGCGTTACAAAAGTAATCAATTCTCCCATATCCCTCTTCCTGAGCATTTATAGCCGAAGGAATTGTAGCGGAATAGTTATCTTTGCACAAGAACCCTGGCAGTGAGAAAGAAGTCTCTCGGCTGTCCGCATTAGAGCCTGAATCAATTGGATAGGAAGAAGAGGATCATCTCCACTCAGCTGGCTGGCCTATGGAGTGTCTTGGCCAATGAGCGAGAGCGCAGCTTATTGTGCGCTGACTCTTATATGCGTACCTATTCGAAGGGGGAGGTCGTGATCGATCAGGGCCACCCAGTTCAGCACATCTACATCCTGCTCTCAGGCAAGGTGAAGGTCGTGCGCAATGGTATTTCGGGACAGGTGCATATTGCCCGCATTCTCGGACCTAAGCAGTTCTTCGGTATTCGCTCATTCTTGGCGGGTATGCCCATGATGGCTAAGGTAACTGCCTACGAGGAGACAGTACTGCTGGAGACGCCTACAGGTACACTCATGGAGCTCTTCGAGGGCAATCCTCGGTTAGGGATCTTCTTTCTCGAGCGGTTGTCCATCGATATCCATCACTCAGAGGAGCGTATTCTCAGTCTCACGCAGAAGCACCTGCGTGGTCGCCTAGCTGATACGCTTATCATGCTGGTGGGGCAATATGGCCTCGCTGCTGATGGGGTAACCCTAAATATCTGTCCCACTCGGGCTGATTTGGCCTCTCTGAGCAATATGACCACGCACAATGCTATTCGGACGCTCTCCAGCTTTGCCCGAGAGCAGATCGTCGCCACTACGGGGCGTCAGATCAAGATCGTCAATCTGCGTCAGCTGCAACATATCAGCGAATATGGTGGCTAACCTAAGGCCCTTCTTTTGTGCCTGAGGCCTGGCTACAGTAATATAATAAACTCTAACTCTATCGTATGAACGTTATCAACCAATTACTCTCTCCTCTGAGACGCATATCCATCCCGCGTCCCAGTGCTTCGGTGCTGCTCTTCATGGCTTCGCTGATTGCTGTGGCTGTGGCCAACTCTGCATGGAGCGAATACTATGAGGCCTTGCTGGCCTATCCGATCGAGGTTAAGATCTTGGGTTTTGAGCTCTTTGCCCATCATGGCGAGACGATGACCCTAGCACAGTTCGTCAATGATGGCCTGATGGCGATCTTCTTCTTTGTTGTGGGGCTTGAAATCAAGCAGGAAATGACTGTTGGTGAGCTCTCTACAGTCAAGAAGTCCATGCTCCCTGTCATCGCTGCCATGGGGGGGATGATCGTTCCTGTTCTCTTCTTCTCCCTAGTCTGTCCTCCTGGGCCTGCGATGCGTGGGGCTGCGATCCCGATGGCCACGGATATTGCCTTTGCCCTGGCCTTGCTGGGGGCTCTAGGTAAGCACGTGCCTAGCTCTTACCGTGTATTCCTGATGGCCTTAGCAGTGGCGGATGACATCGGGGGGATCATCATCATCGCCATCTTCTATAGCTCTCATGTAGCTTGGGTGCCCCTGCTCTTGGCTTTTGGTTTGCTCTTCGTGGTGTCTTTCATTGGTCGATTGGGGATGCGCAATCCATTCTTCTACTATGTCGCCTTCTTCGTTGTCTGGTTGCTCTTCTTGCAGTCAGGGGTACATACAACTATCGCTGGGGTGCTGATCGCTCTCTGCGTGCCCATTTCGACGAAGATCCGTATCGAAGATCTGCGTGCGCACATGCGCCGAGAGTTCAACCGCCTCAACCCTACCGACTATCGAGAGGCTAAGGGGGCTCTCGTACTCTCGTCGGATCAGATGCATGTAACCGAGGCTCTTCGCCGTGCTCTAGGTCGCTCAATCAGCCCTGTGCAGACGATCGAGCACATGATCGCTCCGTTCGTGAGTTACTTCATTTTGCCTGTTTTCGCCTTTGTCAATGCGGGGGTGTCATTTGAGGGGATCTCGTCGGATGGGCTTATGGGTCTACCGCTGGCGATCTTCTGTGGCCTCTTCCTGGGCAAGGCGATCGGCATCAGCCTCTTCACCTGGTCAGCCATTAAGCTGCGCCTGTGCTCTTGGCCCAGTCAGATGAGCCTCATTACCCTTGTGCCTCTGGCCAAGTTTGGCGGTATTGGCTTCACCGTATCGCTCTTCATCGCCAGCCTCTCTTATGGGGTGGGGCACGAAGATCTGCTCAATCAGGCCAAACTCGGGATCTTTGCTGGGACGATCATCTCGGCTCTCTCGGGTTACCTTTGGCTGGGCATTGCTCTCAAGCGTACAGGCATATATGCTTCGCAGGACAAAGCTCCACAGATCCTCGACAAATAGCTCGTTGAGGTCTGCTATGTTTTCACTTGTACACCTCCCACGATCCCTATGGCTCTCCGCTCGGCTCGTGGGGGGTGTCCTTATTTTGAGACTGTATGACTCCCCCTAGGCGCATCCTTGTCGATCTCGAGCGCACTCGCTATCCTCACTCTGGCCTCGGCTACTACTGCCACTGCCTAGAGCTGGGCCTGCGCACGCTACAGATCCCCCTAGAGCTGCATTACTATCGTCCTCGTAGGGCTGAGGAGGTGGATGTGCATCCCTATCACTTTATGCACAAGGTTATCAACCGTACTCCACGAGGCTATGATCTGCTGCATCTGACCCATCAGCAGCAGGATTACTTTCCTGGGCGGTACGGTGAGCGGCGTATGGTTACGCTGCACGATCTTAACTTCCTCTACGAGCCTCTCAGTTCCAGACGTTATGAGCGAGAGCTCAGCAAGGCTCGGCGCAATCTGAATGGAGCGGACTGCATCGTCTCGATCTCCCACTTCGCCCAGGAAACGCTGCTCAAGCATCAAGAGCTCTTCGACCTCAAGCCGAGTATAAGTCTCGAGGTTATCCACAATGGTATTCTGTTATCCACAGAGCCGCCCTCTAGCCTCGGGGCGGCCGAGGCCTCGATACAGAGCCTGGGGCAGCGACCTTACCTCCTCTCGATCGGGGTGCTCTCGCCCAAGAAGCAGCAGCACCTGCTCGTACAGATGTTGCCCCACTTGCCTCGAGAGTTGGAGTTGGTGCTCGTCTACTCGGCTTCGAGGGCGGAGTACCTTGGTCAGCTCCGAGAGACGATCCACCGCCTTGGGCTTGAGGCTCGGGTGCATCTGCTCCACCGGGTCAGCTCCGAGGCCAAGGCCTATCTCCTGGGGCATTGCCAGATGTTGTTACATCCCTCGCTGGCGGAGGGCTTCGGCATCCCACCTGTGGAGGCGATGGCTATGGGCCGTCCCGTACTGCTCAACCCTGCGACTTCGTTGCCCGAGATCGGTGGCGAGGCTGCGTACTACTTCTCCTCGCTCGAGCCGGAGGCGATGGCTGAGCGAGTCTCTGAGGCCTTGGGCGACTTTGCCGAAGACCCTCTACGAGCCCAGCTGCTGCGCCTCTGGGCCGAGCGTTACGACTATCGGCGTATGGCCGAGGACTATGCCCGCCTCTATGCCCGAGAGCTGGGCATGTAGCCCCTCGGTAGGGGATGAGAACCACTCTTTTAGACTCTCCTGAGTCTTTTTTGTATATTGCTTATTATAAGTTAGATATAGACATCGTCTACTGCCTTATTGAGCTCCTATTTGAGCCTCAGTTTCGATCCTATTAGGATCTCGAGTGAAGTCCTATTTGGATCTCCATTGAGCTCCTACTTGAGTCTCCACGCAGCTCTCCCCGAGAGCTCATCAGACTCTCTCCCGAGGGTTCATCCATAGGCCTATCTTGACCTCACCGCTCTGCCTCTGTGCCCTAAGGCTCGGACGAAGCCCCCCGATGGGGAAGGCACTTGCTGTAAAATCACTGTTATATCACGTACAGTTTGTATCTTTGCCCTCCGATAAATGTAGGAATACAATAATCAAATAATACAATGGCAGTTTTAGAGAAAATCAGAAACAGCGCAGTGCTGATCGTGGTCGTTATCGCTATCGCCCTGCTCGCCTTCATCGTAGGAGATGCCCTGCAGCAGGGTACTAGCATCTGGCAGCGTAACCAGCAGATTGTCCTCTCTATCGACGGAGAGGATGTGTCGATACACGACTACCAGGCCCGCCTGCAGGATATGGAGCGCATGGCTCAGGAGCGTATCGGTGCACAGCCCACCGATGAGCAGCGTATGATGATCAACAACCAGCTCTCACAGGAGTACATCACGGATTATGCCCTCAATAAGATCGCCTCGGATCTAGGTCTGAAGGTTACGGCGGATGAATTCTATGCCCTGCTCATCGGGGGCAAGGGAGTCGCACCCTCGCCCGTGGCCAGCCAATTCTTCTCTAGCATGGGGATCGATGCCTCGGATAGCAAGATGGTCAATGACTTCATCGCTCAGATGAGCGATCGTCAGATCGAGGCACAGCCACAGGAGTTTCAGGAGCAGATGCGCATGCTACAGTCTCGCTGGATCGGTGTGCAGAAGGCCATCGTCAATACTCGCCTACAGCAGAAGCTCGAGGCCCTCTTGCGTCGCACCTACAAGCTCACCGATCTAGATCGTGAGATTGCTCTCTCCGATGGCTCTCGCACTGTCGCCCTCGTGCGTACGACACCCTCGCTCATCACCGACAGCACCCATCGTGCTACAGACGAGGAGATCAAGAAATACTATGACGAGCACAAGAACTACTTCCGTATGCAGTCTCCCTCGACGGAGCTGAGCTTTATCAGTGTGCAGGTAGTCCCCTCGGCCGATGACTATCGTGCCGCCGAGACCACCAAGGACGAGGTGATGAGTGCCCTCTTGGCCGCCAGCACACGCAAGGATGTCGAGGAGGCTCTACGTGCCCACCATGGCAACAAGTTCTTCCGCCCCACTTACCTCATTGGTTCGGAGCTAGATATGCTCGCTCAGGTAGGGGTGAGCAATGATGAGATCGCCTTTGCTAAGGCTGCTCAGATTGGTCAGGTCAATGCTCCTCAGCTCGTGAGCGACCGTTACAACCTCATCAAGCTCGTCGATAAGAAGCGTGGTGTAGAGAGCATCAACGTGCGTCTGATTGCCCTCGATAGCCTGCGCTCAACACAGGTAGACAGCATCCAGAGACTCCTGGCTTCGGGTCGCGACTTTGCCGCCCTGGCTCAGGAGCTCAGCGTCGATACCTCTACGGCTGCCAATGGCGGTCTGATCACCTTCCCTGGTCAGTATGGGATGCTCGACAGTGCGATCACCGAGTTCGGTGCAGCACAGATGGGCCTTGATACGCTCTACAAAGCCCCCATCGGTCAAGTGATCACGATAGATCGTGGACAGAATAAATTCCTCGTCAAGGCTGTTAATCCCAAGCCCGTGGTGGACAAGTACCAGGTGGCTTTCGTTTCGATCCCAGTAGAGTTCTCCGACAAGACCTTCGACGAGCGTTACAACGCTCTCAATACCATCCTCAACGAGGGTGGAGGCTTCGATGCCATGGAGCAGAAGGCTGTCAAGGAGGGCTTCAACGTCTCTCGTGATGTCGCTGTAGCAGCAGAGAGCCCTCAGCTCTCTTTCATCCCCAGTTCTCGCCAGATCGTTTCTTGGGCCTTGAATGCCGATGAGGGCGAGGTAACGGACAAGATCTTCCGCTGCTCCAACGACCACCTGGTCATCGCTCAGGTGAATAGGCATATCGCCGCAGGCTTCGCTCCTCTGTCTATGGTGCGTGAGCAGGTGATCGCCGAGGTCGAGGCCGCCAAGCGCACCGAAGCACTCGCCGAGAGCCTCTCTGCCAAGGGCCTCTCAAGCCTCGAGGCCTATGCAGCCGAGCTCTCCACCCAGGTAGATACCCTTGTGGGAGTCAACTATATCGTGCGTGGCTCTGAGGGGGCAGCTTTCAACGCCAAGGCGATGACCACCGCCCTGGGCTCGCTCTCCAAACCCTTCGTCGCTCGCACCGAGGTCATGGTCGTGCGTCCTATCTCGGCAGAGCCTCTAGCCAAAGAGGTAGCACAGAGCCAGGCCGAGCAGCAGCAGAGTGCTACGAGCAGTCAGATCTCTCGCCGTGCCTTCTTCGACCTAGTTCAGTCGCTTAAGATTACGGACAATAGGGCTCGCTTCTTCTAAAGAAGATTTCTTAAACAGAGAGCAAGGCCATGAGGGGAAGCTGCCTCTCATGGCCTTGATTTTTTGGTAACTTTGCCCTCATTAGGCCCTTGAGGCTGGGTAGATCATCCTAACATGAACGAAATTATAACAACCAAACGCCCACTGTTGGGCCTCACCCTGGATCAGCTGACTCAAGAGGTCATCGCCCTCGGGATGCCCCGATTTACGGGTAAGCAGATAGCTCAGTGGCTCTACCACAAGAGGGCTACCACCATCGACGAGATGAGTAATATCTCCAAGGCCAATCGAGCCCTCCTGGCCGAGCACTTCGAGGTCGGTCGCTCCCAACCCGTAACCTCGCAGCTGTCGATCGATGGGACGCGTAAGTATCTCTTTCGAGTGAGCAACGGAGGGCTCGTCGAGTCGGTATTTATTCCCGAAGGCGACCGAGCTACGCTCTGCATCTCCTCGCAGGTAGGGTGCAAGATGAACTGTCTCTTCTGTATGACAGGCAAGCAAGGCTTCAAGGCCCACCTCTCGGTCGGTGAGATCATCAACCAAGTCCTCTCGGTCGAGGAGAGCGAGCGTCTCACCAACATCGTCTACATGGGCATGGGAGAGCCATTGGACAACCCCGACAATGTCCTCTCTAGTATCGAGGTCATGACCGCCGAGTGGGGGTTGGGTTGGAGCCCCAAGCGGCTCACCCTCTCGACCGTAGGGGTGAGGCGAGGGCTCGAGCGATTTCTTCGGGAGACCAAGTGTCATCTAGCCGTGAGCCTGCACAACCCCTTCGCTGAGGGTCGCCTGCAGATCATGCCTGCCGAGCGAGGTACTAGCCTCGAGGAGACCTTGGAAATGATTCGCCAAGTAGACTTCAGTGGCCAAAGGCGAGTGTCCTTCGAGTACATCGTCTTCGACGGGGTCAATGACAGCCCTGCTCATGCGGCAGAGCTAGCTCGCATCCTCAGAGGCATCCCCTGCCGCATCAATCTGATCCCCTTCCATCAGATCCCCAATGTCCCCCTAAGGCCCGTCTCGGCCGAGCGTATGGAGGCCTTCAAGGCTCTACTCGAGCAGCGGGGGTATGTTACGACGATACGCACCTCCAGAGGGGAGGACATCTCCGCTGCCTGCGGGATGCTCTCGACCAAGGAGCAAATGAACCTATAAACCCTATTGACAACCTAAATCGACACTTCGTATGCAAACAAATCTTTTTCGCCGTCTTGGGCTCTGCCTCGTGCTGCTCTTGACAGCCTTTCCCCTTGAGGCCCAATCTCGCCCCGAACGTCCTCGTATCGTCGTGGGCATGGTGGTAGACCAGATGTGTTGGGATTATCTCTACCGCTACAACGATCGCTTCGGTGAGGGGGGCTTTCGCCGTCTTCTAGGCGAGGGCTTCAATTGCCACAATGCACGGATCAACTACCTGCCTGCCGTAACGGCCATCGGGCATGCTACGGTCTATACGGGCTCTGTTCCCTCGATCCACGGCATCGCAGGCAATAACTTCCGCATCAATGGGCAGCCTGTCTATTGTACGCAGGACAACTCGGTACAGACCGTCGGGGCCGATAACGGTCGCAGCGGACAGATGTCTCCGCGCAACATGCTGGCCACTACCATCACGGACGAGCTGCGCATAGCGACGAACTTCCGCACCAAGGTCGTTGGCGTAGCCCTCAAGGATAGAGGTTCGATCCTGCCCGCAGGCCATAGTGCCCATGCGGCCTACTGGTTCGATGATGCCTCAGGTAACTTCATCTCGAGCACGTATTACATGAGTGAGCTGCCTCGATGGGCTCGCCGCTTCAACGAGCAGAGGCGAGCAGAGAGGCTCTTGCGTGATGGGTGGAGGACCCTATATCCAATCTCCACTTACCTGGAGAGCACGGCAGACGATACTCCCTTCGAGTCTCCCTGGACGAAGGACGGTAAGCCTACCCTTCCTCTCGATACTAAGGCTCTTGCTCAGGACAGGGGTATAGGGGTAATCCGCACCACTCCCATGGGTAATACTCTTACCCTCGAGATGGCTCGGGCTGCGATCGAGGGAGAGAAGCTGGGCATGACTCGGGGTCATACAGACTTCTTGGCCGTTAGTCTCTCGTCTACGGACTACATTGGGCATCGCTACGGAACCTTTGCGATCGAGACGGAGGATACCTATTTACGCCTAGACAAGGAGCTGGCAGACTTCTTCTCCTATCTCGATAGGACTTATGGTCGGGATGGCTATCTCTTCTTCATTACTGCTGACCATGCTGCGGGACACAACATTACCTTCCTTAAGCACCATCGTCTGCCAGGTCGCTCGTTTAAAGCCTCTACTGTGGTGAAGCAGCTGGATAGCTTGGCTAGAGAATTTCTCGATGTGGATAGCTCCATCGTCAAGGGGGTGTCTAACTATCAGTTAGTACTTGATGAGGGCAAGCTCTCTAGGCTCAAGGCTAAGGAGCGTCGCGAGCTGATTGATCTCTTGTGTGAGCATCTAGTCGCTGTCCCAGGTGTTGCCTATGCAGTACCCTCGGAGCGAGTGAACGAATATGCTCTGCCCGAGGAGCTACGCATGAGGGTGATCAATGGTTATAATCGCCATCGTAGTGGCCAGATCTTTATCATCTTGCATCCAGGTTGGGCTTTGAATAGCTCGGAGAATCCTCGTGGTACAGACCACTCTGTTTGGTCTCCCTATGACACACATATCCCATTGATTTTCATGGGTCATGGGGTGAAGCCTGGGCATCTCTATCGTGAGGTCTATATGACAGATATTGCCCCTACGCTGGCCTTTATGCTAAGTACTCAGTTGCCTAGCGGTTGTATCGGCAAGCCCATCACAGAGCTCATCCAGTATTAGAGGCTCTGTATTAGGTATTCTAGAGGGCAGTGCAGCGATCTATGTGGTCGATGCCCTGCCCTCTGTCGCTACGGCCCTCTCGCTCTACTGGAGGAGGGAACAATAGACCGAATAAAGATTGGTTGAGGTAGAAAAAAGGTCTACCTTTGTGCTATGACTTAATTTCATATTCCGCATACCCCTCAAATCCGTTGTCTTATGAATGCAACAGACAAACACTTTCGCCTAGAGAGCGACCTCCTGGGCGAGCGTCAGCTACCAGCTGATCGCCTCTATGGCGTACAGACGCTCAGAGGCATGGAGAACTTTAAGATCAGCCGCTTCCTACTCAGCGATTATCCGCTCTTCATCCGAGGGCTTGCCTTCACCAAGGAGGCAGCAGCTATGGCCAATCGTCAGCTTGGTCTGCTGACAGAGGAGCAGGCGCAGGCGATCATCAAGGCTTGCCATGAGCTGCTGGATGGCAAGCACCATGAGGACTTCCCCGTGGATCTGATCCAGGGTGGGGCAGGGACGACGACCAACATGAATGCCAACGAAGTGATCTGTAACCGTGCGCTACAGATCATGGGGCATGAGGCTGGGGAGTTTCAGTACCTCTCGCCCAACGATCATGTCAATTGCTCTCAGTCTACCAACGATGCCTATCCTACGGCCATCCACATGGCTCTCTATGCCACGCACCTCGAGCTGCGCAAGCATCTAGAGCAGCTCATTGCCTCCCTCAGGGCCAAGAGCCAAGAGATGGCACACATCTTGAAGATGGGCCGCACGCAGCTACAGGACGCAGTACCCATGTCGCTGGGTCAGACCTTCGGGGGCTTTGCCTCTATCCTCGAGCATGAACTCATCAACCTCGATCATGCTGCTGAGCAATTCCTCACGGTGAACATGGGTGCTACGGCCATCGGTACGGGGATCTGCTCCGAGCCTGGCTATGCTGATCTCTGCACGGCTGCCCTGGCACAGATCACGGGCTGGCCTATCCGCAAGGCTGCAGATATGGTAGGCTCGACAAGCGATACCAGCGAGATGATCGGCTACAGCTCGGCGATGAAGCGTGTGGCGGTCAAAGTGAACAAGATCTCCAACGACATTCGTCTCATCTCGAGTGGCCCTCGCTGCGGCTTGGGTGAGATCAATATCCCTGCGATGCAGCCAGGCTCGTCCATCATGCCCGGGAAGGTAAACCCCGTCATCCCCGAGGTGATGAGCCAAGTGTGCTATAAGGTGATGGGCAACGACCTCTGCGTAACCCTAGCTGGCGATGCTGCACAGATGGAGCTCAATGCGATGGAGCCCGTGATGGCTCAGTGCTGCCTCGAGTCTGCCGAACTCTTGATGAACGGCTTCGATACCCTGCGTACGCTCTGTATCGACGGCATTACGCCCAATGAAGAGACCTGCCGTGCCTACATCGAGCAGAGCATCGGGATCGTTACCGCCCTGAACCCCATTATCGGTTACAAGAACTCGACCAAGATCGCCAAGGAAGCCATGGAAACGGGTCGTGGTGTATACGAATTGGTGCTCGAGCATGGCATCCTCTCGAAGAAGGATCTCGACACGATCCTCTCGCCCGAGAATATGATCCACCCCGTGAAGCTGGATATTAAGCCCCTCAAGTAGTCCTCCCCTGGAGGCTATACCCTCGTAGATGATCTCCCACCTCGGCCTGTGCTGGGGTGGGAGATTTACTTTGGGATGTGTCCCTCTAGCTCCCCTCATCGGAGAGCCTATCGAGAGCTCAGGTGCGTGCTGGGGAGGGCTTCGACTGCGAGCCTTCCGAGGCCTCTGTAGAGATCTAAGTAGGACTTCACCCGAGCTCCTATCTGAGTCTCACCATCGATCCTAATAGGATCGATGGTGAGATCCTACTTGGATCTATCCGCCCGATCCGCCGCTGCCTCTTCTGTACCCTACGCTAGAGTCCCGAGAGAGGGAGGCTGGGCTACGGATCGGGCTGCGATCTCGGAGGCTGGGAGAGCCCAAGCGGACCTGCCCTGCACAGCGAAGTGTACGCTCGTCAGTCATTTTGTTTATTCTCATTACCTTTGCCGTCGAATCCATTATACAGCTGGAACGAATGCAAAACAATCTAGTCATCGTCGAGTCGCCCAAGAAGGCAGAGCTCATCCAAGGCTTCCTCAACAAGAAAAAACTCACCGGCTACACCGTTATGGCCAGTGCAGGCCATGTGCGAGACCTCAAGCAGAAGGCCTTCAGCGTCGATCTAGCCAATGACTATGCCCCCGAGTACGAGATCTCTGAGGACAAGCGTGCGCTGGTGCGTTCGCTCAAGGCCGCAGCTAAGCGTGCCGACCTCGTCTTCCTCGCTTCCGATGAAGACCGTGAGGGGGAGGCCATCGCTTGGCATCTGAGCCAAGCCTTGGATCTTGATCCGGCCAAGACGAGACGCATTGTCTTCCATGAGATCACTTCCGAGGCCTTCCTACACGCCCTCGAGCATCCTCGCTCGATCGACCAGGATTTGGTCGATGCCCAGCAGGCTAGGCGTGTCCTAGATCGTATCGTGGGCTTCGAGCTCTCGCCCGTGCTTTGGCGGCGCATTCGCCGCTCCCTCTCGGCTGGGCGTGTGCAGTCAGTGGCTGCACGTCTAGTCGTCGATCGTGAGCGGGAGATCAATGCCTTCGTGTCGAGTTCGAGCTTTAGGGTTCAGGCAGAGTTTGCCCTCGAGGGTGGGGCTTCGCTCTCAGCAGAGCTCAATCATCGCTTCGAGGAGGAGGCTGAGGCCTCGACTTTCCTATCCCTGTGCTCGGGGCAAGCCTTCTCCATTGGGTCGATCAACCGTCGCTCGGGCAAGCGATCGCCCGCAGCCCCCTTCACCACCTCTACGTTACAGCAAGAGGCTGCGCATAAGTTTGGCTACTCCGTAACGCAGACCATGCGCCTGGCCCAAAGCCTCTACGAGTCGGGGCATATCACCTATATGCGTACCGACTCGGTCTCCCTCTCGTCGATGGCGATGGGGGCTATCGCCGAGGTTGTCAAGACGACCTATGGCGAGCGTTACTATCAGGCCCGCAAGTATCAGACCAAGAGCAAGGGGGCTCAGGAGGCCCACGAGGCCATCCGTCCCACCTACATGGACAAGGAGGCGATCAGCGGCACACCGCAGGAGCAACGACTCTATCAGCTCATTCGTCGCCGCACCCTTGCCTCGCAGATGGCCGATGCCGAGCTCGAGCGTACGACTGTCAGCATCCCCGTCTCGGGCTCACCTCATAGCTTCGTAGCACAGGGCGAGGTGGTCATCTTCAAGGGCTTCCTCGAGCTCTACATGGAGTCCTCGGGCGAGGACGAGCCCGTGGCTACCAGTGCCGCCAAGCTCCTGCCCCCCCTCAGCGAGGACCAGGCTCTCACACTCTCTCAACTTGATGCTGTCGAACGCTTTGCCCAGCGTCCTGCACGCTATACAGAGGCCTCGATGGTGAGCAAGCTCGAGGAGCTGGGCATTGGCCGACCCTCTACTTATGCCCCCACGATCCAAACCATCCAGGCTCGTGGCTATGTCGAGCGGGCGGATCGAGAGGGGAGGGAGCGTCGCTTCGTTGAGCTTAGGCTCGAAGAGGGGCAAATACGTCGCTCGGAGCGCACCGAGCTCTATGGTGCAGACAAGGGTAAGCTCATCCCCACTGACATCGGCATCGTGGTTAATGACTTCCTCGTGGAGCAATTCCCCCGTATTGTAGACTACAATTTCACGGCACGTGTCGAGGAGGGCTTCGACCAGGTAGCCGAGGGAGCGATGCGCTGGCAGGATCTGATCGACGAATTCTATCAAGACTTCCACCCAGCCGTCGAGCAGGCCTCCGAACGCCACGAGGGCGAGCAGCGTGTGGGCACTCGTCTCCTAGGCACAGACCCTGCGACAGGTAAGCCCGTCTCGGCCACCATCGGCCGCTATGGAGCGATGGTGATGATTGGCTCGGCCGAGGATGAGGACAAGCCTCGCTTCGCCTCCCTACGCACTGGTCAGCAGCTCGATACGATCACCCTCTCCGAGGCTCTCAAGCTCTTTGAGCTGCCTCGTCAGCTGGGCCTCTACCAAGACAAGGTCGTAACCGTGGCCATTGGTCGCTTCGGCCCTTATGTGCGCCACGATGGTAAGTTCGCCAGCCTGCCCAAGGAGGCCGATCCGATGACTATCACCCTCGCTGAGGCCATCGAGCTGATGGAGGCGAAGCAGGAGGCCGAGCGCAAGAGCCTCCTGCGGGCCTACGACGAGGATGCCGACCTACAGGTACGCAGCGGTCGCTTCGGCCCTTATATCAAGTACCAAGGGGCAAACTACAAGATCCCCAAGGAGGTGGAGGCCACCTCGCTGAGTTATGAGGACTGCATGAGGCTCATCCAGGCTGCCCCCGCCCCTTCGGCCCGCAAGGGTAGAGCGGCCAAGACAGCCTCGGCCAGTACCCCTCGCTCCAAGACCCCTAGACGAGCCAAGAGCAAGGCCTAAGCGATGCGCTACTTCATCTACCTCAGCTACAACGGTACAGCCTACAGCGGCTGGCAGACCCAGCCCAATGCCCCCAGTGTGCAGGAGACCATCGAGCGAGCCCTCTCGACCATCCTACAGCAGCCCACCGCCATCCTCGGCGCAGGGCGAACGGATGCTGGAGTGCATGCCCGAGAGATGGTCGCACACATAGACCTCCCCCTCGACCTCGAGGAGGCTCGCCATCTGATCTTCCGAGCCGATAGGCTGCTGCCCAAGGATATTGCTCTGAGCCGCATCGTCCCCGTTGTACCAGAGGCACATGCACGCTTCTCGGCTGTGGGACGCACCTACCGTTATTATGTCTCTCGAGAGAAGATGCCCTTCGCCCAAGACCTCGTCCTGCGCATGTACTTCGACCTCGATATAGAGCGGATGAATGAGGCTGCCTCGCTCCTGCCCCACTTCACCGACTTCACCAGCTTCAGCAAGCTGCACACCGACGTCAAGACCAATATCTGCCACGTGCAGGAGGCCTATTGGCGGCGTGATCCCGAGACGGGTATGCTGGTCTTTACGATCACGGCAGACCGCTTCCTGCGCAATATGGTGCGTGCCATCGTCGGCACGCTCTTTCAGGTCGGTAAGGGGCGCATGAGCCCTGAGGACTTCTCCCGTGTCATCGAGGCTGAGGATCGATCTTTGGCAGGCTCTTCTGCCCCCGCCCATGCCCTCTATCTCGAGAGGGTAGATTATCCCGAGGAGCTCTTCCTTCCCCTAGACTAAGCCATGAGGAAGCTCAAGATCACCGAGATGCAACGCCTCGCCCCCGAGGCCTACGTTCAGAGTACGAAGATCCCTGTGGTCGTCGTCCTCGACAGTGTGCGCAGTATGAACAATGTGGGCTCGGTTTTCCGCACGGCAGACGCCTTTCGCCTCGAGGGACTAGTCCTCTGCGGCATCACCGCCCGCCCGCCTCACCCCGACATCCACAAGACAGCCCTTGGGGCGGAGGATAGCGTCCCCTGGAGCTATGCCCCTACAGCCCTCGAAGCCGTCGAGGCCCTTCGCACTGAGGGCTATGAGGTCTATGCCCTCGAGCAGGCACACGGTAGCCAGAGCCTCGAGGCCTTCGAGGCAGATCTGTCCAAGCGGTATGCTCTAGTCATTGGGAATGAGGTGCATGGCGTGGCGCAGCAGGCCTTAGATCGCTGCCATGGCTGCCTCGAGATCCCTCAGCTGGGTACGAAGCATTCGCTCAACGTGTCTGTCGCCACTGGAGTAGCCCTTTGGCAGATCGTTCGCCCTTGGCTCGGGCAGATCTAGGGCTGGGGTGTTTCTGTTGATTAGATCGAGATCCTGACGATGAAGCATAAGCCGCTGCTACGTATGACCGAGGATGGTAGTCCTACGCTCTACCATGAGGCCCTGGGGGAACACTACCATTCGACCCATGGGGCTCTGCAGGAGAGCCGTCATATCTTCATCGGCTATGGCCTCCTGCCTGCGCTCTCTGAGCCTCGTCGAGAGCCTCTGAGGGTGCTTGAGGTTGGCTTCGGTACGGGCCTCAATGCCTTGCTCACTCGCCTCGAGGCGGCCCGCTGTGGTGCTCCTATTGATTACACGACGCTGGAGCTCTATCCCATCGAGCCGGAGGTCTATCGGCTTCTGAACTTCGACCTCGAGCCCAGGGCCGAGGCGGCAGAGCTCCTCCTTCGTCTGCACCAAGCCCCTTGGGACGAGCCCTATCCCCTTGACGAATGGATGACGCTCCACAAGCGTCGAGCAGATCTGCTCTCGGTAGAGCTGGGGCAGGGGTACGACCTCATTTACTTCGACGCTTTCTCGCCCGAGGCACAGCCAGAGCTATGGGCCGAGGAGGTCTTTGCCCGACTGGCCGAGGCCTCAGCCCCTGGGGCGATCCTCGCCACTTACTGCGCCAAGGGGGAGGTGAGGCGACGCCTACAGCGATCAGGCTTCCTCGTCGAGCGTCTGCCTGGGCCTCGAGGCAAGCGAGAGGTACTCAGGGCTCGCCTAGTCGATCGCTCAGAGGACTAACCCTCTGCTACTCAGAGGCTTCGGCCGCTACTGCTCATCCACCTGGGCCGCATACGTGCGCCAGCGGTCGAGTAGGGTCGAGAGATCCTCGGGAAGTTCCGAGTCGAAGACCATCCATTCGCCTGTGGCTGGATGCTCAAAGCCGAGGGTCTTAGCATGCAATGCCTGTCGAGGGCAGATCTTCAAGCAATTCGAGACGAACTGCTTGTAGCGAGAGAATTGATTGCCCCACAAGATCTTATCCCCCCCATAACGTTCGTCTGCGAAGAGGGTATGCCCGATGTGCTTCATATGTGCTCGGATCTGATGCGTTCGCCCCGTTTCTAGACGGCACTCTATCCAGCTCACATAGGCGAGTTCCTCTAGGACCTCGTAATGCGTTACAGCGTGTTTACCGCGCTCGCTATCCTCGGGGTAGACGGCCATCTGTAGGCGGTCTCGCTCGTCGCGGCCAATATTACCGACAATAGTTCCTCGGGGCTCTTTGAAGCGACCCCATACGAGGGCTCGATAGGAGCGGTGGGTTGTCTTGTCGAAGAATTGCTTGTTCAGATGTGCCTTCGCCTCAGCCCGCTTGGCAATGACCAAGAGTCCACTGGTGTCCTTATCAATACGGTGTACCAGCCCTAGGCGTGGGTCGCTAGGGTCGTAGAGAGGGTCATCCTTGAGATAGTAAGCTAGAGCGTTGAGTAGCGTCCCGGTATAGTTGCCGTGGCCTGGATGGACGACTAAGCCCGCAGGCTTATTGACGACGAGCAGATGGTCGTCTTCGTAGACAATATTGAGGGGGATATCCTCAGGGATGATCTCAATCTCTCTGCGAGGGCGTCTGAGCTGTAGGGTAATGACATCGAGGGGTTTGACTCGATAGTTGCTGCGCACGGGTTGCCCGTTGGCGAAGATGTAACCTGCCTCTGCAGCCTGCTGAATGCGGCTGCGAGTAGTGCGAGTCATGTGGATAGCGAGAAACTTGTCCACTCGGAGCAATCCCTGCCCTGCATCAGCGACGATGCGGTAGTGCTCATAGAGCTGTCCCTCGGCCTCTTCGCCTAGGGTTTGATCAGTTTCGTCGAGCTCCAATTCGTCGTCTACCTCTGCCTCTAGCTCCTCGAGCCAGTCAGCCTCTATAGGTTCGCCAGTCATACTACCACCACTCATTTGGTTCGGGTTCTTCTTCGGCTTTCTTCGTCGGTGTCTCCTCGGGTGTCCAAGTGGCATTTTCGTCCTCGATTAGTCCCTCTACAGGGGGGAGGGTATCGGCCACATTGCCCACGACCAGGAGGACGATAGGGGTGTCGATACTGAGCATATCGCCTGCCTTGAGGGGCTGTCCGTTGCGCAGCTCAAAGCCCTGAGCCAGGTTGATGTAAGGGCCTGAGACGATGCGTTGGTCTACTCGCTCGAAGCCGAGGCCTCGGAGCAATGCAAGGGCCTGTCGGGCAGACATGTCCTTGACGTAGGGTAGGGCCACACGTCTCTGCTGGCTGGAGTAGATCTTGACGAAGATGGTGCGTCCAGGCTTGACCTCGTGCCCCGGGGCGGGGATAACGTCGAAGACTGTGCCTGGGACGGCCTCTCGGGAGTAAACCGAGTCTACCACTTCGTAGAAGAGGTTACTGCTCGAGAGGATCAAGCTCGTCTGCTCTAGGGTCTTGCCCCTAACCTCTGGGATAGGGATGTTGATATGGTGTTTGGTGTAGACCTTGAGCCCCCAAATGATGCCCCAGAGCAGAACGCTGGAGAGCAGGAGCATGAGGAGGAGGTTGAAGAGTATAGAGTTCTTTTTCATATTTGCTGTGAGGATATTGGGGGTCTCCCTTATTCGCTAGTATCGGGTTGGTTGTCCAGGCCTGCATCGATGAAGTGGCGCAGGCGTTCGGTTCCTGTCATCTCGATGGTTTCACTGCTACCCTCCCACTCCTTGCGCCCCTGGTGCACGTAGATGATCTTGTCGCCGATGCTGCGCACGGTGTTCATATCGTGGGTATTGACGATGGTTGTGATATTGTACTCTCGGGTGAGCTCTTGGATGAGCTGGTCAATGAGTTTGGAGGTCTTGGGGTCTAGGCCCGAATTGGGTTCGTCGCAGAAGAGGTATTTGGGCCCCAGGGCGATAGCTCGGGCAATGGCAGTGCGCTTCATCATCCCTCCGCTGATCTCGCTAGGGTAGCGGTGTGCGGCCTCGGTAAGGCCTACTCGCTCGAGATAATCCTTGGCACGTTGGCGGTAGACGTTGTAGCTATCGGTGGAGAACATCTCGAGGGGGAACATCACGTTCTCCAGCACGGTCATACTGTCGAAGAGGGCTGAGCCCTGGAAGAGCATCCCCATCTCTCGTCTGAGGCCAAGGAGCTCTCGCTTGTCCATGGCTGCGATGTCTCGCCCATGGTAGAGGATTTGTCCACTGGTTGGGGGGATGAGGCCGATCATACACTTGACGAAGACGGACTTGCCTGCGCCGCTACGGCCAATGATGAGGTTCGTCTTGCCGGGCTCGAAGGTGGCATCAATGCCCTTGAGCACCTCTTTGTCCCCGAAGGATTTGTATAGTGATTTGACTTCTATCATAATAGTAGTTCTCGTGTAGAGGGGATCGGGTCGCTGGGCCTCTAGGTCAGCAGCAGATTGGTCAGTAAGAGGTCGAAGACGAGGATCAGCACGCTGCTCTGCACGACCGCATTGGTACTGGCCGAACCGACCTGTAGAGCCCCACCCTTGACCGAATAGCCGTAGTAGGACGAGACTGAGGCGATCAGAAAGGCATAGACCAGCGACTTGATGATCGAGTGCAGGATGTAGATCGGGGAGAAGAAGAGCTGTAGCCCGTACTCGAAGTCCTTGGTGGGGATGGTGTCGGTGATGAAGGTCGCTAGATAGCCCCCACCGATACCCATGACCATGGAGAAGATCGAGAGGATGGGGACGAAGAGCATCAGCCCGACGACCTTGGGCAGGATGAGGAAGTTGGCACTATTGACCCCCATGATCTCCAGGGCGTCAATCTGTTCGGTTACTCGCATGCTCCCGAGCTCGGAGGCGATGCTCGAGCCGATCTTCCCCGCCAGGATGAGGCACATCAGAGTCGAGGAGAACTCAAGCAGTACCATCTCTCGGGCCGAGTATCCGATGGTGAACTTGGGGATCAGTGGGCTGGTGATATTGATCGAGAGCTGAATGGTGATCACCGCCCCGATGAAGAAGGAGATGATGAAGACAATCCCCAGCGACCCCACCCCGAGGTCATAAACTTCCCGCACGAGGCTGCGGTAAAACATCCGCCACCGCCCTGGCCATGTGAAGGTGCGCTGCATGAGCAGCGTATATTCGCCTAATTGCTTTAAGGCTTTAATATTCATTTAATGATCTGTATAATTATCTCTACAAAGATAGCACTATCTTTGCAGTCGTCTCAGCACTTCAATCGCAATGATACTCAGAACGGACAATCTAGTCAAGCGTTACCGCAGCCGCACCGTCGTCAATCATGTCTCCATCGAGGTGGGGCAGGGGGAGATCGTAGGCCTGCTCGGCCCTAATGGGGCAGGCAAGACGACCACCTTCTACATGACTGTCGGGCTTGTCGTGCCCAATGAGGGGCGGATCTTCCTCGATGACGAGGATATTACCCGCCAGCCCGTCTACAAGCGTGCCCGTGCGGGGATCGGCTACTTGGCTCAGGAGGCCTCGATCTACCGCAAGATGAGTGTCGAGGACAATATCCTCTCGGCCCTTGAGTTCACTGCTCGCTCCAAAGCTGAGCAGGAGCAGAGACTCGAGGAGCTGATCGCAGAGTTTCGCCTCGAGAAGGTGCGCCGTAACCACGGGAACCGCCTCTCTGGGGGCGAGCGTCGCCGAGCAGAGATCGCCCGTTGCCTGGCGATCGACCCGAAGTTTATCATGCTTGACGAACCTTTCGCTGGGGTAGACCCCATCGCCGTGCAGGATATTCAGATGATCGTGGCCAAGCTCAAGCAGAAGAATATCGGCATCCTGATCACCGACCACAATGTGTACGAGACGCTCAGCATCACGGATAGGGCCTATCTGCTCTTCGAGGGTAAGGTGCTCTTCGAGGGTACTGCCGAGCAGCTGGCCGAGAACGAGATCGTGCGAGAGAAATACCTGGGTAAGGACTTCACCCTGCGCCGCCGTACCTTCGAGCATTTGGACTAATTGCCCCCTCGGACGAGGGCTCGGGGAGGATGCTGCCTCTCCGAGAGCTATATACGGACGAAGCCTGACCATCTGGTCAGGCTTCGTCGCTTGTCTAAGTGACCCCGGTGAGGCTCGAACTCACGACCCAATGATTAAGAGTCATTTGCTCTACCAACTGAGCTACAGAGTCATTCGATTTGCGGGGGAAGTCCCTCGAAGGTCTTTGGTGTCCCTTCTGTGACCCCGGTGAGGCTCGAACTCACGACCCAATGATTAAGAGTCATTTGCTCTACCAACTGAGCTACAGAGTCAATACTTGCGTATGTTGTGAAGACCCCTCCACTGCAAATCGTCTGCAAAGGTAATGCGGTTTTTTGTGAAAAACAAGTGATTGGGGCAAAAATCGTTGCTCCTTATTTCTTTGCATCCGACTATCTCTCTTGTTTCTAGGAGAATAAAAGTGTCGAGGAGAGCCCGAGGACCCTCCTCGACAGATGGATGAGGCGTAGTGAAGGGTTGCCTACGACTTCGCTGACCTCCCCTACGAGAGGGTGCTTCGAGGCTTACGCTTTGCCCGACCTTCTCGGAGGGCTCTGCCCCTAGCGACGGAGCTTGAGGTAGTAGAAGGCCCGCTCTAGGATGACCACACCGATCACGATCCAGGGCACGAACGAGAGGTCGAAGGCCCGACCCAGGACGAAGCCCACGAGGAGGGCTATGGTACGGGAGAGGTGAACTCCCTCCGCCTCCAGCTTCCTCCCCCCGACCACGAGGCTATTCATCGTGATCATCAGGAGGATGGCGACTACTGCGCCGAGGAGCAGGCCCAGCCACCCCGCATAGGTGGTCGCCAGCCCTACGGCAAAGAAGAGAAAGCCGATGAAAGCATTGCGTGCATACTGCAACCTAGAGCCATTGCGCTCGAGCCAAAAGGCCAGGGCATATACGACGAAAAGAACTGCCGCAAAGGCGATCACATAGGGGCATCCCCAAATCTCCAAAGTATTCATATTGTGTCTGTTTTGAACGAGAGCATCAGTTATCTCTTCCTGTGATCAGGACAAAAAATAGTTTTCTCATAATTTTGAAATGTTAGTTTGTTGTATTGTTGGCATGCATGCGTAGCGAAGATATAATGAAAAATCAAATAAGCAAGTTTTTTGTGGGTATTCTGAAGTAAGTTTTTTATCTTTCACTATTTCAGCTATATATCATGGGGCACTCGTCCTGCATGGAGGTGGAGGCTTCTCCCGAGGCCTAGTGAATACCCCTGTGGAGATATAAGTAGGACTTCGATCGAGGCTCAGATAGGAGCTCGAGTGAAGTCCTATTTGAGTCTCAAGTGCGCTCCTACTTAGGCCTCCATCGAGCCTCCCCCGAGGGTGCATACGTCTCTCTAGGGAGCATGCATCTGAGGCCCTATCGAGAGCTCCACCGAACCTTGGCGCAAGAGCCTCTTGCACTAATGTCAAAATGCAGAAAATCAATTCTTTGAAATTACGCAATAGCCTGTTGCGCTAATTCAATGTTTGGGAAAATCAGCCTATAGACGTTAGCGACTGCCTACTCACCAAGATTAGCCCCAACAACCTGCGCTCTACCCTCCCCAGCATCAAGGAGGTAGAGGAGGAGTTGAACCGAATTGTGAATAAGCAATAAACACCCTTGCTACTCACTTCGCATTTCGTAGACCCTGAAAATATCTATCCCGAGGAGTAACCCTACTCCTCGGGATAGATGCTCCCTGCCAGTCCGATCTCGGGACGCCTGGGGGATGTGTTAATGAGAGGGGTTAGAGGCCGAGCTCGTCCCGTAGGCTGGGATCTGCCTTGCAGAGGGCGTTCAGAGCTTCGTGGGCGGCCTCCTGATGGGCCTCCTTCTTGTTGTTGCCTCGGCCCGTGCCGATCCGCTTGTCGTTGATGAAGACGGCGCAGACGAAGACCCCTCCGTTGCGTTTGGGCTCCTGGAGCATGCGGAAGTCGAAGCTCAGATGATGCCTCTGTGCCCACTCCAGCAGGAGGGACTTGTAGTTCGTCGTCTGCTCGACGAGGCTCTCCTCGAGCTCTCGGAAGAGGGGCATGACCCGCATGATGACAAACTCTTCGGCTACGAGGTAACCCTTGTCGAGGAAGATCGCCCCGATAAGGGCCTCTAGAGCATTGCCATAGACATCGGGACTGTGCCGATTGCTCGGGCCTGTGCGGCTGAGTTGCAGCAGTTTGGCAAGACCCATGCGTCGGGCGACAGCGTTATTGACCGATCGCTTGACTAGGGTTCCTCGACGCTTGCTCATCTGCCCTTCGTCCCAGAGAGGGTGCTCTCGGTAGAGGTAATGGCTGACAGCAGTCGCCAGGACAGAGTCGCCGAGGAATTCGAGCCGCTCGTTATTGACCTTATGCCCCGCTTCGTCCACGAAGCCGCAGGAGCTGTGGCTCATGGCCAGCTCGTAGAGCTTAGGGTCAGTTGGGGCGAATCCGAGCACCTGGTTTAGATAAGCCAAAGGCTCTACGGGTCTGAACCCGAAGAGCCTTTTGACTTTTTGAATGAGTTGTCTCAGCATAGATAGTCTTCTCTTGCTTAGAGCAGGGACTTCGTAGCTAGGAGATCGTGCTTAGCGTACGAACTTCTTGAAGATCACACTCGCATTGTGCCCGCCGAAGCCAAAGGTATTGGACAGGGCTGCACGTACGGGACGACGCTGAGCCTCGTTGAACGTGAAGTTCAGCTCATAGTCGATCTCGGGATCACGATCCTCAGGGTCGTGGTTGATCGTAGGAGGTACGATGTCTTCCTCGACAGCCTTGAGCGTGGCCATGGCCTCGATCGCCCCAGCAGCGCCGAGCAGGTGTCCAGTCATGGACTTGGTCGAGCTGATGTTGAGCTTGTAGGCGGCATCGCCGAATAGATCCTTGATCGCCTTGGCCTCCGAGATGTCGCCCACAGGCGTAGAGGTACCATGCACATTGATGTAGTCGATGTCCTCCACGCTCATGCCAGCATCCTCGAGGGCATTCTTCATCACCAGCTTAGCCCCTAGCCCCTCAGGGTGTGTGGCGGTCAGGTGATGGGCATCGGCCGAGAGGCCTGTGCCGACGAGCTCAGCGTAGATATGGGCCCCACGAGCGATAGCATGCTCCATCTCCTCGACGATGAGGCAGGCAGCACCCTCGCCCATTACGAAGCCATCACGGCTTGCGCTGAAGGGGCGTGAAGCTCGCTCGGGCTCTTCGTTGCGTGTGGAGAGGGCGTTCATCATATTGAAGCCACCCACGCCAGCCGCACAGATCGAGGCCTCTGCTCCACCAGCGATGATTACATCGGCCTTGCCGAGGCGGATCAGGTGGCAGGCATCGATCAGCGCATTGGTCGATGATGCACAGGCCGAGGCTGTGGAGTAGTTAGGGCCGTGGAAGCCGTACTTGATCGAGATATGACCCGCAGCAATGTCCGAGATCATCTTGGGGATGAAGAAAGGGTTGAAGCGTGGGCCTCTCTCCTTGTCATACCCCATCACCTCCTCCTCGAAGGTCGTCAGACCCCCGATGCCCGAGGCTACGATCACACCGACACGGCACTTGTCTACAGTCTCCAAATCCAGCTTCGAGTCTACGAGAGATTCGTCAGCTGCAACCATGGCGAACTGGGCGAAGCGGTCTAGCTTGCGAGCCTCCTTACGATCCATGAAGTCGCCGACCTTGAAGTCCTTGACCTCGCACGCAAAGTGTGTCTTGTGCTTGGAAGCGTCGAAGAGCGTAATAGGACCTGCTCCACTCTTCCCCGCCTTGAGGGCTTCCCATGTCTCAGGGGCCGTATTGCCCAGTGGGGTAATAGCACCGATACCGGTGATTACAACTCTCTTCAGTTCCATGACAGAGAATATGAGGGAGGAATTAAGCGTTGAGCTTGCTCTCGATGTAGTCGATAGCGTCGCCTACAGTCTTGATCTGCTGAGCGTCCTGGTCGGGGATCTGAGTGTCGAACTCCTTCTCGAAATCCATGATCAGCTCTACAGTGTCGAGAGAGTCTGCACCGAGATCGCTGGCGAAGTTAGCTTCACGAGTTACTTCAGAGGCTTCGCAGTTGAGCTTGTCTACGATGATTTCTCTTACCTTTTCTTCAATCTGTGACATAGTCTTGAATTGTTTAATATGAATATCTAAAAAGTTATCTTTGCATACCCTCGTCTGCGTCCTCGATCCTCTCTTTGGAGAGGTGTTCAGATGCACAGAGCGAGGAGATTTGTGCACAAAGATAGTACTTTTTATGAATACAATAGCAATATTCGCCTCGGGCAGTGGTTCTAATGCCGAGGCTATTGTCTCCTACTTCTCCGAGCGTCCCGATGTCTCGGTAGGCTGCATCCTGACCAATAAGGCCGACGCTGGGGTCATCGACCGAGCCAAACGCCTGGGCATCCCCTGCTATTACTTCGACAATAGTACTATGCGAGAGGGAGAGAAGCCCCTCGCCCTGCTACGAGAGCTCGGGGTCGAGCTCATCGTCCTGGCGGGCTATCTCTGCCTCATTACCCCTGTGTACATAGAGGCCTTCCCTCAGCGCATTATCAATATCCATCCAGCTCTCCTACCTCGCTTTGGTGGTAAGGGCATGTATGGGGTGCACGTTCACCGTGCTGTTATTGCCCAGGGGGAGTCTCTTAGTGGGATCACCATCCATCTAGTAGATGAGCTCTATGACCATGGCAGGCATCTCTTACAGGCTACTTGTCCAGTCCATGCCCACGATACCCCCGAGACTTTGGCCGAGCGCATCCATCATCTCGAGCATCGCTTCTTTGCTCCTACGATAGATCATTACCTACAGAACGAGCTCCGATAGCATACCTATAGATAGGTATTTTCTCGCTCACAAGCGAGAGATCTTAAAATCTAATGCCTTTATAGAGCCTCGGTTAGATAAGGACTTGGGCTCGTATAAGGAATACATTCCTTATTAACTGGGTGATATACAGCTGTCTCCTGCGAACAATATTCGCAGGATAGTAGTTTCTTTGGAGCAAGTATATGATGTAAAACCAATCGTAGTTATGACAAAAATGAATAAGGAAGAACTCTTGAAGATGTTTCGCCAGATGGAAGACATCCGAAACTTCGACATGAAGGTCAATCAGATGGTGCGCCGAGGGCTCGTCCCAGGCATGACGCACTTCTCCGTCGGTGAGGAGGCCGCCAACGTTGGGGCGATCTCCGCCCTCTCGCCCGGCGATCTCATTACCTCTAATCACCGTGGACACGGGCAGAGCATCGCTATGGGGATCGACCTCAACGAGATGATGGCCGAGATCATGGGACGCTCCAACGGCTCTTGCAAGGGTAAGGGGGGCTCTATGCACATCGCAGACCTCGATGCAGGCAACCTTGGGGCTAACGGCATCGTCGGAGGAGGGATGGGCATCGCTATCGGGGCAGCTCTGACTCAAAAGATGAAAAACACAGGCAAGATCGTTATGTGCTGCTTCGGAGACGGGGCAACGAACGAGGGAACCTTCCACGAGACGCTCAACATGGCCTCGATCTGGAACTTACCCGTGATCTTCTACTGCATCAACAATGGCTATGGCATTTCCACCCCTATCAAGAGCGTGATGAAGGTCAAGCATGTCCATCAGCGTGCCGTAGCCTACGACATCCCAGGTCTTTTCGTTGAGGATGGCAACGATCTCCTAGCCGTGCGCAAGGTCCTCGATGAAGCAGTCGAGTACGTCCGCTCAGGCAAGGGTCCAGTGCTTGTCGAGGCTGTGAGCTATCGTTGGTTCGGCCATTCTACCAGTGACCCTGGTAAGTATCGCACCAAGGAGGAGGTAGACGCCTGGAAGGCCAAGGATCCCATCGCTCGATTTCGTGATTATCTCATCGAACAGGGTGTGGCCAAGGCTGAGGAGCTAGATGCTATCGCCGAAGCCTCGCACGAGGCCGTTGAGGAGTCAGTTAAGTACGGCATGTCAGGCCCAGAGCCCAGCCCAGAGTCAGCCTTCGAAGACGTATTCGCAGAGTAAGCTATCGATCAGTTATCAACCTAGACAAAAGAATAAAATCATGATAGAAGGACAAGAAACCAAAGTCATGTCTGTGCGTGATGCCATCATCCAAGCCATGAGCGAGGAGATGAGACGAGACGAGAATGTATTCCTCATTGGTGAGGACGTAGGGATCTATGGTGGCGACTTCGGGACCTCTGTAGGGATGCTCGAGGAGTTCGGCAAGGAGCGTGTGCGAGACACCCCTATCTCCGAGAATGCGATCTCGGGCTGTGCCGTGGGGGCTGCCCTGACTGGGATGCGCCCAATCGTAGACGTAACCTTCATGGACTTCGTGGTTTATATGATGGATAACATCGTCAATCAGGCTGCCAAGACTCGCTATATGTATGGGGGTAAGGGACAGGTACCCGTAGTCTTCCGCTGTGCTGCGGGGGCGGGGATCTGCTCAGCTGCTCAGCATTCGCAGAGCCTAGAGTCTTGGTTTTGTCATATCCCTGGCCTCAAGGTCGTAGCCCCAGGCACCCCTGCCGATGTCAAGGGAATCCTCAAGGCTGCTGTCCGAGACAATAACCCCGTGATCTTCCTCGAGTATAAGTCCGACTACAATGTCAAGGGCGAAGTGCCTGTATCCCCTGACTTCGTGCTACCGATCGGTAAGGCAGACCTCAAGCGTGTGGGTAAGGATGTTACAGTCATCACCTATGGTCGCATGCTGCGCCGCGTCCTAGAGGCGGCCGATATGGCCCGTGAGAAGGGTATCGAGGTAGAGGTCGTAGACCTGGTTACCCTCATTCCCCTCGACAAGGATGCTATCCTCGAGTCGGTGAAGAAGACGGGCCGTGTGCTCCTGGTCAATGATGCCCACAAGACTGGGGGCTTCATCGGCGAGGTGGCTGCGATGATCGCTGAGAGCGATGCCTTTGACTATCTCGACAACCGCATCCTGCGCCTAGCAGCCGAGGATGTACCCATCCCTTACAACAAGGGCCTCGAGGAGGCCATGTACCCCAGTGTGGAGCGCATCCTCAAGTACATCGAACGTCTAGCCGAGAAGCGATAAGACCGGAGCCAGAGGTTGGGCAAGGCCCACCTCTGCCCTCATATCCCTCTAAGAAATAACAAACTACTGAAGATAATGGGAAACGATAAACTAAGAGCTACACCTGCGGCTCGATCCCTGGCCCACCGCATGGGCATTGCGCTGGATCGCATCGTGGGGAGTGGCTACAAGGGGCGTATCCACCGAGAAGATGTGGCTGGATTTACTTATGACCAGCCTGGTGGGATTACCCCTTTGGCTCTCAAGATTGCCCAAGCACATGGCCTGGATGTGGAGACGATCCAGGGCACTGGGCTTCGAGGCAAGGTTACTCGCCGCGATGTGATGATGCTCATCGAGGCAGATAAGGAGATCAACCTCGAGGGCATCCTCGACTCCTTCTCGATCAAGCAGCCCTCGGCTGCGCCTAAGGTAGCTGCCTCTGCGCCCAAGGCCGAGGTGATGCCCCAGGCAGCCTCAGCTCCTAAGGCTACAACGACCTCGCCCTACGGGGCGGTCGAGATCGTACCAATGAATATGATGCGTCGGGTCATTGCCAAGCGCATGAGTGATAGCTATTTCTCCGCTCCTACCTTCGTGCTCAATTACGAGGTCGATATGGGTGAGGCCACCAAGCTGCGTGCCCAGCTGATGGAGCCTATCAAGCAGAAGACGGGCAAGAAGCTCACCGTTACTGACATCATCTCGCTAGCCGTAGTGCGTACGCTGATGAATCACCCCTATATCAATGCCTCGCTTTCGGCCGATGGCTCTCAGATCGAGCTGCATAACTACGTCAATCTAGCCATGGCAGTGGGGATGGATGAGGGGCTGCTCGTGCCTGTAGTTCATGGGGCTGAGCGGATGGGCCTCACCGAGCTGATGCTTCGCCTGAAGGATATCACCGAGCGGGCCGTGGGCAAGAAGCTCACCCCTGCCGACCAGGAGGGTAGCACCTTCACGATCTCGAACCTCGGGATGTATGGTGTGGAGAGCTTCACCTCGATCATCAACCAGCCCAACTCGGCGATCCTCTCCATTGCAGGGACGAAGGACATGCCTGTCGTGCGCAATGGAGAGGTCGTGATTCGTCCGATCATGAAGATGAGCCTGACGAGCGACCACAGGGTGATCAATGGGCTGGCCGCAGCCAAGTTTATGCAGGAGCTCAAGGCGGCCCTCGAGCAGCCCCTGCCGCTACTCGTCTAATCGAGGGCTACTGAACTAAAGAATAAGATAATATCACAAGATATGGCAACAGAAATTATCATGCCCAAGGCAGGTCTCGACATGACCGAGGGCGAGATCGTGCGCTGGATCAAGAAAGAAGGGGACAGCGTCAGCGAAGGGGAGGTGATCCTAGAGATCATGACCGACAAGACCAGCATGGAGATCGAGGCTGAGGCCTCGGGCGTGCTGCTGAAGATCCTCCACGGAGACGGCACTACGGTGCCCATCGCCGAGGTAATCGGTTACATCGGGGCGGCAGGCGAGAGCCTAGAGACGGTACGCACCAAGGAGGAGATCATGCCCGATCCGCCTGCTCCTGCACCCAGCGATACGACGGGGGCTCTGCCTCTGATCCGTCAGGAAGGCTCGTATCACCTGGTGGTGATCGGGGGTGGCCCTGCGGGCTATGTGGCTGCGATCAAGGCTGCTCAGCTTGGGGCGAAGGTCGCTATTGTGGAGAAGAATGAGTTCGGAGGGACTTGCCTCAACAAGGGCTGCATCCCCACGAAGACCTTCCTGCGCAATGCGGAGATCCTCGACGGGGTCGCTCAGGCGGCCGAGCGAGGCCTACACTTCAAGGATATGGCCTTCTCGGTGGATATGAAGAAGCTCGTCTCCTACAAGGATAGCGTGGTGAAGAAGCTCACGGGCGGCGTCTTTGCCCTACTCAAGAGCAATGGGGTAGAGGTCTTCAAGGGCGTGGCCAAGATCAATAAGGACAAGGACGTCGTGGTCGATGGCTCGAAGATTCTCAAGGCTGACAAGATTATCCTGGCGGGCGGATCCAAGGTAGCTCGTATCCCCATCCCCGGCATCGAGCACCCTGCGGTGCTGACTAGCGATGACATCCTCTCGCTACAGGAGCTCCCCGAGAGCCTCGTGGTAATCGGCGGTGGCGTGATCGGGGTCGAGATGGCCGAGGCTCTTGGCTCACTAGGCACGAAGGTTACCATCGTCGAGATGGCTGACTACATCATCCCCGCCCTCGACAAGGAGGTCTCGCAGACGTTGCGTGCCGACCTTGAGAAGCGTGGCTGCACTATCCTTACTGGGGCAGGGATCGAACGCATCGAGGATCGCTCGGGTCGCCTAGCTGCTGTGCTCAAGGACGGCCGTGTGATTGAGGCCGAGAAGGCCCTGCTCTCGATCGGACGTGTACCTGATCTAGAGGGTGTTGGTGAACTGGATCTAGAGATCGAGCGTGGACGCATCAAGGTGGACAAGTATATGGAGACCAGCGTCAAGGGGGTTTATGCCCCAGGCGATGTCAATGGCATCAAGATGCTCGCCCATACGGCCTTCCGCATGGCGGAGATCGCTGCCGAGAATGCTCTGCATGGCAACAAGCAGGAGCTTAAGCTCCTCTCTGCCCCCTCGGTGGTCTATACCCGTCCTGAGGTCGCCATGGTAGGGCTCACGGAGGATCAGGCTCGTGAGCACTATGGAGAGGTGCGTGTGGGTAAGTTCCCCTTCGTGGCCAATGGTCGTGCCCTGGCCTCTGGTGAGACGCATGGCTTCGTCAAGGTGATCCTGGACAATAAGTATGGAGAGATCCTGGGGATCCACATCATTGGTTCGATGGCGGCAGAGATGATCAGTCAGGCTTCGCTGGTGATGGAGATTGAGGCCACGGCCGAGGAGGTACTAGCTACGATCTACGGGCATCCTACCTATTCGGAGGCTCTGTATGAGGCGATCGCCGATGCCCTAGGCTTGGCCGTACACCTTCCAGCCAAGAGGAAGTAATGGGTCATGTAGCGGTGAAGTCCTTGTGGCTTCGCCGCTCTTGTTCTCTCTTGTGGGGAGGGGTTGAGGGGGAACACCCCCTCAACCCCTCCCCTCTTCGTTTTTGCTGCGGATCTCATCCCCGCTCTATCTGACCTCTCTTGCGATCCTACTTATATCTCGGTGGAGCTCCTACTTAGACCTCAAGTGCGATCCTACTTATATCTCGATGGAGATCCTACTTGGATCTCGATGGGGCATCTAGACGAGACCTCATCTCTCCTCCCATTAGGATCTCGATACAGAGGCTCGTCATGATTTCCGTCCGTGATCCTTGAGCTTAGAGCCGAGGCATGATCCACCTCCGCCCCCTCGCCCTCTCCTCGGGGGCAAGCAGCCCCTGTAGAGGACTGACCAATTGGGGGCAAAGTATTACCTTTACAGCGCAAGGACAATTATTTACCTCAAACCACAACGTTATGAACAGAATCTATTCCTTTGCGTGTGCCTGCCTGGGCCTTCTGCTGACCCTTGGCTCTTGGCAACCCGTCGCAGCGCAGCCTGGTTATCAGCCCTCGGCAGACAACCTCAAGGCTCGGGAGGCTTTCCGAGACAAAGGCTTCGGAGTCTTCCTGCATTGGGGCATCTATAGTATGTATGCCCAGGGTGAATGGTACATGCACAATGCCAACTTGGATCACGCCGAGTATGCCAAGGCGGCAGGGGGCTTCTATCCGGCCAAATTCGATGCTGCCCGCTGGGTTGCCGCCATCAAGGCCTCGGGGGCTGGGTATCTAACCATTACTTCACGCCACCATGATAGCTTCTCCCTTTGGAATACGAAGTACAGCGACTACAATATTGTCAAGGCAACACCTTTCGGCCGTGATGTCTTGGCCGAACTCAGAGATGAGTGTCGCCGTCAGGGCATAGGCTTTCATATCTATTATTCGCTCCTAGACTGGACTCGGGAGGACTATTATCCACTTGGGCGGACAGGTCGTGGCACGGGGCGCAAGCAGCACGGTAACTGGAAGAGCTACGAGGATTTCATGAACAATCAGCTCGCTGAGCTCGTCTCTATCTACGATGCCGATGCCATTTGGCTCGATGGACATTGGGATCAAGATCAGAACCCTGGCTTCGACTGGAATTATCCCCGTATGTATTCGGGCATTCACCGCCTCAAGCCCTCGTGCCTCATCGGCAACAATCACCACGAGACCCCGATCGAGGGAGAGGACTTTCAGATGTTTGAGCGTGATGTCCCAGGAGCTAATACCGCTGGTCTTTCGGGCCAGGCCATCAGCTCCCTTCCCCTCGAGACTTGCGAGACGATGAATGGGATGTGGGGCTACAAGATCATTGACCAGCGTTACAAGACGACAGCAACGCTCATTCGCCTGCTCGTAGCCAGCGCAGGGCGCAATGCCAATCTCCTGCTCAACGTAGGCCCACAGCCCGATGGAGAACTCCCTGCCGTAGCTGTCGAACGCCTCTCCGAGATGGGACAGTGGCTCAAGACCTTCGCCCCTACGGTCAAGGATGGCGTGCGTGCAGGCCTTATTCCCCCACAGGAGTGGGGCGTAACGACTCAGCGAGGTAAGACCCTCTACCTCCATATTCTAGAGTGGAAGAGCCGTATGCTCTCCATCCCCCTCGTCGAGCGAGCGAAGTCTGTCCGGGTCTTCGAGAATGGCCGTCGAGTGCCCTTCTCCCAAACGGCCCATGGGCTTACGATGACCTTCGACCAAGCCCCCAGCGAGGCCAATCCCATTGATTTTGTTGTCGAAGTAACCCTTAGGTAATGTTCCTCGTAGAGAATTGTGCCAATAGTGCCCTGAGTGCCCTCAGAGCCCAGGAGGCAGGAGCCTCGCGCATTGAGCTCTGTGCTGGGATGCCCGAGGGCGGGACGACCCCTTCGTTCGGGGAGATCAAGCTCGCTCGTGAGCTCCTCACGATCAAGCTACACGTGATCATTCGCCCCCGAGGTGGCGACTTCCTCTATGACGAGACCGAGGCTCGGATCATGCTCGAGGATATTCGCATGGCCCGAGAGCTGGGTGTCGATGGAGTCGTCATCGGCTGCCTTACCCCAGAGGGTGAGCTGGATGTACCCCTCATGCGCCGCCTCATCGAGGCGGCCGAAGGGCTTTCGGTTACCTGCCACAGGGCTTTTGACATGTGCCGAGACCGTGTCTCTGCCCTTGAGACACTTATAGAGCTGGGCTGCGATCGGGTGCTGACCTCGGGCGGGGCAGCGACTGCTCTCGAAGGGGCAGACGAGTTGGCTCGCCTTGTCGACCAAGCTCAGGGCCGCATCGTCGTCATGCCAGGCTGTGGGGTGAATGCCTCCAATATCCAAACCCTTGTGCACCGTACCCAGGCTCGAGAGTATCACCTCTCGGCTCGCTCGAGCTACCCGAGCCCTATGCGCTACAGGCACGAGGGAGTGTCAATGGGTGGGGTAGTACACCTCGACGAATACTCTCGTGAGCTGACCGACCCCGACAAGATCGCCTCCGTCCTCCACCTCCTCGCCTCTCTCGAGGAGTAAAGCCTATACCAAGAACGAAATGATCCCAAACGAATAACTTATGAATGCACGACTATTAGCCCTAATCCTAGCTATTCCCCTCGTGTCAGGGAGCTCCCTCAAGGCTCGGCCTCGAGACAAAGTCTCTCAGGGGCTAGGCCCTCTCATGCAGCGAGGTGAGGTAATGAGTGAACACTCGACCCAGCAGAGCTTTGAGCTCAAGCGCAAGGCCTTCCCCCGTGGGGATCTCTTCCGCATCTTCAAGACGGCCCAGATGAGCCAGGAGGAGCGGGATCTGATGACCTTCCTCTATGCCTATATGCCCGCCAACGATCTAGTGGATAGATCGGGGGAATACTTCCTCGAGCATGTGAGGCTCGCCCTCGAGGCTCGCCGAGAGATGCCTTGGGGGAGGCGTGTACCTGAGCGAGAGTTTCGCCACTTCGTCCTCCCCCCTCGTGTCAATAACGAGGATCTCGACTCGGCCCGCAGGGTGTTCTATCACGAGCTTCGGGATCGGGTGCGTGGCCTCTCGCTCTACGATGCTGTCCTGGAGGTCAATCATTGGTGTCACGAGCATGTGGTCTACACCCCCAGTGATGCTCGCACCTCGTCTCCGTTGGCGACTATTCGCTCGGCTTATGGTCGTTGTGGAGAGGAGTCTACTCTATTGGTCTCTGCGCTGCGCTCGGTAGGCATCCCTGCCCGACAGGTCTATACACCTCGATGGGCACACACGGATGATAATCATGCTTGGGTAGAGGCCTGGGTCGATGGTCGATGGATGTTCCTCGGAGCTTGTGAGCCTGAGCCAGTGCTGAACCTTGGCTGGTTCAATGCCCCTGTCTCTCGAGCTATGCTCGTGCATACGAAGGCCTTTGGCTATTATACAGGGCCTGAGGAGGTCATGAGCCGAACGGCCAACTATACCGAGATCAATGTGATCCGCAACTATGCGGAGGCCAGCACGATGGAGGTCAAGGTCGTAGACGAGGGCGGTCGCCCGATGGCCGGTGTGGAGGTGGAGTTTAAGCTGTACAACTATGGTGAGTTCTACAGCATCGCTCGCCTCGTGTCGGATCTCAAGGGTCGTGTGCAGCTCACGGCTGGGCATGGCGATGTCCTGCTTTGGGCCTCTGCGACCCGAGGCTCGAGGGCCGTGAAGCAAGGCTCTCAAGCACAGCAGCTCTATGCCCTAAGGCAGGTGCGCTTCGGGCGAGACACTCAGGTCGAGCTGCGCCTGGACAAGATGCTCGGCAAGGATCCTATTGCCGCTCAGCTGATCATCACGCCCCCACGTGAGCGGGCCGTCTATCCAGAGGTTACCCCTGAGATGAGGGCAGAGAATGATCGACGCATGAGACAGGAGGACTCGATCCGCAATGCCTATGTAGCTACTTTCCTTACCGAGCAAATGCCTGGGCTCGACGCACGAGGTAATTGGCGCACCCTACGCCGCTTCGTCGAGGGCGCAGCCGACCCCGAGCAGGCGAAGGCCCTACTGGGGGTGATCTCGGCCAAGGACAGGCGAGACGTCCCCCTAGAGGTGCTGACCGACCACCTCGTGCATACTCGTGTGAATAAGCTCTTGGCAGCTGAGCACTCGACCCTCGTGATGCCTTATGTGTACAATCCCCGTGTGGCTAATGAGTTGCTCACACCCTATAAGCAGGCTCTGCGTCAGGCCGTCAAGCAGGCAGGCCTTGAGGAGCGTCTCTCCCGCTCGCCTGAGGAGATCTATCGCTGGTGTCTCGAGCATTTGCACATAGATGATACGCACAATGCACTGCTCTATGCTACCTCGCCCACAGGTGTTTGGCGTAGTCGTGTGGCAGATCGCCATTCGGCTGCTATCTTCTTCGTGGCTCTAGCTCGCACGATGGGTTGGGCCGCCCGCATTGATGAGGTAACGGGTCGGGCGCAGTATTTCTCTGCTGATCGTTGGGTTAGCGTACCCCTAGGCAAGGCCGAGTGTATTCGCAAGAGCTCTGCCTCGGGACGCCTACAGCGTTATCAGGCAGGTTCTTGGGTAGATCTGCCCAAGGCTGGGGAGGGAGCAGAGCGTAACCCCGAGCAGGGTATGCTCCGCTTGGGCTATACCTCCAATGGTATCATCGACAATCCCAAGTACTATCACCAGTTTACACTCTCTCGGCTCACGGATGCTGGCCGATGGCATCTCCTGAGCTATGACACGGACGATAAGGGCCTCGAGCAGGGGGCTACTTGGTCTGGTGTCTTTGCCTCGGGGACATCGGTGGATGCTGGGCAGTACATCCTGACCTCGGGCTCCCGCCTGGCTAATGGGAGTGTGCTGGTGGATATGAAGTCCTTCTGGGTAAAGCCTCAAGAGCATAAGACCATTGAGCTCGTGATGCGCCGAGATACGGCTCAGGTAGCAGTGCTCGGTAGCTTCAATAGTGAGAGCCTCTATGAGTATTTAGGTTCGGCTACTTCGCTCATGAGTGCTGAGTCCTTGGCTCGGGCTCAAGGGGTCGATCGCTCCCTGCTCTCGACGACGGGCCGAGGTTACTATGTCCTCGGGATCCTCGGGGCTGGAGGTGAACCCACCAATCACGCCCTAAGAGACATTGCCGCCGTGAAGGAGGATCTCGAGCGATGGGGGCGTAGCCTGGTGCTCGTCTTTGCTGATGAGGCTGGGCGCAGGCGTTTCCGTCCAGAGGAATTCCCCGGTCTTCCCAGTACGGCAGTCTATGGGGTGGATCGCTCGGGTGAGCTGCTGCGCAGCCTACGAGAGGAGATGAAGCTGCCCAGTGGCAACCTGCCCGTCTTCATCATCGCTGATACCTTCAATCGCATTGTCTTCGTTTCTCAGGGCTATACGATTGGCCTGGGAGCTCAGCTGCGGCGTGTGATCGCAGCTCTTGAGGAGAAGTAATCGGGGCTTTCTACCCATTTCGGGTTGGGGGTGCGCTGGGGCTGTGGCCTCATCGTACCCCCAGTCTTTTGTCCCCCTTGTCTGATCGCCCTCTTGTGTCTCGAGCGAAAAGCTCTTGGGAGTTCAACTGAGGTCTCGTAGGAGGCTTGATCGAGGTCTCGTCTAGACGCTCCGTAAAGATCCTACTTGGATCTCTACGGAGGCTCAGATAGGATCGCAGGTGAGGCTTAAGTAGGAGCTCACTTGAGATCCTATTTGAGTCTTTTGGGTGGTGGTGTGTGGATTGTCTGGGAGGATCTCTATCTCTCGTGTGCGCACGCGCGCGTACTTTATAGATGTGGTATATAACTCTATCTCTGTCTTTCACTACTTAGTAGTTGTGTCGAGAGGTATAGTTATGCTTCTATTTGTGCTCTTGTAGAAGAATGTCCGTACACTACTTCGGGACAAAGAGGGTCTTTCTCTATGATTTTTCACCCATACTCTATCCCTCTATCCTGTGTTTTCTTTGAGCGATGCGATAAAATTTCGATTGTATGCCAAATAAAATCCCCTCCTGCTGATAAAATTTTCTCCTTAATGAATCTATTATCCTTATGGCTGTCCCTTTTTGTTTTTTTTATCCTATGAGTCCCCAATGATATAGTATAACCAAAACTGTCCTTGCCCTACTGGTGTGCTTCTTTGGTTTATTCCTTTGTTGGAGAGGTGATGTTTTTTTTATCCTCCTCTACCCTTATTTTGTTCTCCTCTTTGGTCATTCTGTGTTTTTCTTGAAGTGTATCCTTTGATTTTTCTTTATTTATGATGTATTGTCTGTGGATTGCTGTTTTGTTAATAAATTTAATTTGTCTGGCTTTAGATACGACACAGTCTGTTGTCTTATTGTGGATTAGTTATATATTTGCAGCCACGAATAGGCTCTGCCGCCCTGTTCGTGTTCTATCGAGACACTAAATAAATAGGATTGATAACTTAAATTCAACGTAGTTTCATGGCAAAACAACATTACTCAGTAGCCAGGACGACACGAGGAGTAGCCAAGACTCTTTGTGTCCTCTCTGTGCTTTCTTTGCCTCTATCGCTAGATGCTTCTAGTCGAGACGAGATCGCAAAGGAACGTACGGCCTCTGTGAGCTCACTTGCTCAGAGTAGTACGAAGAAAAACAAAATCGTGGGTGTCGTCGTGGATGGCGTTACTGGCGAGCCTCTGATCGGGGCTGCAGTCCGCATCAAGGGAACTACCCGAGGTGTTCAGACGGATTTGGACGGTAAGTTCGAGCTCGATCTGAGCCCCAAGGATGAGCTCGAGGTGAGCTTCCTCGGTTACACGTCCAAGACCATCAAGGTGGGGAATCAACGTGTGCTGCAGATCAAGCTCAGCGAAGATGCTAGCCAGCTCGGAGAGCTTGTGATATCAGCGTATGGTACGGGACAGAAGAAAGAGACTGTAACAGGTGCTATCCAAACGGTACGTCCTGGAGACCTCAAGGTGCCAGCCTCTAACCTCTCCTCTGCCTTTGCTGGGCGTGTGGGTGGTATGATCGCCTATCAGCGTAGTGGTGAGCCTGGTAGCAACAAGGCTAACTTCTTTGTGCGTGGTGCTGCTTCTATGAATGGTTTGCAGGAACCTCTGATCCTGCTCGACGGTGTAGCAGTGTCTGCTGGAGACCTCAACGCCCTCGACCCCGAAGTGATCGAGAGCTTCTCCGTGCTCAAGGACGCTTCTACTACTGCACTCTACGGTGCTCGTGGTGCTAATGGAGTACTTATCATCCAGACCAAGAGCGGTCTTGCCTCTGACCGTCCTATCATCGGTCTGCGTCTAGAGACCTACATGAACACTCCAACTAAGGTCCCCAAGACGGTCGGTGCAGTAGACTTCATGCGCCTCTACAACGAAGCCGTTGCCAACAGCTCGGCGGGTGGTGCACTGCCTTACTCTCAGGACAAGATCCAGGGTACGCTGCGTGGCGATGATCCCTATCTTTACCCCAACGTGGACTGGTACAAGGAGATGTTTAGAGACGTTACCTGGAACCAAAAAGCCAACATGAACATTCGTGGAGGTACAGAAAAGATCACCTACTTCATGAACCTGAGCGTAAACCATGAAACTGGTATGCTCAAGGGACGAAGCAAAGACTTCTTCTCTTTCGATAACAATATCGATTACATGAAGTATGCCTTCCAGAACAACATCGACTTTAACCTCTCCAAGGCCTCTAAGATTGCTCTGCACCTGAATGTGCAGCTCAATAACTATCGCGGTCCCTCGACCACAGCCAATGGCTCTGGTGGGATCAATAGTATGTTTGGTGCGATCATGGATGTGAACCCCGTAGACTTCCCCATTTTCTATCCTAAGGGTGATGATAAGTGGATCCACTGGGGAGGTGCTGTCGTAGGTTCTTCTCCTATCGCTAACCCTATGGCTGTGGCAACCTCTGGTTTCAAGGATAATTTTGAGAGCACAGTGGTGGCTAATCTGAACTTCGATCAGAAGCTAGACTTCTTGACCAAGGGACTTAGCTTCAAGGCTCTCTTCTCATTCAAGAACTGGAGTACCACGACCGTTGTGCGCCATCAGGCCTATAACAGTTACGAGCTCACAGGCGTCAAGGAGGTTGATGGGAAGAAGGTCTATGAGCAGAGCAACGTCTCTACCCTCGTGAACCCTGTGCTTGGTACAGCTACTGGCAATAACGGAGACCGTTCATATACCTTCCGTGCTAACCTCCTCTACGATCGTAGCTTCCGAGAGCATAATGTGGGAGCCCTAGCTGTTGCCGAAATCAATGAGTACAATCGCAATACTATCGGTGGGGCTAATAGTGCAGCTCAGCTAATTAACTCTCTGCCCAAGCGTCGTGTGAGCATGGCTTTCCGTGCCTCTTATGACTATGCACGCAAGTATATGCTTGAGTTTAACTTGGGTTACTCTGGTTCTGAAAACTTTGCTGCTGGACACCGCTTCGGTGTCTTCCCCTCTATCTCTGCTGGTTGGAACATCAGCCAGGAGAAGTTTTGGCAGCCCCTCAAACCCGTGATCTCTAACCTCAAGCTACGCGCCTCTTATGGTCTCGTGGGTAACGATAACATTGGTGGCGACCGCTTTGTCTACCTGCCTGTAGTTAACCTCAACCAGAACCCAAGCTTTAGAACAGGCTTCGGGTCGGCTGTAGTGGATCTTAATGGTCCTACTTTCTCTCGTTTGCGCAACGATGACATCACTTGGGAAGTGGTTACGAAGTCTAACATCGGAGCTGAGATCCAGCTCTTCAAGAGCCTCAATATCGTGGCTGAATACTTCCATGATATTCGCTCCAACATCTTCCAGCAGAAGCAGACTATCCCCAAGCTCCTGGGTGCTGACGGTACCACTATTTGGGGTAACCTTGCCAAGCAGCGCAACGAAGGCTTTGAGCTCTCGGCCGAATATGGTAAGCAGGTCAACAAGGACTTCTCTATCTCTGCCCGTGGTAACTTCACCTTCGCTCGCAACACCATGCTTGAGCTCGATGAGGCCCCCGGTACTCGCCCTGCCCTTAGCCGTATCGGTAAGAGTGTGAATATATACAGTATGTATGTAGCCGATGGCCTCTATATCGACAAGGCTGATATCGAAGCCCATGCAAAGAGCAAACTCGGTAATATCGCTATTGCTCCAGGTGACATCAAGTACGTTGACCAGCCCGACAAGGATGGGAAGTATGACGGAGCGATATCCTCTGACGACCGTGTCCTAATGGGTTATCCTCACACTCCTGAGATCGTTTATGGCTTCGGAGCTTCGGCTTCGTGGAAGCAGTTTGACTTCTCTGTCTTCTTCCAAGGTCAGGCCAATGTGTCCTTGATGATGAGCGGTTTCGCTCCTTTCGGATCACAAAACCGTCGTCAGGTACTTCAATGGATCGCTGATGACCACTGGAGTGTGGATAACCAGAATGTAAACGCTAAACACCCTCGTCTGACGCTGCTCAATAACAACCACAACATGCAGCCCTCCACCTTCTGGCTGCGTGATGCTTCCTTCCTGCGCTTCAAGAATGCAGAGGTTGGGTACAGCTTCAAGTTTGCTCGCATATATGTGAACGCAACCAATCTGCTGACCTTCTCTCCCTTCAAGCTTTGGGATCCCGAGTTGGGCGGTGGTCGTGGTATGAGCTATCCATTGCAGCGTACGATTAACTTCGGTCTGCAGATGACCCTCAAGTAATCAGCTTAAATAGAGATTATCACAATGAAAGCAATATATAAGGCACTAGCCCTTACGCTAGTACTCGTATCAGGATTTACCTCCTGTAACAGTTTCCTTGATGTGGTGCCCGATGAGCGCACCAAGGAGGAGGATACCTATGCGGACCGTGATAAGGCGATCCGTTACCTCTACTCTTGCTATGCTTACCTACCCAATGCGGCTAGTACCCCTGGTGGGCTTGACTTGTTGACTGGAGATGAGGTCGTAACTCCTTTTGAACATGAGACTTTCGCTGGATTCCCTAAGGGGAAGTACACTTCCTCCAATACGGTCATCTCATACTGGAATAGCCTCTTCCGTGGTATTCGTCAGTGCTATATGTTCCTTGATGTAATCGATAAGATCAATCCAGACGAGACGACCGAGGCTGAGAAGGCAGACTATAAGGCTCAGGTTCGCTTCCTGATCGCTTATTACCACTATGAGCTGATCCGCTCTTATGGCCCTGTAACTCTCGTAAAGGAGACCCCTAACATCAACATGAAGCCAGGTGATTATCCTGGTCGCTCTCCCTACGATGAGTGTGTTAATTGGGTCGTGGAGCAGTTCGACGAAGCTGCTAAGGGGCTGCCCGCTCGCCGAGATGGTACGGGAGATACGAATCGTCCTCTCTCTGAGCGTAAGCACTTTGGTCTAGCTACCTCTACTGCTGCTAAGGCCTTCAAAGCCAAGCTCCTCGTTTACGCTGCTTCGCCTCTCTTCAATGGTAACCCCATGTATGCTGACTTCAAAGATAAGGAAGGAAATCAGCTCATGCCCATGAGCTATGACCCTCAGAAGTGGGTAAGAGCCAAGGTGGCTGTTAAGGAGGCCATCGATGCTGCCGAAGCTGCTGGCTATGCCCTCTACATGACCGACGACTGGAAGATCGCTGACAATAAGTGGCCCCTTAAGGGCCCTGAGCGTCGTGTGCGCACCCTGCTTGTAGACTGGGATACTCCTCACACTGAGGTGATCTTCGCCGACACTCGTGGCCCTGGCTTCTATGACGTGCCCTTCAAGTCTACCCCTCGCTCTGGAGACCAGGCTGAGGCTGGATCTACGGGTATCTGTCCTACTTGGGCAATGCTCAATCGCTTCTACACCAAGAATGGACTTCCTTGGGATGAAGACCCCGAATTCAAGAACCTCGACAAGTTTGAGATTGTAGCCATTGGGGATGAATATGCAGACCAGGCTGTTAAGGGTAAGAAGACGATACGCTTCAACCTCGATCGTGAGCCTCGTTTCCGTGCATGGATTGCCTTCCAGGGAGGTTACTATGAGATCAAGGCTCTCAATGACCAGGTGTATAACCCTGCTAGAGGGTATCGTAACCCAGGAGAGAATGGTCGAGTGATTATGGACTTCACCTTTAGAGGCAATCAGGGTCGTCAGGCTCATGGGACCTCTCCTAGACCTAATAACTATACTCCTGGTGGCTACCTCAACAAGAAGGCTTGCTCTCCTGCCATCGTTAAGGACAGAGAGTACCCTCCCCATGAGCGATTCCCTTGGTCTGTAATGCGCTTGGCTGATCTCTATCTCCTCTATGCTGAGGCTGCTGTAGAGACCAACGAGCTTGGCGAGGCTAAGAGCTACCTCAATCGTGTGCGTACTCGTGCAGGTATTCCTACTGTAGAGGATTCTTGGGCTCTAGCTGGTGTAGCCCTTGACCAGAACAAGCTTCGTCAGATCGTGCGCCAGGAGCGTCAGGTCGAGTTCTATCTTGAGAACCAGAACTTCTGGGATATGCGTCGTTGGCTTTTGGCTGGGGATGCCTTTGATAAGAAGCCCGAAGGTATGAATATCCTTGGTGTAACGGAAGATGAATTCTTCAAGCTCACCACAATCGATGTGGAGCGTGCGTTCGACAAGAAGGCTCACTACCTCTTGCCTATCCCTCTGGAGGATATTAATAAGGTGCCTAAGCTTGTAAATAACCCTGGTTACTAATTTAGCTCTCGTCTTCGTCCTTGAGTGGGTGGCGATACTGTCTCCCACTCGAGGAATGAGGATGAGGTAACTAGTTAAACTATCAAAGTACATCAAATAGATTATGAAAAAGATATTTATGTATGCCCTCGTGGGCGTCCTAGGGCTTACGTCTCTGACTAGCTGTAAGGATGATGACAAGGGGCCAGCTCCTACTGCTATCGAAGCCTCTAGCTTTACTACCGAGAGCTCTCCAGGTGCAGTGAAGATCTCTTGGACTAACCCTGCTAACGCCAACCACAAGTATGTGCGTGTTACATTCATCCATCCTGAGACCAAGAAGCAGATCGTTCGTCTAGCCAGTATTCATGCTGACTATATCCTCATCGATGGTCTGCTCGGTCGTTATGGTGAGATCGCCTTCACACTAACGCCTGTAAGCAAGACTGGAGTAGAGGGTAAGTCTCACACGGTGAGCGCAGCAGCTCAGCCTCTACCCAAGACAATTAAGGTAAACCTTCAGAGCGAGAAGGCTCAGACTTTCGTAGCCGATGGTGAGGGTAAGTCTGTTTGGGTATCTACCCTGCAGGTGGGTGAGGGTTCTCTGGCAGAGCTCTTCGATGGCAACCCCAACACCTACTACCACGGGCAGTGGTACAATGGTGGTAATGGCCCGATGCCTCACTACATTGTGCTTAAGCTCGAGCAACCTACTCGTGCCTTTAAGATCTTCATGAAGGCTCGCCACAATAAGGCTGCTGATGCTCCTAAGACCTTCAATTTCCTCGTCAGCAATACATTCAGCGAAGAAAATGTGAAGAATCCTAGCCAGCACAATGCCGTCAAGGTAGCTGAGTATGCCAGTGGCCCTGCTAACACGAATGGTTCAGAGTGGAATAGCCCTGTGGTACAGCTCGATGAGCCCTTTGTTTACGTATGGATTGAGATCCATACCCTACATAGCGGTAAGAACTGGCCTACACTCGCAGAGCTGAGAGCTTGGACTTATAAGCTCAATAGCTTCGACCCTGAGACAGGTGAGACGGTAGAGATCTAGGTCTCTCTATTGATCGGAGGACGAGCTCCTCTGTGCCTGGTATATAATATGTAAGGCGAAGGTCAAGGTAAGCCCCGGACTTAGGGCTACTCTGGCCTTCGCCTTGTCTAAATCAAGCAACTCATGAACAAGTATTTTATTTCTCTTTTTGTTACCCTCTCGCTCGTCCTGACAGCTGGTATTCTCTACTCTTGCAAGAAGGATAATGGCGGGGGCAGCAAGCCCGACGCTCCCTATGTTGAGATCCCGAAGGATGTCATAGACTTCAAGAGCGACGAGACGAGCCCTCGCTCGATATCTATCCGCACCAATGTAGATTACTGGACGGCTAAGAGTAGTGAATCATGGTGCCACGTTCGTCGCTCGGGCAAGGTGCTCCACATCCAGTTAGATCGGAGCACAGACTTCAAGATCCGTCAGGCCAAGATTACTCTAACCTTCGGAGAGATTGTTAAGACGATTACAGTTCGCCAGTTGGGTAGTGAACCTACTATTCTTGTAGACCGTCAGATCCTCATGGTTAGTGCAGCTGGTGGCGGGCTTGACTTTGTCGTTACGACCAATGTTGATGTTACTCTCAAGCTCCCTTCCTGGATTGTGAAGCCCTCCGAATCTCGCTCTGCGGAGCTGAAGAAGCTAAAGTTTGACTATGTAGCTGAGCCTAACCCATCAGATCAGCCTCGGACGGAGAATATCGAGGTAATTTCGAGCACTCTATCTGAGGGTCAGACTGCCCCTACGACAGTCCGTATTGCTGTGACACAGAAGGGTATCTCTAACTATGACCCCTCTAATGCAGACGACATCAAGGGCGATCTCAAGCTCAAGGTAGTGCGTGGTACTGCAACCTCTTATCAGTCCAATGGAGGAGAGATCGAGAACTCCTTCGACAACAACTACGAGACGATTTATCACTCTAATTGGAGCAATGGTGGGGAGGGTTATTTCCCTATTACCCTGACCTATACGTTGGAGAATGAGTCGGAGGTAGATTATCTGATCTATCATCCTCGTAAGAAGGGCAATGATAATGGTAACTTTCGCCGAGTAGCTATTGCCTATAGTCTCGATGGTGTCGAGTATAAGGATCTTGTTGAGAGGGATTTCGGTGGAACGAAAGAGCCTGCGCGAGTAGAGTTTGCAGGGGGGCCTATACGTGCCAAACATTTCCGTTTTGTTGTCAAGAGTGGTTCTGGAGATGGTCAAGGCTTTGCAGCCTGCTCGGAGATGGAGTTTTACGCCAAGCGTCCAGATGCCTTCGATTACAAGAGCCTCTTCACTGATGAGCTTTGTACAGACCTCAAACCTGGCATTACGGAGGAGGATGTGAAGGCGTGCAAGTACCCTTTCTATCGCAATTTGGCCTATCATATGCTCAAGGATAGGTACGATCGAGAGTTTCGTGTGGCAGAGTTCAAGGCTTGGGCCGATCCTCGGATCATGTCGGCCACGCATAAGACGAATCCCTATTCGCTCCTAGACAATCCTACAGGGATCTCGGTCAAGGAGAATGAAGATCTGGTAATTTTCGTCGGTGAAACTCACGGTCATGATCGCCTTGCAATCCGTGTGCAAAATCTCAACAAGCCTGGTGGTGATGGTTTCGGCGATGGTATCACCTATCCGCTACACAAGGGGGTGAATAAGATTCGCATGACCAGACCTGGTCTCGTTTATGTGATGTATCACACCAGCACACTCGAGGCAGCAGAGACGGCCAAACCCATCAAGATGCACTTTGCCAGTGGTCGTGTCAATGGCTACTACGACAACGAGAAGCCAGAGCATAAGGGTCGCTGGAAGGAGCTCCTGGACAAGGCTGTTGATCCCTACTTCGATGTGCTGGGTAAGTTCGTACACCTGACTTTCCCAACCAGTTCGTATAAGGAGTTTGTCCCCAGTGGAGAGGCTCTAGCTAAGAAATATGATGCAGTCGTCGATGCTGAGATGCATCTGTTGGGGCTCTATCAGAAGGGTCGCAGACCCTTTGCCAATCGTATGTACATGCATGTAATGTATCATCAGTATATGTATGCTACTTCTTATCACACGGGCTACAACGTTACTACGGCCAAGGAGGTACTCTCCATCGAGGGTGTGAGTATCTGGGGGCCAGCCCATGAGATCGGCCATATGAATCAGACACGTCCAGGAATGATGTGGATCGGGATGACCGAGTGTACGGTGAACATCAAGTCCGCCTATGTACAGACAACGGTCTTCAATCACCCCTGTCGTGTACAGGTAGAGAATATGAACTCTGCTCGTCCGCACAACCGTTACACTAAGGCTTGGAATGAGATCATCATCCCCGAGTTGCCACACTCTTACGGCCCTGATGATGACAAGACTTCGGGACAGAACTTGCGCAAGTCGGATGTATTCGTTCAGCTGATCCCCTTCTGGCAGCTCGAGCTCTACTTCGGTAAGGTACTCGGACGTACGCCCTCGCTCCAGCCTGGTGGCGACAAGGGTGGCTTCTACCCTGACCTCTACGAATACTTCCGCACGCACGATAGTGCTCCCCGACCTCAGCATGGTCATCACCAGACGGAGTTCGCCTATGCGGTGTCTCTCATCTCGGGCTACGATATGACCGACTTCTTCGTTAAGTGGGGCTTCCTGCGCCCTGTGAATAAGGTTGTCAACGACTATGGAGAGGGAAGACTTGAGGTCTCCGAGGCTCGTGTTGCTGAGGTGAAGAAGCGCATTGCAGATCTCAAGCTACCTAAGCTCGGAAATATTCCCATCGAGTACATCACCGACGTGAACTATCCGCTCTTCAAGACCAATCCCAAGGTGGTTGCTGGTAAATACACCGTTGATAATGGTGTCGTTACCCTTACTGGATGGAAGAATGTTGTTGTCTTTGAGGTGATTGAAAAGGATAGTGGTAAGGTCGTCTATGTTGGCGATGGTATCCTCGAGGCCTCAGATAAACCTAAGCTCTATCTTCCCGATTCGATTCAGTGGTCGAAAGATAAGTACAAGGTGGTGGCCGTCTCTTCGACAGGTGAGCGTGTAGACGCTGCCCAGTAGACAGAGCATTCGATGGGCCTAGCCCCTGCCCTCCTGCCGATGAGGTAGGGGCAGGTGCACCTCCCTCGATACCACAATAACCTAAGCGGGGGCGACGAAGCAATAGGCTTCGCCGCTCCCGCTCTTTTTTCTATGTCTCTATAGCCCCCCTCCCTCCTAGTTCCTACTTGTATCTCTATCGAGTGCCTACTTGGGTCTCTGCGGAGCTCCTACTTGTATCTCTATCGAGTGCCTACTTGGGTCTCTGTGGAGCTCCTACTTATATCTCTATCGAGTGCCTACTTGGGTCTCTGCGGAGCTCCTACTTATATCTCTATCGAGTGCCTACTTGGGCCTCTATGGAGCTCTTACTGAGATCTCCGTCAAGCTTCTATCCAAGTATCATTTTCCCCCAAGTAGAGTTTCCCCATCGCCCCCTCGAGGGCTGCGGCATCCGTTTCGTCGAGCTCAGCCCCTGGGGACGAAATAATCTCCTTGTCCGTGGTTGGCGGTATAGTGATTATATCTTAACTTTGTCCATCTCAGTATTTAGTATTTTATAACGCCCCTCTTCTCAGAGTGAATATGCCTACAGATCAGACATATCACATCCCTGTTATGCTCTCGGAGTGTATCGAGGCGATGTGCATAGACCCCGAGGGGTGCTATGTGGATGTAACCTTCGGTGGTGGCGGACATTCGGCCGCCATTCTCTCCCATTTGGGCGAGGGTGGGCGGCTCTATTCCTTTGACCAAGACCCCGATGCGATGGCCAATATTCGTCCGAGCGAGCAGTTCACCTTCGTGGCGGCGAACTTTCGTCACCTAGCTCGCTTCATGGACTACTACGGTGAGCTCGGAGCAGTCGATGCCATCCTCGCTGACCTCGGAGTTTCTTCGCACCACTTCGACGATGCCTCCCGAGGCTTTAGCTTTAGGGACGAAGCCCCGCTGCTGGATATGCGGATGAATACTCGCAGCGGGATCTCGGCTCGAGAGGTAATCAATACCTACGAGGAGGAGCGTTTGGCTAACTTGCTCTATGAGTATGGAGAGCTGCGCCAGAGCCGACAGATCGCCCGACGTATCTGCGAGGCGCGCAGTGCACGAGAGCTGTGTACCATCGGAGATTTGCTCGCTGTGGTGCGTCCTCTCGTTCATCCGAAGCAGGAGAAGAAGGAGCTGAGCTGCATCTTCCAGGCCCTGCGCATCGAGGTCAATGACGAGCTCGGAGCCCTGCGTGAGATGCTCGAGGCCACCCGCCTCGTCCTGCGCCCCGGAGGCCTGCTCGTGGTGATGACCTATCACTCGCTAGAGGATCGACTGGTCAAGAACTTCCTGCGCTCGGGCAGAGCTGACACCAGCCCCGAGGCGCAGATCTATGGGCGAGAGACGCCGCTGTGGCAGATGGTCTCTCGCAAGCCTATTACCCCAAGTGCGGAGGAGGTTGCCCACAATCCCCGAGCCCGCAGTGCCAAGCTGCGCATCGCCCGACTGATTGGCTGAGCGTAGCCCCCTAAGTCCCATGGTACCGCTATGAAGCAAAACTTTCCCAACCCCGATCCTCGGCCCGCTTCGCCTCTATCCTCGAGCGAGCTCGCTGAGCCCATACTCGAGCAGGACGATACCGAGCGTGAGCTCCTAGAGATCCAACGCCGCCGTGCCCGCCTAGTGGGTGAGGAGCAGGAGTCCTTTAGCCTTTGGGGGCGGGGACGGAGCGAGGGTATTGATCCCCGTGGGCTGCGTCGGCACTTGCCCTTTGCCTCCTACCTCCTCGCCTTGGGGATCTTCGCCGTCCTTTGGCCCTACACCATCTCCGACAAGCACCTTGTCGTAGCCAAGCTCGAGGAGGAGGTTGAGCTCCTGCGCAAGAAGAGCTTCTTCTCAGCTGCCGAGCGTATCCGCCTGGAGCGTCTCTCCAGTATTGAGGAGCAGGTCGCTTCACTTGGCTTAGGCCTCGAGCGATCGACCCGCCCTCCCTACCTCCTGAGCCCTCAGCCCGAGAGAGGGGAATAGCCCACTCCTTAGCCTCCAAGCCCCTACGACGATGAAACTCTTCGACAAGTTCAAGCATTGCTTCTCAGGCCTCAGCCTCGACTCCCTAGGACGATACACGCTCCTGGGTGGCATCTTCTTTGCCCTCCTGCTCTACATCCTACTTCGGATTCTGGTCGTGATGTTCGGCTCTGAAGGTCGTCGCTGGCGTGAGGTCGGCAATCAGCTACGCTTACCCACTGAGGTCGTGATCCCTGCCCATCGGGGTACAATCTACTCGAGCGATGCCCGACCTATCGCTGTCATGGCCCCGCATCATAAGCTCGAGTTGGACTTCCAGGCCGATATTCTTGCCCCCCTCTACATCGACGATACGGTCAAAAACGCCAACCCCAAGCTCGCTAAGAAGAGCCAGGAGCTCGCCGATACACTCAAGAAGCATCTCGCCCTACTGGCCGATGCTCTCATCGAGGAGGTTACTGTTGCCCCAGGACAAAAAGCTCTGAACCGTCGAGAGTTACTCGACCGTTGGCACAAGGATTGGAGACGCAGGAAGCGTGGTAGCCTCCTCATCAACGAAATATCTTTTTTGGAATATCAGCGGCTCAAGAACCGAGCCCCACTGCGCATTTGGGATCCGAAGGAGAAGAAGTATCGTAGCGGCTTGCTCCTGAAGATGATCTCTCGGACAGATCGCCTCAGGCGCATTGTCCCCTTCGGCTCGCTAGCCCAGCGAACTATCGGGGGGGTATATCCTATACAGCGGCCCGACTTGACCTGGGGAAGTAGTGGTCTCGAGCTGCACTACGACCGCCTGCTCCGAGGCCAAGATGGCCAGGGCCTCTCGCGCTATCATGGGGGACGTACAGTGGTCGATCAGACCACACCCCCCATCAACGGCGTAGACCTCTACACCACCCTCGACATGAACAAGCAGAACATTCTCGAGGGAGTGCTGCGCCAACGCCTCGTGGAGCTCAGAGCCGAGCGAGGCTCTGCGATTCTGATGGAGGTGCAGACGGGGCGCATCCTCGGACTGACGAACTTGGAGCGAAAGAAGAATGGACGTTATGAGGAGGGGACGAACTATGCCGTCTCGGCATTGGTCGATCCAGGCTCTACCTTCAAGGTAGCTTCGATGATGGTGGCCCTCGAGGATGGCATTGTCCACGAGACAGACCTCATTGATGTGGGCAATGGCCTCTGGCCTGTGGCTGGGGCTGTCGTTCGTGATGAAGGGGCTGGCGGCTCGATCCACCGCCAGCTTACCCCTGGGGAGATCATTGCTCGCTCGAGCAACGTGGGGGTGGCCAAGATCATCTCCCGAGGCTATGCCTCCCGCCCCGACGACTATGTGCAGAAGGTGCGAGACCTGGGCTTCGGCCTCGACCTCGACCTCGAGATCCCAGGCTATGCTCGGGCATCTATTCGCAAACGCTCTGACAACCCCAAGAACTGGTTTGCTACGACCCTGCCCTGGATGAGCCATGGTTATGAGACCCAAATCCCCCCGATCTATACGCTGGCCTTCTACAATGCGATCGCCAACGCAGGCCGCTTCATGCGTCCCTATCTCGTGGACTCGATCTATCACCCGCAGAAGGATAGCATGGGCTACATCCAGCCTCGGGTCATGATCGAGTCGATCTGCTCGCCCGCTACCCTGCACTCCATCCAGGGGATGCTGCGCCAGGTCGTCCTCGAGGGGACGGGGCGCAAGTTACGCTCCGACCTCGTAGCCATCAGCGGCAAGAGCGGTACGGCACAGATCTCTCAAGGTAAACAAGGGTATAAGGACAAGAATACGGACAAGAAGCATGAGGCCTCCTTCTGCGCTTACTTCCCGAGCGAAGCCCCCAAGTACTCGTGCATCGTCGTGATCCGAGAGCCTGCCAAAGAGTTTCGGCCTAGTGGGGGAAGCATGGCTGGCCCTGTGGTGCGAGACCTGGCCGAGGCCCTCCTAGCTCTCGAAGCCCCCATCCCAGTGGATAACCTCTTACCCGAGCCGAACCTCGAGGCCCACCGCTTCCGTCCCATCACGGGGCGCAAGGGTGAGAGTCAGTCCGTGGCCGCTCGCTTGCAACCCTCCTACAAGGGCGATCCGACCATTGCCCCCGACGAATTTGTTCGTATCGAGAGCTCAGGATCTGAAGCTCGACTGCCCGAGCTGAGCCGAGGCATCATCCCCAGCGTCGTCGGCATGACCGCTACCGATGCCATTTATCGCCTAATGTCGCTCGGCTATGTCTGCTCGCTCGAGGGTTCGGGTTTGGTCGTAGCCCAGTCTCTTGCTCCAGGGACGAAGGCTCGCAGCGGCACGAAGATCCGTCTACAACTCCAATAGTCATCATCATCCCCTCCCTCTGCTTGATCTATGAGCCAACTACTTAGTCGCCTATTGCTCGGCTTGCCGCATCAGAACTCCTCTCCAGGCTACGACCCCGAGATCCTTAGTATCACCGACGACTCTCGGCGTGTGCGCCCAGGGAGCCTCTTCGTCGCCGTCCGTGGAGCGGTGCAGGATGGGCATATCTACATCGATAAGGCCCTCGAGGCAGGGGCTGCCGCCATCCTCTGCGAGGAGCTTCCGAGCTCACCCTCGAGCCAGCACTGCTACATCACCGTCGCAGATAGTCGAGAGGCTCTCGGACGCTTGGCCTCGGCTTGGTACGATTACCCCAGTCGAGACCTTAGCATTGTAGGAGTAACTGGGACTAATGGCAAGACGACTATTGCGACCCTGCTCTATCGCCTCTTCCGCTCTGCGGGCTACAGCGTCGGCCTCTTGAGTACGGTCTGCAACTATATCGATGACGAGGTGATCCCCTCGACCCACACAACCCCTGGGGCTCTAGAACTGCAAGCCCTACTCGATCGTATGCGCCAGTCAGGCTGTAGCCATGTCTTCATGGAGGTGAGCTCTCATGCCGCTGAGCAGCGGCGCATCGCAGGAGTCGACTTTAGGGGGGGGATCTTTAGCAATCTTACCCGAGATCACTTGGACTATCATCACAGTGTGCTTAACTATCTCAACGCTAAGAAACGCTTTTTCGATGGCCTCAGTGCCTCGGCCTTTGCCTTGACCAATCTCGATGAGAAGAGTGGTATGGTAATGCTGCAAAACACTCAAGCCCATAAGTACACCTATGCCCTACATAGCATGGCCGATTATAAGGGTTCTATCCTAGAGCGTTATCCCAATGCCATGCTCCTTCAGGTCAATGGCCAGGAGGTTACAACGAGACTAATCGGGGAGTTCAATGCCTACAACTTCTTGGCTGTCTATGGTGCAGCCTGTTTGCTGGGCTTGCCCAGTCAAGAGACTCTTGTGCTGCTCTCTCGCCTTGGCTCAGTTGATGGCCGCTTCGAAACTTTCACCTCCTCCGCTAGAGGCTATACTGCTGTCGTAGACTATGCCCATACGCCAGATGCTTTGGTCAATGTGTTACAGACCTGTCGCTCGCTTATCGGGCACCAGCATCGCCTCGTCTGTGTCGTTGGCTGTGGGGGCGATCGAGACCGAGGCAAGAGGCCCATTATGGCGGCCGAGGCTGCTCGATTGGCCGATCGGGTGATCTTGACCTCAGATAATCCTCGAAGTGAAGATCCAGTTGCAATCATTCAGGAGATGCGAGGAGGAATTCCCCCCGAGGCTGCTGCGAGGGTGCTCTCGATCCTCGATAGGAGCGAGGCGATCCGTACAGCTTGTATGCTGGCCGAGCGAGGCGATATGATCCTCGTCGCTGGCAAGGGACATGAGACCTATCAGGAGATTAAGGGGGTGAAGCACCCCTTCGACGATCGAGAGGTCGTGCGTTCCTTCATTGAGGCCGAGGGGGCGGCCTTATCCTAATCGAGGTACAATCTCAGTAATATCTCAACGAAGACATCAGACTATCATCATGCTATATCATTTATTCGATCTGCTCCAGGACTGGGGTGTGCCAGGCAGCCGCCTGTTCATGTATGTTTCGTTTCGTGTAGGGTTGGCTATCTTGCTTGCTCTGCTTATCTCTACGGTTTTGGGGTCAAGGATTATAGCTCTCTTGCAGAGTAAGCAGATAGGCGAGAGCATACGAGATCTCGGTCTCGAGGGACAGCTCTCCAAGCGTGGTACTCCTACGATGGGTGGGGTAATCATTATCTTGGCTATCCTCATTCCAGTACTGCTGCTTGCTCGACTAGATAATATCTACATCCTCCTGATGATCCTAACAACGATCTTGATGGGTTTACTGGGCTTTATTGATGACTACATTAAGGTCTTTCGCAAGAATAAGGAGGGCCTTGCAGGTCGATACAAGATCCTCGGACAGGTACTCCTTGGACTGATTGTGGGATTCACTCTCTATATGAGTCCAGCTGTGGTGATCAAGGAGAATAGCGAGATCGTGCGCGATGGTAATGTTCGAGAGGTGCGCTTCGAGAAAACGGAGAGGAAGTCCACGCAGACAACCATCCCTTTCGTTAAGAACAACAACTTCGACTATGCTGAGGTACTGCCCATAGATGGGCCTGCCAAGCGAGTTGTAGGCTGGACCCTCTTTGTGATTATGACGGTCTTCGTCGTAACCATGCTCTCTAATTGTGTCAATCTAACGGATGGGATCGACGGCTTGGCCTCGGGCTCTTCGGCCATTGTGGGCGTTGCGCTGGGGATTCTGGCCTATGTGTCCTCGCACTTCGAGATGGCGGGGTATCTGAATATCATGTTCATCCCTGGGGCTGAGGAGCTGGTGATCTTCGCGGCTGCCTTTGTGGGGGCGACGTTTGGCTTCCTGTGGTACAATAGCTATCCCGCTCAGGTCTTTATGGGAGATACGGGTAGCCTGGCCCTCGGGGGGATTATCGGGGTCTTTGCGATCATCATCCGCAAGGAGCTGCTGCTACCGATCCTCTGTGGGATCTTCATCGCCGAGGGGATCTCGGTGATCCTACAGGTAGCCTACTTCAAGTACACGAAGCGTCGTACGGGCGAGGGTAGGCGCATCTTGAGGATGTCCCCGCTGCATCATCACTTCCAGAAGGACTCAAGGGATGGTATTGCTTGCCTCTTTAATCGTCCTGCTCGGTCGATCCCCGAGGCGAAGATCACGATGCGCTTCCTGCTTATCGGCATCATGCTTGCCGTGCTAACGGTTGTAACGCTCAAGATGCGTTAGCCCTCCCTTGCTGGGCCCAAGACCCGAAGGCCTCTGTGTAAAAGGGCCTCTCCCATGAATTGCTTGGATCAGCAGCTCGGGGGAGGGGTTCTTGTCCTTTCTCTAGAGGGGTTATTGGTAGAAGTTGTCCTTGAAGGCTGTGAACTCCCCCTCCTTCATCACATGCTTGCCCCACCAGGCCCGAATGAAGCCCGTGCCATAGCCCCAGAGCTGCACGAATGAGGCGACGACGGCGAGGCCTGCCACCCGAGGTTCTAGCCCCGAGCCTAGGGCATGGAAGAAGAGGATAATACCCAAAAGCAGAAGTAGGGTACTGCCCAGTCCCGAGAGGATGCACAGGGCAGAGAGGAGGGTGAAGAGGGCAGGCAGCCAGTGTACCAGGCGGGTCGAGCCTGGATGCCTCGTCTCTATGTGGATGCGTGCAATGCCTGAGTTGTGCACCTGCTTGAAGAACTTCCCTAGATCGACCCTGCGCTTATGGTAGACGAAGGCCTTGGGGATCAGCCCCACACGAGCTCCCGAGGCGATCAGTCGGAGGCTAAAGTCTATGTCCTCGCCGAAGCGCATCCCCTCGTCGAAGCCCCCTAGCCTTTGGAAGAGGCTGCGTCTGCACCCGAGGTTGAATGAACGAGGTTTGAACTGCTCCATCCCCGAGGCTCTCCCTCCTCGGATGCCACCTGTGGTCAGTGGTGAGGTCATGGCATAGTTGATCGCCTGCTGCATCGGGGTGAAGTCTTTGGATGCAGCATCTGGCCCTCCAAAAGCATCTAGGCCATCGAGGCAAATGCCATGCTCTACCTCCTTGAGATAGCCCTCAGGTAAGGTAACGTCCGAGTCAAGGAAGATGAGGTAGTCTCCTGTCGCTGCCCGAGAACCAAAGTTGCGCGCTCCTGAAGGCCCTGCATTGGGGATAGCCATGTAGATGATGTGTTTGAGGTTAGGGCGCATGAGCTCTACCTCTTGCTTGCAGGTCCTCTCAGACCCATCCTCGACGATGATCAGTTCGTAGTCTACTTCTCTCTGAGCCCTAAGGCTCTCGAGTAGCTCCCGCACTTCGTCGGGGCGGTTGTAGACAGGGACGATGATGCTCAGCTTCATGGCCATTGGGGGCTATGGGGTTACTTGAGTTTCCACTCCGAGCCCTCCTTGGTGTCTTTGATAACGAAGCCGAGGGCTGTCAGTTCGTCTCGGATGCGGTCGCTAGTAGTCCAGTCTTTGTTGCTTTTGGCCTGGGCTCTGAGCGATAGGAGTAGGTCCATTGCCCCTGCGAAGGCCTCATGAGCTCCACCCTCTGCGGTGCGCCGATCGACTAGCCCCAGCAGGTCATGTAAGAAGAGGCGGTAGGTGCTCTTGAGCTCTTCTAGATCGCTTTCACTGATCGTTCCCTGACCGTTGTGGACGGTGTTGATGGCTCGGGCAGCGTCGAAGAGCTCGGCGATGACCGTAGGGCTATTGAGGTCGTCATTGAGGGCTGCATAGCAACGCTCTCGTAGCCCAGACACGGCAACGCTGGTCTCGGTCGAGGCCCTGAGCCCCTCGAGCAATGCTGCGGCATCGAGCAGTCGGCAGAGGCCTTTCTCGGCAGCCACTAGGGCATCATTGCTGAAGTCCACTGTGCCTCGATAGTGCGCACTGAGGATGAAGAAGCGGATGGTCATAGGGTCAAAGGCCTGCTCGAGCAGACGATGCTCTCCGGTGAAGAACTCCTCGAGGGTGATGAAGTTCCCAAGGCTCTTACCCATCTTTTGCCCCCCGATGGTGATCATATTGTTGTGCATCCAGTATCGTACCATCTGCTGCCCCTTTTGGGAGGCTACAGCCTGGGCGATCTCACACTCGTGATGAGGGAAGACGAGATCCATCCCCCCGCCGTGGATGTCAAACTGCTCCCCTAGATATTTGCGTCCCATGGCCGTGCACTCGCAGTGCCAGCCAGGGAAGCCCTCACCCCAGGGGCTAGGCCAGCGCATGATGTGCTCGGGCTGAGCTTTCTTCCACAGGGCGAAGTCTAGGGCAAATCGCTTCTCACTCTGCCCATCTAGCTCTCGGGTGGTGTGCTGCATGTCCTCTAGGTTGCGTCCGCTGAGGCGTCCGTAGCCATAGTCGGCGTCGTAGCGGCGCACGTCGAAGTAGACCGAGCCATTGCTCTCGTAGGCGTAACCAGCTTCGATGATCCGCTTGGTGAGCTCGATCTGCTCGATGATATGTCCCGAGGCCATCGGTTCGATGCTGGGGGGTAGGACGCCGAGCATCTCCATAGCCTTGTGGTAGCGTACGAGGTAATGCTGGACAACCTCCATGGGCTCGAGCTGCTCGAGGCGAGCCTTTTTGGCGATCTTGTCTTCGCCCTCGTCTGCATCCTGCTCGAGGTGTCCTACGTCGGTGATGTTGCGCACATAGCGCACCTTGTAGCCCAGGTGAGTCAGATAGCGAAAGAGTAGGTCGAAAGTGATGGCTGGGCGTGCATGCCCCAGATGGGCGTCGCCATAGACCGTAGGGCCACAGACATAGAGTCCGACGTTGGGGGCTTGGGCAGGGACGAAGACCTCTTTGGTGCGGCTGAGCGTATTGTAAATATGCAAAGGGTGATCCATCATAAGACTAAATACCTATGTTTTATAGTGATTGTGTATGATGCTACAAAGATAGGCAAAAGACCCCAAGTAGCCCCCTGCCACAGTGGCCAGGGCAAGCTCTCGGAGGACTTTGTTGGACTTAAGAGGCTCGCAGTAGGTTTGATGGTATAGATTTTTATCACTACATTTGCAGTCCATTAGGCTCATGATATATACGGTTACCAAGCACGTAGAGTTAGTTAGCAGAATAATAAGTTATTAAAATAAAGCATAATGAAAAAAGGAATCCATCCTGAGAATTATCGTCCTGTAGTGTTCAAGGACATGTCCAACGAAGATGTGTTCATTACACGTTCGACTATGCCCGCCAAGGAAACCATCGAGATCGATGGTGTTACTTATCCGCTGATCAAGGTCGAGATCTCTAGCACCTCTCACCCCTTCTTCACTGGTAAGGCTAAGCTCGTGGATACTGCTGGTCGCGTAGACAAGTTCATGAGCCGCTATGGTAATAGAGCCAAGAAGTAGACACTAGGCCTCCAGGCTCGGCCTCGAGCCTCATCGACCCATATCGCAGGGGTGTGGTCAGCATAGGCTGATCGCACCCCTGTTGCTTCTCGCCCTCCAAGTGCTTAGGACATAGCCTCTAGAGAGTGTGTAGAGTTTCCCTAGTCGATAGGACGAAGATAATTCGTGGGGAGATTTCGCAGTTTCAAAAAAACTTACTACCTTTGCAAGCGCAATAAGCAGAGTAACACTCTTCCTTAGCTCAGTCGGTTAGAGCATCTGACTGTTAATCAGAGGGTCCTTGGTTCAAGTCCAAGAGGAAGAGCTCCCTCAAGGCTTATTCATTCTTCCTTAGCTCAGTCGGTTAGAGCATCTGACTGTTAATCAGAGGGTCCTTGGTTCAAGTCCAAGAGGAAGAGCTTCGCAACTCCCGAGATCTCCAAGAGTGAGGTCTCGGGAGTTTTTATTTACTTTTGCTCCCACTCAATCAATACAAACGAACATATGATTTTATCTACTACCCACACCCTTGAGGGCTATCGCATCGAGCAGTACATCACCATTGTGCATGGGGAGACTATCATCGGAGCAAATTTTTTGCGAGACATCGCAGCTGGCATCCGAGACTTCATCGGCGGACGCTCGAGCTCGTATGAGAGCGTGATCCGTGAGGCGCAAGAGACGGCTAAGGCCGAGATGGCTCAGCGTGCCCACCTCTTGGGGGCGGATGCAGTCATTGGGGTCTCTTTCTCCTATTCAGCTATCGGGAGTAGCATGCTCATGGTTACCTGCTCGGGGACGGCAGTGTGTGCCCGTTAGCCACTCAAGTGGTAGAGGGCACAATGTACAGCCCCCTCACTCGAGAGCTCTCTGTCGGGAGCAGCTCGGGTGAGGGGGCTTTGTATGCTAGAGCTCTTCGTTTACCTAGGGCCGAGGGTGAGCTCTCCGAAGAATTGAGGACGGTGGAAGGCTGGCTCGGCCTCCTCGATCGGAGCCCAGCTCAGGTAATGGGGGTGCTTCGTCCCATCGGCACACTTGTAGAAGTTCGCCCACAGACGCTTGGGGATCTCCCCCTCGGCATAGCCCATAGTCCTCCAAGGGATGAAGGCCTGTAGCTGCCAGCTGTGTAACCCCTCCTCGAGGTTGAGCCGCTGCCCCTGGTGGGTGCTTTGGCGCAGGATCATAGCGTATTCTTCGGCTGAGAAACGAACGCTCTCCTTTGGGCTGCTGTGGTGTGAAGCATAGCACACCCCGGCTGCATTGAACTCGAAGTTGATATAGGCCTCGCCTCGGGAGGGCTGCATGAAAAACTCTACGCAGCTGTCCTCATGCACATAATGCCCATCCCCCTCGGAGAGCGTGCGTAGCTCCAAGCCTCGAACGAAGTAGCTCAAGGCAATGCCCTTACTGGTGTAGGCTAGGTCAACTAGGACAATGGGGTGATAGGGATAGGCCTCTGCCCAATTGAGTGTGTCGATATGTAGGCGAACCCCTTGGGTTTCAAGCTGCAAGGCAAGGCTTTGCCAGTCTAATTGTTCGTGGGGAATGTAGGGGATGGTCGTTCGTTTCATATTGTTCGTATTGGTTGACCTCTCGAAGTCGAGGGGTTGCGTTGGACTCTAGAGGTAGTATTGGATGCCTGAGGCTAGACCATATAGTCCAATGACCATCAGCACGATGGCGATGGTGCGTGCGATCCATTTAACTGGCGTTTGCCCCATCCGTGTGGCGATGTGCGAGACTGCATAGGTAAGCCCCAGCCACCAAATGAGACATCCAGCTACGATGCTCGTCATAGCCCCCAAAATACCTAGGGGGGAAGACTCTGCCGATTGGACGAAGTCAAAGCGAGTATACAGGGGGAGGAAAAGCAGCAAGATGAAAGGGTTCGATAGGGTAACGAAGAAGGCGATGACGACCTTGCGCAGCCCATGCAGCTTGCCTAGGCGACGGCTCGCCGCACGCTTGATCGGAGCACCTGAGTTGAGGAAGAGTACATAGCCAAAGATCACAATGATCACCCCGCCCACGAGGCGCAGCACAGCATCATACTTCGAAACAAAGTCTAGTACTAGGCTTACACCCCAGTAGGCCATCAGAGCGTATAGTAAGTCGCTGATCGTCGCCCCTATGCCTGTCAAGAGACCATCACGCCGACCATTGTACATCGTCTCTCTGAGGCACAGCAAACCCACCGGCCCCATAGGAGCAGAGACGAAGATGCCGATAATGATGCCCTTGAGGATGGTCTCTATCATACTGTGCAGATTGCGCCCTCTCTCCCTAGCCTCGAGGAGAAACAAGCCGCACAAAGGTACTAAAAACTGTGCTTATAGGATGAACTTGAAGGCACTCTTTCGCCTTGCGCCCACGATCTCAGCGATATACGCCCCAGCAGCCAGTATCGAGGGCAGCTCTACGACGCTCTGACCTCGGCTCAGTGGGGCTGTGTGCATCAGTCGTCCGTCCATGCCGTAGACCCTAAGGCGGCAGCCCTCGGGCTGCTCGTCCCCGAGGTAAACATAGATCCGACCCGAGTAGTAATAGTGCTGAATGGCGTCGCCTTGCTGTTCCTCGACCTCAGCCTCCAGAGCGTTGTCTCGGCTGCGCACGAGCAGGTCGATCCAGTAATACCCCTTTCTCTGTGGCTCCCATGTGCCCCAGGGGGCTCTCGTCATCCCACGCCAGCTACGAGGCGAGGTCGCTCGGTGTCGGCCCATGAGGAGTGGGAGGTCTATGGCTTTTTGGTCTATGCGGTGGCAATAGAGCAGATATGTACCCTCTTCTCTAAGAATATTTCGCTCGGGATCTCCATCCACAGCTAGAGCGGGGACGAATACCTCTAGGGTGTCAGTACTCAGACTACGAGGTTCTGGTTTGAAGCCTCCCTGATCCCTTTGGTACTGTGGGAAGGTGGGGCGATGTAGTTGCGTCTGCCATTGTGCGGGCTCGAGGCTGCCATCAGCTCGATACTTCGAGAGTCCGATCTCCAGCGGCGGGATGCCTTGCTCTAAGTCCTTCCTCCCCTCAAAGACGATGTAGGCTCCTAGCAGCTCATATTCTCCTGAGCTTAGGCGAATTGTATTGCCAACGCCATTGACTCTGCTATCGCTCGAGAGGCTGCCGAGACCCTCAGTCCCGAGCGAGCCATAGAGGCCGCTGATACGCTGTATCCGTCTGTCCTCGTGTGGGTCTAATCCTGGGCACTCAAGCTCTCCCGAGGCATTGGGATCTAGCCAGGGAGCTAGGCTGCTGACAGGGCCCTCTGCCTCGCCCCCTCGCCAAGCGGTGTGCAGGGCGAAGTAGTAGTCATCCGAAGGATAATCGCAGAAGGAGCGTCCGCCCGTTAGAGCTCCGATGATGCGTCCTCGGGCATCGAAGAGGGGCGAGCCCGAGCTGCCTGCGGCGGTCGTCCCGATAGCCCAGCGACGGATCTGCCAATGCTTTCCTTGCCAGGCATGCACTAGATCTATGGTGTAGTCTTTGATCTCCAGTCGTTTGTCTTCTGTCTGCGAATAGCGTTTGGGTAGACCTCTCGGATGATGAATCCCATAAAAAGGCCCCGAGGGCTGGGGTGATAGACTCCAGCCTGCGAAGTAGGCATTGTAGGCGGCGGGGATGGGGACTGGTCGTCCATCAGACCCCGTTGGTAGACCCGTGATGCGGATGAGGCACATATCACTCTCGGGGTTGTAGGCCGTGAGCTCTCCTCCACTGAGCGAGTGCTCTTCGCTGGCATGGATATTCCCTAGTGGATAGGGGCTCTCGAAGCCGAAGAAGAAGACTGTCGAGGCTACACGCGCTTTGATACCCTCGAGCTCGATATCTGGGTCATAATTGTTGTTGAAGGTATGTAGGGCGGAGAGGATATATGGGGTGCCATCCTGTCGAGTATTGTTGATGAGTGCCCCCGAGCAGAGGTAGATCCCTCGGACGATGCATAGGACGACGCTGCGGCTCTGTGCCTTCACCTCAGGATGTAGGAGGATATTGGGGGCACAGTTGTAGTCTCCTTTCACTCGCTCAGTGTGGAAGGGCGGCTCTCCAGGCTTCTGAGGCAGGCCTGTGCTTCGGATCTGCCCTAGGTCTCTGTAGGCATGATAGAGCTCAGTGATGACGAAGGGCTCTTGCCCCTCCTGCCCCGAAGGAGCTAGATAGAGTAGGCGCAGTCGCTCGCCTCTCACGGGGGCTAGGTGTAGCAGTCCATCAGGGCTATTGTTGTAGTGGGTGAATGCCCCTCTTATGCGTCCGTCCTCCCCCTGTAGGTAGAGCGCACTGCCCTCGGGCAGGTGGTATTGCTCGAGGCGCAGGCCGATGCTGCGAGCCCCTGGGCTGATGATCTCCAGTTGCCATAGTTGGCCCTGCCCTTGGACATCGCTCCAAACGCCACTACTGGTGGGCGAGAGCTCTAGCTTGCGAGGTATGGCGAAGGGGAGTAGGCGTAGCGAGCTGGGTACACTGCGCTCTATACGTTCAGCCTCGGCGATACCCACAGGGGCAAGGCGGAGCGTCGCCTGTCCTCGTACTGCTACCTGCTCAAGCTCGAGCAGAGTCTCTCGGGAGAGATCGAGAGGGCGGTGTATCCTATATTGGGCATCAGCAGGCCTAGGGCAGAGCAGCAGTAGGAGTAACCACCACAATGAGCTGAGGCGAAGTCTTTGTATCATATCATGCATGCTAAGAGATCGGACGTGTGCTTCCGGGTCAAAAGGAGAGGGCGATACGCTCCCAAAGCACTCGAGGTACGAGCCTCCATAGGCCTACCAAGATGCGGTATCGCCAGTCAATCGTGCGGACACGCTCGCCTCGATTGATGGCCTGCACGATTGTTTGGGCAACAACCTCTGCTCGCATGAGCATCGGGTAATGCCCCCCTCCACTCAGTAGTGGTGTGTCTACGAAGCCAGGGCGTATCTCTGTGATCTGCACCTCCGGGAGCTCTCTGATCCGAAGCAGTTGGCTCAGAGCCTGTAGGTAGCAGGCCTGGTAGGCCTTGCTGGCTGAGTAGACCGCAGCAGGGCCTAGGCCTCGAGTGCCAGCGATGGAGGTAATGGCGCAGAGCTGCCCCCTTCCTCGACGAGCAAAATATTCGAAGACATAGTCTATCATACGGGTGAAGCCCACGGCATTGACCTCGAGGGTCTCTCGAGAGGTCTCCTCCGAGAGGCTGAGGCTTTGCCAGCCGACCCCTGAGCTGTGCAGGTAGATGTCTAGCCCACCCATCTCCTCTATCAGTTGTCCGAGCTCTTGGGGGGCATTGTCCGAGCAGACGTCTATATGTCGTATGTACACACGCTCGGGGGCTAGGCTGCGTAGCTGCTCGAGGGGTTCTAGTCGGCGTGCACATACCCCGACGCAGTAGCCTCGCTCTATGTACAGACGAGCTACCTCGAGCCCGATGCCCGAGCTCGCACCCATGATGATTATTCTTTTCATTGTCTCTCGCTTATGATCGTTATGGCTCTCCTCTCCATCTCTTATGTCTAGTGGCAGGGGGAACGCTTGGGACAAAGATAACGATTTGACCTTGTTGCTCCCTTCGTCTTGGTGTTGTTTCTCGGTCATGATCCTCTTAGTTGTTTGGTTGTGCTCTCAGTCGGATTTCGATCGAAACGCTATCTACGACCCCGCTTGAGGTCTCGATACCATCTCTCTTGAGGCTTAGATAGGACCTCACTCGAGGTATAAGTAGGGCCTCACTCGAGATCCTATTAGGATCTTTTTTTGTCTCCTCGTGAGACCTTTTTTGAGGGGGTGTTGAGTGCCAGAGACCTTCTTTGTCCCCTGTAGCTATCCTCTGCCTGATCAACCTCGATTAAGGATGGATGTCTGCCCGGACGATAGGACTATACTTTTTGAGCCGAAGGAAAGCTCTGTGGGAGGACGATATATTATCTTTCTTTGCAGAAAACAGACCTTTTATCCCTCCTTTTGCTCTTATAAGGCTTTTATTACTCCTAAGATTTATTTACCCTCGCCCGTCTTAGCTCTATTAAGAAGTCTTTGGGATAAAAAAATAGCCTCGGAGTTGTTTTTCTAAATATAACCCTCTATCTTTGGTGCAGGATATATTCTATTTGAACTTTATTTCTTGGCCTCTCTATCCTCATTTAGACACCTAAATTAGTGGCATGCGACTCTTAACATTGCATTGTGTGGGTTGAGTGTCCTAGCCTTGGGGAATGAGCAGGGGCAGTGCCTCGGGTTAAGTAACGAAAAGAAGTATAAGCTATTCATTAATTCACTAAATTATTAAGAGAATGAGAAGATTTACACTCTTTATGGCGAGCCTTATCCTAACGGTAGGGGTTGCCTTGGCGCAGCGGACTGTGCGTGGTGTGGTCATTTCTGCCGATGACAATCAGCCCGTAATCGGTGCGTCTGTCCGAGTCAAGGGCACTACGCTCGGTATGAGTACAGACCTTGAGGGGCGTTTCCTCTTCAAGAATGTGCCCACCAATGCCAAAACCCTCGTGGTCTCTTTCGTCGGCTTCAAGACCCAGGAAGTCCCCATCAAGCCTGAGATGCGTATCATCTTGCTGGGCGATACCTCAGAACTGGTTGAGCTGGTGATCAGTGGCTACGGTAGTGCAAAATCCATTGCCAATACCACGGCCTCGATCGTCAAGGTGAGTAGCAAGACCATTCAGGACAAGCCTGTGCCCAACGTCTTCGATGCTCTACAGGGTAAGGTAGCTGGTCTACAGGTATTCACTGGATCTGGGGAACCATCTCAGCTCTCATCTGTTCAGCTGCATGGTACTGGTACGCTCTCTAGCCTTTCTAGTGCTCCGCTCTACATCCTCGATGGTATCCCCGTAAGTGCAGGGACTGTTATGGGCATGAACCAGAACGACTTCGAGAACGTACAGGTGCTCAAGGACGCCTCCGCTACCTCGATCTACGGTGCTCGCGCAGCCAATGGGGTGATCTACATCACCACGAAGAAGGGTGCCGTTGGGGAGCGTGCCTCCATCACCGTGCGAGGTAAGTATGGAGCCTCTAGTCTGGCCAATACAGACTACTTCGAGAGCATGATGAATGCTGAGGAACTTCGTCAGCTGTACTTCTCTATGGGGCTGAAGGGCTTCGCCACAGAAGAAGATTTGGCCAAGCATCGTAAGGCTTTCCCTCATGACTTTAAGTGGTACAAGTATTTCTACCGAGATTCTGCTCCCACTTATGATGCAGACGTGGCAATCTCTGGAGGTGGTGGTCGTACTAACTATTACATCTCTGGGGGGCTTCACTCCTCTGCAGGTCTGCGTCCACGCTCTTCGTATGATAGGTTCAACATGAGAGTCAATCTGAATTCTTCGCTCAACGATTACATCTCTTTCGGTCTCAAGACCTCTGTTACCTACGATATCAGCCGCTCAACCTTCGGTAACCGTAATAGCCTCTATGGGGGGCTGGGGCATACGACTCTGCCTTACTATACCCCCTATGATAAGGATGGCAATCCTTACTACGGAGAGGTTATCCCCAATGTAGGTATCGCTGACATTAACTATGTGGCTGATATGCTGCCTAGTCGCTCGACGTCTCTCAATGTGAGCTCTGTGGCTAACGTTATCCTCAAGCCCATCAAAAACCTCACTTTGAGTGCCACCGCAGGGATGGACTTGTCGGATGATCTTGCGGATGCTTCTCGTAAGCCTTCTCATTTTCAGGCAAAAGGTAATGGTAGTAGAAGCTTGAGCTTCGGACGCTCTGCTAACTGGACTTTCTCCAACACTGCTGAGTACAAGTTCTCTCTTGCTGACAAGCATAACTTCACCCTACTTGCTGCTCATGAGTACATCGAGTCCAATGACCAGGGCTTCTCAGCCTCAGGGATCGGTATCGTTGACGACCGTATCCTGATGCTCTCCGCTGTAACGAAGGAGAAGAACCTTAATGAGAGTAAGTCGGAGTATGCCTTCCTATCTTTCTTTGGACGCTTCTCCTATGACTACTTGAATCGTTACTTCCTCGACGTTACCCTGCGTAACGATGCCTCCTCTCGCTTCCATCCAGACGTGCGCAACGGACAGTTCTGGTCTGTCGGTCTGATGTGGAAGATGAAGCAGGAAAACTTCCTCAAGGATGCGAGCTGGTTGGATGATGCAACCCTTAAGCTCTCTCACGGTACTTCGGGTAACGCCGGTGTAGGCCCATATGACTACATCGCTACATCTGTAGCTTCTACTCAGTATGGTGGTGTAACGGGTTGGGGAATCGGTAATTCCGGTAACCAAAAACTGACTTGGGAGAATCAGGCCAAGACTACTCTAGGGATCAGTCTCCGTATGCTTGACTTCCTCGGTGTGAACCTCGAGCTCTATAACCGAGTAACTACGGATATGCTTATGGACGTTCCTGTCCCCTACACAACAGGGGTATCTACTGTGATGTCTAACGTAGGTTCTTATCAGAATCGTGGTATAGACTTGAGGTTGGATGCTAATATCCTCAAGAGTAAGGATGGCCTCAACATGGCTGCTTACTTCAATTTCAACTACAACAAGGACAAGGTACTCTCCCTCTTCCAGGGGCGTGATCGCTGGGAGATTGCCAATACCGGTGTTGCCTATGTGGTGGGTAAGCCTCTGATGTTCTACTACCCAATCTTCAAGCAGGTGAATCCAGAGACAGGTTATCCAGAGTGGTATCTCCCTGGAGATAATGTAGACATCACCACTAAGGATCCAAATAGGATTACTAGCAATATGAGTCCTAACCTTAACCAAAATACTGGTGTTGCTCGTTATGCTCCTGTAACTGGCGGTTGGGGCTTCAATCTTGACTACAAGGGGCTCTATCTCAATGCTGACTTTACCTTCGCTTTGGGTAAGCACCTAATCAACAATGACCGCTTCTTCTCTGAGAATGCTCTGCTATTCGCCAATGATGGTAACGTGTCTCGTGCCGCTGCAAACTTCTGGAAGAAAAAGGGCGATATCGTGCAGCTCCCCTCAGTTGAAGCTATCGTTAAGCTCGGAAGAAATCGCTTCATGGAGTTTGATACCCGTATGCTTGAGGATGCATCCTTCATGCGTTTGAAGAACTTGACTATCGGATATCAGATGCCTAAGTCTGTGCTGGCTAAGCAGAACTTCTTCAAGTCTGTCAAGGTATATGTTACTGGTCGAAATCTCTTGACCTTTACGAAGTTTAGTGGCTCTGACCCCGAACCTAACTCAAACCTAGTTATTGGTGGTAACCCCAATACTAAGCAGATGTCTGTCGGTCTAGAGCTTGGCCTCTAAGTTTCTTACCCATATAAATTCAAGGAAATGAAAAGAATAAAGATATTGCCCGTTGCGGCGGCTCTTCTCCTGGGTGTAGCCTCTTGTAATCTTGATAGATTCCCTCACAAGAGTATTGCTAAGGAAAAATCCCTTACTTCTGTAGAGGATGCTCGCTACTGGAATGCCAATATTCGAGCTCAGCTTCGAGGTGCTGTTTATGGCTCTTTCATCAGGCTTAGCGACTATCAGGCTGATATGGTCTCTCCCTCTTCAACCTTTGGTAATAGGGATGGTGTGTTGTACACCTGGGGAGTTAAGTCTGATACTAGAGAGGTGAGCGATATATATGCCTCTTACTACAGTAATTTGAAGAATGTCAACGAATTCCTTACGTTGATCTCCTCAATTAAGGCTAATGGAGAGGCTGCGGAGAAGGCTCTGGCCAGCTATGTTGCCGATGCTCATTTTGTGAGAGCCTACTACTATGCCGAGCTGGCTAAGCGCTTCGCCCCTCTGTACAACCCAGCCACAGCGGCTACGGAGCTCTGTGTGCCCTTGGTGTTGACCTATAACGTCGACGATCGTCCTTCTCGTGCGACACAGCAGCAGGTTTATGAGCAGATCTTTAAGGATATTGCCGAGGCTAAGGCTCTGTTTGCTAAGGCTGGAAAGCCTGTTGGTAAGCCTGGCTCTATGACTATGAATGGAGATGCTCTGGCGGCTCTTGAGGCCCGTGTTTACCTGCAGATGCGTGATTATCCCAAGGCTCTTCAGGCAGCTGAGGCATTGATCAAGAGTGGGCGTTATCCTCTCGTTGCTCCTGCTGAGAGCAGTTTCGAGGGAATGTGGTTCTCTGATAAAAGTACTGAGGATATCCTGCGCTTGTATGTAAACAAGGATGATGAGAAGGAGCTTCCTCCTGGTGTTGGTAGCTACTTCGTTGCTATTACCCTTGGTAAGGGTGATGCAGCTTACCGAGCCTGTCAGCCAGACTGGTTCCCTACAAAGGGCATAATCGATCTCTTCGAGGACAAGGATTTGCGCAAGTGGGTCTATTTCAATAAGAGTGAGAAGGTGCATGTGAGCCCCAACGTATTCCCCGCTGGAGAGGTTGTGATTGTATCCAAGTACCGAGGTAACTTAGCTTTGGCAGCAACGACTGCTGACCCTCTTTGGGGAGCTAAACCTGATGCTCGTAACTATCCTCTCGTACTTCGTATCGCTGAGGCTTACATGATCGCTGCCGAGGCCGCTTACAAAACGAATAATGAGGCTGCCGCCAAGCAGTATCTGAATACCTTTAGGGCCTCTCGTGGCCTTGATCCTGTAGATGGCTCTGGCGATGCCCTCTTTACTCAGATCAAGGATGAGCGTACTCGTGAGTTCGCCTTCGAAGGAGCTCGTCTCTGGGATCTCAAGCGTTGGGAGATGCCTATGAAGAGAACGGCCCCTCAGGAGGCTAGCAAGCCATTCCTTAGCCAGGTTGGCCTAACTCTAGAGATTCCTGCAGACCACTTCGGCTTTACTTGGCCTATCCCTCACAGAGATATGCAGACCAATCCTAACCTCGCTGGTCAGCAAAACAAGGGCTACTAAGCCCCCTGTCTTAGGCTGATAGATCAGTCGTTTGATGAGTCTCCCCTGCTCCGCCTCTCTAGAGGTAGGGCAGGGGAACTCGCTTACGAGCTCTCAGGCTTCTTTCTTGTCAAATAATAAAAATACCGTCCGCCTATTGCAGGTATCAAAATAATGCCTATCTTTGCACTCGTTAAGTCAAAGAAGCTGACTAGCTCGGAAGTGTGGGTGAGTGGCTGAAACCAGCAGTTTGCTAAACTGCCGTACGGGTAACCGTACCACGAGTTCGAATCTCGTCGCTTCCGCTTTACGGTCAAGGTACCATAGCTCAGTTGGTAGAGCAACGGACTGAAAATCCGTGTGTCCCCGGTTCGAATCCTGGTGGTACCACAAGAGGCGCAGTGCATACGCATTGTGCCTCTTCCTTTATCCCCCTCTTCCCCTCTTGTTCTTATTCGTCTCTGTAGAGCTGTTATGGGCCTAGCAAATACAACTAAAGGACACGGTCGCTCTATCATGGGCCTTATCTTTGTATCCCTAGGGCATTGCTAGAGACTCGAGAGTAATCTTTTTGTACCAGGATCGAGTGTGTCGTTGCATGCTTTGCCATGCTAGCTGTACACTTTGGCTAGAAAAAGGGTATATTTGTGTGTCGCTCCGCGCCCTATCAAGCCCGAAGCTACAGGTTGGATACATTCACTCAATAACCTATATAGTATTATGAGCTTTATCTCTCAAGACAAGCTGACAATCGTCGGTGCCGGCGGTATGATCGGCTCTAACATGGCACAGACTGCTGCCATGATGCGTCTCACCCCTAACATCTGTCTCTATGACCCCTTCTTGCAGGGGCTCGAAGGGGTGGCTGAAGAAATCCGCCATTGCGGTTTCGAGGGCCTAAACCTCACCTTCACCTCTTGCATCAAAGAGGCCCTGACAGGGGCTAAGTACATCGTCTCCTCTGGTGGTGCACCTCGCAAGGAGGGGATGACCCGTGAGGATCTACTCAAGGGCAATTGCGAGATCGCCGCTCAGCTCGGTAAGGACATTAAGACCTATTGCCCCGATGTCAAGCACGTGGTGATCATCTTCAACCCTGCAGACATTACTGGTCTTGTTGCGCTGATCCACTCAGGCCTTAAGCCTTCGCAGCTCACTACCCTCGCGGCCCTCGATTCTACTCGCCTACAGAGCGAGCTGGCCAAGCACTTCGGTGTGCAGCAGAGCCAGGTCGTAGGGGCTCGCACCTATGGCGGTCATGGTGAGGCTATGGCAGTCTTCGCCAGTACGGCTACGATCTCCGGAGAGCCTTTGAGCAAATTGATCGGTACAGATAAGCTGCCCACAGAGGAGTGGGAGGCTCTCAAGAAGCGTGTTACTCAAGGTGGGGCAAATATCATCAAGCTGCGTGGACGCTCTTCCTTCCAGAGTCCTTCGTATGTCTCTATCGAGATGATTGCTGCAGCTATGGGAGGCAAGCCCTTCCACTGGCCTGCAGGCTGTATGGTACAGCTGCCAGGCATGGACAATGTGGTCATGGGTATGGAGACCATCATCGACAAGGATGGGGTACACTACAGCTCTGACCTCAAGGGTACTCAGGAGGAACTGGTTGCCTTGAAGAAGAGCTATGATCACCTGGTGCACATGCGCGACGAGGTGATCTCGATGGGCATCATCCCCGCCGTAGCAGACTGGAAGACCGTAAATCCCAACCTCTAGGCTGAGAGACCCAGCTCTAGGAGCATTTCACAAGCGAGAGATCGCCTATCGTAGACGGATATGCTTCGTCATCGGTAGGCGATCCTCCGCCTTATTGGTTTGTTGTATGCTGCGCCAGGCGATTCTCCTCTTGCTCTTCCTCCCCCTCGTCGAGGCTCGGGCTGAGGTTCGGGACTCGCTCTCCCTCCTGAGGCTCATCTCATACAATGTGGAGAACCTTTTTGATACAGAGGACGACCCTGAGACGAGGGACGAGGAGTTCACCCCCGAGGGCCGTAAGCAGTGGACCTCCGCCCGCTATCGGCGCAAGCTCGGTCAGATCGCCCAGACGATCGCTCGTGCCTCGCAGGAGTATTGGCCTGGGCTCATCTGCCTCGTGGAGGTCGAGGGCGAGCGTTGCCTCGATGATCTCCTAGCCTTCACAGCCCTAGGGCGACAGGGGTATAGCTATACGATGACCCATTCGGCGGACGCCCGAGGGATCGACGTTGCCCTGCTCTATCGAGAGCCTTTGCTTCGCTTGCTTGAGCGCAGTGAGCACGAGATCCCTTTGCCTCGAGGCGAAGCTCCGACGCGCAATATCCTTCGGGTTTCCTTCGCCTTGTCCTCTGGGCCTATCTTGCACGTCTTTGCGATGCATTGGCCCTCCAGGCGTGGGGGACGTAGGGCCACAGCCTCAAGGCGCAGGGCAGCAGCCCTTAGGACTAGGGAGCTCTGCGATAGCCTCCATCAGGCTTGGAAGGGTCAGGAGCAGCATTTTGTGCTCATGGGAGACCTCAATGCTACGGCTAGGGAGGTGGAGCTTCGAGAGGTGTTAGGCTCTAGTCTTGAGCCCCCTCTCATGTTGAAGGACTCGCTCTCGACCACTGGACCTCGGCTCTATAATCTCCTCTCTCAAGCCCCCGAGGCAGGCCCTAGAGGGACTCACTTCTTCTCGGGAGTGTGGTATCTCTTCGACCAAATCATCATCTCCGAGAGCCTCCTCTCCCCCTCCTCCTGCTTGCGTTACCGAGAGGGTAGTGCTCGGATCTATGCTGGCCCTGAGCTCCTCGCCCCCGATCGCTTGGGTAGGCTTCGCCCTCGGGCTACCTATGCTGGCGACCATTACCTCGGGGGCTATAGCGACCACCTGCCCGTGCTGGCCGATCTGTGGCTTCGCCCTCGGGAGAAGCCCTGAGGCAATTCTCGGTCGAGGTCAGCTCTATGGCGAAGATTGTCTAACTTTGGGCGAGCGTCGCTGGACCTCTCGAGCCTTGGTAGGCGCATCAAACATCTTCACTATACTCATGTACCCAATAGAGCAAATCCGTGGGGCTTTCCCCATCCTTCATACCCAGGTGCACAAGCACCCTCTCATCTACCTAGACAATGCAGCCACGACGCAGAAGCCTCAGTGCGTCCTCGATGCCATCCAAGAGGCCTATAGCACAAGCAATGCGAATGTGCACCGAGGGGTGCACTACCTCAGCCAGCGGGCAACAGACCTGCATGAGGGAGCTCGGCGTCGTGTCGCCCGCTTCATTCATGCCCCCAGTGATGAGGAGGTCATCTTCACCCGAGGGGCGACTGAGGCGATTAACCTCGTAGCCTTTTGCTTCGGGGAGGCCTTTGTCCGCTCTGGCGACGAGATCGTCATCAGCACGATGGAGCACCACGCCAACATTGTCCCCTGGCAAATGCTCTGCCAGCGCAAGGGGGCTCAGCTGCGTGTGGTACGGGTCAATGAGTCTGGAGAGCTTGACCTCGACCACTATGCCTCGCTGCTCAGCGAGCGCACGAAGATCGTCGCCATAAGCCATGCCAGCAACGTCCTTGGGACAATAAATCCTGTGAAGCAGATCATTGCCCAGGCCCATGAGCGAGGCATCCCTGTACTGCTCGATGGGGCTCAGGCCATCGCTCATAGTCGGGTCGATGTGCAGGAGCTAGATGTGGACTTCTATGCCTTCAGCTCGCACAAGATCTATGGCCCTACAGGTATTGGTGTGCTCTACGGCAAGAGAGAGCTGCTCGAGGCCATGCCGCCCTATATGGGGGGGGGGGAGATGATCGCCAAGGTAACCTTTGAGCATACAACCTACAACGTCCTACCCTTCAAGTACGAGGCTGGGACTCCCGACTATATCGGTACTTATGCCCTCTCCCGAGCCTTGGATTTTGTCGAAGAGATCGGCCTCGAGGCCATTGCCCAGCATGAGGCTGAGCTCCTGAGCTATGCTAGTGGGCGACTGCTCTCAGAGTTCGAGGGAAGCTATATCCTGGGCCAGGCTGAGCATAAGAGTGCTATCATGTCCTTCGGCATCGGAGAGATCCATCCCTTTGACCTGGGGACATTGCTCGATCAGTTGGGTGTCGCTATCCGCACAGGCCATCACTGTGCCGAACCCCTGCTCGATCGCTATGGCCATACGGCCATCGCTCGAGCCTCTTGGGGAATGTATAATACTCGAGAAGAGGTAGATCGCTTCTTCGATGCTCTCCATCGTGTCGTCGGGATGCTCTGATGCTACAGGCTAGACTGATCGAGGACGAACGCATCGAGTGCGGATGCGATGAGGCTGGTCGTGGTTGTCTCGCTGGGCCTGTCTTTGCCGCAGCAGTTGTACTGCCCGAGGGCTTCGAGCATCCTTGGCTCAATGACTCGAAGCAGCTCAGTGAGCATCGACGACGAGAGCTACGCCCTATTATCGAGGCCGAGGCCCTGGCCTGGGCTGTCGGGGTGTGTACGGCTGAGGAGATTGATCGGATCAACATCCTTAAAGCCTCGCATCTGGCTATGCGCCGAGCCGTTGAGGCTCTCAGCCTTAGGCCCGAGCGACTCCTCATCGATGGCAATCGCTTCACCCCGATCGAGGGGCTAGAGCACCACTGCATTGTCAAGGGAGATGCGAAGTTTCGTGCGATTGCAGCGGCCTCGATCCTAGCCAAGACCCACCGAGACGAATATATGCAGACGATGGCCGTCCGCTATCCACTCTACGGCTGGGAGCGAAACAAGGGTTACCCGACCCCCGAGCACAAGGTAGCCTTGCGTATTCATGGGGCTAGTCCTGAGCACCGAATAACTTTCGCAGACGTATCACATTCTATACATTCACTCTTTCCATGAACCGACTGAAACATCTTATTCGACTGAGCCTTGCCGCCCTAGTCCTCGTCTCGACAGGCTTCTCTCTCCAGGCTCGTCAGCGTACAATCCATCTAATCAACTATGGCATAGAGCCCAACACGAAGGCGAACGTAGCCCCTCTGCTCTCCAAGGCTCTCCAGGAGATCCGCCGAGAGCAAGGCCTAGACACGCTGACCCTCGTCCTAGCACCAGGCCGCTACCTGATCAGCAGTCAAGGGGCTGACGAGAGACAGGTTTATATCTCGAACCACGACCAGACAGGCCCTCGCCCCATCGGTCTCCTACTCGAGGGGCTAAGCAATATCACCCTCGAGGGGATGGGCTCGGAGCTCATCTGTACCGAGAGAATGCTCCCTGTGGCCATCCTAGGCTGTAGTAATGTTCGGCTTCACCAGCTCTCGATCGATTATGATAATCCTCACATTGCTCAGATACGGGTTGTTGCCAATGACGATCGGGGTTTAACCTTCGAACCAGCCCCTTGGGTACGTAGTAGACGCTCCGAACAAGGAGCTTTCGAGGCCTATGGAGACAATTGGCATCACACGCCTGTGGCAGGTATTGCCTTCGAGGGACATACTCGTCGGATGCTCTACCGTACGGCCGATATCCCTTGTCCGACGAAGGAGCTCACGGTGCTGCCATCTGGAGCTCTCTTAGCTCCTCATTGGAAGGACAAGCGCCTTGTGCCTGGGACGATCGTCGCCCTGCGCACCTACAAGCGTCCTAACCCTGGTATCTTCGTAGCCGATAGCCGCTCGATCTCGCTGCACCGCATCGTCGTGCATTATGCCGAGGGGATGGGGGTACTAGCACAGGCAACTCACGACATCTCACTCGATGGCTTCGATGTGCGTCTCAGAGGGGCAAGCGACCCTCGCTACTTCACTACACAAGCCGATGCGACGCATTTCTCAGGTTGTAGTGGATTAATCGATGTACGTAATGGCCTTTTCGAAGCCATGATGGACGATGCCATCAATGTACATGGTGTTTATCTCAAGCTTACTAAGCGTCTCGATGACTACACGCTCGTAGGCCGCTATATGCATGTGCAGGCCTGGGGCATGGAGTGGGCCAAGCCTGGCGAGGAGGTTCAATTCATCCAAAGCAAAACCTTCGATATGCTTCCAGGTCGCTACAAGATCAAGAGAATTCGCCCACATGACACGACCGAAACCCTCGGAGCGAAGGAGTTTGAGATCCGTTTCGATCGTCGTTTGCCCAAGGAAGTTGTGCCTGACAACTCTATTGGGATGGAGAATTATACTCGTACCCCAGCGGTCAACTTTGTTGGCAATACCATTCGTCACAATCGTGCCCGAGGAACGCTCTTCAACACGCCACAGCAGGTAATTGTAGAGAATAACCTCTTTGACCATGTCTCTGGCGCAGGTATTCTTGTCAGCACGGACTGTAACTTTTGGTATGAATCAGGGCAGACGAAGAATCTCAAGATCCGAGGTAATTACTTCATAGATGTGTTGACGAGCCTCTATCAGTTCACTGAAGCTGTGATTTCCATCTTTCCCATCATCCCCAATCTCGATGCTCAGAAGCGTCCCTTCTACGGAGATGGAGGCGAGGGTATTACGATAGAGGACAATGTCTTTATGACCTTTGATACACCATTGCTCTTTGCCATCAGTACAGATGGCATCCTGTGGCGTAGGAATAAGGTCATGCCCACGAAGAGCTACCCTAAGTTCCACCACAACCAGGAGGTGTACAAGACCCGAGGCTCTCGCTCGATACGTATCGAAGAATAGCCTCTGTGGGGTGTTAGACTCCCCAAGGCCAAGTTCATACGTCTAGGGGCTGTGCAGAAACCATCGTTTCGGCACAGCCCCTAGACTTTTTGTCAGCTCTCGGGAGATCCTCAGCAGCTCGTCTCGAGAGACCTCGCTCGAGTTCTATTTGAGCCTCGCCTGCGCTCCTATCCTATATCTCGATGGAGTTCCTACCTACATCTCACCTGCGATCCTACTTATACCTCGATGGAGCTCCTATCTGAGTCTCACTTGTGATCCTATCTATATCTCGTAGGAGCTTCTATCTGAGTCTCTCCTGAGTTTCTATCGAAACATGCTTTTCGAATTCTTGAGTATTGATATATCTTTGTGCGGATAATCTGAGGCCTTTGCCTCGACACCCTTTAACTACCATAATATAGAGGAGGCAAGGCTAGAGGTCTAGACCAAGATCCGAAGCTGCACGATGAGCCCCAGTGACGATCGTCCATAGCCCCCCTCCCCTCGGCCCTTTGCTCAACACTTATACCCTTGAGACAAGCCAAAGATCTGACTGTCGGCAGCATTACCCGACACCTCTATACGATAGCCCTGCCGATCATGGGCACCTCGTTCATCCACATGGCCTACAGCTTCACTGATATGGCTTGGCTGGGAAGGCTGAGCAGCAAGTCTGTGGCTGCCGTGGGGACGATCTCTGTCTTCATGTGGATTGCTCACTCGATCGCGGCCCTAACCAAGACGGGGGCTGAGGTAACCATCTCGCAGAGCATTGGGGCGGGCAAGAGCGACGAGGCGAGGCACTTTGCCTCTCATTGCTCGACGATCTCCATCCTGCTGGGCTTTGTTGTGGCCCTCTTCTTCGGCCTCTTCGCCAACGACCTGATCGATCTCTATCGTGTCGAGGCGGATGTCCATGCCGAGGCCTTGGTTTACATGTACATTACCCTCCTGGGGTATCCGATCATGTTTCTCAGCTCGATGCTCTTCGGCCTATACAATGCCGTGGGACACAGCTCCGTCCCCTTCCGCACGCTGGGTCTAGGGCTCTTGCTCAATATGATCCTAGACCCACTGCTCATCCATGTGGCTGGCTGGGGAGTGGCTGGTGCAGCTTGGGCGACGGTCATCAGCGAGGTCGTTGTCTCGCTCATCTTCCTCTACCAGCTGCGCTATCGAGATCGGTTATTCGACGACTTCCCCTGGCTGGTGCGTCTGAGGTGGCAGTGGGTGTGGCGCATCCTCAAGATTGGTACTCCTGTAGCTGCTCTCAACGTCCTCTTCGCTGCTCTAGCGATCTATATGGGGCGTATGGCTTCGAGTGTCGGTGGACATATCGGGGTGGCGACGCTGACCACTGGGGGGCAGCTCGAGGCCTTGACCTGGAATACCTCTCAGGGTATAACGACGGCCCTCTGCACCATTGTCGGGCAGAATTGGGCTGCAGGTCGCCTCGAACGTGTGTGGCAAGCCTACCGTCGGGCTCTAGGCTTTACACTTACTCTAGGGCTTTTGGGAGGCTTGTTCTTCATCTTCTGGGGCGAGGCTTTCTTTTCTCTCATTGTTCCCGAGCCCGAGGCTTATTATTCGGGAGGGATTTATCTGCGTATCAGTGGTTATTCACAGATTTTCATGATGGCTGAGATCACGACTCAAGGGCTCTTTTATGGTATGGGACGCTCTAGTCTACCTGCTGTCATCAGCATTGCGGGCAACTATTTGCGCATCCCTCTCGTTCTGCTCTTCCTGTCCTGGGGCTGGGGGCTCGAGGGTGTTTGGTGGGCCATCAGCCTCTCCTCGATGCTCAAGGGATTGGCCGCCTTGCTCTCCCTGCTCTGGTTGCGTAAGCGTATGCCTCGACCTGAAGGTCTCTAGAGGATTGCTCGATGGAGGATAAATTTTCCAGGCTCATGTGGGTGTTCGCTGAGGAGTGTGTACATTTGTAGCTCAATTCGCTCATAGAAATATTATTAGACATCGACGATATATTTATGGAATACAACTTCAGAGAGCTCGAAGGCCGCTGGCAAAGTTATTGGCGAGAGCATGAGGTTTATCGCGTAACCGAAGACTCGACTAAGCCTCCATATTATGTGCTGGATATGTTCCCTTACCCCTCGGGGGCAGGACTGCATGTGGGGCATCCGCTGGGTTATATTGCCTCGGATATTTTCTCTCGCTACAAGCGTCTCAGGGGCTTCAACGTCCTGCACCCTATGGGCTATGATGCCTTCGGGTTGCCTGCCGAGCAGTATGCCATACAGACAGGGCAGCACCCTGCCGAGACCACTCGGATCAATACCAATCGCTATCGAGAGCAGCTGGACAAGATCGGCTTCTCCTATGACTGGTCTCGAGAGTTTAAGACTTCCGACCCTGAATATTATAAGTGGACACAGTGGGTCTTCCTGCGCCTCTTCGGTTCTTATTACGACCGAACGGCTGCTCAGGCTCGCCCCATCGAGGACCTCATCCTCCATCTCGAGACTCGGGGGACTGAGGGCCTCAACGCAGCCTCGGGAGAAGAGCTACACCTGAGTGCCGAGACTTGGCGAGGAATGAGCCATGCACAGCAGGAAGAGACTCTGATGAACTATCGCCTCGCTTATCTCGGCGACAGCATGGTCAATTGGTGTCCTGCCCTTGGGACGGTCCTTGCCAATGATGAGGTGAGCGAAGGGCTGAGCATACGAGGCGGCCACCCCGTAGAGCAGCGTCTGATGCGTCAATGGTGCTTGAGAGTGAGTGCCTATGCTGAGCGTCTCTTGGCCTCTCTTGATAGCCTCGAATGGAGTGAAGCTCTGAAAGAAACGCAGCGCAACTGGATCGGGCGTAGTGAGGGAGCTGAGATCCGCTTCCCCATCGAGGGGATAGAAGGCCTTCCTTATATCACTGTCTTCACTACCCGTCCCGATACGATCTATGGTGTGAGCTTCATGGTACTAGCCCCCGAGAGCGAATACGTTGCAACTTTGGTTACCCCTGAGCAGGAGTCCAAGGTCGCCGAATACCTCGAGGCCACCAAACGCAAGACCGAGCGTGAGCGCATTGCCGAGCGTCGTGTTAGTGGTGTCTTTAGTGGCTCGTATGCCATCAATCCAATTACTCAGGATCGAATCCCTGTATGGATCAGCGACTACGTCCTCGCAGGCTACGGCACTGGGGCTATTATGGCTGTCCCAGCGCATGACAGCCGAGACTTTGCTTTCGCCCGACACTTCTCTCTGCCCATTGTGCAGGTGGTTGTCCCCAAGGGTAGCGAGCCCTCTGACCCTGCATCCTGGAGCGATAGTCTAGACAGCAAGGCTGGGCAGCTCATCCACTCTCCTCTCCTGGATGGTCTCAGCGTCCAGGAGGCTGCGAACGAGATCAAAGCCTATATCGAGGCTGAGGGCCTCGGTCGCACGAAGGTGAATTATCGCCTGCGTGATGCTATCTTCAGCCGTCAACGATACTGGGGAGAACCCTTCCCTATCTATTACAAAGATGGTATCCCCTATCCTCTAGATGAGGGCCAGCTGCCTCTCTGTCTCCCTGAGATTGACAAGTATCTGCCTACCGAGAGCGGAGAGCCTCCTCTAGGCAGAGCCGAGGGATGGCACACCGTAGAGGGCTATCCCTATGAGCTGAGCACAATGCCTGGCTTTGCGGGCAGCAGTGCCTATTATCTGCGCTATATGGATCCTCACAATGACCAGGCTCTAGTGGGAGCAGAGGCTAATGCTTATTGGCGACAGGTAGACCTCTACGTTGGGGGGACAGAGCATGCCACAGGGCATCTGATCTATAGTCGTTTCTGGAATAAATTCCTCTATGACTTAGGTGTCGCCTGTTGCGACGAGCCTTTTGGTAAGTTGGTCAATCAGGGGATGATCCAGGGAAGAAGCAACTTCGTCTATCGCATCAAGAACACCAATACCTTTGTCTCGGTAGGGCTGAAGGATGAATACGAGACGACCGAGATCCACGTCGATGTCAATATCGTGCACAACGATAGGCTGGATCTAGAGGCCTTCCGTGCTTGGCAGCCCGATTTTGCTTCGGCGGAGTTCATTCTTGAGGAGGGTCAATATCTCTGCGGCTGGGCTGTGGAGAAGATGAGTAAGTCCTTCCACAACGTCGTCAATCCCGACACCATCATCGAGCGTTACGGGGCCGATACGCTGCGCCTGTACGAGATGTTTCTCGGGCCGCTTGAGCAGAGTAAGCCCTGGGATACGAACGGTATCGACGGGGTGCATCGCTTCCTCAAGAAACTCTGGGGGCTCTACTGGGAGGGCGAGCAGCTACGTGCCTCTGAAGCACCTGCCAGCCGTCAAGAGCTCAAGGCGCTGCATAAGCTCATCAAGAAGGTGGGGCATGATATCGAACAGTTCTCTTTCAACACGGCCGTCTCTGCCTTTATGATCTGTGTCAATGAGCTTCAAGGTCTCAAAACCCACTCGCTCGAGGTGCTACGCCCACTTTTAGTGCTGCTAAGCCCATTCGCCCCTCATATTGCTGAGGAGCTGTGGCATGCTACAGGAAGTGAAGGCTCTGTCATCTTGGCTCGTTGGCCTGAATATGAGGAGAGTTACCTCGTCGAGGATAGTTTTACCTATCCAGTGAGCTTCAATGGTAAGATGCGTTTCACGCTGGAGCTCTCGGCCTCACTTACTCCTGGGGAAGTCGAAGCGGCTGTGCTCTCCTCGAGCGAAGCTGCTCGCTGGTTGGAGGGCAAGACCCCTAAGAAGGTGATTGTCGTCCCCCGTCGTATCGTTAATATCGTCTTATAACCTACATTCACACAACAAACTATTCGTCTTTGACTATGTCTCAGAAGGTCAATTTCTTTCGTCTGACAGCTGATAAGTTTGTCGAGCTCGGCAGTGAGCTTCGTCAGCAGATTGTCTCTCGCTATTTTTGGAAGGATATGCTCGTCGTAGGCTTGGGTATCTTGGTTTACATGATTGGTTTTAGCTTCTTCATCTTTCCTCAGCGTATCACTACGGGTGGGTTGTCGGGCTTCTGTAACCTCATCATGCTCACAACGGGGAAGGGGATCGATATCCCCTACAATATCATCAACGTAGGTCTTTTTGTGCTGGCATTCTTTTTCCTAGATAAGAATTTCCTCATCAAGACTCTTATCGGGATTACTTTCTTAGGCTTTAGTATCTCCTTTTTCACGCACATGGCCGTGCCTGACCAAAGCAAGGAAGAGCTCTTTCGTCTCATGATCTTGGGCAATGATCCTCTAGTGGCCTTGATCCTCGGTTCATTAATGATCGGGCTAGGTCTTGGGCTTGTCTTCTCGGTCAATGGTAGTACGGGGGGGACGGATATCGTAGTGGCGATTATTAGTAAGTACAAGAACCTCTCCTTTGGGCGTATCTTCATGATCGTCGATGGGACGATCGTACTGGCTTCGTACTTTGTCAATGTCTACCTGGCAGTCAATAAGATGCAGCCTGCTGAAGCTTTTGAGAAAGTGATCTACTCCTTCATCCAGGTCGTCCTCGTCTCGATGACACTCGACTGGTATATCAATAGCAATCGTCAGTCGGTTCAGTTTATGATCTTCAGCAATAGGTATCAGGAGATCAACGATGCCATTGTGCAGCGTCTTAGGCGTGGTTGTACGATCCTTGAGGCAACGGGTGGCTATACAGGTCAGCCTGCCAAGGTGCTGCTCGTCGTGGTGCGCAAGAGTCAGTCCGTTGGGATCTCTCGCATCATCGAGGAGATCGACCCTAAAGCCTTTGTCTCCCATGGGGTCGTGCGAGGGGTCTATGGGGAGGGCTTCGACAATCTGAAGAAGTTCAGCAAGTAATAGGCTCTCCCGCCGAGAGGCTATCCTCTGTGCCCTGTTTGGGCTGTGCACAGCCCCCTCAGGTTTGGCGGCCCATAGAAGGGACATCTATCTGCAGATCGTGCCTGCTATTCACATCCCGATAGGGATGGATAGCAGGCATTTTGCTGCTTAGGGCATACGTTACCGAGTCGTCCCTTAAATAGTCGTCCCTTAAATAGTCGTTTATCGTTTGTTATTCAGTGATATAAACGGTTAAATCCTTTGCCAAATCTGCAAGTTTTCGTATCTT